>CAMCPM010000008.1 GCA_945876755.1 uncultured Clostridia bacterium
CTTCGGGAGTGTTCCATTGCTTTTCAACTTCGATGAAATACTGTCTAAACTGCTTTCCCTTTTCGGAACGCTGTATCATGCAGATCTCCTTTGCCATGGGGATTGTGAGCTGGTGGTCGGTGCTTGGTCTACCACCTGTACTTTCGCTCAAAAATGAGCAAAAGTCCTCACCTTCGGTAAAACCGTATTCACACATTCTCGGAAACCAGTCCTTGTATGCTGTCTTGACTTCCAGAGCCTCATGCAGCTCTCTTCCGCTTACCGTCGGCTGCTCGCTTTCGGTGTAGTTTACTTTGATAAGATCGTTCAATTTTATACCTCCTTGACATTGTCCCTGACCCTGCTGTATAATAATGACAACACAGCGAAAGGAGGGGTATTATGTTTTCATTAAGCGATGTAAAAGAATTACATCAAACATCAAATTTGGACGAAGCAAATTCTTATCTGGCAGATGGATGGGTTTTGATAACCACATACACTTATGTACCGGATGAAATGCTTAAAAATGACTTAAAACTCATATATGTTTTAGGATACGTTGATTAAGTCATAGCGCCCCATTATGTAAATAATTGCTTTATCGGCGTTCTGATATGTGCTTATCAGGCGCCAATTTTTTGTCAGGTCGTTTTCTTTAATCAAGTCATTTGCACCTTCGCAATTTGTTTCCTTGATTTTCGTCAACTCCCATTTGACCATTCCTCTCACCTCGCTTTCTTGACTTCCTTTCCGCAGCGTTGTATATTATTCTTGTTGCAAAATCAATCATTCAATCTCGCTTAATTTCTTGATAAGCTCTTTGCACATTTCGCCTTTCAGACCGATGTAAGCAGTTGCCTCTGCTTTCATACGGTCTGTTTTTTTATCTATCTGCTCAATAGATATTTTTGATATTGCTTTCCCTGACAATCCGTCAAATATCTTTCCGAACTCCTCGTCAACATCTTTTGATATGCTTTCGATAAAGCTCAACCTTCTCACCTCTCTTCCTCTTTTTTACGTAGACTTATGAACTTCTTTCGGATTCAAGTCTTATTACATCAGCAACAGTTATGTTGAAAACTTCTGCGATTTTTTCACAAATTTGTATGTCCATCTTTTTTTGACGGTCGCCGTTTTCAATGTAACTGTAATACTGTTGCGTAATACCAAGCCGAGCTGCAATTTCACTCTGCGTAGCATTGCCACGAAGCTTGATTAACCAGTCTCGCAAATTTACCACCACCTTTATAATCACAACCTCACGTTGTTTTTTACATTTATATTTTACAACATCAAGTTGTCTTTGTCAAGAGGAATTACAATTGCAGGTTGTACAAAATTTACAGCGTAAAGTTGTGCATTTTTTCTTTGTTTAGTATTGACATTACAACAAAAAGTTGTTATAATGTATTTAAAGGTGGTGATTAAATGACTACTAATATCGGAGAAAATATTCGCAAACGACGTTCTGAACTGCGTTTGTCGCAAAAAAAAGTTGCTGATTATCTCGGTATAACTCAGCAAGCATATTCTAAATATGAAAATAATTTAAATTCGTTTAATTTTGAAACCGCATTAAAATTGGGAGAAATCCTTGACATATCTCTTGATGAATTAGGACTTGATTACAGGACCGAAAAAAATAAAAGCAATATTCAGCCGTTACCCAACGAGAACATACACATGATACCCGTCTTTGAGAGCGTGTCCGCAGGCTTCGGAGCATATGCCTGTTCTGATGTTGTTGATTATATGCCTCTTTATATAAAAAATTCTGCCGATGTTGAAGATACATTATGTATAAAAGTAAAGGGCGACAGTATGTTCCCCAAAATAGAGGACGGGGATATGATTGTTGTACGCAAGCAGTCAAGCATATACAGCGGCCAAATAGCTGTGATCCTGATTGACGGCGAGGAAGGCGTTGTTAAAAAGGTCAACTACGGTGACGACTGGATAGAGCTGATAAGCATTAATCCTATGTACCCACCGCGCAGGTTTGAGGGCGCAGAGGTTCAGCGGCTTAGCGTTGTAGGACTCGTTCAGCAGGTCATTAAAAATTTGTAATGTTTATATCCGCCCATTACGGGCGGCTGTAATAAAATGCTGAAACACTAAAATCGAATTGGAGATTTTTATATGTTTGTGTTTATTTGTATTGTAGTTCTATTTTTATTTTTGTGGCTGTTGAGCCTGCTAATAAAAGAAGATGTTGAATCAAAGCAAAACAAAAATAGAAAGTCAACATCAAAAGGATTGAACTATACCCCTTTATCCAAATCAGAACTAAATTCAAAATATGAAACATCTGCTAAATATGAAAAAACAAAAAGCATGGAGCAGCCAAAAGAAAATTCAAATGATTTACCTCATGTTACTAATAGTAATACGTCAAAACCTGTTATTCGTTCATTTTTTCTTCCTGCTGATGTTAATGGACTTCCAGCTGCTTACTGCTATGAAGATGTACATATTTGCATTATTAAAGGAAAAGAGCCTGATATGTCAGCTGTACTGAGTTACGCTAAAAACGATGCAAACGTTATTGTCGAAGCTGAACCTACCAATCCATATGACCATGAAGCCGTTGCTTTATATACTTCTACGCGTATACGCTTAGGATATTTATATAGAAGCAGATTGAAAGATATGGCATATGATTATTTGAAGCGTGAATTGCCTATTTGCGCAAGGATTTCAGACATTAAAGAAAATGAGATATACATAAATATAGCTTTTTATGCTCCTGCCAAACCAACATTACCGAAAGAATATGCAAATCAGATTTCTTTTACATTACAATCTTCAACTAATGATATGCAAGAAGCTCTTGAATTTGCTGATGAAGGTGATGAACTTGAATTCGATTTTGATTTTATGAAATGCAAATATGTTTTTCTTAATGACTACCAAGAAATTGGATATGCACCAAATAAATACAATGATATTTTAAATGATATTGATGATTATGAAGCTAAAATAATAAAGCTTAATGAATTGAATAGTGGAAAAATTTCTGCAAAGATTAATTTAAAATATTAAAAATCCGGAACGGGGGAAAATTGTAAGTAATAAAAAATATTTTAAAAAGCCTTGACAATACGTGTAATACGTGTTATAATATAATTACAGAAAGGGGGAACGGAAATGCCGCTGACACCGAAGCAAATGGTTAAGCTTCTTAAAGAAAACGGATTTGAGGAAATACGGCAAAGAGGGTCGCATTTATTTCTTGAAAATCCTGCAACGGGAAAAACAACAACCGTTCCTATGCACTGTAAAGACCTTGGAAAAGGGCTTGAACAGAAGATACTTAAAGACGCAGGGCTTAAATAGTCCTGCGGAGCATTGCATATAATTATATTGATAGGAGGCTTTTTTATGGAAACTAAATATTGTTATCCTGCTGTACTTCAAAAGGACGGAAACGGATATGCTGTATGGATTTCAGATATTGACGGCTGCAATTCTTTCGGAGAAACCGTTGCGGAAGCTCTCACAAACATTAACGAGGCTCTTGGCTTGTGTATCGAGGTTATGACCGAAAAGAACAGGGATATTCCCGAGCCGTCCAACCCCGAGGACGTTCCCCTTGAAAATGGGCAGTTTATTGCTCTCGTTGAATTCAACTGGCTTGAATATCAGAAAAAATATTGCTCAAAGGCTGTTAAAAAGACACTTACAATACCGATGTACCTTAACGAACTTGCAGAAAAGGAGCATATTAACTTTTCTTCCGTTCTCCGTGAGGCTCTTGAAAGCCGTTTGCATATAGGTTAATCTTAAAACCATTAGATAATAATAATCCCCCGAACCTTACGGAACGGGGGAAAGTTATAAGGAGGTATGTTTATGGGACGTCCCAAAAAGCAAAAGCCAACCAGAGAAGACGGAAGATTTGAGTATAAGGCTGTAATCAGTCACACTATCGACGGCAAAGCTAAATATAAAAGTTTTTACAGCTACGAAAGCAAAGCTGACGCACGCGCTAAAGCCGAACAGTACAAGCTTGAGCGTGAAGTCTCTGCAAGAACAGGTGAAGTTTTTTCGGGCAATAATACCACTTTTGCCGTTTGGGCGCGTAAATGGCTGAAATCCTATAAAAAATCGTCAGTTTCCGCCAACACGTACAGAAACACCTACGAAAGTACCGTTGAAAATCACCTTATCCCTTACCTCGGCAACGCAAAGCTGATTGACATTAAACAAATAGATATACAGAATTTCTACGCATCGAAGTCTGATACCTGCTCGGAGTCCCTTCTTCACAAAATAAAACTCTGTCTTTGCGGCATTTTTGAAGCTGCCATTGACAACGACTTGATTGTTAAAAATCCTGCCAAAAACGCGGCGTATATAAGTAATGTAGAAAAACACGAAAAAAAGGTATACACCGACGCTCAGATTACCAAAGCCAAGGCGTATTTTAAAAATGACTTTTTCGATGTGTATTTTCTGCTTGAAACAGGTTTGCGCCGTGGGGAACTGCTCGGGCTGATGTGGAAAGACATTGATTTCACAAATAAAACATTACGGGTCGACCGTTCCGTTGCCGAAAAACAGGGTGGAGGGGTTGAAATACGTCCACCGAAATGGGACAGTTACAGAACAATACCTATCAGCACGGAATTGTGTGGTCTCTTGTCAGAATTGCCGAAAAGCAGCATATATGTATTTCCAAACGTAAACAATGATATTCAGACTCCTCGGAGCTGGAGCAGAAAGCTTGAGCGTCACATGAAAACAATGGTTAAAAATTGCCATTGCATGATTGAACTTACAGCGCATGAGCTGCGCCATACACGCGGAACTCAGCTCCGCAGAAACGGAGTCGACATATATACTATTCAAAAACTTTTAGGGCATAAAGACATAAATGTTACAGCGCAGGTGTATGTTCATGATGACATCGAAACAACTCGCGCAGCTGCAAAAATTGTCTGACGAAATCTGACGAATTTTTGACGAATAAAAGTACATTTTTACTAATTTTTGTTCATTTATTATAACGGCTTTAAATGGCTTAAATACGTCGTTTGGCGCTATTTTACGCGATTTGAAAAACCTTGTCCAAAAAGACTTTTAATCAAAGGGTCTGGGGTTCAAATCCCCAATGGCTCACCAGCTTAAAAACCCACAAATCCTTTTGTAGATTGGATTTGTGGGTTTGCTTTTTTAATATCACTATTAACAAAAAAATTTACGAATCTAAGCTTACGACAAACTTACAACAAAACATATTTAAAAATAAACAATTACTGCTTTCAGATAATTTGTCTGTAACCTGCCTTAAATCATTTCTCCACAGCCATTTCTTAGCACAATTTCTCCTTAAACACAGCATATGCGAGAGACATAAGCGGAACTCCGAGCAAAATTCCTGCCACACCTCCTATTCCTGCGCCAAGAAGTATTGCCAGAAGCACTAAAAGCGGTGGTATACCAAGACTTTTTCCGACTACTCTCGGATAAATGAAATTATTTTCAAGCTGCTGAAGAACTATTATAAACACCACAAACCAAACTGCCCGTATCGGATTTACCATAAACAACAACAAAGCGGACGGTACTGTACCGATTATTGCGCCGATAACGGGAATCAATGCTGTTATGCCGATAATTGTACTTATCAGCAGTGCATACTCAAACCTGAAAATAGTCATACCAATAAAGCAAAGCACACCGAGTATTACTGCCTCGGAAATTTGTCCCACAACAAAGCGGCTGAATATTTCATACACCATTCGGTAACGTTTGCAAACCGTTTCATAACGTTCTCCTGAGATATGACGAACTATCAGTGCGGTACCTCGGCGTATATTTTCCTTGTCAATGAGAATATAAATTGAAATTACAAATCCAATCAGCAGTTTTGCAATTCCGCCTGCCAGCTCTGAAGTTTTTACTGCTGTCGTTTCAAGCATTTGAGGGATTTTTTTATTCAGCCCCTCAATAGCATTCTTCAAAGCACAGAAAATCCCAAGCGTATCGCCGCTTTCCAGCCTGCTGCAATATCCTATAAAGTTGCTGTAATAACGGTCAAAATTCCCGATAAAAAGTGCTATGCAGGAAATCAGCCTCGGAACTATTACCCATATTATTCCTGTAATTATGGCAATAAAAATAATGTACACCGCCGCTATTGAAAGCATATTAAGAGTTCTTTCACCTGCTCGTTTAAATATCCGTGAAAAATATTTTCTAAATTTCATAACGGGAATATTCATCACAAAAGCGATTGCCGCGCCTATGAGCACGGGCATGAGAAGCGCAGACGCTTTTGAAAGTATTCCCAAAAAAAATTCAGGCTTAACTGCTGCAGCCACAAGAGCTGCCGCAAGAAAAGCCGTAAAAAGTATCGTTTTTATTGTTTTTTTATCCATTCGACCGCCCGTTTCTTTTCAGCTTTAACTTTATTTTATGCTGAATAACGGGCAGGATATTACAGGTATTAAAAGGTATGTATTTTTACAGGAGAGAATCGATAATTTCCTTAGCACGGGCGTTATCCGAACAAGCCGCAAGAATGACCCAATTGTCCTTTGTGATAAGTACCGCATCGTTAAGCTTATACATTTCGTCTGGAGTATAATCGGTATAAAGTGCTATCTGGTCGTCAAGACGTTTCTGAACTGCCTCTGCGCCCGTTTTTGCGCTGTCTGCATCGTTGAATTTAAACACAGCAAGCTCATCGGGATAAGCTCCGCTTCCGCAGATAAAAACTGACATTTCTGCTATAGCAGAGGTATCAATATCATAAAACGCACCGATATTTTCCGCATTTTTTTCAACGGCTGAGGGTATCTCTATTTCCGCCATAACGGCAGCGGTGATATCCGCAGCTGTTGCCGACGCTGACGGAGTCTCTTCAGTTACCGAAACGGTATCTGAAGTTTCAACAGTTCCGCCTGCCTGAACAGTTTCAGGCTCGCTTCCGCAGGCAGCAAAAAGAAGCGCTGAAAGAATTGAAATTGCAATAATTGATTTTTTCATATCTGAATTCCTTTCAATTAATTATTTTTTGTAAATGTTTCGCTTTGCATTTCAGCAGAAATTTCTGTTTGTATAGCTTGTGAAGTCTGTTCAAACACCGTGGATTCATCCATCTCACTCTCGATATCAACAAGCAGCTCCTCTGAAATATCGTCAAGTGACGGTACCGTATTGTTCTCCACCGCCGCCTGGATCGTACTGAGTATTACAGGATACGCATGAATTTTAAGATGCAGACCATCTGTTTCTGCATAATCGGAAGCAAGATATCCGGTTTCATCGCAAAGTTGGGGATATGAATCCGCATAAACCAATGACCTTTCAGCAGCAAGCTTTTTAATATGCTCGTTATATCTGATGATCAAATCTACCTTTTCAGGCTTCTCGGACTCATGCTTTTCGGTGACCGGCGGAATAGATACAAGGACGATTTGAGCTTCCGGACAGTTTTTCTCCAGTTCGTCTATAAATACGTTCATTTTTTCCGCCATATAACTGCCCTTGAGATAAGAAAGCCCGTTAGTTCCAAGCATTATACAAATATATTCGGGATCAAAGTCCGCAGCCTTTTTATATACCGAAACACCGTCAATTTCAGTTGTCATTACAGATGATGGTGTAATTGCCACCTGTGCAAAAACATTCTCAGGCTTTAGATATTCATAATTTATAAATCCGACTGAAAGAGAGTCGCCCACCATGAATACCTTTTCAAAAAATTCCGGGTCAAAATCTCCGGTTGCAACAGTCTGAACAGGCTCTGTAACCGATACAGCAGAAGTTTCCGTTTGTGAAGCAGACTCTGTCACCGTTTCGGTCACAACAGGCATTTCACCTACCTGTTCCGTACCTATTACATGGGGCGTCTGGAGCTCACCTGATGTTTTGTCAAATACTCCGTTCTGCTTTAAAAAATATATACAAAGCAATACTGCAACAGCTGCCGTTAAAAGGACTGCCGCAATATTTACGGCGACATCGGCAGCCGAAGCTTTAGTGCTGTTATGTGACATAAAATTATGTGACATAAAAAACCTTTCCTAAACTAAAAATATCATACCTTATTATTATACAACAGCATAAAACATTTTTCAAGCATATTTTTTACATTCCAGTATTTTACACAACATTTTTTTAAGATATATCGCAAAACATATAATTTTTACAATAAATTATATATAATTATTGTATTGGATAAAGGAAAATTTGTGATAAAGTAATTTATATACGGTCTGCTTCCAAAACAGATCATAATTCATTTTTTAGGAGATCGGCAATGAAAACGAAAATAAAAAAATATGTTTCAATTATAATATCCGTCGCACTTTTAACGTCGTTATGCGCCTGCTCAGACGGCAATACTTCGGAAGTAACATCATTAACTGAAAGTCTTTCTGAAACGTCTCAGGGCACGGAAATTTCCGCTTCTGAAACAACTGAAACCGAAAAAGCCATTCCTCCGATGGATACATCGCCCATTACATTTTCGCTTTTTATTAACGACAGCGAAAACAGTATCAGCTTTGATAATCCGATAGCCGCTGAAATCACAGAACGCACGGGAGTTACTCTTGAAATCACACATCCCGACGGCGAAACAGATCTTGACGTTCTGACAGCCTCAGGAACACTTCCCGACCTTATTTATGCCGGAGAACGGACGGAAGAACTTATTTCATCAGAAATGCTCGTTCCGCTTGACGATTATATTGAAAGTACGGGAGAGTTCTTCCCTGCCCTCTATGGAGAAAAACTTGACGGGCTCAGGTACTCTGACGGCAAAATATACACATTCGGAACAGGAGGTTCTTCGCCTGCACAGTTTACCGCTGACGGAACTTTTCAGATACAGTATGCTGTTCTTGCGGAGCTTGGATATCCCGAAATTACTACGCTTGAACAGCTTGGCGAATGTCTGAAGCAGTACATGGAAAAGCACCCCGAATGCACCGGTTTGCTGCTTTGCGGTTCTCCGAAAAATCAGTGGATTGACACGGTAAGCGCAAGAGTAAACTACGTTCTCGGTTATCCGAATGACGGAGAATTTCTCGTTGATAACGAAACCGGCGAGGCGGTTTACAAATGGACTGACCCCCGTACGGGAGAATTTATTAAATGGCTTAATCAAATGTACAACGAAGGTGTACTTGATAAAAATTCCTTTTCATTGAAACATGACGCTTATCTCGACAGGATCGCTCTTGGAAATACAGCTGCAATTGCGGATTATTATGCAGATTACTCTCCTGCCGAAGAAAAGCTTGAAGCAGCAGCTAAATATGACAGAACATACTGTCCTCTGCCGGTTGCGCTTGACAGCGATACAAAGGTAACTTTTCTTGCAGATTACGGCTTCTCCCCTGCCGACGGAATTGCAATAACGACCTCATGCAAAGAACCTGAAAGAGCTTTCCGTTTTCTCGATTGGTGGTGCGGAGACGAGGCGCAGGAGCTTGTGAATTTCGGTACTGAAAGCATTAACTCTGAGTTCTCACCCGATTCCGACAGCTATTCGGCAGATACGGGCGCAGGACTTTTCACCGAACCGTTCCCCATGAGAGGACTTACCGAAAGAAAGCCTAACGGAACATTCTATTCGGCAGCTGCGGAAAAATATATCTCGTCTTATAATGAGCCTAAAAAGGCTGCCGCTGAAGCTTACGGTATAGACCTTTTTGCAGAGCTTTTCCCGCAAAGAGATGCTCTTCCCGTTATAAACCGCACGCTTGTAAGCGACATGGAAATACCTGCTCTGAGCGAAATGTCAATACTCCTTGAAGGTCTTGAAACCTATGTAAAAACGGAAGTCCCAAACGCCGTTACCGCCCCTGCCGAAGAGTTCGACCAAAAGTGGACGGAAATTACCGAATGGTGCAATGCCAACGGTGCTGAACGTGTAAGTGAGCTTATGACGGAAATGGTAAAAGCAGACATGGGTATTTGACCCTCCGTTCCCATAACTTACAGCTTGATTTTTTGTAACCCTTTTGTTATAATTTAATTAATCCGTTACCGTTTTGTAACCGTAACGGAAATAAATCAGGAGGTACAAAAAATGAACTGTTTCGAGATCATTTCTTTCATTCTCAACTGCTTCCGCGGTAGTTGCAAGTAATGCCGGCTTCCGTTTAACGGAATCTGCACATGACATTACATTAACATAATAAACGGTCACGGAAAGAGCAATCTTTTCCGTGACCGTATTTTTATGCTTCTGCAAACTGTGAATTATAAAGAGCCGCATAGAAGCCGTTCTTGGCGATAAGCTCGTTATGACTTCCCTGCTCTGCAATGTCGCCGTCCTTCATTACAAGTATAAGGTCGGCGTCGCGGATAGTTGAAAGGCGGTGAGCGATAACAAAGCTTGTTCTGCCTTTCATAAGGTTATTCATCGCTTTCTGTATACGGATCTCCGTTCTCGTATCTACAGAACTTGTAGCTTCGTCAAGAATCAGAATTCTGTTGTCCGCAAGAATTGCACGGGCAATTGTAAGAAGCTGTTTCTGTCCCTGCGAAACGTTGCCCGACTCTTCGTTAAGAACAGTCTGATAACCGTCGGGAAGCGTTCTGATGAAGTGGTCAACGTGAGCCGCCTTTGCAGCCGCGATGACCTCTTCATCGGTTGCGTCAAGTCTGCCATAGCGGATATTTTCCATTATCGTACCGTTGAAAAGCCATGTATCCTGCAATACCATACCGAATGCTTCACGAAGTCCGCTTCTGTCAAATTCACGGACATCATGACCGTCAACCTTGATAGCACCGCTGTTCACATCGTAAAATCTCATAAGCAGCTTGACCATCGTAGTTTTTCCTGCACCTGTGGGACCGACTATCGCAACGGTCTGACCGCTTTTTACGCTTGCGCTGAAATCGCTGATGATAATTTTTTCCGGATCATAGCCGAAGCGAACGTGTTCAAATTCAACATTGCCCTGAATTTCAGAGGGAGCAATAGGATTCTCCGAATTGTTCTGCTCCTCGGGTTCTTCAAGGAACTCAAATACTCTTTCTGCCGCCGCAGCAGTTGACTGAAGCATATTTGAAACCTGTGCTATCTGGGTTATAGGCTGTGTGAACTGGCGTACATACTGAATAAACGCCTGAATATCACCGACAGAGATAGTACCCTTTACTGCAAGCCATGCGCCCGTTACAGCAACGCCAACATAGCCGAGATTGCCCACAAACTGCATTATCGGCTGCATCATACCCGAAAGGAACTGTGACATCATTGCTGATTTATACAGCACACGGTTGTCACGCTCAAATTCCTCAAGAGCCTTTTCCTCGCGGTTGAACGCCTTTACAACAAGGTGTCCGCCGTAGATTTCCTCGACCTGTCCGTTGACATGACCGAGGTACTCCTGCTGCTGTTTGAAATATTTCTGCGATTTCTTTACAACAAGCATTATCAGAATCATTGATATAGGAAGTATAACCAGCGCTATAAGCGTCATTATCCAGCTTATTGAAAGCATCATAACCAGTACGCCGATAATTGTTGTTACCGATGTTATCAGCTGTGTAATACTCTGATTAAGGCTCATTCCGAGAGTATCAACATCGTTTGTAACTCTCGAAAGCACCTCGCCGTGGGTATTGCTTTCGTAATACTTCATAGGTATGCGGTGTATTTTTTCGGAAATTTCTTTACGCATACGGTAAGTCATTTTCTGCGAAATGCCTGTCATAAGCCAGCCCTGAACAAATCCAAATGACGCACTTAGGACGTACATTCCCATAACCATAAGAATAATTTCAGCAATTTTCTCAAAATTGATTCCGTCTCCGCCCTGAACCTTGCTGACAAGTCCGTTGAAAATTTCCGTTGTGGCGTTGCTGAGCACCTTTGGTCCTGCAATATTGAATATAGTGCTTCCCACAGCAAAAATCATTACGGCAATAACTGCAGCTTTATACTGTGCGATATATTTAATAAGCTTGCGGACAGTTCCTTTAAAGTCCTTTGCTTTTTCTACGGGACCCGGTCCGGGACCGTGGGGACCGCGCGGTCCTCTTCTGGGCGGTCTGTTCATTTCTGCCATATTACTCAGCCTCCTTTCCCGAATTTTTACCGCGTTTAAGCTCCTCCTCGGAAAGCTGTGAGCTTGCTATCTGCTCATAAATTTCACAGGTTTCAAGCAGCTCCTCGTGAGTTCCGATACCTGCAATTTTACCCTCGTCAAGAACAATTATCTTATCCGCATGGAGTATCGTACTGATACGCTGTGCAACGATAAGCACGGTAGAGCCTGCTACCTGCTCGTTAAGAGCCTTTCTAAGCGCTGCATCGGTTTTATAGTCCAGCGCCGAAAAACTGTCGTCGAAAATATATATCTTAGGCTTTTTAACTATCGCTCTTGCAATTGACAAGCGCTGTTTCTGTCCGCCTGAAACGTTAGTACCGCCCTGAGAAATTGGACTTTCATACTTCTCGGGTTTAGCTTCTATAAAGTCTGTGGACTGCGCTATCGAAGCGGCTTCCTCAAGCTGTTCATCAGAAGCATTTTCATCACCGAAACGGAGGTTTGAAGAAATCGTACCGCTGAAAAGCACGCCTTTCTGAGGTACAAGACCAATATTCTCACGAAGATAATGCTGTGTAAAATCACGGATATCCGTACCGTCTATGGTAATTTTGCCTTCCGTTACGTCAAAGAAACGAGGAATAAGATTTATCAGCGTTGATTTGCCGCTGCCGGTGCTTCCTATAAAAGCTGTAGTTTCTCCCGGATTTGCGGTAAAGCTGATATGATGCAGGACGTTTTCCTCGGAATCGCCGTAGCTGAAAGAAACATCATCAAAAACAACTTTTCCGTCGGTAATCCCCTCAGATGAAGCGTTTTCCTTGTCTGCCACAGAGGCCTCTGTTTCAAGAACTTCGTTGATACGGTTTGCCGAAACAGCAGCTCTCGGAAGCATTATCGAGATCATAGTCAGCATAAGGAAAGACATTACTATCTGCATTGTATAGGTCAGAAACGCCATCATGTCGCCTACCTGCATTTCGCCGTTGTCAATACCCTTTGCGCCGAACCATACGATAAGCACGCTTATTCCATTCATAATAAGAGTCATAAACGGCATCATCACCGTCATTACCCTATTGGTGAAAAGCTGTGTTTTCATCAGATTTTTATTAGCTGTGTCAAAACGCTCCTCTTCATACTTCTCACGGCTGAACGCTCTGATAACGGGAAGTCCCGTAAGTATCTCACGGGTAACAAGGTTAAGTCTGTCCACAAGGTTCTGCATAATTTTAAATTTAGGCATTGCAACTATCATAAGCACTATTACAAGCGCAATTATTACCGCAACTGCAAGCACTATTATCCAGCCCATGCCTGTGCCTGTTTTTACTACCTTGATAATACCGCCTATACCGAGAATAGGCGCATAGAGAACCATTCGCAGTATCATTACAATAACCATCTGTACCTGCTGGATATCGTTTGTGGAACGTGTTATAAGAGAAGCAGTTGAGAATTTGTCCATTTCGCTGTTTGAAAACGAGACAACCTTGCGGAAAATCTTTTCACGGACGTTCATACCAAACAGCGCTGCAAGCTGTGCGGCAATAAATCCGACAATTATCGTTACTGTCATGACCAAAAGCGCCATAGCAAGCATTTTTGCGCCGGTTTTCAAAATATATTTCATCTGAATTTCCGTCATATCATTGCCCTGTGCAGCAAGCTCGTCTTTTGCAAAACCTATCGCCATCTGGGAAAGCATTATATCGCTGTAACCATCAAACTGACTGTTTATATTTTCGATAATCGCTTCTCTCTGCGGTTCGGGCATTGAGAGAAGCGCATCAGTAACAGTCATTCCGTCAGGAAGCGCAGGCATTCCGCCCTCCGCTGAGAACTGCGACAAATCCGCATTTTCAAGAGCGTAAACAACTGCTGCAGGATATAAAATTGCTTCATCGGCATCTTCACTGTTCTCAGCAATAAGCGAAGCATTTCCGCCGTCAGCATCGTAAGAATAATATTCTGTCAGCACTCCGCTTTTATCAAACATAAGCAGCTTTTCAAACTGCTCGCCGCGTATCTCATCGATCGCAGCATTTTCAATACCGCCCTGCTGTATTCCCACATCTACAATATCGGAAGTATACTGTGGCAGCGCAAGGTCGCATATTGCCTGTACTACAAGCAATGCGATTATCACCGGTACCCATACAATGGATTTACCGAGATGCTTCAGAATTTTGATCATTGCTCTTATCCTCCTTTTTATTCACATAATCTGACATTATTTCAAGAATTTCACCAAAAAGCAGATTAAATTCCTTAACACGCTCCTCGCCCATTTTTCTGTTGATTTCCGCAACCATTTTCAGCATACCTTCATGAGCTGAGTTAAGTATTCCTATGCCCTGCTCGGTCAGACGCACGATAGTGCTGCGCCTGTTCAGCGCATTTATCCTCCGTTCTATAAGTCCTCTTTCATCAAGTGATTTAAGAGTTCTTGAAACGGCCGGCGGCGTGACCTCTAAAGCAGATGCGATCTGCGACACTGTTATTCCATCATCTGAACCATTATCATAAATAATATTCATTAATCCGAATTCTCCGTGCGAAATACCGTTATCAATAGGCATCTGCATCATGAGCTGTCTCATTCTGCGGAATTTTTCGTCTATCTCGAAATTTATATCGCTGTTCAACGGCTATCACTCCCAATTAATTAACATAATTAATTATTAACCACGTTACAGATTGTATCATACAGCTATTTTGTTGTCAATAGACAAAATAAAGTTTCATCATTTGAACACATTCAACAGAAAATCGTCACTTTTTTAATGTTACCGTAATGTAATTATGCTGTAACTTGACACTTAAAATTTAGCATGATAAAATAAAAACAACCAAAATATACGGAGAATTGCTTATTATGAAAATGAAAATAATTGCATTGCTTGCCTGTGCAGCTTTGATTTTTTCCGGTTGCGGAAATAAAATACCGAAAGGACCTCCTGAGGTTTCAGTCACAGCAGGCGGTACTTCAGTTGGCAGCACCGTTAACCTTTCCTGTTGGGGCAACACTGTTTACCTTTTGGACGCCACCGCTTCCGAATGGATTGAAAAATACGGAGAACCTCTTTTTTATCCTAACGGGACTGTATTTGAAATTATAATTCCCGAAAAAAATACCGCGCCCGACAAAGTTACTGTTACCGATACGTTAATAAGACCGGATGGTACTATGAAATATGACAAACGTGCAGCGGTTGTTGATATTACCCCTGAAGTCAACGGAAATGTAATTTCTTTTTCACTCGATACTCATTGGGCAACGGCGCTAAGTTCCGGTCTGGCAGACTATGAAGACGGTTCGGCATTTCGCTGCTTTGACGTTACTTGTCATTGGGGAGACAACGTCTGCGTGTATACTTTCTGCATCCGAAGCGACCCGGTTTAGCTTTTAAAAATGTAAATAAAATATTAACTTCCCATTTGCTATTGACAAATCATTCAAAATTATGTATAATGTATTAGTCGTTAATAAATGCGGATATGGCGGAATCGGCAGACGCGCTAGATTCAGGTTCTAGTGGTAGCAATACCGTGTGTGTTCAAGTCACATTATCCGCACCACGCAAAATAGGCGTTTTCAAGGCTTTTTACAGCTTTGAAAGCGCTTTTTGTTTTCTTGATACGACAAACTTACGACATTTCTAACACTTTTCTAACACTCGGTATTTTCTAACGCCTTATTGATTTTTTCAGCCATATTCACCTTTGAGAAATATTCAATATGGGAATAAATGTTAGCTGCAGGCAGCGTCTACGGTCATTTTTATCATACGAGGAACAGCAGAATGCTTCGGGTCATAAAACCTTTCCAGTCCCTGTATACTTTGTCTGTCAAGAGCAATAGTAAGTACGGATAAAAGCGGAGTAACGAAAAGGTCGAACATTTCGGGGATCTTTTTTATGGAACTGCTTTTTAATAGCTGACATCAGCCATACCGAAAGAATTACGGGAATAACGTGTCCCTTATAGCCTACATTCTGAATGTTCCATAATCCTAACCATGACCATAGCGTTGATGTTTCTGCGCAGCCTGCGATCGTCCAAGCATTTACTAAGCTTGGGTGTATCATTATCATTCCGATAACAGCACCGAGAAATTGATTACCGCCGAAGATCTTAGCTGCGGAAATTGCAATAAATATAGGAAGGAATGTCAGTGATGTGTTTGAAAAAATGTTAAGCAGTCCATAAATATAGGAATCCGCCATTTCGTGGAATATCTGAACAAGACCGCCCAGCAGACCGTTCAGAAGTTCTGTGGTAACGATCGCATGGATAATTGGTACGAAAATATCACCGATATTTTTTATTGCACGCTTGTACCATCGAAATTTTGCTGCAGCTGCCGCCTTATCATCATCGGTCACGCCTATATATGCAGGACTTTGCAGATCTACGCTCATTCCTTTCAGTCAGCGCAGGTAGCGGCTATGGATGCGGTAGCCGAGGCGCTTCAGTTGACCCAGTCTGACAAGTAAACGCATTACTGTCTTATAAAGACCAAGCAAAGACCAAAAGCATTTTTACATAAAAAACAACTCCGCAAACGTCGAAATAGCTACGTTTGCGGAGTTATGTTTGGTGCCGCTGACCGGACTTGAATTCTATCATGCCGTTTTTCACATCCTTAATAATGCAGCTCAAACGACGTAGAATAGCCATTTACATCAAGTTGGCAAAAAGTGGTTTTTGCCCGTTGTTAAGTATCTTTTTGCAGTTTTAACGGTCAAATAACGGACAAAAATGATGTGTTTTTTTGTCTTGGAACGCTTTCGGTGATGAACAATACCGACCGTGAGAAAACGGTAAAAGAATATGGAGTTACAGTTGTTTTCATAAAGTTTTTCGTGCAAAGCATTGACTTTTTCGTGCAATTAACATATAATATAGATAGAAAGGACGTGATCATATGGCAAAAAGCAATACATCAAATATCAGTATCCGAATGGATGCTAAACTTAAAGCAGATGCCGAAGCTTTGTTTGAAAGTATGGGAATGAATCTCAGCACTGCATTTAATATCTTTGTCCGTCAGTGCCTTCGTGAAGAAAGGATCCCTTTTGAGATAACAGCCAATTGTAATCCAAATGCACGAACAAAAGCAGCAATGCTCGAAGCCGAAAGAATTGCCCATGATCCCAATGTCAAGGGATATACAGATATTGATGAGCTTTTCAAGGAGCTTAAATCATGAAGTACACCGTAAAGCTCACTTCACAGTTTAAAAAAGACTACAAAAATGCCATAAAGCGACATCTTCCTATCGAACTGCTTGATGAAATCATCAAAGCTCTTGCAAATGGTGAGGCGCTTCCCGAAAAAAATCGTGACCACCCATTGAGCGGAAACTGGAAAGGTCATCGTGAATGCCACATTCAACCTGATTGGCTTCTTATATACCGCATTGAAGATGACATTCTTATTTTAACTCTCTCGGCAACAGGAACTCACAGCGATTTGTTTGACTGCTGAAATAATTCTAGCGTATGTAGAAATCACAGGGTATCAACGGTCAAAGATGCCGATTTTACGTTGTTTAAACAAATGGGCATCACAGAAGAATGTGGTGCTCATTTATTTTTTTCGCTGCAAGCAATGCGCATTCGGCCCTGCATACATAACATCTGCGCTTAACAACAAAGTTGGCAACTGTTAGGAAATTTGCCAAATTTGTTGCGTTATTTTGCTAATTTTGCCAACAATCAAGCAAGCTTGCCAACTGAAGTTGGCATTCTTATAGTTATTGTTGGCAAACTGTATTATATTATGCAGTTTTTATTTTGAAACGATATTGACATCTGCCGACCCATATTCTCGTATGAATCCAATTATCATTGACTTCTGTCCTGCTTTTATATTGCATTTATCGTCGGTGTTTTATCGTCACTTTTTTATCGTCGCTTTTTTATCGTCACCTTTTATCGTCACCTTTTCGATAATACTAATGGGCGCAACAATACGCTCGTATAACTCCGTATTTTCTTTTATCGCCAGAGAATCGTATTGTGTTTCAATCAACGCTGTTCATCGTTATCCGTATGTCTTCGGGAAAATTCTCCTTTGCAAAATCACGCATCAAAACTCTGCCCTCGGGATGATCTGAATGTATGTTCAGATGCCGAGGGTATTTTTGGTTTTCATGCATAAATTTGAGAATATCAAGTCCCGTAAAACCATCTCCGAGGTCATAATCAAGCGTTGCAAACTCGAAATCCATATAGCGAATAAGGAAAACTGCTCCCTCGTAGTCCTCAGCACATTCAAAGCCTTTTTCGGGCGGGGTTCTTCTATCATCAACAAAAAGCTTCATTTTAATTTCCTCCTGAAATTATTTTGTTTTATTATATCATATCATCGGTGTAAGCTTATGTCAAATAAATAATATAACAACAATATATGCAGTGTATAAAAGAATTTTCAAAAAAGTATTGACAAACGGAAAGATATCCTGTATAATGATGATACGCTGTTAAGAAACAGCATATATGCAGCAAGCATAAATTGATAAAGAATTATTTAAGGATACAAATTTAACGTAATGGTATGTATTATTACGGTATATTTGTATCCTTTTTTGTTTTTTATCAATTTATGCTTGCTTTTTTTATCCCCAAAATATAGCAGTTATATCGGTCGTTTTTGCGTATCGCCGTAAATTTTACGTCAATATAAAATCACGCCGTATAATATATACAGAACCTTGAAAACAGAATAACGACATAAGCTTGACCGAAGCCAAGGCTCTGAAACCGGGCAGGATGCTTCGGGGACAATGACCATTCATTGCCGTGACCGTAATGCACGAAAAGTTCATACGGGGAACGATCATCAACGATCAACACACTTGAAAGGAGCGAAAAAATGAGTGTTCTTATCAAAGATACAACAAGGGAAGAACGTGAAAAAATCGTCAAAGACGGTATTGCGTTATCGACATTAGATGCTCTTCCACCGACAAAAGAAGGCATGGAGTATTTCGCCAAATACATTGAAGGAGAAATGGAGTTATCCGAAATAACGGACGCTATTCTTGCTCCATATAGGAACAAATAAACACAGCATTTGAAAGGAGTGAACGCAATGGGTGAAAGTCTTGAAAGAGCAATAAAGACCTCGCTTAAAGGTTACATCGATGACTATGACGACATAGACGAGATAATGACACGTCTTCTTAATGTTACCGCAGATTGGTTTTGCTTCGATGAGGATAAACGAAAACCATTGATAAATATGTTATATGCTACGATGGAAACATTCGATATCTCGACTGAACGAAAAGGAGAAGTCACATACGGCGAGATGATTTGCCTTATTGACGAGCAAAAAAACGATTCCTGCATTGCTTCCGACGGCAGAGAGCTTTGTGAGGAAATTCGCAGAATGCTTAACATAATTGGTAGAAACATCTGAACATAACCAAATGAGTTATTTAAGCATACAATAATGGATTAACGTTTTTATCTATCCTAATATGGTTATCAATCAGCCAAAAATATTATCAATAACAAATAATGGCGGTGCAATGAGCACCGCCGATTGTTTTTTAAAGGGTTTGAAATCATATCGACAGAGCATTCATGTGCTTGTTCAAGATAGATTTTCAGATCCATACAGATTACGGTGTCTTGCGACACCGCGGTTTGTTTTTAAAGGGATAAACTCAAGAATATGTCAGCAGTTCTTGTGTAAGTCCTTGTAATTATCATTCCCATATAAACAGCAGCAGGGCTGCTGTCGGTGGGTTTTCAAAGGTTGGTTAAGAGAGCGACGGTAATGTCGGCAGCTGTTGCTTTCTTGACTGCCAATTCAACTAAAGGAGCTGAACAAAATGAAGTTGTATTTCGAACCCATATAGCAATAAGCTTGCTCAACATCAATGCTGTCACAAATCAAAACAAAAACACTTCATAACACGAAAGGACGGTCATACCTATGACAATTACCGAAATTAAAATCCGCAAGACATTCTCCGAGGGCAACCTCAAAGCTATCGTTTCTATCACCCTTGATAACTGCTTGGCAATACACGATATCAAAATCGTGCAGGGCAACGACAGACTCTTTGCAGCTATGCCGAGCCGTAAAGATGAAACAGGCATTTATCGTGACATCATTCATCCTATGGACCCTAAAACAATGGATGAAGTTGAAAACGCTATCATCTCCGCTTACGAAAGGTATGTTGAGATTGAAAAGATTATGAACGCTGAAGAAGCTAACGATTAAAACTAACAAGACCCGTTTCCGAAATACCTCATTTCGGAAACGGGTTATTTGTAAACTATACTATATATATATATGAAAGGAAAACACTATGACCATAAGCAATGTAACTCCGACAAAAATATATGACGAAGGTATTCTCAAAGCAGAGTTCTCCATTACAATTTCGATATGAACCCTTGTGTGCTTCTGCGGCGAACTGTAATGCTTTTTCGTAAACAAGAGCATTATCATTCCGTTCAAAACCGTTGACGCTTCTCTCCTCAACAAAATCGGGGAATTCCTTTGAAATGCCGAGCTTTATCATACCCTCGGTATGCTTTTTTGCTTCCGAAGGCGCAGCTTCGGGAGGCAGTCCGAAATCATAGTATGTGCAGCAAACTACTCGTGCTTCGCCGTTCCACAACGGGCAGTTAAAACATCTGTCAGGCTCAAATTTTAAAATCGCATTTGCCATTCGGCAGAAAACACGCTCCTTGTTGTCGAGAACTGTTACATGGATACTTGGCTCGTAAGTAAAGATCTTGTTTTTGTTGTTTTCAAAGCTGTTATTCATAATGATTACCTCCGTATGTTCTTTATTCTATTTATATTATAACATGCAACTTGCGCCAAAAGTGTCCTATGTTATTTTTATTATAACTCTTTTAATATTGAAAATCAAGTAAATGTTCTATGGACGAGCATACAAGGTCTGATACCAAATGTCAAATGCAGTAATAAGATTTCAATAGAAAAATGTGGGTGTTCACACTACATTAATACTTTGCTGATTTATGTGCAATCGTTCCAGACGGCACAAGCAGCGCTATGAATGCGGTAGCTGAAGCACTTCCGTTGACCCGGTCTGACGAGTAACCGTGTTACTGTCAAATAAATGCATTTTACATAAAAAGAACTGTCTGCTGCAGCTTTTGCTGTAACAGGCAGTTGTTTTTTCGTTGGATATTGGTTAATGGCATGAAATCGTACTATTGACTTTTGTAATGTGTTTTGATAGAATTAAAATATAATGGGATGTTATGTCAAAGCATTTTTTCGCAAGTTACATTTATATTTCAAACGTTATTATGGGAATAACCCAATTTCAGTAAATCTTTAGGTAATCAAGGATAGTGCGTATATGAATATATCTACAACCGAGTTATTGAACCGCTTAACGCAAACGAGTGACATAAATACGTTTGTTGACGAATATGAAAATGAGTTTATGGCACTGTCTTGTACAGAGCTTTTGAATGAACTGCTTGCCGACAAAAAGTTAAGTTTGGCAGAAGTAGTAAAGCGTTCGGGACAGAGTGATTATGTATATAAGGTTTTCCGGGGTGAAAGAAAACCAAGCAGGGATATTCTGATTGCAATTGCCGTTGGAATGGGTTTGTCTGTTGATCAAACGCAGCTGTTACTGCGTGTTTCCAAGCTTGCCGCACTTGATCCGAGAGATAAGCGTGATTCTGTTATCATATACGGACTTAAAGAAGAACTTGAAATTGTGAAAATAAATGATTTGCTGTATGAATTGGGCGAGCCGACATTTTAATAAAAGTGAGGATATTCCAAAATGACAGAAACAGAGAAATATAAATTGTCGACATATAGCCTGGTTAAAATATTGCATGAAACAAAGACTTCAAAGGTTGAGCTTGTTGAATGCTCGTTAGACGGTGAAAAATACATAAAGAAAACCTATTATTCGGATAAAAGGGCTGTTTTCAATACTATTGCTAAAATAAAAAATGAGCATATACCCGAAATATATGAGGTTTTCTTCGGCGAAGATACGATAATTATTGAGCAGTATATCGAGGGTGAAACGCTTGAAGAGAAAATATCCAAAGGCGAAGTTTTTTCGAAAAATCATATAAAAGCTATTTACGATGATCTGCTGGACGCAGTTGATGCTCTTCATAGAAACAATATAGTTCATCGTGATATAAAGCCTGCAAATATTATTATAAAGGAAAACGGCGAAGCTGTACTTATTGATTTTAGCATTGCAAGATCATATTCGGAAAAGCGCAGTACCGATACAAAGCTTTTCGGAACTGTCGGATATGCTGCGCCGGAGCAATTCGGTTTTTCTCAAAGTGATTACCGAACGGACATATATGCTTTGGGCGTTACAATGAAAGAGATCGCTAACAGCCGCAACTCTTCAAAACGGCTGTATAGCGCTATATCACGCTGCACGGAATTTGATCCGTCAAGACGTTTTCAGAATATTGATGAAATAAGAAAATATCTTGACAATGATAAAAAAATATGGAAAACAGTATCAGCGGCAGGTCTTGCTATTGCAGCAGTAACCGTTTTGTGTGTTGTTTTGAATTCATCGAAAGATGAAGATACCTTACTTGCAACATCAGACAGCGTAACACAGAAAACCATTCAGACACAGGTCGCTGAAGAAACTACGCTCACGGAGCCTGAAGAAGTGCAGAGTGAAGAAAAAACTGTCGCAGAAAGCGAAAAAAACCTTCAAACGCAGCAAACTCGGATCAGAGAAACTGAAACAACAACAGCTGCACACAGCGAACCGGAAACGGTTGCAACAGAAGCGGAAGAAACGACCGATTCCGCTGAATATGAATTGTATTGCAGCCGTATTGTAAGAGTAACAAATGACGAAGAGGATATTCCGTGTATAAGAATGTGGGAAGACGGAGAATATGAAGCGGAATTACCGCTTGGCGATGAAATTTTACCGGTGAAAATTGCTGTTCAAAAAAACGGCAGCAAGTGTACGGTTACTGTAAACGACGAAACATTTTTGTTTGAAGATACTTTCGTTCCGGAGGCATACAGTTACCAAGACAGCAATAAAGTCGCAGAAATTGTTTTTTATGATATGAACGGTGACGGAATTCTTGATATACTGCCTTTTATAAGCGATGCCCAGATTGTGAATTATTATGACGGACCTGATCTGAACCAGAATTATTCGGTGGCATGGTGCATATACAGCGATGAGAAGGACGATTACAGGCAGGCGGATGGCGAAATGTACTCCTATATGGGACATTTTACAATATATGAGTCATCACCCGGATGTGTATGGACAGATTTTCCCGGCAGTTACACATTGGAGAACGGAGTATTGGTTTATCATTCACTATAAAACTGGACTCGCAGTCCAAGACTTTTTCGTTTGCATGAGTTATAATAGGTATTAAGCCCCAAAATTACTTGTGGATCTCTTTGCAGTTTGTTCTTCCTGCAAGATAGTCAAGGCTGACTCCGAAAAAATCAGCGATATTTATTGCGTCTATCAGTTTGATGCTGTGGACGCTTTCTTCCCATCGCTGATATGTTGTTGTATGATAGCCGAGCTTTGCGGCAAGTTCTTTTTGGGAGAGGTCATGATCTTCCCGAAGATCTTTAAGTCTGTTTGCTTGTATTTCCATATATGATCACCCATTATATTGTACCTCAAAACCACAAAAACGTGTTGACACCGCCACGATAACGTGGTACAATTAGTAATGATGATTTTACTGTTAAAAATCATATTATTACAGTAGTATGCGCCTATTTTGTAAAACTATTATGAAAAGGGGTATTGTAATGAAAAAAGTGTTGGCTGCCATATTATGTGCTGCTTTGTTTACATCGATGAGCGGATGTTCAAATAGTCCGGATGAAGCATCGGAACAAATAAATTCAAATGTTATTTCAGATGAACAGGAAAATGAAGTAAATTCCAATGACAAAACGGATAAAAACCAACTTCCAAGTTTTGATAGCTTTGAAAAGGATATGAATCGTATTATTGCTGATGTACTTGAACCAATAGGGCGTGGTGACGAGGTTGAGGAATGGTCTGTTAAGAAGCTATACACATATGATCAGAGTGCGGAATCAGAGTATGATCAGATGTTTCTTTGCGAATATGGACCTGATTCAATTATAAAAGTAAGCGGAATGATAATTGATGGCAGAATAGTCCAAATTAAGACTTTAGTTTCGCCTGCATTGAAGAAAGAAGAATATAGCTCTGAACAAGTTGAATATCTTGCTTTGATTTTAATGATGCCCGTTTCCCTTTATAAAGATGATTATGATTTTGAAAGCTTACTTAAAAGTATGTCTGATAGTGGTACATGGGATGAAGATGATAGCGGAATTCTCGGAAAAGTTTCGGAGAATAACATATCCTATGAACTTCTTATTGCTTTAGATTATATGACATCTTTTACTATTGAATTTGAAAATGATGTTAAGATTGAAGAGCATGAAGAAAAATCAATAGTTGCTAAAAAAGCAGAAGATACAATTATTGATACAGAGTATTTCAAACTAACCGTTCCTAAAAATTGGGATAAAGACTGCAGTTATAAAATTTTTGATGATCCATATAGCAGCATGGGGTGGAGTATAAGTTTTTACGATACTCAAAGTCAAAACAATAATCGTAATGGTTTTTTATTTTCGATTGAACTAATGAATAAAGAAATTACTTACCCCTGCCATGAAGTATTAGGAAGCTTGCAAATTAATAATAAAGATTTATTTAATGTAGTTATTGTATATCCTCCTGATATTGATAAAGAATATTCTTATAATACCGAAAAAAAGTACAAAGAATTAATTAATGATATTCCTGCAATAATTAAATCCATATCGTTTAAGGATAATTGTACATTTTCATCTGAACCAATCCCTGTTTATAAAAATGAAGAACCCGAACAGAAAATCTACGGTAACTTTATTGGTAAATGGCAAGACTTGGGATGGGGATATTCAGCTCCCGGCGGCGCATTACGATGGGATGTTGAGTACAGAAGTGACGGAACAGGTACCTTCTATTTTATATATGAACCTGATGATATTGTTAAAGTAGAATTTAATTACACAACTTTCGATACATATTTAGGCGAAAGTGTTGATGGTATTTTGGTTGAACTGGAAGACGGCAGTAACATTTGCTATATGACAAAGTACACATGGAGCAATGAGCTTCAGAAGATGCTTATGACAATGTATGAGGTTAATAGCAACGGTACAGTCAATCTTGATGTTTATTGGGTATATGCTAATAATTAAAAAGGTGATATGTATGATAAAAGAACAGGAAAAAGAACTCTTTTCAAGGTGGAAAAACGAGCGTGGCTATAAATACTTTATCTCGGACGGTGTTTTGGATGAAGCTGAATGGAACAAACAGGACTACAAAGTATTGTTTGTTCTAAAAGAAGCAAACTGGGAAAACGGAAACGCCGATCTGTGTGATTTTCTTTTATCGGAAAGCAGCTCGTCTTACTGGAAAACATGGAACAATGTTGCAAGATGGACAAAAGCACTTCTTGAACAGGGTGAGTATCCTCAGAATGTAAGCAAAGCCGATAAGAGCTATTGGCTACGCAAGGTTGCTGCTATGAATCTGAAAAAGGTTGGCGGAGATGCTGTTGCCGAAGATGAAACAATACGGGAATATGCAATGTCGGACAGAGTTTACATAAAGGAACAGATCAAATTGTATAAGCCGGATATTATTATCTGCTGTGGACGAGGAAACGGTAAAAATGCGGATATTCTGCACGATATTGTTTTTGACCCGTTGGAGGTATCCGAATGGCAGGAGCCGATAACAGAAACAAAATACAACTATTTTACTGTCAAGCTTAAAGAAGATCATCTTACTCCCGTTGTATCTTTTTATCATCCGCAGATGAGAGGAAGCCACGATAAGTTCAAAAAACGTTATGAAGAAATGATTGCTGTCGGCAGGATACTCAAAGAAAAATATGTCAATAACGGAGGAAGTTCAGAATGAAGAAAGAATTGCTTGGAAGCACGGATATACCTGCCGAAAATGTAGAGCAGGACTTATTTCACATTGAAACCTATATTAACGGATTAAGCACATTTATAAAAGAATGCAGCACACCTATGACCGTTTCTATTCAGGGCGACTGGGGCAGCGGCAAAACAAGCATGATGAATATGATCAAATGTAAAATATCCGACGAGGTATTTCCTATTTGGTTCAACACATGGCAGTTTTCTCAGTTTGATATGGGTAACAGCCTTGTTTTTTCTATGATGGAGGTCATGCTGGACGAGCTTGGCTGCGAGCAGAAAATGATAACAAAGGTAATGAACGGTATCACAGGGTTTGCAAAGAAAACGGCAATGGTAATTACGGACAATGTTGCAGGTGGCGAAGCTGCCGGCATTGTGGGTAACATTATTTCTCCCGAAAAACCAATGAACTATGCCCGTGAAGTCCTTGAACTGAAAGAGAGATTCCAGAAGGCTGTTGATGAAAAGCTGACAGCCGAAAATAAAAGCCGTGTAATAGTATTTGTTGACGATCTTGACCGTTTGCAGCCGGGCAAGGCTGTCGAACTTCTTGAAGTGCTTAAGCTGTTTCTTGAATGTCGGAACTGCGTATTTGTTATTGCGGTCGATTACGATGTTGTTGCGAGAGGAATTCGTCAGAAATACGGTGAGGACGTTTCGGACGAAAAGGGCAAGAGCTTTTTTGATAAGATCATTCAGCTTCCGTTCAAGGTTCCTGTGGCACAGTATGATATAAAGAACTACGTCAGCAAAATGCTGTCGGATATGAATATATCTGTGAACGATGAAGATATTGAACTTTTCAAAAATCTTATTCAGACATCTATTGGTCTAAATCCAAGAAGTATGAAAAGGCTGTTCAATACATACCAACTGCTTGACATTATTACAAGAACAAGCATAACAGGAATAGATGATTCTACACGCCACAAAATTCTTTTTTCAATAATATGTATGCAAATGGGTCACGAAAAGCTTTATCAGTATCTTGCTTCAAATATCATTGACGTAGAATTCATCGAGCAGCTTGGAAATCCGGATACGGTTGATGATTCTATTAAGGACATCTTTGAAGATGAAAACGCTCCGGAAAACGACAGCCGATACATTAATAGACTTAAGAGATTTATCAGGTTCTTTTATAAAGCAATTCAGAATGATGATAATGATAATATCTCCGAAAGCGAGCTTGCGAACCTCCAAAGCGTTCTGAATTGTTCATCGGTAGTTTCTGTTGGTGAAAAGGAAAGCACATATTCCTCGGCAGATTTGGACGAAAGATATAAAAATAAAGGAATTGCCGAACAGATAAACGCAAGACTTTCAGACTTGGGAAAATTCAAGTTATGGCTGCCCCGAAAAGTGCGTGACGGCGTAAAGATCTCGGATTTAAGTTCTTGTCTGATGTTCTCGGCAAAAGAAAACTTTAATTTCAGTCTTGAATATTATATGACAAGGATAAACAGTGAAGAAATTGACATATATATCATGATTTACAACAAAACTCAGAAAAGCGGAGAATTGTTTTTCAAAACAATGGGAGAAAATCCTTTGAATTTTGATACCCCTCCGGAAATCGAAAGCTGTGGCAGAATTTCTTACCCAAAGGTCACATTTTCTGATGAAGAAGTCATTGAAAAGACGGCTGAACTTTATCGGAAAGCTTATAAAGAGATTCAAAAATTTCTTGGATAGGAGGATAATGTATGTTTTGTTCAAAATGCGGAAAGCAACTCGAAGATAACGATGTATTTTGCAGCGGATGCGGAAATAAGGTTGGAGCAGATACCCCACAGCCTTCGGAAGACAGAGAAATAGTTCTTAAAGAAGGTTTGTGTAACAGGATAAAAAGCAAGTTGTTTGTTGAAAACGGTCACGGGCTTCTTACCAATAAAAGATTTATCTATTCAAAACACAGTCTGGCAAAAATGACGGTCATGGGCGTTCTTGTCAATGCCACAAAGGGTGATTACGATTTCGAGATACCTATTAAGGATATTTCCGGTATCAAAGAAGGACGTCAGGGTATTAGCAAAACAATAATTATTTGCACAAGAGCAGGAGAAGAATTCAATTTTTATTTTAATGATAAATTGAAGTGGGAGATAGAATTCAATAACCTTATTAGGAAATAAATCTGGTTTTTAGTGGTATATACACAAAAAAGCGTTACCTTTCAAAGTGAGAGGTAACGCTTTTTGTATCGAAATATAGCTGCTTTGGCGGGTGTGACCGTATGGGTATTGAATATCTGTCAGAAGATCTACGCTCGTTCGTTCCAGTCGGCGCAGGCCGCTGCAATGGATGCGGTAGCTGAAGCGCTTCCGTTGACCCGGTCTGACAAGTAACCGTATTACTGTCTTATAAAGACCAAGCAAAGACCAAAAGCATTTTTACACAAAAAAACAACTCCGCAAACGTCGAAATTACTACGTTTGCGGAGTTATGTTTGGTGCCGCTAACCGGACTTGAACCGGTACGGTATTGCTACCGAGGGATTTTAAGTCCCTTGTGTCTGCCGATTTCACCACAGCGGCACAACAAATTATCACTAAATAATTATACAACATTTTCACTTATTTGTCAAGATAATTTTTTTATAGTGTCCCACAAATCCCCCTTGCAAATACTTTCGTTATTCCTTTTGCAATTCTGTATTTTCAAGTCAGTCGGAGACCGAGCATTAATCCCGGACGACTTGACGTGCAGCATACGTTGTTATATTAGTAATCTCCCCGATAAATGGGAAGTTGTAGGTATGATAAATCAGAATTTGTCTGCTATAAAGGGATACCATTCAGTGCCCATTATCTCATCTAAAGTAGCTGATCTAATAGAGGTAATTTCTTCATTTGGATTGAAGTACATTCTACGAACATTTAATCTTTGATAGTCACTAATTGAAGTGAATTCCAAATCACATTCTTCGCACATAACAAAACATTTTGAAGATGAAGTGTCAAAAAGAATTTCCATTCTGCCATAATTACCGCAAACAGGGCAATTCCCGATATGATAGATTTGTCCCATTTTTACCACCTCTAAATTTCGATTTATTTATGAGATTATTTTATCACAATTAAACACGAATTTCAATATAAAAACAACAAAGCCGCCGGAACTTACTTGAGCTTCTCATTGCCAAAGCTCAAGAATCTGCGACTAAAGCAGAGTAATCTGTACCGTTTTTGCAGCAATTTGTACAAAAAAGTCATAAAAAAGGTTAAAACCGCCGAATTTGCAAAAAAATGTATAATTCCTATTTACATAACTGTCTATTTGTGTTATACTAACTATAATATCAAAAGCTAAACCAGTATATACAGGATGGTGCAACATGAAAAAGAAAATGGGTTTGGACAAAAAAATGATTTTAAGCGTATGCATTTCAACGGCGCTTATTATGATCATTACCTCGGCAATTACATTTATCGCAGCGAAGAACTCGGTTGAAGAAGAAAGCCGCAGCAAAATTATCAACGCCCTGAAAGCAGCCTCAAACGATATAGACAGCTGGATTTCTTCGCAGGAAGAAAATGTTCGCTCCTGCGGTGCAACCATTGCCGCTATTGACGCGGATAAGCCCACAGCCCAGAAAATATTGCAGATCACTCGTGAAAATTCCGGCGGCGCTGTATATGAGGCATACATGGCATACCCCGAAAACATTACGATTTTCACGCAGGATGTTGACCTTCCGCCCGAATTTGACGTTACAAAGCGCGAATGGTATCTGGATGCTGTTGATGCAGGCGGCAAATCCATCTGCACCTCTCCTTATATTGACTATCTTACCGGAAAAATGATAGTAACGGTTGCAAGCGCAATTTACAAGGACGGCAAGCTTTACGGTGTTGCCGGCGCAGACCTTTATGTAGACGAGCTTATTCAGAAGTGCGGTTCGGTTAATATTTCAGAAAACGCATATTCTATGCTGTTGGACAGTGAAAAGCATATACTTGTACATAGAAATGAGGATTTTACCCCCAAGTCTAACGACGAAGGAACGGTATTTACCTCTGTATCCGACATTGAAGCCTACGCCAATATAGAACAGCCTATTGATTCGGTAGTTATCATGCGTGACTATGACGGCGTTGAAAGAGCCGTTGCAACAGTAATTCTTCCTACTCTTAATTGGTCTTTGGGATATGCTATCGACAACAAGACATATTTGGCTCCATCCAACACCCTTGCTCTTTATCAGAACATAGCAAACGCAATCGGTCTGCTGGTTATGATCGGTATTGCTATCGTAGTTATCAAGCACTTCCTCAGTCCTATCAAGGAACTTCATACTGCGGCAAAAAGTATGGCAGAGGGCAATCTAAACTATGTTCCCAACTACTACGGCAACGATGTTTTAGGAGAACTTTGCAGCAAGCTTGCAGTTACAAATAAGACGCTTAAGAATTACGTTGATGATATTTCAAGCAACCTTTCAAATATGGCAAACGGCGATTTCAACGTAAGCTTCAACGCAGAATATGTCGGTGATTTTACCTCAATAAAGAAATCTATCGAGGATATTTCCGCATCTATAGGTTCTATAATCAGCGGAATCAACACTGCCTCTACTCAGGTAACTCTCGGCGCAGACAGTATTTCGGAAACCGCCTCTTCTCTCGCAATGGGTGCCGGAGAGCAGTCCAAGAGCGTTGAAGAAATGGCTGAGATCACTGACAGATTTATGGTTCAGATCAACGACAACAGCAGTAATGCAGGCAAGGCAAGGATCTTCTCAAATCAAACCGGCGAATGTGTTGCAAACAGCAACGTAAGTATGAAGGAACTGCTGGCGTCAATGCAGGAAATAACCGAAATGTCGGTTGAGATTGAAAAAATTGTAAAAACTATCGACGATATCGCCTTCCAGACAAACATTCTTGCCCTTAACGCAGCAGTTGAAGCAGCAAGAGCCGGAGAAGCAGGAAAGGGCTTCGCCGTTGTTGCTGATGAAGTAAGAAACCTTGCTTCAAAGAGCGCAGAAGCGGCAAAAAGCACTACTACCCTTATACAGAATACAGCCTTGGCAGTTGAAAAGGGTTCACGAGTTGCTAATGAAACCGCCGAATCCCTTGAGGCAGTAACCGATAAATCTGAGAGTGTAAACCGGCTTGTTGCAGAAATTTCCGAAGCGTGTGATATGCAGATCAGCGAAATTTCTCAGATAAAAGAAAAGCTGGAGACTATCTCAAATGTTGCACAAAAAAATGCGGCTACCGCTGAAGAAAGTGCAGCTTCCAGTGAAGAACTCAGCAGTCAGGCCCGTATGCTTGAACAGCTTCTTCAGAATTTCAGCAAATAACCGTAAATAATACAAAGCTCCCCTATTTAATTTAGGGGAGCTTTTCAGTTTATCAATAAATTTTTTCTTTCCTGTTTATTTTATCTTATTCCGGTTAATGTGTGCCATCGTAATATTAACCTTTATATGATATTGATTTCTTTAAAATCCATATCATATCTTGTTCCGTTTGAAAACAGCACAGCATTCTCAAGAGTAAGCTTCAAAATAATGGTATTCTCATCTTCAAAATTATTATGACCGTTGCCTATCCAGGAGGCAAATTCCCTGCTAAGCTTTTCTGCAATTTCCTTGTTTTCAGCTTTACGGAAATATCCCAGATTCTCTCCCCTCCCCTGTGCTGTGAACCACTCTGCACATACCGAAACATTCGGATTTTTCCCTATCTGATGCATTTTATCGGACAGAGCATAGGTTATCACATAAAAGGCACCTTCCTCATAATATGCGTTAACATACCTTACAGCAGGATACTCCCCGTTAACCGTTCCAAGAGCTATAACCGTATCCTTTCCATAACGTTCATTCAGAATTTTTAACGCTTCATTATTCATAGCTGTTGCTCCTTTATTTTATAGTATATTATGCTTTATGCTTATCGGCAAAATATCGGAAATATTCTTCAATACGTCCCATAGCCTCCTGTTCCCTTTCCGGTTCTCTGTCACACATCTGAATAAGGAGCGATACCGGTGCTGCAAAAGACATGGAAAGCAGCGCAGGGTCACCCTGCCGCATAACACCGTTATCCATCATTTTCTGAAATATCTTTTGATACAAGCCCTGCACACTGTCGATGTTATATTTTGTGGCAAGAAGTGCTATACGATGACTGCGAAACTGCTCCATAGTCAGCATTCTTCTTACTTTGCTGACCATAGGGTCATGCAGAGTAAAACTTATCCTGTCAAGTGAAAAAGTCACTAGTTCTTCCATAGAAGAAGGTATCCTTCCCGGGTGATTTTCCGAGCCGAAGTTTGCTTCATAGTAGCTTTCAACTTTTTCGATAAGTGCGTCAAGAATATCCTCCTTACCCTTGAAATGCTTATAAAGCGACGGACCCTTTATCCCTGCATTTTCTGCAATAAGGTCAACACCCACACCGTCATAACCCTTTTCGGCAAACAGCGTAAGCGCCGAATCCAGAATTCTGTCTTTTGTCGGCTTTTTATCCATGATACAATTCTCCTTACATAAGCTAACGTACGTTTTCTTTATTATAGCTTACTTTTCTTATCTTGTCAAGAATCAAACAAAAATGCAAGATCTTTCTGTAATAATATTTCTTGACAAGATAGTAAGGGTATGATATACTTATGCCAAAAACGTTCGTTAGCCCGAATGATATAAGAACAGGCAGAAAATCGTTATTATGTGATGTTTCGGAGGAGAAGAAAATGAATAAGATATATGCTGCAAGAGATGAGGATAAGCAAGAAATTTTAAATCTTTACAGAACCATGCTTTTCGGACCTGCTGATTGGAATGAATACTACCCAAATGAAGATACTATCGAATTTGATTTATCCAGAGATGCACTGTTTGTAATGAAGAATGACGAGGGACAGATTATTGCGGCAATTTCCATTGATGAGGATGAAGCCGTTGACAAGCTTGATTGCTGGGACAAGGCGCTTATTCCAAGCGCTGAACTGTCAAGGCTGTGTGTACGAAAGGATATGCAAAACCGTGGCATAGCCAAGGAAATGATGCGATATGTATTTGATATCCTTAAAAAAGAAGGAAAAAAAGGTGTTCATATCCTGGTGAAAACAGGTCATAAGGCAGCGTTTTCATCATACGGCGCCCTTGGCTTTAAGGCTGTGGGTGAATGTAATATGTTCGGCAAGGATTTCATCTGTATGGAGTTAAAGCTTTAATTTTTTGCCGGAAGAAATTTTTCTGTGAGCAACTTATAAAAACGGCGCAAAATTTGCGCAGGCAAACGTAAGCGGAATAGGAGACATTGTAATATGAAAAGGTATATTGCATTATTAAGGGGTATCAATATCAGCGGCAAAAACAAGATAGCCATGTCAGCGTTAAAAGCTGGACTTTCCGAGCTTGGTTTTGCAGATGCGTCTACATATCTTAACAGCGGAAATGTAGTTTTCAGCAGCGAAATAAATGATAAAAAAATTCTTGCGGACAAAATCCAATCAATGATAAAAGAAAAATTTGAGTTGGATATACCGATATATGTTCTTTTGCAGGAGGAACTACAAGATATATTAGACAATGCACCGAATTGGTGGGACAGCAATAATAAAGAAATTTACGATAACATCATCTTCATTATGCCGCCTCTGACTTATGATGAATTGTATAATGAGATCGGTTCTCCAAAGGATGAATATGAAAAAATATGCAATTACAAAAATATTGTATTCTGGTCCTTCAGCCGTAAGGATTACCGGAAAACAAACTGGTGGTCAAAGACTGCAAGTTCAAACGTAAGCAGTATGATCACAATAAGGACAGCAAATACGTTGAGAAAAATAGCTGAAATGTGATATCCTGCAATTCCGTTCTTTGGCAATAATATTGCTCTTTGGAAGTAATTAAACACCAAAGTCGTGAATTATTCATAAAATTATAAAAAATATTGCATTTTCTGTTCCTCAATGATATAATAAAACAAATAATAACTTTCAAATATATCAAAATAAGAGGGACTGTATTAATGCGGATAAATAATATAATCCCCTTATAGTAGAGAATCGAAATAACAAAAATTCGAGACTACAATAAGGGGATTGTTTTATGCCAAGAAAAAGTCATAAAAACCGGAAACATTTATATTGCATGAATTAAAAACGTCTTATCAAAATATTAGGGTGCCTGTGGGGGGCGAGTGTACCGTTTCGGAGAATCTAAGCAGAATCAGCGGATATAATCTTTCTTCATACAAATTTTCAGATGCTCAGAATGTATCTTTTCAAAAAAGCAGCGCTCCGATATCATTCACTTCAAAGGAAAATTCTGACTATTCTCTGCAAATAATCAACGCAAGATATAATACAACTGTTTCCTGGACTGTAAAATGGGTAGACAACAATGCTTTCTCGGGAAGAGACCCACATTTTACGCTTATGTACAGCCTTGACGGAGATGAGCCTATTCCATTAGACGAGAGCAGCCTTGGACTGTTCGGGCTGGAAGCAGTACCACAGGCGGTATGTTCAAACCCTTATGCAAGCAATAATTACAGATATTTTTACAGCGGATTGCCAAATGTTGTGGATGGCAAGACGGTGACATATACAGTCACCGAGGAAGCGGCTAACTATATCTGCAAATATGACAGCGATACCGATACATTTATAAACACTCTTACGTATATCAAAGATGAAAGCAGAATGATATTCAGAAATTTTGTACCCGTGGTCAAGGACGGACAGACTGTTGCAGTATTATACGGTGTAGTCGATTTGCAGACGCTTCCCGAGCAGATAAAAAGAAATGTATGAAAAGAAACGGCAATATTGCAGCAGCAAAGATACAGACAGGAGAGCAAGGTCATAATTTTTTCAGCTTTAGCTTCGATTTAGATAGGGTTTATTTTATTGGAAGATTGGTTCGAATAAAGACCAAGCAAGTGCCAAAAGCATTTTGCATAAACCAAAGCTCCGCAAACGGAAGTTTCATTCGTGGAGTGTCTCAGAAAATATCTCCCAGTAATACCTCCGCTCCGACTGCGGAAAATCATCGAGAATACCATGCTCGGGGTCGTAGAAAAAACCGTCTGCATACAGCGACCAATGCCAGCAGCGTGGGGTTTCAAGACTGAGAAGTGCGCAATGAGGGAGGTCTGATTTTGTTTGTGCCTGTTTGCGTTCATGAGAAAATTTTACGCCGTGTTCGGTCAGGACACGCTTCATTTCCCGTAGGTTGGTTTCGCGGTCGTTGCCGAGATATTCGCAGATATGTTCAACAGATGTTCCCAGTAGCATTGCAAGTACCGCCTGACCGCATTGCAGGTCTGTAGGTTCGTGAATATAGTTAATGTTCATCTTTTTTACCTTCTCGGATATATTGTTTTGGAACGGTATTTTTGTACTCGTTGTTTTGGGACAGCAGTTATGTATTGTGCAATATACAAATCAAGTGTAAATATTTGCTCGTTTTAATCCCTACTATTGCTCAGCCAAAAGCCTAAAAAATTATCTCATTCCGTGCATATGACGTAATAATTTTCATTAAGTATTGGGGTCAAAAATGGGGTCAAACCGCAGTTCCAGATAATTTCGGACAAAAGAAAAGCCTCGCAAATAACGTACCTGCGAGGTTTTTAGTGGTTGCGGAGGCTGGATTTGAACCAACGACCTTCGGGTTATGAGCCCGACGAGCTACCGAGCTGCTCCACTCCGCGATATTTAATTTTATCCTCTATCAAGAGTGCTTTATTATTATATCACTTATCATAGTCTTTGTCAATACCTTTTTTCAAAAAAATATAATTTTTTTGAAAAAACATTTATATCAAGAATCACCGCATAATTACTTTAAAAAATCCCTCTCCCTTTGTGAAAAAATACATCCGCAGTAGTTTTGACGGTAAAGCCCGTATTCAGTCGAAAGTTCTATGCTGCGCTTATAACCGTTTTTCTTTTTAAAATCGGACGGCAAATGCTTCACTCCATATTTTTCCGCAAGCTCCTCACCTATTTCATTAAGCTTTTGAGCATTTTTATACGGACTTACCGATAGAGTTGTGGTAAAATAATCATACCCCAGTTCAGCTGCAAGCTTTGCTGTTTCTTCAAGCCTCATACGATAGCAGGCAAAGCATCTTTCTCCGCCCTCGCGGATATTCTCCAAGCCCTTAACTGCAGCATAAAAACGTTGTGACTGCCAGCCATGTTCAATAAAATCTACTTTATTTTTGAACGGCATTTCCGAAATAAGCCGCTTTTGTTCCAGAATACGATGAATAAACTCTTCTTCCGGAAAAATATTCGGATTAAAATAAAAAACCGTCACGGAAAGATACTGCGTAAGGTACTCCAGCACAGCGCTTGAGCAAGGCGCACAACAGCTGTGCAGCAGCAGCTTCGGAGGATTTTCACTGTCCGTCATTTGCAAGATTTTTTCCTGTTCGATACGGTAGTTGCGTTTATTTTCCATTACATTTTATCCTTTTTATCATTACATTTACAAGAGTACGGGCAATCGCCGCAGCTGCCGGAGCAGCCGTTTTTTCTGCGTTTTTTCATATAATATAATGCAGAAATTACCGCCAAAAGAATTACCCCCAAAGCTATAAAATCCTGCACTCCTAACGAAGCGAGCAAACTGCTCATTCAATCAATCCTTTCGGGAACTATTATATGAAAACGGCTTTGTTTTTTCGTTAAACGGCTGAGCAAGAATACTGTTAACATTAACAAAATATTTGCTGTAATTGTCCGGGTCGACATAAACCTTGATAGTTCTTCCAACATACGGCTCAACAAATTCTTTTATTTGAATTGATTTAAATTCATACTCGTTGACAGTTTCTATTTTAGTAATTATCGCATCGAGAGTTATGCCGTTTTGTATAATGCGGTCAAAGTTTTTGTTTTTGCGATACAAAACATAACAAAGCACTGCTGCGGCAATACCTGCTAAAAGCATATATATACTTTTAGCATACGGAGCTTCTGCAAGGCGCGCCTTGGCAGGATTTTTACTGCTGTATAACAGTTCTACCATGTTTCCTATATAGTCATTTTTGTGAAGCAAGTATCCCCTGTCGTAACGGTGTATATAGTATTCATATGAAACACCGTCTACAACATATTCAACATATGCATTGCAGACATCCTTATCGTCAGATGTAGAAATATACACATCTGTAATCACTCCAACGGCATTTACTGCATCCTTCATAAAAATATTGTAATCCGCAGAAAGAAAAATTCCCCAAAAAATCAGAACCAAACTGACCGGAACAAGCGCAAGAATAAAATATTTACTTGTATGAGGCAAATACTTTTTTCACTCACGATAATCTTTCCTTTTTATCTGTAATCATGAATTTTTTCTTCATAAGAAGCATTTTCTGCAAGAGAAAGAATATCCATATAATATTTACTTTTATCGTTGGGGTCAACATATACATCAATACTTGAACCTATAAAGCAGCTCATATCATTCATTATGCTTTCGGAGCTGTAAAGATACTTCTCCCCTGTTATCTGGTCTACGACTTCACACTCGACTTTATACGGATGTCTGCCGTTTATCCTTACATTTGTAACAGTAACCACATTCGTTATGGTTCCCGTAAGCACCTCTCCTGTTTTAATAAGATTTTTACGCTTTAAGCTTTTATTTATACCGCTGAAGAAAAGTCCTCCGCCGATCGCACCGAAAACAACACCCATTATACCGAGTATCAGGTACGGAAAAATTGAAGGGAAATGTATATTTCCGGGATCGCCGGGAGCATACATTATCTCTATTTCCTTGCCCTCGTACATACCGGTACTGTAATATCCAAGTTCTCTGTCATAGGTTTTTCCGTCAACCTCATAGGTAACAAAAACATTATGCTCGGTACGGCTTTCTCCGTTTCTTCTGGTTCTATACGTTTCAATATCGGTTATGACAGCAGTTGTTGTTTCCGAAGTTGCTTCAAACTTCTTATCGGAAACAAACAGAACTACACCAATAATAAGCATTATAAGTCCTGCCAAAAAGAAAATAAATCCTATTATATTTGTTGTACCTGATGCCTTAGTGACTTTCATAGCATTTCCCCCTATAAAAATGTCCGCTGTGATATATTTATTTTATCACAGCGGTATATTTTTTTCAAGCTTTTTTACGTTAAATCTTTCTTTGAAAACGTCAGAGCCATAAGCTTTTTGTCGAAAACATAACCGCACACAAGCAGAATAGTCATAAGTATCCATACAGCAGGCTCTGAGATCATTACTCCGAAATATCCCATAACAGGAGCAAGAATAAACGCAACAACAGCTTTTCCCAGCATTTCAACTATACTGCTTGCAACGGGAACAGTTTTCCTGCCAAGACCCTGCAATGAGCTTCTCATAACGACAAGCACTCCAAGAACGAAATAAAACGGCGTATTTACACGCATATATTTTGAAGCTGTCTCAATGATAAACGGATTTTCCGTACTTGCAATAAGCTCCACAATGAATCCCGAACCGAAATATCCGATAAGAACTGCAAAAGCAGACCATATCCATGAGATAAGAATGGCGCTTTTCATTCCGGAAACGACTCTTTCGGGCTTTCCTGCTCCGAGATTCTGACTGCAATAGGTCGCACACGCCGAACCCAATGCACTGAACGGCAGCATAAGTATACCCGAAATTTTTCTTGCAGCGGTATGCGCAGCGATAGTATTTGTTCCGAAGCCGTTGATAGCACGCTGCAAAATCAGAGAGCCAACCTCAACTATGCTGAACATAAGCGCAAAGGAAAGTCCCATTGACATTAACTGTCCGACCTCTGAAAGAGTGATTTTAAATTCTTCCCGTTTGGGAAGCAGGTATGGAAATCTAATAAGAATATATACGCAGCAAAGCAAAAACGAAAATGCCTGAGAAATTACTGTTGCATATGCCGCACCGTTTACGCCCATATTTAATTTTACTATGAAAAGCAGGTCAAGTCCAACATTTACTACCGAAGAAATTATCAGAAATATCAGCGGAGTGAGACTGTCCCCGACTGCACGGAGTACGCCTGCCGCCATATTATAAAGCATTGCCGTCGTCATGAAAACAAGTATGATTTTTATGTAGCCGTGAGCCATGTCAAAAATTTCTTCCGGTGTATCAAGCAGCCGCAGAAAATCATTCAGAAAAATCATGCTCAGTACGGTAAACAATGCGGATACCGACAAACCGAGTATGATCGTTCCTGCAACGGAACGCCGCATATTGGTATGGTCTCCAGCGCCGAAATGACGTGCGGTAACTATTGAAAAGCCGTTTGTAAGTCCCGACATAAAGCCTATAATAAGATTAGAAATATAGCTTGTCGAACCAAGTGAAGCAAAGGCTTCAACGCCTATGGCACGTCCGACGATAATTGCGTCGATCATGCTGTAAAGCTGCTGAAACAGATTGCCGACTATTATCGGAACTGCAAATGAAAGCATTATTTTAAAGGGATTTCCCGATGTAAGTTCTCTCATATTAAAAACCTTTCTTAACATAATAACGAGCGCTGCTGCTCATTCAGCAGACATAAATAGATTATATCAATTGAAACGGTTTGTCAATGGAGAATTTCACGGTAATTTATTAATATTTTTCTTTTTTAATGCAATACTATGCATAAAGAAAGGATTTGATATCATGGCGGTAAAAAGAGTAAAAACAGTAATATGCGGCGCAGGAAATGTCGGGTCGGCAATTGCTTACGGACTTGCTCTCGAGCAGCTTTGCGGAGACATTGTGCTTACCGACATAAATAAAGAAAAAGCATGGGCGGAAGCTGAGGACTTAAAACACGCACTGAGTGCGGAGCATAGCAGCGTTCGTGTAAAAAGCGGCGGTTATGATGAATGTGCCGACGCTGACTTTGTTATTCTCACAGCAGCGCCGCCGTATCAGAAAGGACAGACCCGTCCCGATATGCTTGAAAAGGCAGCAAAAATCGCCGAAAATATTGTACCGCAAATCATGGCTTCCGGCTTTGATGGATTTTTCATCGTGGTAACCAACCCCGTTGATGTAATTACTATGCTTGTGCAAAAACTTTCGGGGCTGCCATACGGCAGAGTGATCGGTACAGGAACAGCAATTGACACAGCACGGCTGAAAATATATATTTCCGAAAAGCTTCACGTTGACCCGGTAAGCGTAAATGCCTTTTGCATGGGTGAACACGGAGACAGTCAGCTTGTTCCTTGGAGTTTGGTTTCTGTCGGCAACAAGCCGCTTGATGAAATCATACGCGACAATCCCGAACGTCTTAAAGACTTTGATCACGCAAGAGCCGCCGAGGACATCAAGGAGGTCGCATTTGATATTGTCACACGCAAAGGCAGCACCACGTTCGGAATTTCCGCAGCAGCTTGCAGTATAATCAGTGCAATAGTGCATGACAGTCGTACAGTTATCCCTGTTTCCGCTTATCTGAATGGCGAGTATGGCATAAGCGGAATTTATGCAGGCGTACCCGCCGTTATCGGCATAGACGGCGTAAAAGAGCTTGTTGAATACCGCCTTTCCCCCGAAGAACTTGCAGCTTTCAGAAGGTCAGCCGAAATTATCAGGGAATATTACAACACCTTGAGATGAATTTTTATTCGTATAAATTATAATTTATCAATGAGATAGTTAAAACGGGTATGCTGCACACGCTTGCAGCATACCCGTTTTTATATATAAAAGTATCTCTTAATCCGAAAGATTTCCACGGAGAAGCGACAGGAGCTTCTTTTCTCGGCGTGAGACCTGAACCTGCGACATTCCCAGCATTTCGGCAGTTTTTGTCTGGGTCATATCCTTGAAATACCGGAAATAAATCAGCTTGCGGTCTGTTTCGTCAAGAAGCGAAAGCGCTTGTCTCAGCGAAAGAATATCTACAAGCTCTGTATCGGGAGCAGGCTCGGCAATATCTATCTGGCTGTCGTCTCCGCTTTCGGGATTTGCTGTAAGCGAAACAAGCGGCTGATTTACCGCAAGCGCTTCTGCGACTTCTTCCGGAGATGAACAGGTCATTTCCGCCAGTTCCGAGACGGTAGGCTCTCTGCCCCGAAGTATTGAAAATTGCTCCCTTGCACGGGAGACTTTCATTCCGAGTTCCCGTACCGAACGGCTTACCTTTACCGAGCCACCGTCACGGAATAGCCGTTTTATTTCTCCGAGAATAACGGGTACCGCATATGTTGAGAATTTTACGCCGCGGTCTCGGTCGAAAGCCGCCGCTGCTTTGACAAGACCTACACAGCCTGCGCCGTACAGGTCGTCGTATTCTATTCCTTTGCCCCTGAAACGGTTTGCACACAGATGAACAAGACCCAGATTTTCTTCAACAAAGCGGTCGTCTTTAACTGAATTCACGGCAGGCATATCCTTTCATTAACTTATGTATCATTTTGCGCCGAAAGAATTTTTCGTTTCATAGTAACAGTCGTACCTTTTCCAACAATGCTGCGGACGGTTACTTTGTCCATAAAGCTTTCCATGACCGCAAAGCCCAGACCTGCACGTTCTTCCTCAGGCGCAGATGTATAAAGCGGTTCCATTGCCTGTTCAATATCGGGTATCCCACAGCCGCTGTCATGTATTTTTATGTACAGTATATTTCCCTCAAGGGCGCGGACGGTTATTTCCACCTTGCCGCTTGTACCGCGGTAAGCGTGGACAATACAGTTTGTCACCGCTTCGGAAACGGCAGTTTTGATTTCTCCGATTTCTGCTGCGGAGGGGTCAAGCTGCGCAGAAAATGCGGAAACTACGGTTCTGGCAAGGCTTTCGTTCCTGCCGTCCGCAGGAAAGGTAAATTTAATTTCGTTCAATATTTTCAAGATGTTCACTTCCTTTGATTATTTGATAACGGCAAGCCTGTCCAGTCCTGCAAGACGCATTACCTTTTTTATCTGTGCGCCTGTGTTTTCGATTATTATGCTGCCGCCGTAAGGCTTTATGCTTTTGTATCTGCCCATGACAAGTCCTATTCCGGAGCTGTCCATAAATGTTACGCCGTCAAAGTCAAGCACAAGCTGCTTGGGGTGATGACGGTCTATGGCAAGGTCGATATCGTCACGCAGGCTTTTGGCGCTGTGATGGTCTATTTCGCCGGAAAGACGGGCGATAACGGTGTTTTCTTCGGTATCAATGATAACCGGCATTTTATCACTTCCTTTTGCTGTGTTGGTGTACAATATATATTTTAAGACATACCCGGTGCGGAATTTGTCAAACCGTATTAACAATAATATAAATTCAAAGTATTATTTAACATATATTTTGCTTGTTTTTGTTGACACAAAAGGAATTTTGCTATATAATTTTTATGTATGAACAGTGTTATGCCCTTGTATATATGCCGCATATGCAAATGTATATGATGTTTGTTATAAATTTAACAAACTGTTCATTGACGTGCAGGCTTAAATATGGTACAATAACATTGTGATAAATTTAACAAACATTGAGACCCTACAAAATTCACCCCTTTGGGGTATAAATTAATTTGAAAGGCGGATAAAAACATGGCAAAGGAAAAGAAAGCTCCGGTTACTGAGGAACCCAAGGTTGAAACAGCTGAGATGATCAACACTCTGGTCAGCAACGCTAAGAAGGCTCTTGAGGAGTATATGAAGCTCGACCAGCAGCAGGTTGACAAGATCACTGAGGCAATGGCTCTTGCAGGTCTTTCCGCGCAGATGGAGCTTGCTAAAATGGCTGTTGAGGAAACAGGCAGAGGTATTTTTGAGGATAAGGTCACAAAGAATATCTTCTCCACAGAGTACATTTGGCACTCTATCAAGCACGAAAAAACAGTCGGCGTTATCGAGGATAACGTTGATGAAAGCTATATGGAAATTGCTGAGCCTGTCGGAATCGTGTGCGGTGTAACTCCTACAACAAACCCGACTTCAACAACAATGTTTAAGTCCATTATCTGTGCTAAGACAAGAAACCCTATCATCTTCGGTTTCCATCCTTCTGCTCAGGAATGTTCCAAGAAAGCTGCTATGATCGTCCGCGACGCTGCAATCAAGGCAGGCGCTCCCGAACACTGCGTACAGTGGATCGAATATCCTTCCGTTGAGGCAACAGGTCTTCTTATGAATCACCCCGATGTTGCTACTATCCTTGCAACAGGCGGCCCCGGAATGGTTAAGGCTGCTTACTCCGCAGGTAAGCCTGCACTCGGCGTAGGCCCCGGAAACACTCCTTGCTACATTGAAAAGACTGCTAACATCAAGCAGGCTGTTCACGACCTCGTTCTTTCCAAGTCCTTCGATAACGGTATGATCTGTGCTTCCGAGCAGGCTGCTATCATCGACGCTGAGGTTTACGACGAGGCTGTTGGCTTTATGAAATATCACGGCTGCTACTTTGCAAAGCCCGATGAGATAAAGAAGATCCAGGACGTTGTTATCAACGTTGAGAAAATGGCTGTTCAGCCCTGGGTCGTTGGTCAGTACCCTTGGCAGATCGCTGAAAAGGCAGGTATTACCATTCCTAAGGAGACAAAGGTTCTCTGCGTAGAGCTTCCCGGCACAGACGCTGAAAAGTATCCTCTTGCTCTTGAAAAGCTTTCTCCTGTACTTGCAGTAGTTAAGGCTGACAACACAGACCACGCATTTGAAATGTGCGAAGAAATGCTCAAGCACGGTGCAGGTCATACTGCTGTTATCCACTCTTCCAACGAAGAGATCATCGAGAAGTACGGCGAAACAATGAAGGCAAGCCGTATCGTAGTTAATTCTCCTGCTTCCTTCGGTGCTATCGGTGATGTTTACAACTCAATGGCTCCGTCCCTTACACTCGGCTGCGGTTCTTACGGTAAGAACTCTGTTTCTGAGAACGTTACAGCTAAGAACCTTATAAACAGAAAGAAAGTTGCTAAGAGGAGATTGAATATGCAGTGGTTTAAGGTTCCCGAGAAGATTTATTTTGAACCGGGCTCTGTTCAGTATCTTGCTAAGATGCCCGAAATCCACAGAGCTATGATCGTTGCCGACCCAGGTATGGTTCAGTTCGGCTACGTTGACAGAGTTATCTATCAGCTCAACAAGAACGCTAATCAGCCCGCTATCGAAATCTTCAGCGAGGTTGAGCCCGATCCCGACCTTACAACAGTAAGAAAGGGCGCAGCTGTTATGAACTCCTTCAAGCCCGACGTTGTAATTGCTCTCGGCGGCGGTTCTGCAATGGACGCTGCAAAGGCAATGTGGCTCTTCTATGAGAATCCCGATGCTGACTTCGTTGGCATGGCTCAGAAGTTTATGGATATCCGTAAGAGAGTTTACAAGTTCCCGAAACTCGGTAAAAAGGCTAAGATGGTTGCTATTCCTACAACCTCCGGTACAGGTTCAGAGGTAACTTCCTTCGCTGTAATTTCCGACAAGTCCAAGAACATGAAGTATCCTCTCGCTGACTATGAGCTTACTCCCGATGTAGCTATCGTTGACCCTGAGTTCGTATACACAGTTCCTAAGGCTTCTACAGCATTCACAGGACTTGACGTACTCACACACGCTATCGAGGCATATGTTTCTATCCTCGCTAACGACTACACCGACGCTCTTGCTCTCCAGGCTATCAAGCTTGTATTCAAGTATCTCCCTGCTTCATACAATACAGCAGACCCCACAGCAAGAGAGAAGATGCACAATGCTTCCTGTATCGCAGGTATGGCATTCACTAACGCATTCCTCGGTGTAAACCACTCTCTCGCTCACAAGCTCGGCGGTGAGTTCCACATTCCTCACGGTCTTGCTAACGCTTACCTCCTCCCTCACGTTATCGAGTACAACGGTCAGCCTACACCTACAAAGTTCGCTGCATGGCCTAAGTATGACCACTATGTTGCACCCGAGCGTTACGCTGAGATCGCAAAGATGATGGGCTTCGTTCCTCAGACAGCTTCCGACCAGGAGGGTGTTAAGGCTCTTGCAGACGCTGTAAGAAAGCTCATGACCGAGGTTGGTATTCCTCTCTCTATCAAGGAAGCAGGCGAAAAGGATCAGCGTTCCTACATCGACGAAAAGGTATACAACGATGCTCTCGAGGGTCTTGCTTACAAGGCATTCGACGACCAGTGTACAACTGCTAACCCCAGACTTCCCAGAATTGAAGAGCTTAAGGAGCTTTACAGAAAGGCTTACTACGGCGCTTAATTCAGCTGCTTAAAAGTAAAATATAAATGAACGTCCGCAAGAAAAGGAAGCCGTTTACGGCTTGGCAATCAATGTCCCTGAACTTGCGGACGTTTTTTAAAATCCTGAGAAAGGTTGGTCACAGTATGTTTATTGCTAATGAAAACCGTTACGAAACAATGGTATACAACCGCTGCGGCAAAAGCGGACTCAAGCTGCCTGCGGTTTCCCTCGGACTTTGGCAGAACTTCGGATATAAGGATAACTTTGAGAATATGGAGCGTATGTGCCATACCGCATTTAATCTTGGTATAACGCATTTTGATATTGCAAACAACTACGGAAATCCTTATAACGGTTCCGCCGAGGAAAATTTCTGCCGCATCATGGAAAGAGGACTTGGTGCTTACCGTGATGAGCTGATAATTTCCACAAAGGCAGGATATGATATGTGGCCCGGACCGTATGGCGACAAAAACGGCTCCAGAAAGTATCTTACCGCTTCTCTCGACCAGAGCCTGAAGCGTCTTGGTCTTGACTATGTGGATATATTTTATCACCACGTTTTCGACCCGAATACACCTCTTGAGGAAACTGCTCTTGCGCTTGATAATGCGGTTCGTCAGGGCAAGGCGCTGTATGTGGGAATTTCAAATTACAATAAAAAGCAGACTGCTGAAATGATAGATATTTTCCGTGAACTGAAAACACCGTTTGTAGTAAATCAGCCGTCCTACTCTATGCTTAACCGCTGGATAGAAGATGACAAACTTTATGATTTTGCGGAACAGGAAGGCTTCGGACTTGCTGTATTTTCTCCGCTTTATCAGGGATTCCTGACAGACCGCTATCTTAACGGCGTTCCCGAGGATTCCCGCGTTGGAAAGGGAAGAACATGGATAGGCGGAGAGCTTAACGAGGCTATGCTTGCAAAGCTTAATGCTCTTAACGAGGTTGCTAAGGAACGGGGTCAGAAGCTTTCACAGCTTGCGCTTTCATGGGTACTCAGGGACAGAAAGGTCACAACCGTTTTGATTGGCGCAAGCCGTCCCGAGCAGATAATCGAAAACGCCGAAGCGGTAAAGAAAATGGACTTTACCTCGGAAGAACTGCAAAAAATCGAGGAGATTCTTGCTAAGTAATCAATAACGAAATCCTGTGCAGCGTTACTGACTGAAATGCTGTGCAGGATTTTTTATTGATTTGTAATTTTCAAATTTGTTGACAATACTGTACGGAAAATGTATAATAAATATAATACACTTTTTAAAAATACAATCACAGGAGATAAAAAATGCTTTACAAAAAAATTATATGCTTTTTTATTGCTGCCGCAGTTTGTGCTGCTGCGTCAGGATGTGCAAAGGAAGGTTCTGACAGTACAATTCCTGCTGAAATGACTGCTGTCGAAGCGGAAGCTTCCGTCAATGACGGGAAATCTCTGCAATTCAGCTGCGAGAGCGGATTTTACAGCGATGATATCAAGCTTGAGATCACGGGAGCGTCCGGTACAAAAATTTATTATACTACCGATGGAAGTGTTCCAGACGAGACTGCTTTGCTTTATACCGAACCGCTTGTGCTTAAAAATAAGACCTCTGAGCCGAATGTGCTGAGCGCACAGACTGGCACGAGCGCAGGCGGAGATTACATTCCGCGGAAAAATGTGAAAAAAGCAAATGTAATCAGAGCCGTTGCTTTTTTTGATGACGGCAGCAAAAGTGAGATAATTAACGGAACCTTTTGGATAGGCATCGACCGTGAAAAGGAGTACGGCGGTGTACCTGTTATTTCGCTGATGACCGATATGGATAATCTGTATGATTATGAAAAGGGAATTTATATTCTCGGCAAGACTTATGACGAGTGGAAATCCGAGCAGGATGGACATTACGAAGCATGGGAGGCAGTCGGAAACTATTCATGCAAAGGAAAGGAATGGGAACGTCCCGTTTCGGTTGAATTTATCCCTGCTGACGGCAGCGACGGCTTTTCTCAGGACATGGGCTTCCGCATTATGGGAGCTGCTTCAAGAAGCGCAACTCAAAAAAGCTTTCGTGTTACCGCAAGGGAGGAATACGGCAAAAAATCCCTTGAATATGAGCTTATACCGGATAATGCCCGTTCCGACGGTACAGGAAATGTGGAGAAGTATAAATCGTTTGTACTTAGAAATGGCGGCAACGACTGCGATTTTGCCAAGGTGAGAGACCCGTTTTTCCAGAAGCTTGTTTCCGATAGGCGATTTGACACAATGGCATCACGTCCCTGTGTGGTGTATCTTAATGGCGAATACTGGGGTATGTACACGCTTGCGGAGGATTACAGCGATAACTATATTGAAAATAATTACGGTATCGACAACAAGAACGTTGTGATAGTAAAAAAAGGCGAGATCGAAGAGGGCAATGACGAGGATATAGAGCTTTACAACGAGCTTTATGATTTTATTGTTTCCAATGATATGACGGATAATGCAAATTATGAAAAGGTATGCGGAATGCTCGATATCGGCAGCTTTGTTGACTGCTGTGCGCTGAATTTTTATATTTACAATGAGGACAGTATTTTTGAAGGCAACAACTGGCAGATGTGGAGGGTACGCACTCCCGACGATTCAAGCGAGTATGCAGACGGAAAATGGCGTATGCTGATTTATGATACCGACTTTTCATCGGGCATTTACAGCGAGGGTAATAACTTCAAAACCGACAACATTTCAAAGGTGCTGAACGGTTCTGCACAAAAGAATGATGATTCCGATGAGGTACTGCGCGAACCTGCTGAAATGTTCCGCGCGCTGTATAAAAATCCAGATTTCAAACAGGAGCTTGTGACCGCATTGTGCGATATGCGGAATATTAATTTTGAAAGCTATCATGCGCTTTCCGTGCTGTCAGATATGGCGGATGTATATATGGCGCTTGTTCCCGATACGTTCAAGCGTTTCGGTCCTGACTGGGTCGCAGATCAGCGCAGCATTGAAGATTATTACAGCGGAAGAATCAACGAACTGGCAGCGTTTATTGACGGAAGATATGAAAGATTCCCTGAAATCATGCAGAAGGCTATGGAACTTGGAGATATTGCAAACGTTAATATTTCCGTATCGGACAGTGTTGCGGGAACTGTGCTTCTGAACGGCAATGCCATTGATATGACCGGAGATTTCAGAGGAAAATATTTTACAGATTATACGGTGAAAGTGACTGCCGTTCCTGCCGAAGGAAAGACTTTTGCAGGCTGGGAATACAGCGGCTGCGAGCTTTCAGACGCATCTTCCGCAGCTGCGGAGGTCTCCTTCAGCGGCGATTTTACCATAAAAGCTGTGTTTGAATAACATTAAGATTATGTTTTTTAAATGGTACTGCTGCGATAACATCAGTTTTAAGGTGTTATCGCAGCAGTCTTTATTTTTCATCTGTTTATCACAAAAAAATCCTAAAAAACTATACACATTTTTCTTGAAATATGATATAATTATTTTAATTATATTTTGAAAGGACTTTTCAAATGGCTTACGTTGAGTTTAAAAATGTATATAAGCGTTATAAAATGGGCGAGGTCACAATCGCCGCTTCTGACGGAATAAATTTTGAGATAGAAAAGGGTGAATTTGCGGTTATCGTCGGCGCTTCTGGAGCCGGAAAAACCACTGTCCTGAATATGCTGGGCGGTATGGACACCTGCGATGAGGGCGAAATACTCGTAGACGGCAGAGATGTTGCTAAATTTTCCAAAAAGGAAATGACCAGATACCGCAGACAGGATATCGGATTTGTTTTTCAGTTTTACAACCTTGTGCAGAATCTTACTGCAAAGGAAAATGTTGAGCTTGCTACTGAGATATGCTCAGACGCGGTTGATGCCGAGGAGGTGCTCCGTCAGGTGGGACTTGGCGAGCGTATAAATAACTTTCCTGCACAGCTTTCGGGCGGCGAGCAGCAGAGAGTTTCTATTGCAAGGGCGCTGGCAAAATCTCCGAAACTGCTTCTCTGCGACGAGCCTACAGGTGCTCTGGATTACAACACGGGCAAAACTATACTCAAGCTTTTGCAGGATACCTGCCGTGAAAAGGGTATGACCGTTGTAGTTATTACTCACAATCAGGCAATTACTCCAATGGCGGACAGGGTAATTAAAATCAAGAACAGCAAGGTTTCAAAGGTCACGCTTAATGATAACCCTGTTTCCGTTGATACTATTGAATGGTAAGCCGAGGTAATCCGATGAAAAATATGCTGATCTTAAACACGCTGAGAAGTGTGAAAAATACCAAAAGCCGTTTTATAGCAATTATGGCTATCATAGCCATAGGCTGCGGCTTTTTTGCAGGAGTAAAGTCCGCAGGGCCCGATATGAAGCTCAGCGCTGCTGATTATCTTGACAAGCAGGGACTTGCCGATTTTCATATAATGTCCGAACTTGGTCTGGACGATGAGGACGTTTCCGCAGCTGAAGCACTTGGAATTTCCGACGAAATTTATGCCGGCTATTCCGCAGATATTATGCTTGGCGGAAAAGATGAAAACGAAAAAATCGTAAAGCTCTATTCCTATGATCGGGACAGTGGAATAAATAAGCCTTATGTTACAGACGGCAGACTTCCCGAAAACAGCGGCGAAATTTTCCTTGATGAACGCCTTTCGGATAACATTAAGATAGGTGATACCGTTAAAATTGAAACAGGCGATGGAGAAGAACTTTCCGACATAGTTGGCAGAAGCGAGTATACCGTTGTGGGAAAAGGAATATCGCCAGTTTATGTTTCCTTTGACAGGGGCAGCACCACAATAGGCAACGGCGTTATCAGCGGCTGGGCGCTTATTCCCGAAACGGATTTTACATATGAGGTCTATACCGATATGTACATAAGTCTTTCCGAGGCGGACGGCGTTGACCCGTACAGCAGCGAGTATGAGGACATCATTTCACGGAATACGAATATTCTTGAAGCTTTTGCGGACAAGCAGATAGAACACCGCAAGGGTGTCATTACCGACGAGGCTTACGAGGAGATAAATGACGCTAAAGCAGAGCTTGAGGACGGCAGAAAAGAGCTTGCCGACGCCGAGCAGGAGCTTGCTGACGGCAAAAAAGAGATTGCAGATAACGAACAGAAAATCGAGGACGGCAAAAAAGAAATAGCCGATGCGGAGGCTGAAATCGCTGATGCAAAGGAACAGCTTGCCGATGGTGAGACAGAATATAACGACGGACTTCGTGCAAAAGACGATTTGAACGCTGTTATAGAGCAGCTGGGCGAGGTCGTTTCAAAATATGAAACAAATGCGGCGGAAAGCGCAGCCGTTGTTGACGAGCTTGTAAACGAGCTTGACAAAGGCGATTTCTTTAGTGTAGACGAAACATTGCAGCAGCTTTTGACGGGATATATGATGATACCTGCCGCTTATGACGATGGCACAAAGGCAATGTCCAAACAAGGTCTGGAGCAGTACATATCCGGTCTGAAAAATAATGTTTCCGAAGTTGAGGCAGACCTTGCCTCTGCCCGTGCCGAGCTTGACAATGCAAAGCAGGAAATTGCAGACGGCGAAGCTGAAATAGAAAAGTCAAAGCAGGAGATTTCCGATGCTGAAAAGGAAATTGCCGATGCAAAGCAGGAAATTGCAGACGGAGAAAAAGAAGTCACCGACGCAAAGCAGGAAATTGCAGACGGTGAAAAGGAAATAGCTGACGCAGAAAAAGAACTTCACGATGAGATAGACGATGCGAAGTGGTACGTTTTTGACAGGGACTACAACCCGTCTTATTCAAACTATGCCTTGGACTGCGACCGTGTGGACGCTATTGCAAATGTGTTCCCGATTTTCTTCATTCTGGTTGCGGCGCTTGTATGCTGTACAACAATGACCCGAATGGTAGAGGAGCAGCGCATCCAGATAGGTACGCTGAAAGCTCTTGGTTACAGCAGGTTTTCTATTATCTCGCAGTATGTTCTTTACGCCCTTGCGGCAAGCATTCCGGGAGGCTTTATCGGTCTGCTTATAGGCTTCAATACTCTGCCGCCGATAATTTTCAAATGCTATCAGGCAATGTACAGTCAGCCGTATGTTATTGTTCCCTTCAGATGGGATTACGCAATAGGCTGTGTTCTGACCGCTTGTTTGTGTACGGGCGTTTCCGCACTTTTTGCAAGCAGACAGGAGCTTGTTTCCTGTCCTGCGCAGCTTATGAGACCTAAGCCTCCGAAGAACGGCAAAAGAATATTCCTTGAACGCATTTCTTTCATTTGGAAGAGACTTAAATTCACTACAAAGGTAACGTTCAGAAATCTTTTCCGCTATAAGGCAAGACTGTTTATGACAGTTGTGGGAATTGCAGGCTGTACAGCTTTGCTGCTGACAGGCTACGGGCTTCAGTACGCCATAACGTCGATAGTTGACAAGCAGTACGGCGATATTTTCAAATATGACGCAATTATCGCTCTTGACAAAAATGCGGACGATGCGGCTTATGCTTCGGTAACGGGCGATATGGACAGCACAGGCATTGTCTCCGACAAAATGTTTGTAATGCAGGAAACGGTGGATATTTCAAGCGAAGCTTCCGATAAGTATGAGGCTTACTTGCTTGTACCCGAAAATAAGGACGACCTGAGCTGTTTTATCGACCTGCACGAGCGCAGAAGCAGGGATGGCATAACTCTTTCCGATGACGGAGTGATTATCGGTGAGAAAATAGCCCGTTTGCTTGGAGTAACGGTTGGCGACAGCGTTTATTTCAACGAGGGATATCCGCTGACGGTAACAGGCATATGTGAAAACTACACCTTCAACTATGTTTATATGACCGATGAAACCTATGCTAAGGCAGGCTTTGACGACAGTCTGCGCAGCAATATGCTGTTGATAAAAATGACGGATACCTCCAAAGAGGACGAGCTTTCCTCGGCTATCATCAAAAATGATACGGTTCTTGCAGTTTCTTATTCCTCAAAGGGCGGAGACAAATTCCGTGACCTTGTGAGCAGTCTTTCAATGATAATCGTTGTGATAATCGTTGCGGCAGGAGCGCTTGCGTTTGTGGTGCTTTTCAATTTGTCCAACATCAATATCAACGAGCGCATTCGGGAGCTTGCAACTATAAAGGTCCTTGGTTTTTACGACGGAGAAGTAGCGGCGTATGTTTACCGCGAAAATATCGTCCTCACGTTTATGGGAACGCTTGCAGGTCTGGGACTTGGCATTTGGCTTGAAAAGTTTGTTATCAAAACCGCAGAGGTGGATTCGGTGATGTTCTCGTCGGAAATACCACTTTACTGCTTTGCCGAAGCAGCATTACTTACGCTGTTGTTTGCGCTTCTGGTGAATGTTACGTTATACTTCAGATTGAAGAAAATTGATATGGCGACTTCACTTAAAGCAATTGAGTAATTGTTGGGGAGGGGTATGATTGAAAAGTACATATGAAAAAGATAAAATAGTAAGCATAGTTATTATTGCTGTCTCGCTTTTGATAATGGCAGGAATTGCAGCATACCTTTTTTTCAGACCTGCCGAATCAACCGAGTCTGAGGTTGAGATTATGCCAGATATTGTGGGGTACAGCTATAAAGAAGTTCAGGCTTGCTATGAGAGGTTTTTTACGCTTGAAATTACAGGTGAAGAGTATTCCGACAAATTCCTTGAGGGAGCGATTTTGTCGCAGATCCCGAAATCGGGGGAGGAGTATGTCAAGGGTAATACTACGGTTAAGGTCACTGTAAGCAAGGGTGCCAAGCCTGAGGAAACCACCTCTGCGGTAACCGAGCCGCCGGTTGAAACTGCCGTGGAAGAAACAACTCCGGCTATTATAGACGGTGAAATAGAAAATCCGGCTGCTGCGTTTGAAACAAGCTATCCCGAAACGGAGCTTGACATAACCGTGCTGGGACTTGATATTCCCGAGGGCAGGGGAAAGGATATCATAGACGAGCTTTACAGCCTTATGCGTAAGCATGGCGCAGACGCAGGTATGGTGTATTATGACCCGTCAAGCGGCGGCAGCATTGAGTACAATGCCGATGAGAAATTTTCTTCGGGAAGTATTATTAAAGCGATTTACGCAAGAAGTATTCTCGGAGCAGGTATCGACCTGTCGCAGGAATACGAAATGACCGAGGAACTGCTTAACAGTCAATACGAACTTGTAAACGGCGAGCCTGTTGGAACAATGTTCACTGCCGAGGAGCTTATCCGTGCGGCAATCGTTCGCAGCGACAATACGGCATATAAAATGCTGTATCATTACATAGGCTACAAGGATTTTAACGAGTACGCCAAGAGTCTGGGACTTCCGCAGCGAATGACTGATGATAATTACTGGTTCAGGATGTCAGCCCGTCAGACAGCGGTTTATTTCAAGGATATTTACTATTTTACAGAGCAGCACGTCAACGGCGCTCTTATGAGGGAGTGCCTTGCAAATTCGGAGTATCGGGATATGTTTTCATCAGCTTTGACTGATAAAACCGTTGCTGAAAAATACGGATATCTGCCGCAGGAGGATTACTATACCCTTGGTGACGGAGCGATAATTTACGGCGATAAGCCTTATGTGCTGACGGTTTATGTAAGAGGTACAGGAACTAATCTTAACACTCAGTTTTTCCGTGATACGGCTGAACTGATCGACGAGCTGCATGAGCTTATGAATTAGAGATTGTATATGTAAATTCTAATTTATCATCAAGTTAATTATAACACAGTCTTAGCCTTTCCGATACCTCTGCATCACTCCGACAATAAACAGGTTTGTTAATAATTATATAAATAGTTATAAAATATTCATTTATTTTTGCAATAAATGTGATATAATTATTCACAACACTTTTATTGGAGGGATAAGGTCAGATGGACGCATTTGTAAAAGCGGTCGAATCCATAAACGGCGCTGTAAACGGCTTCGTTTGGGGTATTCCCATGCTTGTTCTGATCATTTCAACGGGCATTTACATGACGGTCAGAACACACTTTTTTCAGGTCACCAAAATTAAGCATTGGTCAAACGAAACATTTCTTGCAATTTTCAAGAAAAGATCTGTAACAAAAACCAAGGATAAAAAAGCTATTTCCCAGTTTCAGGCACTTGCAACAGCTCTTGCCGCAACTATCGGAACGGGAAATATCGCAGGCGTAGCAACTGCAATTGCAGTCGGCGGTCCGGGCGCAGTTTTCTGGATGTGGCTCTCCGCATTTTTCGGTATGATGACAAACTATTCCGAAAATGTTCTGGGAATTTATTTTCGTAAGAAAAACGTTAACGGCGAATGGTCCGGCGGCGCTATGTACTACCTTCAGGAAGGTCTGAAGGACAGAAAAGGCATTAAGCATCTTGCAAAGCCTTTAGCTGTACTGTTTTCAATTTTCTGTGTTCTTGCTTCCTTCGGTATCGGAAACATGACGCAGGTAAACTCGATTTCAAGCGCAATGAAATCCAACTTTAATGTTCCTACTATTATTACAGGTATTGTCCTTGCAGCGATCGCCGCACTTGTTATTGTCGGCGGAATCAAGCGTATTGCAAGCGTTACCGAAAAGCTTGTACCGTTTATGGCGCTGTTTTACATAATCGGCTGTCTTATTATCTTCGTTTCAAACTATAAGCAGATACCTTATGTATTTTCCAGCATTTTCAGCAATGCGTTCAACTTTGGCGCAGTTGCAGGCGGTATCGGCGGCTATATTATCAAGCGTGCCGTAACTATGGGCTTCAAGCGCGGCGTATTCTCAAACGAAGCAGGTCTCGGTTCTTCGGTAATGGTACACTCCGCTTCCGACGTAAAGGAACCTGTTGTTCAGGGTATGTGGGGTATTTTTGAGGTTTTCTTCGATACGATTATCGTTTGTACGCTCACAGCTTTTGTACTTCTTTCAAGCCCTGCCGAATCAAAAACCTTTGACGAAGCAATGCAAAGCATTTCCACCGAAGCGCAATATTTTGAGATCCACACTTCTTCAAACGACAGCACCGTAAGCCTTATTGATGCAAATATCAATCCGCTGTTTGAGCTTGCCGATGAAAATGCTGCAGAAGGTACATATACCGAATATGCCGCAAAAACAGCATACGGTCAGGAGCTTACCCTTAAATTTATGAACGCTGATACCGCAGACAGCGAAAATGATTTTACCTTTGCAAATATCATGGAGGTTCGCGGTATTCAGGGCAAAAATGCTGACGGCTCGCTTATGACCGACGAAAGCGGAAATCCCGTTATCACTTCCGTCGAAATAAATGCAGTAAACGGCGTTCCGCTTGTAACCTATGCTTTCAGCATTAGACTCGGCTCGATTGCGGGTAAGATACTTGCAGTAGCTATCCTGCTGTTTGCATTCTCCACAGTTCTCGGCTGGTCTTTCTACGGAACAAAGGCGCTGGAGTATCTGTTCGGAACAAAAGCAACCATTGTTTACAAGATTATTTTCGTACTTTTCATAATCGTAGGCTGCACAATGAACCTCAACCTTGCATGGGATATTGCCGATACACTTAACGGACTGATGGCGATCCCGAACCTTATCGGCGTGCTTCTGCTTTCGGCAACTGTTGTTAAGATAACAAACAATTATATCAACAGAAAAATCAGAAAGACGGATTCTTCGCCTGAGCCTATGCTTTCGGTTTATGCCGATATTCAGGCTGAGCAGGAAGCTAAGCTTTCCGAAGAAGAAAAAGCTTGATGGTAAATTATTATCTTTAAAGTATTTTGGCGGCAGCTGTAATGTGCTTCAGCTGCCGCTTAATATTTATACTTGCTTCATAACCGTTAAATTTTCAAAAAACACTTGCTTTTTTTTGCAGTATGTGATATAATAAATTTCGTCAAGTTTTGGAAGCGTATCGAAGTGGTCATAACGGGCTTGACTCGAAATCAAGTAGTCCGCAAGGGCTCGTGGGTTCGAATCCCACCGCTTCCGCCAAATAAAAAACCGGCAAACTTTTCGTTTGTCGGTTTTTGTTATTTCCGTATTTATTCTTCAGCTCTTCCTGCTATAACAAAGCTGTTGAACAGCTCATTGTAGCGAAGATTTCCGCTTGGGATAACAACATACCCTGCACGCATGGAAACCTCAAATTCATTTTCTCCGGACTTTACTGTTTCGCCGTTGTGAGCAAGAATTTTCTCCGCTGCCGCTTCGGCGTCCTTAATGTTATCATAATCGGTTATCAGCACAAATTCATCGCCGCCAATACGGATAGGCAGCATAGTATCATCCGAATACTCATCAATGCGGCGCAGACATTCCGCAATAGCAATATCGCCTGCCGCAGAGCCGAAAGTATCATTGACATACATAAGATGCACCATATCAAAACAAACCGCATACTTGCCGTTTCTTGACCTAATAAATTCATAGAGATGAGAAACATCAAATTTCTTTTTACTGAACATAATAACATTCCCTTCTTCGTCGGTAACCTGTGCCGCCTCGTCAAGCTTTGGGAAAATCTCGGAAAACTTCCTGTTTTTGCGGAATTTTGAAGGCGTAACGCCCCACAGCCGCATAAATGCACGAGTGAATACCTCGTGGGAATTGTAGCCGTACTTCATAGCTATATCAAGTACCGAATCCTCAGACTCTATCAAATCTCTTGCCGCAAGCGAAAGCTTTCTTCTGGAAATGTAATCGCTGATACCGATATTAAACGCACAGCGAAACATTTTCTGGAGATTTGAAAGAGAATAGCAGCATTTTTCCGCACACATTTCAGGTGTGATATCCGAAAGAAGATTTTCCTCAATAAAACCGAGAGCAACAGACAGTATCTCAAATTTGTTCATAGTGATCACCAATGTCAAAATCAATAATTATTGTAACTATATACTACCATGTTCGCAGAAATTTTTCTTGATGTTTTGGGGAAAGAATAATCATACATATAAAAATGGGTACCGTTTAAGGGGAGCCACCTTTGGCAGTCCGCAATAAAAAATCAAGGGTATCGAGTTTTGTAGCTCGGTACCCTTACATATTTCTATACGGTCATTCCCCTAATACGGTACCCAATATTTTAAAGCTTTGCAAGCTTTGCACACTTATCCTTAACAGCAGGATAAATCTCGTCGTAAAGACGGAAATATTTCTCATACACGGGAACATTCTCGCCGATAGGCTGCTGAACCTTGTCCACGCCCACTATCTTTTCGCAAGCCTCTGGAACTGACGCATATACCCCTGCGCCCACAAGAGCAAGAATTGCAACGCCAAGCGCAGGTCCTTCCTTGGAGGAAGCCGTCTTAACAGAGCAAGCGTAAAGGTCTGCAAGCATCTGTCTCCACAGAGGAGAGCTTCCGCCGCCTCCGCACGCCATCATATCGGAAACGTTAATGTTCATCTCGCGGCATATCTCAACGCAGTCACGAAGCGAGTAAGCAACGCCCTCCATTACCGCACGAAGCATATCCTTTTTGGTGTGGATAGCGGAAAGTCCGAAGAACATACCGCGCGCATCAGGGTCAAGATGAGGAGTACGCTCACCCATAAGGTAAGGCAGGTACAGCAGACGGTTTGCGCCGATAGGAACAGTTTCAGCTTCCTTGTCCATGAGGTAATACTCGTCAACGCCCATCAGCTTAGCGGTATCCTTTTCAGCCTGACAGAAGTTGTCTCTGAACCATTTCAGAGAAAGTCCTGCGCCCTGAGTTACGCCCATAATGTGCCAGCAGCCGGGAACAGCCGCACAGCAGGTATGTACTCTTCCCTTTGGGTCGATGGAAACCTTTGAAGTGTGAGCAAAAACAACGCCGCTTGTGCCGATGGTTGTGAAAGCCTTTCCGTCAGTAACAACACCAGTGCCGACAGCCGCAGCAGCGTTATCCCCTGCGCCGCCAACAACAATTGTACCCTCGGCAAGACCCGTCAGCTCAGCCGCAGACTTTGTAATTTTTCCCGTGACCTCGCAGGACTCATACACCTTCGCAAGCAGAGACATATCAATGCCCAGCGCGTCGCAGACTTCCTTGCTCCAGCAGCGGTTAGGAACGTCCAGAAGCTGCATACCCGAAGCGTCGGACACCTCAGTGGCAAACTCGCCCGTCAGCATATATCTGATGTAGTCCTTGGGGAGAAGAATGTGGCGGCACTTAGCGTAATTCTCAGGCTCGTTATTCTTCACCCAGAGGATTTTAGCGGCAGTCCAGCCGGTCAGAGCAGGGTTTGCGGTGATTTCGATAAGCTTTTCCCTGCCGAGCTTTTCGTTCATCTCGTCAACTTCCTTGGCGGTACGCTGGTCGCACCAGATAATTGACTTGCGAATGACCTCTCCGTTTTCGTCCAGCATAACAAGACCGTGCATCTGTCCCGAAAGACCAACGCCCACAATGTCGGTATTTTTCACGCCGCTTTTTGTGATAACCGTTTTAATTGTAGAAACAGCCGCATTGTACCAATCGATCGGCTCCTGCTCGGCATAGCCGTTCTGGGGCTGATACATGGGGTACTCAACGGTCGCAGAGGCGATAACCTTTCCCGTTTCGTCGAAAAGCACGGTTTTTGTGCCGCTTGTGCCAACGTCAATACCAATTACATAACGCATAAAAATCGCTCCTTTTTAACATTTTGTGCAAACAAACATCTGTATAAATGTATGGGCGGCAAAATGCCGCCCTTTGAAATTAAAGATTAAACATAATATTGTTGAGAATGGACTCAAGCATTTCCTGTCTGCCGCTTGTGAGTGAGGAAACTACCTCGCCCTTTTCAAGAGCATACTTTTCAAGGTCTGCAAGTGTAGCCTTGCCGCTGATGATGTCAGCACCGATACCTGTGTTCCAGCTTGCGTAACGGTCAGCAACAAACTTGTCGATCCTGCCGTCGGTAATCATCTTGTCTGCGATCTTCAGACCGAGAGCAAATGTATCCATACCAGCAATGTAGCTGTGGAAGATGTCCTCAGGTGTGTAGGAGCCGCGGCGAGCCTTGGAGTCGAAGTTCAGACCGCCGTTTGTAAAGCCGCCTGCCTTAAGTACCTCATACATACAAAGTGCAGCGTCGTAAACATTTGTGGGGAACTGGTCTGTATCCCAGCCGAGGAGCATATCGCCCTGGTTAGCGTCGATAGAACCGAACACGCCGTTGTCTCTTGCAACACGAAGCTCGTGCTGGAATGTGTGCTGAGCAAGTGTAGCGTGGTTAGCTTCAATGTTCATCTTGAAGTCCTTTTCAAGACCGTACTTGCGGAGGAAGCCAAGAACTGTTGCTGTGTCGAAGTCGTACTGGTGCTTTGTAGGCTCCTTGGGCTTAGGCTCGATGTAGAAGTCGCCCTTGTAGCCGATTGAGCGTGCGTAATCAACGGTCATCTTCATAAGACGAGCCATATTGTCAAGCTCCAGACCCATGTTTGTGTTCAGGAGAGTTTCATATCCCTCACGTCCGCCCCAGAAAACGTAGCCGTTACCGCCGAGCTTAACGGTAGCTTCAACAGCCTTCTTTATCTGTGCAGCAGCATAAGCGAAAACGTCTGCGGAAGGAGAAGTACCTGCACCGTGCATATATCTTGGGTGGTCGAAGCACTTAGCAGTACCCCAGAGAAGCTTCTTTGTGGGGTCAGCCTTCATTTTTTCAGCTATGTAATCTGTAACCTTGTCAAGCTGTGCATTTGTTTCTGCAAGCGAGCCGTACTCGGGAGAAAGGTCACGGTCGTGGAAACAGAAATACTCGATCGAAAGCTTATCCATAATTTCAAAAGCAGCGTCAACCTTTGCAATAGCACGCTTTTCGGAATCAGACTCGCCCCATGTCTTGTCGGCTGTGCCGCAGCCGAACATATCAGTTCCGTCGCCGCCCATAGTGTGCCACCATGAAAGCGCAAATTTAAGCTGTTCCTTCATAGTCTTGCCTGCAACTACCTCATCGGGGTTGTAGTACTTGAATGCCAGAGGGTTAGTGCTGTTTTTGCCCTCGTAAGGGATCTTGCCGATACCTTTGAAAAATTCGCTCATCTGAGTTTCCTCCTTAAATATGTATCCTTAATAATTGATTAACCAAATGCGGCGTACCGCTTTACTATATATTTTACATTGTAAACGATTTACTGTCAAGGGGTTTTTGTAAAAAATAAATAATAATATTTTTTCAAAAAACGGTCAGTACAATAAAAAAACTGCTCCTGACACAGAGTATCAGAAGCAGCATATTGTTTGAAAAAATAATTATTCAGCGTCCTCAGCAGCACCGTTTTCTTCGAGAAGAGCACGGATAGAAATGCTGATTCTCTTCTTGTCAGCGTCGATCTCAGTGATCTTAGCTTCAACCTCGTCACCGATAGAAAGAACATCCTTAACGTTTGTTACTCTCTTGTCAGCGATCTGGGAAATGTGGATAAGTCCGTCGATTCCGGGAACGATCTGTGCAAATGCGCCGAAAGGTGTGATAGAAACGACCTTAGCCTTTACAACATCGCCAACATTATAGTCGTTAGCAAACTTAACCCAAGGATTATCCTCGGTCTTCTTGTATCCGAGAGAAATTCTGTTAGCGTCCTTGTCGAGTTCCTTAACGAAAACCTCGATAACATCGCCTACGTTAACTACCTCTGAAGGGTGCTTGATCCTGTTCCAGCTAAGCTCGGAAATGTGAACCATACCGTCGATACCGCCAAGGTCAACAAATGCGCCGTAGCTTGTAAGGGACTTAACCTCGCCCTTGAATACGTCACCAACCTGAACGGACTCCCAGAACTTGGCCTTAGCAGCGTCTCTTTCAGCGTTGAGAACAGCCTTGATAGAACCAACAGCCTTGCCTCTCTGCTCGTTTACTTCGATGATCTTGAACTTAACGGTTGTCTTAACAAGCTCTTCAAGCTTGTCATCTCTGCGTGCAGTTGCCTGTGAAGCAGGGATAAACACTCTTGTACCCTCGTAAAGAACGATAACGCCGCCCTTTACAACGCCTGTAACAGTACCTTCGAGAACAGCGTCCTCTTCCTTAGCCTTAACGATCTTGTCAAAGCCGACCATAGCGTCAACCTTTTTCTTGGAAAGAGTAACAATACCTTCAGCGTCGTTTACCTTGATAACGATGAGGTCAACCTCGTCGCCGGGCTTAACAACATCGGCAGGCTTGAGAGAAGGATCGTTTGTAAGCTCCTCAAGCGAAACATAACCGGTATGCTTTGTTCCGACATCAACAATAGCTTCTGCATCATTAACAGCAGTTATGTATCCTTTCACCCTCTGACCGGTATATATTTTTTTGAAGGACGCATCAAGCGCCTCCTCAAAGTTAAAGTCCTCTTCCATGTTCTGCAATTTTTCACTCATCTGGTTTGTAACCTCCTTGATTATATGTACCGGAGCTGAAGCGCCGGCAGTAACACCGATAATAAATTTTTCACCGGCGTTATTTTTCAGCAGATTTTCAATGTACTGAAAATCAAGCTCGTCCGCATTTTCAATATGAATGCAGGCGTTACAGTGTTTGCCGCAAATTTCCGCAAGCTTGACTGTATTGGAACTGTGCTTTCCGCCGACAACAACCATCAGGTCGGCAGACTTCGCCAGACGTACAGCGCTCTGCTGCCTGTCGGCGGTAGCACTGCAAACGGTATTGATAACCTCTGCGTCGGGGTAGGCTGACGCTGCGATTTTGGCACACTTATCCCATATAGATATATTATACGTTGTTTGCGCAACAATTGCAACCTTTTTTTTAATATTTTTATATTTTTTTTCAAGTAAATCGGATAATTCTGCTTCATCGCGGCAAATAATTGCCATATTATTACAATGAGCAGCTATTCCGCGGACTTCGGGGTGGTCCTTATCGCCCATAATTACCACATCGTACCCTGCTGCCGATTTTTCATCAGCAATTTTCTGGATACGTCTGACATAAGGGCAGGTGCCGTCACGGTAGTCAATTTTCTTTTCCTCCAGCAGACGAAAAATATCCTTTCCGACGCCATGGGAACGAATAACAACAGTTTCGTCCGTAAGAGCAGCCAGTTCGTCGGGAGTTTCGGCAATTTTCACACCCTTTGAAGCCAGTTCGCCTGTCACGTCCCTGTTGTGGATAATTTCTCCATAAGTAACAACTTTTTTGCCCTCATTTAATATATTATACACGATTTTCAGCGCTCTGTCAACACCAAAACAAAATCCTGCATTTTCGGCAACAATAATTTCAGTTTTCATCGGCAGATGTATCCTTTTCCTCGGCAGGACCTTCAACCAGCTCGGTAATTGCCCCCATAATACGCTGCTTAACGGCTTTCAGAGCCTTTGGCGAAGCGTCCTCAACAGCAATTTCACTTGCCGGAATGACTTTTCCGAAGCGGAGCGTCAGCTTTGAACGGAAGTGAAGCTTTTCGCCCTCGAAAATTATTCCGCAGGGAAGAACGTCAGCACCGGATTTCGCCGCAATAAGCGCAACGCCTGTTTTACCCTTGCCTACCTTGCCGTCCTTGGAACGTGTACCCTCGGGGAATATTACAAGATGTCTGCCCGAATTGAGAATGCTTACCGCATCGTCAATGACCTGCATATCGCCTGAGCCGCGCTTGACCGGGAATGCTCCCAGCTTAGTGATAAACCAGCCAAAAAGCTTGTTTTTGAACAGTTCCTCCTTTGCCATGTAAGTGACCTTCCGCTTCATCGGCATTGTGAGAATTACCGGGTCGGCGTAGCTTCTGTGATTTGAAGCCATAACAAGAGGTCTGTCCTGAGGAATATTTTCCGTTCCCTCAATGTGAAAGTTATAGAAAAGCTTGTATATACCCCAAACTGTGTAACGTACAAAAGCGTTCATGTCAAAACTCCTTATTCTGCGGCTCTGCGCCTGTTTTTTCCTTGATAATACCGATAAGCATTTCAACTGCACCCTTCAGATCCACGTCCGTGGTATCGCAAAGAACAGCGTCCTCCGCCTGTTTAAGCGGCGCAATTTCACGGTGCATATCGTTGTAATCACGTTGATTCACGTCCGCAAGCACGGAAGCGAAAGTTACACAGTTGCCCTTTTCAAGAAGCTCCGCATGACGGCGGCGCGCCCTTTCCTCGGGAGAAGCAGTGAGATATATTTTCACATCAGCGTCCGGAAGCACTACCGTACCGATATCCCTGCCGTCCATAACAACGCTGTTTTCACGAGCGATTTTCCGCTGAAGCTCAAACAGAAAGCTTCGTACCGCAGGAATTGCCGAAACCGCAGAAGCTCCCATAGAAACTTCGGGAGTGCGTATCTTGTCGGAAACGTCCTCGCCGTTCACAAAAACGTGCTGAACGCCGTCAATATATTTTAGTTCGGGAGTAATTTCATCAAGCATTTCCGTAACGCTGTCAGCATTTTTAGTATCGCCGCCGTGCGATATCACATAGTAAGCGATCGAACGGTAAAGCGCTCCCGTGTCAACATATATAAAACCGAATGCCTTAGCCGCCGCCTTGGCGATAGTGCTTTTGCCCGCACCTGCAGGACCGTCTATTGCAACATTTATCGGCATAAAATTACCGCCTTTCATTATATTCAAAATTTCTACATATTATTTCCTGCGGCAGCGCCCGTAGAAAACGCAATTTGCAGATTAAATCCGCCTGTGTAGCCATCAACGTCGATAACTTCACCTGCAAAGAACAATCCCTGTACAAGCTTAGATTCCATTGTTTTGGGAGATATCTCGCCCACCTTTATCCCTCCGCTTGTGACGATAGCCTCGCTTATGGGACGGAAATCCTTTACCGTCACGGGAAAGCTTTTCAGAAGCTTCACAAGGCTTTCACGCTCCTGCTTTGTGACCGAGTTGACCTGCTTTTCGGGAGAAATCCCGGAAAGCCTTACAACTACGGGAATCATTTTTGACGGCAGAAGCTTTGAAAGCGAGTTAGCAAAAAGCCTGTTAGGTATTTCTCCGAAATCACGGAGTATGCGCTTGTCAAGGGCAGCAAAGTCAAGAGCAGGCTTCATATCTATCAAAAGCTTGTAACGTCCCCTCTCCATTTTGCGGATATGGCTCGAAGCGCTTAGAACCATAGGTCCCGATACCCCGAAATGGGTAAACAGCATTTCTCCCTGCTCGCTGTAAAGAGACTTGTTATTTGTACTGTCCACAAGAGTGAGCGCAACATTTTTCAGGGAAAGCCCCATCATTTCCGCACAGTAGTCCTCCTCGGCAGTAAGCGGAACAAGGGACGGCTTCAGCGGCATAACAGTGTGTCCCAAAGCCTCTGCAAAGCGGTAACCGTCGCCGTCCGAGCCTGTTCCGGGATAAGATTTTCCTCCGGTTGCAATAAGCACGCTTACAGCATTATAGACTTTTCCGCCGCAGTCAACACCGGTAACAACACCATCTTCGGCAAGAATTTTTTTCACTCTTTCGCCGTAGTGTATCTCCACTCCCCTGTCCTTGCAGGCGTTTTCCAGAGCAGAAACAATATCGTGAGCATTGTCGCTGACCGGAAATACCCTGTTGCCCCTCTCGGTTTTGAGAGGTACGCCGCAAGCTTCAAAAAAGTCCATACAGTCGTGACAGTCAAATCGGCTGTACGCCGAATAGAGGAAGCGGCTGTTTACGGGAATATTAGCGAAGAACTCGTCATCGGTGCAGTTGTTGGTAACATTGCACCTGCCCTTTCCCGTAATGGCAAGCTTTCTGCCGCACTTCTCCCCTTTTTCGAGCAGCAGAACGCTTTTTCCGTTATCCGCCGCAGTTACCGCAGCTATCATTCCCGCAGCACCGCCGCCGATAATAATGCAATCAAACCGTTCATTACGCATAAAGACATTCCTTAAAGCAATTTTTCGTTTTTCTTCTTCTGGGAAGGCGTAAGGTCGTAATCCTGATCGTCGGAATTTTCATAAACCTCAAACTCATCGTATATCTCGTTGAGACGCTCATAGTTCTTCACAACATAGTCGCTTTTTCTCATACCGACAGCAACGATAAGCGCATTTATCACGCTCATGGGCGCAACAAGAGAGTCGGCAAAGGAAACCATGTCGCTCCGAGCAAGCAGAACATTGTCCGCATATTCCACAAGCGGAGAAGCATTGCTGTCTGTAATGGCAATAACCTTTGCACCCTGCGCATGAGCGTATCTGAACGCCTTTACCGTATGCTTTGAGTAACGGGGAAAGCTTATACCTATCATAATGTCATTTGTTCCGATATTCAGTATCTGCTCGAACATTTCACTTGTAGATGTTGTGTGTACAAGCTTTACATTTTCAAACATCATATTAAAATAAAATGAAAGGAAACGAGCCAGAACCGCAGCCGAACGTGCGCCGATAACATAGATATTCTTAGCCTGGCAAAGGGTATCAACAGTTCTGTAAAACTCGTCGCGATCGCTTTCCTCAAGAGTTTTGCGTATCTTGTCGATATCCATGTTCAGTACCTTTTCGTAAACATCGTTGCCGCCAAGCTGGTCGTTCATAACGTCAATTCTCTGAACGGTAGTCAGCTTGTTGCTTGTGTACTCTTTAAGGGCGCGCTGAAGCTCGGGATAGCCCTCAAAGCCAAGCTCAGTAGCAAAACGCACAACGGTAGATTCGCTTACGCCGACAATAGTTCCCAGCTTTGAAGCTGTCATAAACGCCGCCTTGTCGTATCTTGTAATAATAAACTCCGCAATTTTTTTGTGTCCCTTTGAAAGAGAGGGCATGATTTCCTGAAGTCTGCTGAACAGATTTGCATTAGGAGCAGATGCCATAAAAAAGCCTCCTTAAAATGTTATTCCCAAAGATCATTCTGTAATTTTATAATATCGCTGCGCCGTTTGGCAGAAGCGCTTTGGTCTTTTATATAAACGCCGTTTTCAGATACGACAACATCGCCCTCTCCGACATCTTCGGCAAGAGCAGCAGCCGGAACATCAAAGCAGATATCACCGTCCTCAATAACGGCAATACCATCAGAGATTCGGTCAACAATCAGCATATTATCCTTCCTTTTCATACTAATCTTTGACCGTTCTGTAGACAAAGACGGCAGATAGAATTGTGTCAATCTAGGAAAGCGACTGCAGCAAGGCTTGCCGCCTTGCAAGGGAGCTTGACGACGAGTGGCACAATTATAGATGTCAAATTTGTCTATAGGTTGGTTAAAGATTAGTATCAGTCCTTACAAAAATTTCGGAACCGTCCGAGTAAACAGTTACCGTTCCGTATACATCAGTGCGGTAATACTCTGTTTTGGTATCTGCAAGAAGTTCAACGGTCTCTTTATGCGGATGCCCGTAATCATTTCCCGCACCGCACTGGATAACGCATAAACGTGGAGAAACTGCATCAAAAAATTTCTCGCTTGTTGAACTGCTGCTTCCATGATGAGCCATTTTAAGCACATCGGCGCTTAGGTCAGCACCCGAGCCAAGAATATCCTTTTCTGCTTTCTTTTCAATATCTCCCGTAAAAAGATACGCCGTTGAACCGTATGTGAGCCTTAACACTACCGAATAATTGTTCAAATCGTCGTAATCGTCAACGGGAGCAATTATCTCAAATTCAGGAGCAGTTTTTTCCACCGAAGCCGCCGTCTTTCCCGAAAGCTCATACACCGTTCCGGGTTTGGCAGCGGTAAGCTTCAGCCCCTTAGACTGCAAAGCAAGAAGAAATTTTTCATAGCTTTTGGTTGTGGGAGTCATTTCTGCGCTTACCTTTGGAGCGATAACCTTTCCAACGTCCACCGCAGAAATTATTTCTGACATACCGCCCATATGGTCTGAATGGGGATGAGTCGTGACAACATAATCAAGCCTGTCAACATTGTGATTTTTCAGATAGTAAAGAACATCGTCCGCATACTCCTTTTCTCCGCAGTCGATAAGCATCGAAGCGCCCTCCCAGAGTATAAGTGAGCAGTCGCCCTGACCAACATCAATAAAGTGTATTTCAAGGTCGGCGTCCTTTGCAATAAAGCTGTCAACAGCTGCCTGCGGAACTTCTGTATCACCGAATTCAAGGTAACTGCTGTAAACAAAAGCCGCCCCCAAAAGTATCAGCAGGAAAAGCAGTACAGGAGAGATCCCTAACGACCTTGCCGTTTTGACTGCTTGCCTTGCTGACGAGGTCTTCCGTCTTGATGATGTTTTCCTTTTTGCTGCCATTTTGAGTTATCCTTTCGCTGCTCGTTTCTTCTGCGTTCCTCCGCAAGATATTTTGCGTCGGGCTTAACGAGACAATCCTTGGTATTTCCAATTAAATCTGTGCGGTGCGCCTTTTGCAGAGCCTCAATGACCTTTCGCTGATTATCGGGACGGAAATATTGCAGAAGCGCACGCTGCATAGCCTTTTCCTCGGGAGTTTTCGGAACATACACAGGCTCCATTGTATATGGGTCAAGCTCGGTGTAGAACATACAGGTGGAAATTGTTCCCGGTGTGGGGTAAAAATCCTGCACCTGCTCGGGACGAATTTTCAGACTCTTCAGGAACAGCGCCAGCTCCACGGCTTCCTTTAAGGTACTGCCCGGGTGTGAGGACATAAGGTACGGCACAAGATACTGCTCCTTGCCTATCTGACCGGTAATGCGGTAGAATTTATCCTGAAATTTTTTGTACGCTTCAATGTGGGGCTTGCCCATTTTATCCAATACCACAGCGGAGCAATGCTCGGGAGCAACTTTAAGCTGACCGCTGACATGATGCTCGATAAGCTCGCGCATGAACTCGTCGTTTTTGTCCTCGATAAGATAATCATAGCGTATGCCGCTGCGGATAAAAACCTTCTTCACCTTCGGCACGGCACGGATTTTTCTGAGCAGGTTGAGATACTCCGTGTGGTCAACTTCAAGAGCCTTGCACGGCTCGGGAGCAAGACACTTTTTACCCTTGCAAAGACCGTGTTCAAGCTGCTTGTGACAGCTTGGCGCACGGAAATTCGCCGTAGGTCCGCCAACATCGTGAATGTACCCCTTAAAGTTGGGGAGAGTGGTCAGCAAGCGCGCTTCCGCAAGAATGCTTTCCTCGCTGCGGACGGCGATTTTCCGTCCTTGATGAAGTGCGATAGAACAGAAATTACAGTTGCCGAAGCAGCCGCGGTTGTGGGTAATAGAAAATTCCACTTCCTTTATACCCGGTACTCCGCCATCTTTCTCGTAGATAGGGTGGTAGGTGCGCATATATGGCAAGGCGTATACCTTGTCAAGCTCCTCTGTAGTGAGTACAGGCGACGGCGGCAGCTGAACAAGCATATGCTTTTCCTGCCGCTGGATTATCGTCCTGCCGTATACCTCGTCCTGCCAGTCGTATTGCTGCCTGCAAGCCTTTGCATAGGACTTTTTATCCTCTCTGCAAAGCTTCAATGAGGGACATTCGACTGCGCCGTAGGGCGTGTCCTCGGGCTTGCAGAGGTACGCCGTACCACGAATATCGGTAAGAGAGTGAACATCCTCACCCTTTGCAAGACGGGTGCAAATCTCGGCTATCTGATGCTCGCCCATGCCGTACATAAGAATATCAGCGCCACTGTCCTCAAGGATAGAGGGGCGTACTGCGTCGTCCCAGTAGTCATAATGAGCAAATCGGCGCAGAGAAGCTTCAAGTCCGCCGATACCGATAGGGATATCCCCAAACGCCTCGCGAATCTTTTTGCAGTACACAATAACGGCACGGTCAGGGCGCCTGCCGGCTTTTCCTCCTGCGGTGTAAGCGTCGTCGGAGCGCTTTTTCTTTGCGGAGGTGTAGTGAGCAACCATAGAGTCGATATTTCCCGAAGTGACCATAAAGGCGTACTTGGGTCTGCCAAGACGCATGAAATCTCGTGTGGAGTGCCAATCGGGCTGGGCAATAATGCCCACGGTAAACCCAAGGCTTTCGATTACTCTTGAAATTATTGCAATGCCGAAGCTGGGGTGGTCGACGTAGCTGTCACCCGTCACGCAGATGAAATCGAACTGTTCGATACCCTGTTCAAGCATTTCCTGTTTTGATATGGGAAGAAACGGCATAATGCCCTCCTTTTTTAATGCGGAATTCGTAATTCGTAATGCGGAATTAACAGCTGTCATTTCCTCATTACACTTCGGAAATCTCCTCCGTCTCCTCTTCGCCGTCCTCAATATTGTCATTGTTGATAAGCTTGCGCTGTAACCACATCTCTCTCGTCACAAGCACGGAGCGGGGCTTTGAGCCTTCATAAGGTCCAACAACGCCCATTTCTTCAAGCTCGTCCATAACACGGGCAGCTCTTGCATAACCCAGCTTCAGCTTTCTTTGCAGGTAGGAAACAGAAGCTTGTCCCGCCTCGATGAGTACCTCAACTGCCTGGTCGATTATGTCGCCGTCACCGCTTGGTACAGCAGTATCATTACCACTTGGCTTTTCGCCCTTGGGCACGGGCATATTCTTTTCGATTTCCTCAATAATCTCGTTTGAATACTCAACAGTACCGCCGCTTTTGATGAACTCGACCACCGCTTCGACCTCCTTGGTAGAAGCAAAGCAGCCCTGAATTCTGACAGGCTTTGGAATACCCTGCGGATAGTACAGCATATCGCCGTGACCCAGAAGCTTTTCTGCGCCTGCAACGTCGATAATGGTACGGCTGTCCACCTGCGATGAAACAGTAAGTGCAATTCTTGACGGGATATTCGCCTTGATAAGACCCGTGATAACGTCAACAGTAGGACGCTGTGTTGCGATAATAAGGTGCATACCTGCGGCACGAGCCATCTGCGCAAGACGGCAGATAGAGTCCTCTACTTCGTTTGCCGCCGCCATCATCAGGTCGGCAAGCTCGTCGATAATAATAACTATCTTCGGAAGCGGCTCAACGCCGTCAGTCTCCGCCGCCATTTCGTTATAGCCTGCATGGTCACGGACATTGTAATCCGCAAAAAGCTTATATCTCTTCAGCATTTCCTGTACCGCCCAGGACAGCGCACCTGCCGCCTTTCTCGGGTCGGTAACAACGGGAATAAGCAGATGAGGTATGCCGTCATAAACCTTGAATTCAACCATTTTCGGGTCGATAAGCACAAGGCGCACCTCGTCGGGCGAAGCGTTGTAAAGAATACTCATAATAATGCTGTTGGTGCAGACGGATTTACCCGAACCGGTAGTACCTGCAATGATAAGGTGAGGCATCTTGCCGATATCGCCGATCATAATGTCACCGTCAATATTTTTACCCACAACAAAGCTGAGCTTGCTTTTATTTTCGGCAAATTCGGGACTTTCGATCATTTCACGGATTGTAACGATATCCTTGACTCTGTTAGGAACTTCAACGCCCACAGCGGCTTTGCCGGGAATAGGCGCTTCAATACGCACACCTGCCGCCGCAAGGTTAAGAGCAATATCGTCGGCAAGTCCCGTAATTTTTGAAATCTTAACGCCAGCGCTTGGTTGAAGCTCATATCTTGTAACGGTAGGACCTCTGTGAATATCAACAATTCTTGTAGATACGCCAAAGCTTTTCAGAGTGTCAACAAGAGTATCCGCATTGTTCTTCATTTCAGCCTCCGCCTCTGCGGCGTTAAGACTGTTGTCAACGTTTTTCAGCAGGGAGATAGGCGGAAACTTGTAAGTCACCGCAGCAGGCTCCTGCTCGGCAATTTCATGCTGAATATCGGCAGCCGTGGGCGCGTCGGGCATTTCAAGCTCGTCCTCGGTCTGAATTTTGTTGGACGCAAGTGTAGACTGCTTTTTCGGCTTTTCGGTATTTTCCTTAGGCGCAAAGATAGAGCGCTTCTTTTCGGGCGCTGCCGCCGCCTTTTTGATTATATCGTCCAGCTCGTTTGAAGCCTTTTTGATTTTTTCCTCTGCCGCATCGCCGCTTGCCGTTGGAACGGAAACAGGGTGTGCAGGCATACTTTCCATAAATATTTCCTGCTCAGACTTAGGCTCGTCAGGCTCAAAGGGCAGTTCCTCTTTTTTCACATCAGCAGACTTTTTACCCGATGGAATGGGAATATCCACATTGAAATTCTTCGCCTTTTCCTTTACCACAGCGGCAGGAACGTCCGCATTGGGAACGTTCTTTGCAGCCTTGTCGGGCTTGCCTTTCTTTGCTCCGGGAGGAGGCACAAAGCCGCCGTCCTCAGTGGGCTCGTACTCGCCTCTTGCCGCATTTGCCGCAGAAAGTGCATTTTTTATCATTTTAACAAGGTCGATAATCGTCTTGTTTGCGAAAATCATTATAAAAACGAAAATCAGCAGTACAATAATAATAGTCGCACCTGTTTTCTTAAACAGCGCAAGAAGAGGTCCTGCAATGAAAATACTCATCACACCGCCGCCACGAAGCTGTTTTCCCTCGGCGTAAAGGGTCGGGATAATTTCTTCAAAAAGGTTAGCGCCGCTAAGCTCGCCGCTTGAAACTATCTGAACGAACGCAGACGTCAGCAGGATTATTATAAAGCACTGGATGACCTTTCCCTGCACAGCCTGATGGGTCTTGTCCATAGCTATCATTACCGAAACGTAGATAAGTATCGCAGGCACAAGGAACACCGAGAACCCGAACATTCCCAGAAACATATTATGTATGCCGTTCCATGCAGACTCGCCCTTTATCAGCGTAAAAGCAAGTATAAGCACTCCCAGCGCAAAAAGCACCGTTGACCAGAGTACCTTGTCCCCTGCACGGCTTTCCTGTTCAGCCTGCTTTGATTTTGACTGCGCCGATGTTTTTTTCGTAGCCAAGATGATTTTCCTCCCGAATTTTTGTTATCCTATCATAATGCGTGTACCGCTTATTATTTCGTAAAGAGCAGTGCCTATAACCGCAATGCCAAGTACAAGGGTGTACCAAGCAAAAATGCGGAACTTGTCGTTCACGACCATAGCCTTTATAAGGCGTATCGCAAAATATCCTGCTGCTGCGGAAACGATAAAGCTTACCGCAAGGGGAATAAGATTTGCTTTAAGCTCTGCGGCAGCGGAATCCGTAAGGTCAAAAAGCTTTACGAACGCACCCGCAAGAATAACGGGTATGCCGAGAATAAAGCTGTACTCCACGGCGTCCTCCCGCTTCATTCCCGTAAACAGCGCCGAGCAGATAGTCGAGCCGGAGCGTGAAATTCCCGGAACAAGGGCAATTCCCTGAAAAACGCCTATCGTCAGCGCACCTTTTACCGTAGTATCGCCTGCTGCTTTCGTACCCTTATTGCATTTTGTACTCATAAACAGAAGCGCCGAGGTGTACAGAAAAGCAAAGCCCTCAACGAGGATATCATCATCGCTGCCCAGCATATCGAAAAAGTCCTTGAATATGTAGAAGCCGAACAGCGGCAGAATTGAAATAATTATCATCATAATCATTCTGCGTTCGGGGTTCATAGTTTTCCACTTGAATTTGCCCGTAAAAATGTCGCGGAGCATTCTGAACGCCTCAAAAATCAGAGCCTTAATCTTGCCCCAAAATGCGACGAATACCGCCACAAGCGTGCCGAGGTGGAGCAATATCGTCATTGTGACTGCATTTTCACCGTCAAGACCGAAAAAGTGCTGAAAAAGCGAAAGATGTCCCGAGCTTGACACAGGAAGGAACTCGGTCAAGCCCTGCAAAATGCCCTGTAAAACTGCTTCAAAAATAGTCATACGGAAAATATCTCCTTGTTGATTTATCGGTTGTATGCCGTACCGCAGGAAGCCTTGTTCTATCCGTAAAATCGCCCGGATTTGTGGAAAGAACACCTTGCGGAATATTGTTTACATGATCCGCAAGCTCACGCTCTTGAGCATACAGTACATCATATTCATTTATAATTGTGTAAAGCACCGTCAGCTCATCTCCTCATTGTCGGGGTATCGCGGCTCTCCCGTTTCTATCAGCTCATAAAGCGCTTCAATCGCATCGGAAAGTCCCCCAAGCGAGTCGATAAGTCCCTCTTTTACAGCGGTTTCGCCGTCAATGACAGTACCCATATCCATAGTAAGCTCACCTGTGTTCATCATCAGCTCACGGAAGCGCTCGGGCTTGATACGGCTGTTTTTGGAAACGAAATTGATTATCCTGTCCTGCATTTTGTCAAAGTAGGAAAGGGTCTGAGGTACACCAAGCACCGTACCGCTCATTCTTACGGGGTGGATAGTCATGGTAGCGCTGGGCACTATGAAGGATCTTTTCGACGAAACTGCAAGAGGTACGCCGATAGAATGTCCTCCGCCCACAACAATTGAAACCGTTGGTGTTTTCATACCTGCAATAAGCTCGGCGATAGCAAGACCTGCTTCAACATCTCCGCCCACCGTGTTGAGAATGATGACAAGCCCCTCGATAGAGCGGTCCTGCTCAATGGCAACAAGGGCAGGCATAATGTGTTCATACTTTGTAGTCTTGTTCTGCGGCGGCAGAATATAGTGTCCCTCCACCTGTCCTATAACAGTAAGGCAGTGAATAAGGTGCTTTGCGTTCTGTGAAACGACCTCTCCGTTTTTTTCGATAAGGTCAGCCTTGTCAAGCTGTTCCTCAGTTTTTGACTGTGCTTCATTTTCTTCATTATTGGTGTTTTTTTCGTTATCGGTCATAAAATATCCTCGCATTGCTTTTTATTTCATGGGTTTCCCAAGATATTTTACGCCGTAAAGAAACAATTATTCATAATAAATAATTATACAACATTTCCTGCAAAAAGTCAATTGATTTCCAAAAATATCCGTAAAATATCGGTATATGATTTTTAAAAAACGCATTTTGACAAAACAGCTTGACAAAGCCTGAAATTAGTATTATACTTACAAAAACCAAAAGGAGCCGTTTTAAGGAGATGTGACTATGCTGTTTTCGGGAAAAGCAAAGCTTGATTTTACCATTGAAAAAATAACCTCCGATGAAGACATTGAAGCCGCATTCAAGCTTGCGGACAAGGTTTTCATGGAATTTGAAGCGCCTGTGTATACACGCAGGGGCGTAGAAAGCTTCCGCAGCTTCTTGTGGGGAAAGAGAGTCCGTGAAATGCTTGCAGACGGCAGCTATGTCGTGTGGGGCTGTTACTGCGGCGGAGAACTTGCAGGTATGCTTGCAATGCGTGACGGAGAGCATATAAGCCTTGCGTTTGTATCCGGCGAGTTTCACCGTCGGGGCATCGGACGAAAGCTTTACGCCGAAGCAAAGAAGTATGCCGCTGCACAGGGCAAAAAGCGTATTACGGTAAACGCCAGTCCATACGGAATACCCTTTTACCGTGCGGTAGGCTTTAAGGAAACAGATATGCAGCTTGTTACCGACGGTATTATTTACACGCCCATGGAAGCAAAATTATAATGCGGAATTCATAATGCGTAATGCGTAATTATTGGAGCTGATAAAATGTTAAATCATAAAGGAACAAAAATAATCGAAACAGAACGGCTTATACTCCGTCCGTACCGCAGCACCGACGCCGAATCAATGTTCAAAAACTGGGCAAGCGACCCCGATGTTGCAAAATTTCTTACATGGAACGCCCACAGAAACATTTCCGATACCGAGGCAATTATCAATCTCTGGCTTGCGGAATATAACAAGCCTTCACGCTATAACTGGATTATCGTACTGAAAGAAATCGGCGAACCCATAGGAGCAATTGATGTTGTACATATCTATGATAATACCGGCATCGCAGAGATAGGTTACTGTATCGGACAGAAATGGTGGAACAAGGGCATCGTTACCGAAGCGTTCCGGTCGGTTATCAGTTACCTTTTTGAAGAAGTCAGATTCAATCAGATACGTGCCGCTCACGCCGTAAAAAATCCGGCTTCGGGACGTGTTATGCAGAAATGCGGCTTGCAGTACGAAGGCACATTCAGAAAGTTCTTCCGCGCCACATCTGGAGAACTGCTGGATATAAGCTACTACTCGATACTTAAAGAAGAATTTTTTTCCAATAAATAAAAATCTTGCATTATTGTGTGATATATGTTATAATTTTACTTGAAATTTTTATTACTTGAAAGGAATTACAGATATGAAAGAGCTTAATCCCAACGCTAAAATCGAAACCAAATGCCTGCACGCAGGCTATACTCCCAAAAACGGCGAGCCGAGAGTAGTGCCTATCGTGCAAAGCACTACATACGTTTACGACTCCACGGACGACGTTGCCGCAGTTTTTGACGACCCCACCAAGAGCCTTATCTATTCCCGTTTTGAGAATCCTACAACAGACGCTGTTGAAAAGAAAATTGCCGCTCTCGAAGGCGGCGTTGCAGCTATGTGTACCTCCAGCGGACAGGCAGCTTCTCTGCTTTCGATACTCAACATCTGCGAAGCAGGAGACAGCTTTATCGCTTCCTCTTCGATATACGGCGGAACAATCAACCTTTTCGGAGTAACTCTGAAAAGAATGGGTATCGAGTGCATCTGGGTCGATGTCGACGCCTCCGAGGAAGAACTTAACGCAGCATTCAAGGACAACACCAAAGCTGTTTTCGGCGAGACTATTGCAAACCCTGCTCTTACCGTTTTTGATATTGAAAAATGGGCTAAGGCTGCTCATGCACACGGCGTACCCCTTATCGTAGACAATACCTTTGCTACTCCTATTCTTTGCCGTCCTATCGAGTGGGGCGCAGATATCGTTATCCATTCCACATCAAAGTATATGGACGGTCACGCTGTCCAGGTAGGCGGCGTAATTGTCGACAGCGGCAAATTCGACTGGACAAACGGAAAGTTCCCCTGCATGACCGAACCCGACGAAAGCTACCACGGAATTGTTTATACAAAACAGTACGCCTTTGCACCATACATCGTCAAGGCAAGAATGCAGCTTATGAGAGATTTCGGATGCTATCCTGCCGCAAACAGCTCATTCCTGCTTAATCTCGGTCTGGAAACTCTTCCGGTAAGAATGAAGCAGTATTGCGAAAATGCCCTCAAGGTAGCAAAGTTCATAGAATCCACAGGCAAGGTAAATTTCGTTTCCTATCCTGCACTTGAAAGCAACAAGTATAAGGCTCTTGCGGACAAGTATCTGCCCCTCGGTGCAAGCGGCGTAATTTCCTTCTCCATCAAGGGCGGCCGCGATACAGCCGTTAAGTTTATGGATAGCTTGACTCTTGCTTCCAATGAAGTACACGTTGCAGATATCCGTACCTGCGTGCTTCACCCTGCATCCGCAACACACCGTCAGCTTACCGACGAGCAGCTTGTAGCAGCAGGTATCGACGGCGGTCTTATCAGATTCTCCGTAGGTCTTGAAAATGTAGAGGATATTCTTGCCGACGTTAAACAGGCATTCGACAAAATATAATATATCCGAGATATATCGAGAAATATAAGAAACTGCGCAAGGCCCTTAATTACGGGTTTTACGCAGTTTTTCATATGGCACAAATTTTATATACAATGTTCATAAAATATTTACATACATAATTTTGCAAAAAATATTCCAAAACAGCATAATTTGTTGTATAATGAATGTATATAACATTTTGTAAGGAAAGGAGAGATCCGGTGAAATATTCCGTAAAAACCAAGCTGATAGCAGTAACTCTTGCTGTTTTTGCCTTTGCGGCAGCCGTTTTCTCTCTTATCTCATACTCGGCGGCAAAACGTTCTGCCGAAGCAGTCGTTACGTCGCTTATCGACCAAAGTGCCGTTTCAGCGGCAGACGCGCTTTCAGGCAGGATAGAAGCCGTTACTGCAATTGCCAATGATATTTCCCACGATGCGGCTATCAGCCGTGCGGTTGACAGCCTGCGCCTGAGACTGCTCGAACTCCGCAACGAAAGCTCTGTGCCTAAAGGTACAACGTTTGATATAGTTAATTCTTCCGATATGCGTTCTCTGGACGGCTCTTCGGATTATTCCTCAAATGAAGCCGTAAAAAGTGCAGTCAGCGGCTATGCAATGATGTCCGAGCCCTATGACCTTAACGGAAAAAGTGTTGTGTGCTATTCCGTACCGCTTGATTATATTTCCGAAGAACGTGCCTGCGTGCTTGTTTGCATAGCTGAAAGCAGCTTTTTTGAAGATACGTTTAATGACATATCTCTCGGAGACTCCTGCGCTGTTTACGTTACCGACGGAAACAAGGTTATTGCAGGCAAGCCCTCCGACCGTCGGGACATTTACTCTGCAGAAGTCAAAATCGACGGCAGAAACGGCTGGTCTCTCTGTATTGAAGCCGTACCGTCAGAGCTTATGCCCGATATTTCCTCGGAAATTGCCGCAGCAGTCGGGATCTCCGTCCTGCTGGCAGCATTGATGTGTATTATAACCGCCTTTATCCTCAGCAGAACTTTGAGTCCGATAAAAAGAATGACAGACAGAATTTCTGCTCTTGCCGACGGTGACTTCACCTCGCCTGTTCCCGATGTCCGTTCAAAAGACGAAGCAGCAGCAATTTCAGATGCTCTTAACAGAACTATTTCCGCACTTAACGGCTGCGTAAAAGAAATCACAGCATCAATATCCGGCGTTGCCGACGGCGACATATCCGACAGCGTATCTTCTTATCCCGGCGATTTTGCAATGATACACGACGCACTTTCCGACGTAAAAAAATCACTGCGCACGGCTCTGTCAAAAATCCGTCTGTCGTCCGAATCGGTTCTGGACAGCGCAGAAAAAATCGGAGAAAATGCCGTTGTCGAAGCCCGTACCCCGAATATTGATCTTGAAAATACCTTTGAAAACTGCAATGATATCTGCGGATATACTGAAGCAACGTCATCCAAGCTTTCCGAAGCAAGAGAAATGCTTGCCGAAGAACAGAAAAAGCTTGCCTCACTTACCGAAGCAATCACCGCGATCAGTCTGCATACCGACGATATAACCGATATCGTTTCACAAATCGAGGATATTGCTTTCCAGACAAATATCCTTGCCCTCAACGCCGCTGTTGAAGCCGCCACCGCAGGAGAATACGGCAGAGGCTTTGCCGTTGTAGCGGACGAGGTTCGCTCGCTTGCCCAGAAAAGCTCGGAGTCGGCAAAATCAACAACTGCGCTTGTTGAAGCAACAGTTGCGTCTATTTCAGGAGGAACAGCTCTTGCGAAAGAAACAGCAGCTCTTCTTGAAGAAGCTGTCAGCTGTGCGGATGAAGCTTCGGAGTATATGTACAAGCTTGAAGCTGCCGCCAAGGATTATACATCCGCCGCCAAAGCAGCGGAAGAAAAAATCATCGCACAGATTTCCGAATTTATTCCGCCGCCTGCATATGTCAGCAACGAAAGCACAAACGCTATCGTAACCGAAGCGCAAAAGCTTCGTGATATTGCAGACTCATTCAAAACATAAAACCTGTAACAAAAAGCTTCGCCCGACGGTATTATATGATACCATCGGGCGATTTTTTATACAATTTCAAGAATGTGCTTCACAGACGCCTCAGCCTTTTCATATGCGAAATTATCAACATTTCTGCGGCTGCTTTCAAGTTCTTCGGCAACGGTTTTGTTGTCATAACCGAACTCAAGAAGCATATCCAGAATTTTAAGCGCCTCATGCGAATCAAGCGTGTCCAAAGCCTCAAGAACATCATTAAGCTTTGATTTCAGCAGCTGCTTGTCAACAGGCGGCTTGTCCGCACCGCCGCTTTTTTCCGTTTCAACAAACGGCTTGATATGTTCAACAACATCACTGTACCGTGCGATCAGAGTAGGCGTGTCATACATTATCTGCTTGTAATTTTCCTGCTTACCTGCCGCCTCAAGGCTTTTTGCCATATCTGAAAGCCCTTTCGCACCGATCGCCATAGCAGAACTTTTCAGACCGTGAACCTCAGTAGTGTAATTTTTATAATCTCTGTTCTGAGCCGTACTTTCAATTCGGGAAATAATCTCATCGGCAGTTTCCATAAACGTTTTGAGTATAGCAAGATATGCGTTGAGATTTCCGCCGCAAAGCTGAAGTCCAGCCTTAACGTCAACATTAGGGATAAGGAAGGTCTCCTCGCCGGCAGAAGATGCAGAAGATTCAGACGAATTATCAGCAACGCCTATACCTGCTATGTCAAAATCCGATAAACCTGACGCAGTATTCTGACTGTTTCTGTCAACATAGCTTATCATCTGCTTAGGAAGCCATGTTTCAAGTATTTTTTCAAGCAGCGGAATCTGAATAGGCTTTGAAATAAAATCGTTAAAACCCGATTCAATAAACATTTCACGGGCGCCGCTTACAGCATTTGCAGTAAGCGCAACAATGGGAAGCTCCTTGCTGTATACGTCCTTCTGCGAACGGATAATCTTTGTAGTATCAACACCGTCAAGCTCCGGCATCATGTGGTCCATAAAAACAAGGTCGTAATACCCCGAATTTATCATTTCAATAGCCTTTCTGCCGCTTTCCGCAAGGTCAGCCTTTATTCCGTAAACCGAAAGCAGATGCGAAGTAACATTAAGATTTACCTTGTTGTCATCAACCACAAGAACATGAGCGTCAGGAGCATATATGACTGTGGATTTTTCTTCAGAAATTGTAGTTTTTGCAGCAGTTTTTGAGATAGGAGAAGCGTCCGAAACCGTCTGAACAAGCACAACCTTGAACACCGAACCTTTTCCGTATTCACTTTCAACCGTAATGCTTCCGTCCATCATGCCGGCAAGGGTCTTGGAAATAGGAAGTCCTAGACCCGAACCTTCTATCTCACGGTTCTTTTTGGTATCGACCTGCTGAAAGTTCTCAAACAGCTTGGGGATATCCTCTTTTTTTATACCGATACCCGTATCGGAAATTTTAAACATAATAGAAATTTTATCATTGTCGCGGTTCAGTTCTTTTACAGAAAGAGCGATATATCCGCTTTTGGTAAACTTGACCGCATTGCCGAGAAGATTAATAAGTATCTGCTTTATCCTTACCTCGTCGCCGAACATTTTCTTAGGCAAACGCTTGTCAATGTCGATCTTGAAATCAAGATTTTTCTTGTTTCCAAGCTGAACATAAATAATACTTATAACATCGTTAAGCATTTCCTCGGTATTGTATACAGCAGGCACAAGTTCGAGCTTTCCCGCTTCAATCTTGGAAATATCAAGAATATCGTTAATAATTGAAATAAGGTTTTTTGCAGCAGTTTTAATATCGCTTGCATAAGTGTAATTCTTTTCCTGCAAACACAGCTCCGCAAAGCCTGTAATAGCATTCATAGGCGTGCGTATCTCATGGGACATATTGGCAAGGAAATCGCTCTTTGCACTGTTTGCCATGTCCGCTTTTCTTCTCATTTCAATAAGCTGGTCAACATATTTTTTGGTTTCTGTGACGTCAAGAACCAGTACCGAATACCCCTTTTCGCTGCCGTCGCTGTTATAAAGCCTTGAAATATGCTTTTCATAGTATTTTCCGTCAATTTCAAATTCGGTATTTTCATTTTCGTTAACAAGGCCTGCAACCAGCTTCATTGCATCGTCAGACTTCCATTTTGAACCGCCGGAAATAGCGGGAAAAATTCTTCTTGCAGCAGGATTTGAATCAATAACGTTCATCTTCAAATCGGTAACGATAAGAGCGTCATCCATTGTTTCGATAATGCTGTCTCTTGCGGAAGTGACCATATCCGACTTCTGACAGCGCAATATCACAATGCTTATTATCATTACGGTCAGACACATTACTATAGACGAAGGGTTAAAATATCCCAGAAGTTTGAATTGGTATGATATCATTGCCGCCGAAGGGAGAAGCACAGCAAGAAATACGCACATCATATGCTTTGAACCTGTTACTCCCTTTTTGTGACATCCATAAGCTGCAATAAAAATAATCATAACGGTCTGAATTATCATTGATACCATCAGAATATAAAATCCAACGGCATATTCGACCTCTGCGGCAAAAAAGCCGGCGTCCGTTACAGGAACGACGTTTTTATAGTAAAAATGCAGCTGCCTGTCAGAAGCTGCCGCAGCAATTCCCGTCAAATCGCCGATAAGCAGTATAATGCTGACAGCACCCGGAATTTTCACTTGACACAGGTCGCATACAAACAGGTACAGCAGATACAGCGCCAGCGCAGAGCCTGTTATATCAAAAACCTTGACCGAAGCGGCAGCGTCGCAGTTTTCTGAAAAAATAACCAAAGTATATCCGAAAGCATTAATAAAAGCGGCAATGAGAGCCGCCGTAAGAACGGTATGCTCCCCTGCCCTTTGCTTTGAAAAAACATATACTATGTATACAAAAATAATTGCCGTACCAAAAATTTGCAATGTCAGCAGAAAATTCGTCATATCCCCCACAAAACGGACTGAACCGTTTTATTTGCTCCTTTCAGAAGATCAATGCTCTTTAGCCATAAGGCACTGCTCGATTTTATCGCTGATTCCGACAAAAATATCCGTAAGCTCAGGGTCGAAGAAAATACCCCTGTCCTCAATAATGATCTGCATAGCCTTTTCGTGTGAAAAAGCTTCCTTATATGAACGTCTTGAAGTAAGCGCGTCATAAACGTCAACAATTGAAAGTATCCTTGCGCAAAGCGGTATCTGCTCTCCGCTGATGCCTGTGGGATAGCCTGTACCGTTCCAGCGTTCATGATGATAAAGTGCCATATCGCGAGCAATATGCAGAAATGCTGTATCAGCACTTTCATCAATATTCATTGTATCGCAGATCTTTTCAAAAGTAACAGCACCCAGCTGCGAATGATGGACCTCCTCAACGGAAGTAAAGATATTCTGAAAAGTATCTCCGCCGATTTTGGCATGAGTTTTCATATGTTCAAATTCTTCTTTGTCAAGAGCCGACTCCTTGCGCAGAACGCAGTCGTTGATACCGATTTTTCCGATATCATGCAAAGGTGCAGCACGAACAAGGTCGCGCATATATTGTGGAGTGAGAATATCCTTATACGGTTCAAGAGTTGAAAGCTCATCAAGAAAAACCGAAAAATATCTGGTAGTATTTTTGATATGACCGCCCGTTGTACCGTCACGCGACTCGACCAGCTCGGCAAAACAAGTCGACATAACATCCTGAAGCCGTTCAATGACCGCAGTTTTTTCATCGACCATATCCTCAAGATTATGACGGTATGTACTCAGCTCAAGCTGAGTCTCAATACGGCTAAGCATTATCTCAGTAACAAAGGGCTTTCTGATAAAGTCAACAGCGCCCAGTTCAAGACATTTCAGCTCCATGGCAGTATCCACCTCGGAGGTGAGGATAATAACCGGTATCTTGTTTGTTTCCGGGTCGTTTCTCAGTTGTACAAGCACCATACAGCCGTCCATTTCCGGCATATTGATATCCAGCAGAATAAGGTCGGGCTTGACCTTTTTCAGGAATTTAAGCGCCTGCATACCCGAAATAGCCAAGGTCAGCCTATACCTGTCACCAAGAAGCTGCTCAGCATATTTCAGGTTTGCCGGAACGTCGTCAACAACAAGAATATGTTTTTTTAATATATCAGGCATATACGTCAGCATTCCTTTCAATTACAGCGGAGAAGCATGGATTATTCCGTCCTCGTCAAGAGAGATTTTCGTCCGCACATATTCGGCTTCTGCTTTAAAAACAGCATCGTTAATAACGATTCTTACTCCCGGATAAATGTATCCCTTGCAGCTTATTGAAAGATACTGCCTGTTTGAAAGCGAGGTATCTATTTCATCAATACGCTTGCGAAGGTTGTTGATATCAACACCCATAAGTATCTTCTGACGGCACGCATTGCCGAGTATCTTTTCCTTATCCTCGGGAAGAGTGCGAAGCTCCTTTTTCTTTTCATTAAGGAAGTTGATGATAAGGATCAAGTCGTCAAGACTTTTCTGCATTTTTTCGATTTTTTTCAGCACCTCGTTTTTTTCCTCGGAAAGAAGCGCATTATCGCCAACAGTCAGGAGAGTCGGCGTGTAATTTTTTGTACCGATATTTGATATCTCGGCGCTGCTGAGACTGGTGTAAGTTCCGCCCATAAGACCGCCGTTGCTGCCCTTTACATTAAGGCTTCCGCAGTAAACATCGCAGATAACAAAGTTGGAAGAAATAAGCTCACCATCGCAGCGGATATTTGAATGTTCGCAGAAGTTAATAGTTACCGAACCGTGCGCAACGATTTTTGAATTAATGCAGCCCTTTTTGATTATGATATCGCCGTCCGCTTCAAGAGTAGCGCCGTTAACGTTTCCGGCAACAACAATATTTGCGTTTGAGGAAATTTTAAAGCCCTCAAGGACCTCGCCCTTAACGATAACATCGCCCACGAAGTTGATATTTCCTACGGATGCGTCAACATCTCCGGGAATCGTTACGACTTGGTCAATAACAAAAGCATTGTTCTTGAAATTAATATTTCCGTCGCACGAAGCAATGATCTGAGTACCTTCCTCGTTGAGAGCAGTATTTGTTCCCACAGTATAGGACGCCTTCTTGCCGACGATCTGCCTTAATACCTGACCGCGGACGTCCATACCCGGCTCACCCTCGGTAGGAAGAGTAATATCCGCAATAATGTCGCCCTTGTGAACAGTCCTGATAAGACCGAGATTTTTATAGTCCACAAAGCCGTGTTCATCTTCAACAGGAGCAATTTTAACCTGCTTTTCATAGTGGTATGTGATAGTACCGTCAATACCGTTGACAGCAGGCTTCCATACCGCAACAAGAGTTCTTTCGCCGTAAAGCTTTTCATTTGCGATACGTTTTATAGCACTGTCATCGATTCCATATGTAATTTTAAATTCCGAAAGCTTCTTCATAATATCATCATAAGAAACCTCTTTGCCGCCGTTTTCGGGAGGTTCGGCAGTTACATAAACTTCGGAACAGTTTGTGGCAACAGAAACCGATATTTCACAATCAACAGGCGGATTATAAACAGTATTAATATTTTCAGACATAATATCCCTCCGTTTCCGTATAAAAGCATAGTACCTTTTTTGTGCAAATTTTCATTTGAAATTTACATTTAATACAAAACGGCAGTTTTTTGCGCAGTTATACTTATCTAAGTTTATTATACACGATTTAAATAAAAATTACAATAGCTGTTTCCAATTTGGCGTATTTTTGTTTATTTATTACAAATTTTATTACAATATTTTACTTAAAAGCAAAATATATTTTTAATAAAGTGCCTAAGCCGCTGCTGTAAAATAAAAAACCCGTAAAATAAAAATTAACGTAAACCTTGTTGCAATGACAAATAAAATATGCTATACTATTAAAATGAACTTGTTTGTTCAACTTTTCATTTGAAAGGACTGTTGTCAAATTGGGTAAAGCATTAATTATCGGCTGCGGCGGAGTCGCCTCTGTAGTGATCCATAAGTGCTGTCAGAATTCGGATGTTTTTGAGGAGATCATGATAGCCTCCCGTACAAAATCCAAGTGCGACGCTCTTAAGGAAAAGCTTCAGAATACCACAAAAACCAAAATCTCAACAGCTAAGGTCGACGCAGACAGCGTGACCGAACTTGTTGCTCTTATGAAAGAGTTCAAACCGGATATTTGTATCAACGTTGCGCTTCCGTATCAGGATCTGACCATTATGGATGCCTGCCTTGAATGTAAGGTAGACTATGTTGATACGGCTAACTATGAGCCTCTCGATACTGCAAAGTTTGAATATAAATGGCAGTGGGCATACCGTGAAAAATTCGAGAAAGCAGGTATCACCGCACTTCTCGGAAGCGGCTTTGACCCGGGCGTAACAGGCGTTTTCTGCGCCTATGCACAGAAGCACTACTTTGACGAGATAAACTATATTGATATTCTCGACTGCAACGCAGGCGACCACGGCTACCCGTTTGCAACAAATTTCAACCCTGAAATAAATATCCGTGAAGTTTCCGCAAAGGGAAGCTACATTGAGGACGGCAAGTGGATAGAGACCGAACCTATGGAGATCAAGCGTGTATACAACTTCCCCGAGATCGGCGAAAAGGATATGTACCTGCTTCACCACGAAGAGCTTGAATCACTGGCGCTCAATATCAAGGGAATAAAGCGTATACGCTTCTTTATGACATTCGGACAAAGCTATCTCACTCACCTGAAATGTCTTGAAAATGTGGGTATGACTTCAATCGAGCCTATCGAGTTCGAGGGTAAGAAAATCGTTCCCCTCCAGTTTCTTAAAGCAGTCCTCCCCGACCCCGCTTCACTCGGACCAAGAACAAAAGGCAAAACCAATATCGGCTGCATAATGCAGGGCTTCAAGGACGGCAAGCCTGTTAAGTATTATGTTTACAACGTATGTGACCATCAGGAGTGCTATAAGGAAGTTGGCTCGCAGGCTATTTCCTACACAACAGGCGTACCTGCAATGATAGGCGCAATGATGGTAATGACAGGCAAATGGAAAAAGCCCGGCGTTTACAACATTGAGGAATTTGACCCCGACCCGTTCATGGACGCACTCAACAAGTGGGGACTCCCCTGGAAAGAAACCTTCGACCCTGAGCTTGTTGATTAAGCTACCCGGCAGCGCAAAATATATTGATTTGATAAATAGCCTGAGAAGAATTTATTCTCAGGCTATTAAAAAATCTCCCGTATTTATAAAAATCACAAAAAGTCCTTGACAAATCAAAAAAGCTGTGATATAATAATAAAGCTTTAAAAATCATGCGAGTGTGCTGGAATAGGCAGACAGGCACGTTTGAGGGGCGTGTGTCTTTGACGTATGGGTTCAAGTCCCATTACTCGCACCAGAATAAGTCCGCAGATGGCGTATCAACGTTGTCTGCGGACTTTCTGTTTATGTTGCCTGACAATAGAAAAATAAAAAGCCTGCTTCTCAAAAGAGAAACAGGCTTTGGCGGAGAAGGAGGGATTCGAACCCTCGATGAGCTATTAACCCATACACGAGTTCCAGTCGTGCGCCATAAACCGGGCTAGGCGACTTCTCCATATTTTATGCCGCTGTTTAAACGACTTAATAAGTATAACAGTTTTTTTTACATTTGTCAAGTCTTTTTTGCAAAAAAACTAAATTATTTTTTAAGCATATAAAAATCGCTGCCGACCCGTGAGCCGACAACGATTTTTCTTATTACAGATTAATTAAGCTTAATTTTTTACAGCCTTGTGGAAAACCTTTTTGCCCTTCTTGATGATTACCTCGGTATCGATCTTGATAAGAGCATTGGGGTCTGTTACCTTGTTGTCGTCAACGGCAACGCCGCCCTGCTGAACAAGACGTCTCGCCTCGCTCTTTGAGGGGGCAAGACCCGTTTTCACAAGCAGGTCGAGAATGTTTATGCCGTCATCGGGAATTTCAGCCGCAGGAATTTCCGTTGCAGGCATATTCTCGGTATTTCCTCCGCCGCCGAAGAGAGCCTTTGCGCCCTCCTGCGCCTTGTTTGCTTCCTCCTCGCCGTGAACAAGCTTTGTAAGCTCGTATGCAAGAATTTCCTTAGCCTTGTTAAGCTGACTGCCTTCCCAATCGGACATAGCCTCAATTTCCTCAATAGGCAGGAATGTCAGCATTCTGATACACTTCATAACGTCAGCGTCGGCAACGTTTCTCCAGTACTGATAGAACTCAAACGGGCTTGTCTTTTCGGGGTCGAGCCAAACCGCACCCTTTTCGGTCTTGCCCATCTTCTTGCCCTCGGAGTTGAGCAGCAGAGTTATAGTCATAGCGTGAGCGTCCTTGCCAAGCTTCTTTCTGATAAGCTCGGTACCGCCAAGCATATTCGCCCACTGGTCGTCACCGCCGAACTGCATATTACAGCCGTACTTCTGGAACAGCATATAGAAATCGTAGCTCTGCATTATCATGTAGTTGAATTCAAGGAATGTCAGACCACGCTCCATTCTCTGCTTGTAGCACTCAAATGTCAGCATCTTGTTTACCGAGAAGCAAGCGCCCACTTCTCTCAGTACGTCGATATAGTTGAGATTCATAAGCCAGTCGGCATTGTTTACCATAATAGCCTTGCCGTCCGAGAAGTCGATAAAACGGCTCATCTGCTTTTTGAAGCACTCGATGTTGTGGTCGATATCCTCTTTGGTAAGCATCTTTCTCATATCGGACTTGCCGGAGGGGTCTCCTATCATGCCCGTACCGCCGCCAAGCAGCGCAATAGGCTTGTTTCCTGCCATCTGAAGTCTCTTCATAAGGCAAAGTGCCATAAAGTGACCTACATGAAGGCTGTCGGCAGTCGGGTCAAAGCCGATGTAGAAGGTAGCCTTGCCCTCGTTTATCATTTTCTTGATTTCTTCCTCGTCTGTTACCTGCGCGATAAGTCCGCGGGCAACGAGTTCGTCATAAAGCGTCATAATTTTTACTCCTTTATATAAAATATTTTTTTAACTTTTTATTTGTCATAAACGATGAAATCAAATGCTGATTTCACGGATACCACCGCCCTTTCAAGGTTTTTTATCCTGATATTTAATTGAGATATCTGCAGAGCTTTATCATATCAATTACTCTATCCATCCAAGCTCCCGTAAGCTTTCAAGCTTGTTCTTGTCAAGGTTATCATAGCTGCCTTTTTCTATAAGTTCGGCTTTGAAAGCCTCCACCTGACAGGGGTAACTTTCTGCGATATTTTCCACAAGAATCCTTATCCGGTCACCGTCCTCAAAGCTCCCAAAGGAAGTTTCTTCGCCCGAAACAGCTGTAACTTCAATATATCCATTCTCCTCCAGCAGAACAATATCACTGCTTTTTCCTCTCAAATACCGACCCTCACACCAGAATAATTTCCTGATACCGCAGACACGGTCTTTAGGGTCATAGAAAACTGCGATCATATCGCCACCCGGTTCAACCTCAAACAGATCGGTATTAGAATTTTCGGGACTCCCATAGGGTTCTCCCCAGACATCACGGATTTCGGAGCAAGTGATATTATCAAGCTTTTTGTAAAGCATCTCTCCTGTCATATTTTGAGCATTTGTAATCGGTATGACCTTTCCGCAGGCAGTCATACACAGGGATAGCATTAACGAAATCATTACCATGATTTTTTCATAATGTCACCTCAAACAAAAAAGCCCTCTCAAAGCATAAGCTTCAAGAGGGCGAATTATCGCGGTACCACCTCAGTTTATCGGCAAAAATGCCGACCTCAAAAGCGCTGTAACGGGCGCATCCGCATTCCCCTACTGTTGTTTCGGGGAACAAGCTCCATGATGTATTCGCCGCAGTTCGTCGCCTTTTCGCACCATCCAAAGGCTCTCTTTATCGGAATTATTGCAGTTACTTCTTCACTTCACAGCATTTTATGATATAATAGCATATTAAATTTAATTTGTCAAGGACGTTTATATCGCTTCCTTTTTATGACAAATTTCAGCACATTTGTTTCATGTGGAACATTGTTACGCAAACGGATTCTCTGTTTTATACAGCATACCCTTTGGCTGATTGAAACCAATTTCTTCAACTCCCAGGTAACGGAACACGTTGAACAGAGCCTTGCCGTTGTGAGCAAAGGTCACAGCACCGTGGTGAGGATATCTGCCCTCGATAAGAACGTGACGATAGAAGCGTCCCATCTCCTTGATGGCGAAAACGCCGATTCCGCCGAAGCTTTTGGTTGCAACGGGAAGTATCTCACCCTCGGCAACGTAAGCACGAAGCTTAGCGTCAGCCGTACTCTGAAGACGGAAGAACGTGATGTCGGAAGGCGCAATATCGCCCTCAAGGGTACCTCTTGTAATGTCAGGCTCTTTATCAGGTTCAAGACCTCTGTGCATGATAAGCTGATACTTCATCGTGCGTGTGGAAAGCTTGCAAGCAGCGGTATTTCCGCAGTGGAAGCCCATAAACGTATCGGTATGCTTGTAATCAAATTTGCCCTTTATCTCGTTGAGGTACATATCGGCAGGAACGCTGTTGTTGATATCGAGCAGCGTTACAACGTCATCTGAAACGCACTGACCGATGAACTCGCTGAGTGCGCCGTAAATGTCGACTTCACAAGCAACGGGAATACCCTTTGCAGCGAGACGGCTGTTCACATAGCAGGGAACAAAGCCGAACTGTGTCTGAAATGCAGGCCAGCACTTGTTTGCAAATACAACATATTTGCGGCTGCCCTTATGCTCCTCAGCCCAGTCGAGAAGCGTTGCTTCGTACTGTGCAAGCTTCGGCAGGATACCGGACATCTTGTTGCCGTCGCCCAATTCTGCTTCCATATCTGCGATAATTGCAGGAATACGGCTGTCGTTTGCGTGAGCGTTATATGCGGCAAAAAGGTCAAGCTCGGAGTTCTCCTCTATCTCAACGCCAAGGTTATACAGCTGACGGATAGGCGCATTGCAGGCAAGGAAATCCTGCGGACGAGGACCGAATGTTATCATTTTAAGATTTGCAAGACCGAGAAGAGTTCTTGCAATGGGAACAAATTCCAGAATCATATCTGCTATCTCGGAGGGAGTTCCCACGGGGTATTCGGGTATGTAAGCCTTAACGTTTCTCAGACCGAGATTATAGCTTGCGTTGAGCATTCCGCAGTAAGCGTCGCCTCTGCCGTCGATAAGGGTATCGGAGGATTCCTCGGCTGCCGCTGCGAACATTACAGGTACTCCAAACTGTTTTGCAAGCAGGGTTTCAGCGGTTTCGGGTCCGAAGTTGCCAAGGTACATAACAAGAGCGTTTACCCCTGCCTTTTTCATATCCTCAACAGCGGCAAGCATATGCTTTTCATTTTCAACAGTTACGGGACACTCATAGATATCAATGTTCTTTTCCTTGCAGGCTTTTACGACATTTGCACGGCGGCTTGCAGACAATTCCATAGGGAAGCAGTCGCGGCTTACAGCACAAATACCAAGCTTTACAACAGGCATATTTTCAGTAATCATTCTTCTTTCTCCTCTTTCTTTTCGGTTTTTTCAGTTTTTTCGGACTTTTCATTGTCCATATTTATTTCGGTTTCGGTCTTTACTTCCTTTTCGGTAACTTCTATGGAAAAATATGTTCCATAGTAACCGTCAACGCCCTCAACCGTATCATAGCTTTCTTTCATGGTGAAAACCAGCGTATATGACGGGCAGTCATACTTCTGCATATAGGTAAGCTCCATGTCGATATCCTCTGTACCGGTCATTGTTCCCACAGGCTCTACGCCGTGCTTTTGACCAAGCTCAACAGTTTTGTTCGTGAAATAATCCTCGGCTGTTTTGCGGTCAAGAAGACAGGTCGCTTCGGACATATATCCTTTAAGATAAATTTCGTCGTCGCCCTTTACGGTTTTAAAATTATATGTAATTATCGAGTCATCAACGTAATAATATGCACTTTCGGCAGGCACAAGGTCACGGATCTCCATAAGCTCCGTATCGGTATTGATGCTCCATATTTGGGTATCGGTCTCATAGTAAAGCTCAACGCCGTCCGGCTGGAGAGAAACGATTTTTTTAAGAGGCATTCCAAGCTTGACTTTGGTAAGTATTCCCGAATAAGCGCTTTCGGTAACTGTTTCGTCCTCACCGCAGGCTGTAAAGCAGGCAAGCGCCATAACAAGAGTAAGAACTACAGAAATAATTTTTTTCATTTTGCCACCATTCCTTTGATACAAAAAGTTTCAATAATAATACAGTCATTTATATAATAATACAAAATTGCCAAAAAGTCAACGGGAAACCGAATGTTTTCTATTGAAAAAAATTTAAGTGTGTTGTATAATATATTCGTAATTAATGCGAGAGGAGCTTTTATCATGACTGAATTTGAAAGAAACTCGGCAAAAGTCATTGCCGATTATGAGTCGCTTATCAACCGCCGCAATGTTAAATCGGGACGCTATAACGGCATTTACGACTGCTGGAAATACCCTGTACTTACCGCTTTGCACGCTCCGTACATATGGAAGTATGACATGAATCCCGAAACTAACCCCCACTTTATGGAACGTCTCGGTATCAATGCTGTACTTAACTCGGGTGCTATTGAGCTTAACGGTAAATTTTACCTTGTTGCCCGTGTTGAGGGCAGCGACAGAAAATCTTTCTTTGCTGTTGCCGAAAGCGAAAGTCCTGTTGACGGTTTCCGTTTCTGGGATTTTCCCGTTCAGCTTCCCGATACCTGTCCCGAAGAGACCAACGTTTACGATATGCGTCTGACAAAGCATGAGGACGGCTGGATATACGGTGTATTCTGCTCGGAAAGCAAGGATACTTCCTCAAACGACCTTTCTGCTGCTATTGCGCAGGCAGGTATTGTCCGTACTAAGGACCTGAAAACATGGGAACGTCTCCCGAATCTGAAATCAAAGTCTCCTCAGCAGAGAAACGTTGTTCTTCACCCCGAATTCGTTGACGGAAAGTATGCTTTCTACACCCGTCCGCAGGATGATTTCATTCAGACAGGCTCCGGCGGAGGAGTTTGCTTCGGACTTGTTGAGGACATAACCGACCCTGTTATCTGCACGGAAGAGGTCGTTATCTCGCCGAGAATTTACCACACTATTACCGAGGTCAAGAACGGTGCAGGAGCTGTTCCCATCAAAACAGACCGCGGCTGGATACACATTGCTCACGGTGTAAGAAATACTGCGGCAGGTCTGAGATATGTTATTTATGTTTTTGCTACTGCTCTTGACGACCCTTCAAAGCTTATTGCTTCGCCGTCAGGATTGTTTATCGCTCCTCACGGATATGAACGCGTCGGAGACGTTTCCAACGTTGCGTTCACAAACGGCGCTATCGTTCGTGAAAACGGCGAGGTTTACATTTACTACGCTTCCTCGGATACAAGAGTTCATGTTGCTTCAACTACCGTTGAAAAGCTGGTGGATTATACATTTAACACGCCGTCAGACCCGCTTCGCTCCGTTGACTGCGTTAAGCAGAGATGCGAGCTTATCTCAAAAAATCTGGAGTATATGAAAAACAACAAGTAAAAAATTATAGCCGGCATTTTTTAATGCCGGTTATTTTTATAAAGCATTGACAACTTTGTATAAAATTTTAAACAAATAATATTAAAAACTGTTTAAATATACTTGCAATTTCATAAAAAATATGCTATAATATTAATAAAATATTACTGAAATCTCCAATTTTATTCTTTTAAAGGTGGACGGTTTATATTGAAAAAGCAGCATAGTCTTCTCAACAGAATTTTAATTATCATTTGTACCGCTATTTTTGTCCTTGGCGTTATCATTACTTCTGTTGGCTCAAGAATGATATACACGGTTACCGAAAACAGCATCAAAACAGAGATCCAATCGGCTGCCGAAACTATGAAAAATCTTTACGAACACGAACTCGGTGTTAATGCGGACAGCTTTGAAATGAGCGCTGAAGATTTTACCAGAATAATCGGATACATAGGCTGTTCCAATGACGTGGATTTTACGATATTCAATGGAGATACACGAGTTTTTACAAGTATTATCAATCCGGACGGAAGCTCCGCTGTGGGTACAAAAGCATCAGAGGAAGTAATTGAAAAGGTCATCGGCGGCGGTAAGGAATATTTTTACAGCCGTGTTATGGTAAACGGTCAAGTGTATATCGGCTATTATATTCCGCTTTTTAGCAGAGATAAAACCGTTTCGGGAATGTATTTTGCCGGAAAGCCTCTTGATTCGGCAAAAGCCAACTCCGCTGCGGCAATGCGTACATTTATTTTGATATCGGTGGCTGTTCTGATAATTTCAACCGGTATTTGCTTCTTTTATCTTAAAAATATTATCAACGGAATGCTCGATATCAAACAGTACATCACAAAGGTCGCAAACGGCGATTTTGCTGCTTCAATGAGCAGTAATACTGTCAGCCGCTGCGATGAGATAGGCGATATCGGGCGCAATGCCGAGATGCTGTGCGGTAATCTGCGCGACATGGTTGAGCGCGACCCTCTTACATCGCTTTTCAACAGGCGCAGCTGCCGCCGCAAAATTCAAGAGCTTGATGAAAAAAATATTTCTTATGCTCTGGTTATGGGCGATATTGACTTTTTCAAGAATATCAATGATAAATACGGGCACTCCTGCGGTGACGCTGTTCTGAAAAGCATTTCCGCCATACTGTCAAAGCATACTGCCCAAAACGGCGGATGGGCTTCAAGATGGGGCGGAGAGGAATTTCTCTTTGTATACCCTCAAAAGGATATCGCTCAGGTCAAAAGTCTGCTTGACGAGGTAGCTGACGAAATACGCTCGGCAACATACGGCGACGGCAATGAATGCTTCAATGTTACCATGACGTTCGGTGCTGCCTGTCACGCTCCCGATGAAAATCTTGATGAAACTATATGCCGTGCTGACGAACTGCTTTACATAGGAAAACAGTCCGGCAGAAACCGAATTGAAATTTAATGCTTATACTAAAAACCATTTAAAAACTGTACAAAAAATTGAGCATAATCTTGTAGCTGTTGAAAACAGTTTTATATGGATTATGCGAAGATTTTTTGTCTACAGTTTAATTGGTTTTTAGTATTATTCCCCAAAAATATTTGTTCAAAAATGCGGACTGAAGTTCCGCATTTTTTCGTAAAGATTTACTTGAAATCAAAGAATTTTCCACCTTTTCGCCTGTTTTGTCTACTGACAAATTTATCATAATGTGCTATAATATTTTCAGATAATCAATCGGAGGTAAATACTATGCTGAAACAGATAAATATTGAAAATGCACATCTTCTTCCCGGTCTTTTCAAGGAGCGTGCCGACATAAACAGGGCGTATCTTATGGAGCTGAAAGCCGAAAATCTTCTCCAGAATTTCTACCTTGAAGCCTGCATACGCACCGACAGAGATATTTCCGAAATGCACCTTGGTTGGGAGTCGCCCACCTGCCAGTTGCGGGGACATTTTCTCGGACATTGGTTGTCCGCTGCATCAATGCTCATTGCACAGAACAACGACCGTGAACTGAAAGCTAAGCTTGACAACATTATTGACGAGCTTGAACGCTGCCAGAAAATGAACGGCGGAAAATGGGTAGGCTCTGTTCCCGAAAAGTATTTTAAAATGCTTGAAACGGATGAGTATATCTGGTCGCCTCAGTACACCTTGCACAAAACGCTGCTGGGACTTTATCACAGTGCTTTGTATGCCAAAAACGAAAAGGCACTTAACATTTTAATAAACGCCGCAGACTGGTATCTTGACTGGACTGCTGATATGCAAAACAAAAACCCCCACGCCGTTTACAGCGGCGAAGAGGGCGGTATGCTTGAGGTATGGGCAGGTCTGTATCAGCTTACGGGAAACGAAAAATTTTCCACCTTGGCAGAGAGATACTCTCACCCGTCGATTTTCAAAAAGCTTGCCGAGGGCGGCGATCCCTTATCAAACTGCCACGCAAACGCAAGTATCCCCTGGGCGCACGGTGCTGCTAAAATGTATGAGGTCACAGGCGATGAAAAGTGGCTCGGTCTTGTAAAAAGCTTTTGGAAATGTGCTGTCACAGGCAGAGAAGCGTTCTGCACGGGCGGACAGAACTCGGGCGAATTCTGGATTCCTCCCCACAAGCTTGGAATGTTCATCGGTGAGCGCACCCAAGAATTTTGCACTGTTTACAATATGGTACGCCTTGCGGACTATCTTTTCCGCTTTACCGGCGAGTCCGCATACCTTGACTATATCGAGAAAAATCTCTACAACGGCTTTCTTGCCCAGCAGAACAAATTCACGGGTATGCCTGCGTACTTCCTGCCTATGAAGCCCGGAAGCGTGAAAAAATGGGGCAGCAAGACTCACGATTTCTGGTGCTGTCACGGTACGACCGTTCAGGCACACACCATCTATCCGCAGCTTTGTTTTTATGAGGACAGCGAGAAAAATCGCCTTATTATTGGACAGTACATCAACTCGGAGTACAAGCACAGCGAAAATGTTACCGTCACTCAGAGCGTGGATATGAAGTATTACAACGACGGAGCCTCCTTCGACGAGCACGATGACAGCAGAATGTCACGCTGGTATATCAAGCTGAATGTCAAGGCGGACAAGCCCGAAAAGTTTACTCTTTCGCTTCGTATTCCCGAATGGACGCAGAGCGCTCCCGTTATCTATTTCAACGGCGAGGAAATAAAAAATGTTACTGCCGAAAACGGTTATTTTGACATAGACCGCACTTGGAAAAATGATACTATAAACATCTATTTCCCTGCGGTGCTGACGACCTCTTCTCTGCCCGATATGCCGCAGCTTACGGCGTTTATGGAGGGTCCCGTGGTACTTGCGGGGCTGTGCGAAAAGGACTGCGGAATATGCGAACCCGAAAGCGCTCTCGCATACACCACCGAGCATACATACAGCACGTTCCCGTGGCAGCAGAGCGTTTACCGCACGGTAAATCAGCCCGAAAACTTTGATTTTATTCCGCTGTATGATGTCACGGACGAGCCGTACACATTATACTTCACAAAGAAAAATTTCAGTTGATATTCTTCCGTCCAAAGGAATTTTTATACTGTGAGGGAGTGATACCCTCAAGTTCCTTGAATACTCTCATAAAATATTTTTCGTCCAAGAAGCCGCAGGAAAATGCGGCTTCTTTTATTGTAATGTCGTAGTTTGAAAGCAGCGTTTTTGCAGTTTTTATCCGCAGACGGTTTGTATAGCGGACGATAGATATGCCCATACATTGTTTAAACAGGGACGACAGATAATCCGCACTATACCCAATGGCGTCCGCAAGCGACCATACGTCAAAGGGCTGATAATAGTGGTTTTTTATCCACTCCCTTGCAGATACCACGGTCAAATGAAGCTTATCGGAGTTATCCCGATTACGGAAATACTCCTGCGAAATTTCCATAAGCAGCAGGCTCATTGCATAGTCGGACATATTTTGCGTGTACAGCTTTTCTTCAAGTGACATATCCATTAGCTGATGGAAAAGCTGTGCTGTTCGTCCCGAATCTGACAATGTAAGTGTTTCGGGCAGCAGATATGTATATTCGCCGTTGTCTTCACTTACCGTTTCAAATCCGCAGTCCGACCGAAAATGCGCCCACAAATAGGACAACTTCCCATCCGAGGGACGGTGTCCGAAATGCTCCTCGCCTGCTTTGAGAAAAATATATTGTCCCGGTACAAGAGCGTGCTCAACATTATTTGCGGTGATATAAAGCGTTCCCTCGGTTACCATAATAAGCACATTTTCATCAAAGCAGCGGCGGTGATGTACAAATCCCGATGGGCTGATAAGCTGTCCACAAACCGAGAATTTAAGCGGTTCTTTAGTTTTACAGCCGAAAACTCTTATTTGCTCTATTACGGTTTCCTGCATTTTATGTACCTTCTTTCCGCATTTTGGTTTTCTGTACAAAAGAACCTCTGCCGTTTTCATCTTCACGGCAGAGGCTGTTTTTATTATTCTATTGTTTTTGCCTTTTCAAAGATTTCCTTGACTTCATCCGAAGGCTCTTTATCAATGAGCGAAACAACTACTGTTACGATTATTGAAAGCACAAAGCCCGGAACAATAGAGTACATAACTCCGCTGAGGTGGAGAATGTTATCCCAGAGGAGGACTGTTCCTGCGCCTGCGATAATGCCCGAAACCGTACCCTTGAGGGTAAGTCTCTTCCAGTAAAGTGAAAGAATGATAGCGGGTCCGAAGGCTGCGCCGAAGCCTGCCCATGCGTTTGAAACGATACCCATAATGGAATCCTTGGGGTCAAGGGCAAGAATACAGGCAATTACCGAAATTACCATTACAGAGCCGCGGCTTATCCACATGAGGACCTTGTCGGAAACCTCTTTTTTAACGATGACCTTGAAGAAGTCGTTTGCTACCGCCGAAGCTGTTACAAGAAGCTGGCTGTCTGCGGTACTCATTATTGAAGCAAGAACTGCCGAGAGGAATACGCCTGCGAGAAGTCCGGGGAAGAGCATTTTTACTACCTTGATGAAGATAAGCTCCTGCTCTGCTGCACCCAGGTTAATGCCCTGCGCATCAAGATAAACTCTGCCGAGAATACCGATGAGAACTGCTGCGCCGAGAGAAATTATTACCCAGATTATAGCGATTATTGCGGATTTCTTTACGCTCTTTGCGTCCTTAATAGCCATAAAACGCACAAGGATATGGGGCATTCCAAAATAGCCAAGCGCCCATGCAAGGTCGCTTATTATGCTGTTTGCGCCTCTGCCCTTGAACATTGAAGCGAAGCCGCTTGCGTCCTGACCCTCGGCAACGATCTTCTGTGTTTCGGTTATCATGTCAAGGCTGAAATTCTGAGTTGAGCTTATAAGCGCTATCGGCAGCGCAACGATCGCAATGACCATAAGAAGTCCCTGGATAAAGTCTGTCCATGCAACCGCGCTGAAGCCGCCCATGAAGGTGTAAGCAACGATAATAAGCGCGGAAATGATTACTGCCGCCTTTGTGTAGGTCTCATTTGTACTGTCGATATTGAACACTACCTGGAAAAGCTTTCCGCCGGAAACAAATGCCGAAGTTGTATACACAAGGAAGAAAATGAAAATTACGACTGCGCACACAAGACGTACTATCGGGCTGTCAGCCTTGAAACGGTTCTGGAGATACTGAGGAATCGTGATGGAGTCCCCTGCCGCTTCGGTAAAACGTCTGAGAGGCTTTGCCACAAACGCCCAGTTAAGTATAGTACCGATAGCAAGACCTATTGCTATCCAGTAATTGCCCATACCTGTTGCATAAGCGGCGCCGGGAAGTCCCATAAGAAGCCAGCCGCTCATATCGGAAGCCTGTGCGGACATTGCCGTTACCCAGCTGTTAAGACCCCTTCCTGCGAGAAAATAGTCGCTCATTTTCTTACTTTTGTTGGAGAAATAGAAGCCGATCCCCAGCATTACCAGCAGGTAGCCTATAAAGGCGACCAGCACGGAGCCGTCGGCATTTGCAAAAAATCCCATTAAACAACCACCCTTTATCATATTGTATTTTAACATTATACTACATTTTTCCCCTTAATGTATGAACTTACGGTTAATTATACGGACAAAAGGGGTTTTCCGTGGGTATTATCGGCTACGTTAAGCATTTTCAGCACCTCTGAGCCGCAGTCTGCGTAGGTTTCTGTTGTTCCAAGGTTTACGGGAGAAATTTTCTTTCCGTAAATAAGCAGTGGAACTGTTTCACGGGTATGGTCGGTACCGTTATAATTCGGGTCGCAGCCGTGGTCTGCGGTAATAAGCAGTGCGTCGTCCTCCCCCAGAAGCGCAAGGAGCTTTCCCAGCTGTTCGTCAAAGCTGTTAAGCGCTTCGGTATAACCGTTCACGTCACGGCGGTGTCCGTAGGTCATGTCGAAATCCACCAGATTTACAAAGCATAGTCCGTTGAAGTTACGGTTTGCATATGCAAGGGTCTTCTCCATTCCGTCGTTGTTTCCGCTTGTACGGACGAACTCCGTAATGCCCTTTCCTGCAAAAATATCGTTTATCTTTCCTACGGCGATAACGTCCTTGCCTGCGCCTTTCAGCGCGTCAAGCATTGTTTCGCAAGGCGGCTCGATTGAAAAATCGTGTCTGCGTGAAGTACGCTTAAATGGGTACTCGCCCTCAAAAGGACGGGCAATAACTCTGCCAACGCCGTGTTTTCCCGTAAGTATCTTTCTTGCGGCTTCGCAGTATTCGTACAGCTTTTCCACCGGTACAACGCTTTCGTGGGCAGCTATCTGGAACACGCTGTCTGCGGAGGTATACACGATAAGCGCACCTGTTTCCATATGCTCTCTGCCGTAATCCTTGATGACCTCCGTACCCGAATAGGGCTTGTTGCAAAGCACCTTTCTGCCCGTTGCTTCGGTAAATTTATCAATTATCTCCTGCGGAAAGCCGTTCGGATAAGTCGGAAGCGGCTCATCGGAGATAACTCCTGCGATTTCCCAATGTCCTATGGTAGTATCCTTGCCCATTGAGCGCTCGGTCATTCTGCCGTATGCGCCTATGGGAGACGGGCATTTCTCCCCGAAATCAACGCCGTCTATATTGAAAAGTCCCAGCTTCTGCATATTGGGGACGTTCAGCTTTCCCGTTTCAAAGCAGCTTTTCAGCGTATTTGCGCCGCTGTCTCCGAATTTTTCCGCATCGGGGGCATTGCCGATCCCGCAGCTGTCAAGTACAATTAAAAATACACGTTTCATATAATTCTCTCTTTCATCAATAGTTCTCCGCAGCCTCGCTGTTCATCATTTTTACCGCAGAGCTTGTGCCTATTCTTTCGCAGCCCTCGGCAAGGAACATTTCAAGATCGGCACGGGTCTTTACTCCGCCTGCCGCTTTCATTTTCACGCCTGCGCCGATATGCTCCCTGAACAGCCTTATATCCTCGATTTTTGCTCCTGCCGTACCGAAGCCCGTGGAGGTCTTTATGAAATCTGCGCCGCCGTCGGTCACGCATTTACACAGGCGTATCTTTTCCTCGTCCGTGAGATAGCAGGTCTCGATAATTACCTTTAAAATATGGCTTCCGCAGGCTTTTTTAAGTGCGGAAATCTCCTGCGTTACGCTGTCGAAGTCGCCGTTTTTCACCATACCCAAATTTATTACCATATCTATTTCATTTGCGCCGTCGGCAATTGCCTGCGCCGCTTCAAAGACCTTTACCTCGGTGGTATTGTATCCGAGAGGGAAGCCTATTACGGTACAGATATTCATTTTCGGATATTTTTCGTGGACGTACTTAACATAGGACGGAGGGATACACACCGAAGCTGTGCCGTATTTTTCTGCTTCGGCGCAGAGTGCGTCTATATCGGCTTTGGTGCTTACAGCTTTAAGCTGTGTGTGGTCAATATGAGAGAAAATTTCTTTATCGGTCATTTTAATTCCTGCCTTTCGGTAATTTTTAAGATAAAAGTTCGGCTGAATAGTCCTCATTGAGTCTCCAGACCTGATATGCGCTTCCCACCGAAACGCTGTCGGAGCTTACAACTGCGCAGGTTATTCCCTGCTCCTCGGCTGCTGAAATTTCCGCTGTAAGCTTTCTGTCAAAAAGCGGAGTATAAAGCATTATCGCTTTTGCGCTGCCGTCTGCGGATATCTCCGAAACGGGTATGCGTGATCTTACTTTTTTCCCGTCCATAACGTCATCAGCGGAAGAAAAGCGGTAGTCCGCAAGTCGGGTCTGCAATGCGGAGACATCGGCAGGCTCGGTTATTGCAAAGGTTTCATACACGCCGTTGAAGCGGCAGTATACCGTTGATTCAAAGCCACATTTAAGCAGTCCCAGTGCGGCGGCGAGCATTCCCTCAACGGCTCGCTCGTTTTCGTACACATCATTCCCTCCGCAGGTATCAAGGACGATATTCTGCTGTATGGACTCTATCTCATCGTCAAGGCGAACCATATATTTATCACGCTTTGAGGACAGCTTCCAGTTTATCCTGCGGACGGGATCGCCCTCGGTATATTCTCTATGGGTATAGCCCGGCATTCCTGCAAAAAGGTTAAGACCGTCGTTTTCCTTGGTTTCCTCGCTGTCATCGGCAAATCGTGCGCTTTCTGCGGCAGACCTTAAAAGCGGTGCGTCACCCGGAATTTCGGGTATATCGGGAAAAATCTTCACTTCGCATACCGAATCTGCACATGGCATTGCAAAGCGGAAAAATCCCATAAAATCATGCAGAAAGGCATTTTCTGCGCCTATATTGTAAACGCCCCAGACCTTTGCTTTGTACTGCATTTCAACTACCGCTTCGGAGCGTGGCATTATGCTTATTACAAGGCTTGAAGCGCTTTCGGCAGGTTCAAGCACCTGCGGCACGGAAAGTCTGACCTTTACCGCAGGTACGGGGAAAATGCTTCTGTTCTTTGCGGTAACTTTAAGTGTTACGGTCTCGCCCTTATAAAGCATTGTACGGTCAATATCGGCACTTAGGGTCACACGGCTTTTGCGGCTAAGCACATAGGTTATTATAAGTGAAAAAATCGGTGCAAGCACAAGGACGTACACAAAAGTCCAGCCGATAGAAGCGGAGAGATAAAGCGCAAAAGCTATACTCAGGGCTATCGCAAGGAGGTACATAAAAATTTTTACTATCATAATGTTTCCTTTACTCGGTGGGCACGGGTACTTTATCAAGTATTTTTTCAAAGGCTGCTTCGGCAGTTTCATAGGCTGACTTGCCCTTTGGCGAAAGCATTATCCTGTGGGCAAGGGTACAGATACAGCAATCCTTGACGTCCTGCGGAGTGATGAAATCTCTGCCGTCCATAAACGCCCACGCCTTTGCCGATTTATACAATGCGATGCTTCCTCGGGGACTTACGCCAAGCTTTATCCCCTCGTCGCTTCGGGTCGCATTTACTATATCAATGATGTAATTTTTCACGTTTTCAGCCGCACGGACCTGCTTTACCTTTTCCTGAAGCTCGGTTATATCCGCTGTTGTCAGCACTGAAGATATTCTGCTTATCGGATTTTCATATTCGTTTCTGTCGAGAATGGAAGCTTCCTCTGACGCGGTTGGGTATCCCATGCTGATCTTCATTGCAAAGCGGTCCATCTGCGCTTCGGGAAGATGATATGTGCCGTAGGTCTCAACGGGATTCTGCGTTGCTATTACCATAAACGGAGCAGGCAGGACGTAGGTTTCGCCGTCTATGCTGACCTGATGCTCCTCCATTACCTCCAGCAGTGAGGACTGGGCTTTCGGCGAGGCACGGTTTATTTCGTCCGCAAGAAGAAAATTGCAGAACGCCGCACCCTTGCGGTACTCAAAATTTCCCGTTTCGCGGTTGAGCATTGAAAAGCCTGTAATATCTGACGGCATAATATCGGGCGTCATCTGCACGCGGCTGAACACCCCGTCTACGGACTTTGCCAGAGCCGCCGCAAGCTGGGTCTTTCCCACGCCGGGGACGTCCTCAACAAGGACGTGTCCGCCCGTAAGAAGCGCACAGACCGTTTGTGTGATAGGCACACGTTTGCCCACTATGACCTTTTCGATATTTTCGATAAGCAGCTGAATTTTTGAGTCCATAATAAAATTCCTTTCCGTTTAATTTGACGCATAAAGCGCAAGCGCAGGATTGCTGATTATATCCTTTACCTCATCTCGTGTGAGCAGCTTTGCACCCTGAGTTCCCTCAAGGAAAATTTCCTGTGAGGTTTCCACCAGATCAAAGGACTGCTCCAGAACTCCCATTATTTCGGGGATTATCACCTCGTCAAGACTGCTTGTGAGAAGTCCAAGCGCAAGCAGAGGATTGGACGCTTCGTTGTATTTCCGTGAGGTTTTCTCCATTTTTTCAAGGGCGGATACCAGTCTGTCAAAGTATCTCAAACTGTCCTCATAAAGTGCGCCGAACTCCTCGCCGTAGTCAGAGGCGTTTTTGTACTTTTCCTCAAAGTCGTTTCTGATATTTTCCGCATCGGCTTTAAGGGCGGCGTAATCTGCTGAAAGGATACTTGATATATCCGCTGTACTGACGTTTTCCAGAATCATATTGAACGTTTTTACCACGCTGTTTTCCATATCTGCGGCAAGACGTTTTTTCTCTTTCAGCTCGGGACGTTCCTCCGCTTCGCTGTATTTGTACCCATCAAGGAAGTAATGCTCGATAAGGAAATATGTGACCTGCTCCTGCTCCTCTGCGGTAAGTCCGAACAGGGTCTTCACGGGAATTCCCGTTCTGTCCGCCGGGAGAAGTCCTCCTCTTGTAAACTCGGTTATAATTTCATCGGACTGCTCCGCTGTTTCGGCAGCCGTTTCGGTTTCTGTTTCGGGGACGGTCGTGGTAGTTTCCGGTTCGGAAGCAGTCGTTTCCTGTATCGTGGTTTCGGTAACGGGCGGCTTTGTCTCAATGACCGTGGTAACAAGTGCTTCGCCCTGTTCTTCAAGCTCTTTTTTTGCCTGTTCCTCGGCTCGCTTTAGTTCGGCTTCAAGCTGACTTTTCATAACCGCTTCGGCAAGGGTCCTTTCCCTTTCGGCTGCCTGTGCAACGTAGCTTTCGGTAAAATGCGCCGCCGCAAGCATACTTATTATTCCCACAGCAAGTATCGCTAATATTTTCAGAAATTTCATGCCGTAAGCATAGCTCCTTTCAAATCACACGGTTATCTCAATTATGTTTCCCTCAAAATCCGCGATACAGCTCACTTGTGACGGAATAGCCGTCTTTATGCTCTCTCCTTAATTACGCATTACGAATTCCGCATTAATAAAGCTTTTTTCCGCCGAAATTCTTTTTCCTTACTGCGGCTATGCAGAAAACATACACCGCTGCAGACGCAAGTGCAAGTACCGTACACCTCAAAAGCTGGCTTTCTGCACTGTTTGAAAGCACCGTCATATTGGCGAGTCCAAGGGCTATGCCTGCGAAAAGCGAAACGAAAAGCGCTGCCGCTTCCCTGTCGGTAACAAGCGAAACAAGCATATTTATCATTCCGCACAGGACGTACAGCAGAAGCGCTGCCGCCGAAGCCGCAATTATCGTCGGAAGCGGAGGAGATACAAAGTCTGCGGCAGGCTGTCCCGTCATAACTCGGAAGCCTACAAAGCCGCTGCTCCACACTTCACTGAAATTGAACGCACGGGAACACACCGCATAATTGATTATGAACACTGCCGCAAAAAATAATACGGTATTTACAAGATATGTTATCAGCTTGCCTGCAAGCCATTTTCCGCGGCTGCCGCAGCGGAGTATCTCTATTCCGCCGAAGCCGCTGTCGAACATTATTCCGCAGACGGTGAAAAGATACAGTGGAAGATAGATAAACACGATATTCGTTATATCGGTAATTATCATGAAAAGCGCTTCAAAGGACGAAAACGCTGCCATGTCCGCAAGGTCGATATATTTATAAACGCTGACTACCGCCGTGAAGGCTATTACCGCAAGGGCAAGACACCAGCGTGCGGCAGGGATATGCTCGGCAAGGCTGAACCATGCTCCGCGCAATTTTTTCATCTGCGGCCGCCTGCCTTTCCGTAAAGTGTGAGCAGTACCGCTGCGCCCGTGAGTATCACAGGTATGACAAAACGGTCCGCAGTCATTTCGCCGCCGTATATCGACGGTGCGATATCAAGGGGCGGATAGAAGCGCTCCAGCTTTAAATGGGGAAAAGCATATATGCAGAGCAGATAAAGTACCTGCGGCATTACCAGCGGTACATAACGCTGACGGTTTACAAAGGTCAGTCCGTAGGAAACCGCCGCATATCCGAAGCCGAAGCTTACCGGCAGTATCAATCCCGTAACGGCATATGCGTAATCCGAAACTCCGCCCGAAGCTGCGCATACGGCAAACAATACAAGCTGTGGTATAAGCAATGCTGCCGCTCCCGAAATCCCGCAGGTGAGAAGTCTTGCAAGCTGATAGCCTTTCCGCCGAAGCTTGATAGTCATAAGAGTGCCGAATTTTGTTTCACGCTCCTGCATTATCATCACCGAATAGGGCATTGCCGCAAGCAAGGGCGCTCCGAACGGCAGTGCAAGCGCCTGTGAACGTATGTAGATATTTTCGGTATCGCCCGATGCGGTAAAGTACGCAAATGCGCCGAAAAGCAGAAGCAGGTCAAGAAAAATGCTTATATAAAACGCAGGCTCGGTAAAGATACGTTTAAGGTCGGTTTTAAGAAATCTCATAGGTTTTCCTCTTTGACGGTGCAGTTTTCTATACGGAATTTTCTTGTGCAGAGCGACTCGATATCGTCTGCGATATGGCTGGCAAGGACTATCGTTGCGCCCTGTTCGTTCAGTTCCGTGAAAAGCTTTCTTATCTCCGCAACGGATTCGGTATCAAGGCTGTTCATAGGCTCGTCAAGGACAAGCAGCTCAGGCTTGTTCATTACCGCTTGTATTATTCCCAGTTTCTGACGCATACCCAGTGAATATGTACGCACGGGGCGGCGGTTTTTCGGGTCAAGTCCGAGTCTTTGCATAAGCTTGCATATTTCCTCCGCAGGCACGGGGTTAGCGCTCATTGAATTGAGAATTTTGAGATTTTTTATTCCGCTGTAATGAGGAATAAATCCCGGAGTTTCTATCATTACCCCAAGAGAATCTATAAAACAGCCTTTTGCCGTAAGGTTTTCGCCGTTAAATGTTACTGCTCCCGAATCGGGGATAAGCAGTCCTGTCATAAGCTTGAAAACGACGGTTTTGCCGCTTCCGTTTCTGCCGATAAAACCGCATATCTCGCCTTTTTCTATTGAAAAGCTCGCCGCTCTAAGCACGGGAGTTCCTCCGAAGCTTTTGCTGACGTCCTGAAAACGGATATAGCTCATACTGTTCACGCCTTTCTTTACACATTATAGTATACCTGTTTTGCCTGCAAATGTCAATTGAATACACAAAATTACAACCTTTATCTGAATATGCTAAAACGCAAAGCGGCATCTGACATGAACATTGATATAATCCCCTTAGAGTAGACACTCGAAAAAACAAAAATTCGAGACTACAC
>CAMCPM010000009.1 GCA_945876755.1 uncultured Clostridia bacterium
AATGTATCTGAAAGCATCGACAAAGGATCTTTCAAAGCTGCAGCCTATGGATATACGGATACTGACCTGCCTTGCGGACGGTTTATCAATACAGGAAACTGCTGTAAGGCTTAATATGAATTATGAAACTCTGCGTTCGAGGATAAAAGAGGTTTATCGTAAGCTTGACGCAAAAAACAAGACCGAAGCGGTCATGACTGCAAGAGGTATGAAGCTTATATGATACTATTCGTAAACAGAAAAGTTCGTTGTCGGAAAAACTGATAACAACGGATTATGATATGAATAAATTATGTGTAATTATTAAAGAGGAGATTGTATGAAATTAGGAAAGAGCTTTCGGCTGTGCCTGTTTGTTTTTGGCTGCTTGATATTAAATTGCGGCGGAAAGGCACTTGCCGAATTTTGGGGGCTGCCGCTATGGCTTGACGCATTGGGTACGGTTTTGGCGGCGTATGCTATGGGTCCTGTTTGCGGTGCTGTCATTGGCGCGGCAACCAATATCATATACGGCATTTATTCACCGATAGCGTTTTTATACGTCCTTACAAATATATCTGTTGGAATAATTGTCGGCGTCTTTGAAAAAAAGGGGCTTCTCAAGGACCTGTTCGGATTTCTTTCAACCGCATTTGTCATAACAATTGTTTCGGTTGCAGTATCTACTCCACTGAATTTTCTCCTTGCAGACGGTAATGTCGGAAATGTGTGGGGAGATGGAATGATAGCATTTTGCCGTACATTGGGCTTAAATAATACGGTCAGCTGTATTGTCGGTGAGTTTTATATGGATTTTCTGGACAAAACTCTTACTATGGTATTGTTTTTCCTTATAATTCATCTGAAAAATAAGAAAGCGGATAAGCACTCCAAAGATAAAAAAACCATTAAAAACATAGTTTCCGCAATATTGGCAGTTATATTGGTCCCATCCGTTTTTTGCTCATCGGCTTATATTTCTGTTTCAGCATACGGCACGAATGATACTGACGATGATTACGACAAGTACATTCGAAAGGTATACAGCGGAGATAACGGATTGCCCGGAGGAATGGCAAACGATATCGTTCAGACAAAAGACGGTGTTTTGTGGATTGGCACATACGGCGGACTTTATCGTTACTGCGGCAACAGCATAGAGTGGATGAATAATATTGAGTCCATCAAGACCGTAAACTGCCTTTATACCGATGAAGCAGGCAGACTCTGGATAGGCACAAACGACAACGGTTTATCCATATACATAAACGATAAGATCACTAACGAGCTGACAAAAGCTGACGGATTCCCGTCAAATTCTGTCCGCTGCATTACCGAGGGGGCAAACGGTTTTTACTATGCCGGTACCACCGACAGCCTTGTTGTACTTACGATGAGCGGCGGACTAAAGGTGTATGACACTATTGAAGAAGTTGTCTACGCAAGGAGAATATGCGCCGACAAGAGCGGAAATGTCGCGGCGGTTACTGACGAGGGATCGCTGTATCTTATCCAGGGCACTGAAGTCATCGCAAATATTACTCCCGACCGACACAGCGAGAGTTTCAGAAGCTGCACTTTTGATGAAAACGGGGCGTTGTATGTCGGCTCATCGCTTAATACGGTGAAAAAATATGATATCTCCGAGGGTACATTCAAGGAAGTTGATTCGATTGAATGCGGGCAGCTTGCGGGAATAAATTCGCTTACCTGTTCGGATGACGGAACGCTGTTTTTGTGCGCGGAAAACGGCGCGGGATATATCACAGCCGGCAATGAATATCATTCGATTGATGTCTCGGGATTTAACAGCTCGATTGAGCATATGTTAATCGACTATCAGGGTAATCTCTGGTTTACATCTTCGCGTCTGGGATTGCTCTGTCTGTGCAGGTCTGTGTTTACGGAAATGAACGAATTTGACGGTTTGTCGGGAAACGTTGTGAACACTGTGAAGAAGTGGCAGGGTACATTGTATTTCGGTACGGACAGCGGTCTTGAAGCAGCGAACTATAATCAAAGCGAAATCTCAAATCAACTTATCGAAGCGCTTGACGGTGTGCGTATACGCTGCCTTATGTCAGACTCGGAAAACAACCTTTGGATTTGCACTTCCGGTAAGGGCGTATGGGAGGTTGCTCCGAACGGAAATATAGAAAAATACAACAGTTCAAACGGTGCTCTGGGAGAAAAATTCCGCTCTGCAATAGAGCTTAAGGACGGTACTGTTGCTGTGGCTGGAGATTACGGAGTATCGTTTATAAATAACGGGAAGGTAATCGACGCTATTGGCTCGTCCGAGGGTCTGACAAATCCAAAGCTGCTTACGCTTTGCGAGAAAACCGACGGAAGTATTCTTGCGGGAACGGACGGCAACGGCATTGCAGTAATAAAGGACGGAAGAATTGTACAGGAAATCAAGCAGGAGGACGGGCTGAGTTCGGATATTATCCTGCGAATTGTTAAAAACTCCGACGATGACGGCTACTTTATTGTAACGGGAAATGGTTTGTGTTATTTGAACAGCGAAAACAAAATACGCATACTGAACAACTTCCCTTATTACAATAACTACGACGTAATCGAAGGAAACAGAAACGAGCTGTTTGTGCTTTGCTCAGCGGGCATTTTCGTCGTTGACAAAACGGAACTCCTTGCGGGCGGAAATGTCAATTATCTTCTTCTGGACGCAAAAAAGGGACTGCGTATTGCGCTTACTCCAAACTCATGGAATTACATTGATGAAAATGACAATCTGTATTTATCGGGAGATACCGGCGCAGTTTATTTTAACATAAATGAATATGATTTTTCTATGAGATCATATCGTGTTCTGCTTAAGGAAATCGTAGCGGACGGCGAAAGTTTCCTTATTGAAAAGGGCGCGCAAACCGTAATTCCGGCAGGAACTTCGGAGATTGTGTTCACCCCCGAAATAGTCAACTTCTCGGTAAACGACCCCGATATCAGCGTTTATCTTGAGGGCTTTGACGAAGCGCCGAGAGTTATGCCTCAGAGCGCTATGGAAAGCATAACGTATTCCAATATCCCGTCGGGAGAATATGTGTTCAGGCTGGCGATACTGGATAGCAGAACGGGAAACATAATTGCTGAAAACACTTACAAGATATTCAAGGAAAGAGAAATATATGACAATTGGTGGTTCAGATTATATGCAGGCGCTGTTGCTGTAATTACAATCGCATATCTCACATGGCTTATTGTAAGGACGCAGATCCAAAAGACTTTGCGTATGCAGAAAATGGAGCTTGATTTCGCAAAGAATCAGATAAAAATGGGCAACGAAACCATTCTTACCATTGCTCAGGCGGTTGACGCAAAGGACGAGAATACAAGCCAACACTCCGTCAGAGTATCGGAGTATTCTGTTATGATTGCAAAAGAGCTTGGTTACAGCGAAGAACAATGCGAAAACCTGCGAAAGATAGCAATACTGCACGATATCGGCAAAATAGGTATTCCCGACAGGGTTCTGAATAAGCCAGCACGGCTTACCGACGAGGAATATGATATTATGAAATCTCACGTTATTAGAGGTGCAGAAATACTCAAAAACTTTACGATGATCGAGAATGTTGCCGACGGTGCATTATATCACCACGAAAGATACGACGGACGCGGATATGCAAACGGACTTAAAGGTGAAGAAATTCCGCTTAATGCTCGAATAATCGGTATTGCGGATGCATTCGACGCTATGACGGCAAATCGTGTTTACCGAAAAAAGCTTGACCTTGATTTTGTGATTGAAGAGCTGAAAAAAGGCAGAGGAACGCAGTTTGACCCAAAGCTTGTGGATATCATGCTGAAGCTTATCGAAAACGGAACAGTAGACGTTGAGCAAATCTATGGGAAAAAGTTAAGCGAGGAGTATGCAAATGAAATCTGACGCAAAACATAAGATACTGATTACATTGATATGCTCGGTTGTGGCTGTGGTTATCGCTTTTGGCATACACTTTATCGTTTCCGAAAAAAATGCGGAGAAAAACATTAAGGTGGGATTCGTATACGTCGGAGATTTAAGCGACGCATACACGAGCAATTTTGCAAAGGCACAGCATGAAATCGAAAAGATGTATGGAGATCAGGTTGAAACTCTGCCGAAATACAATGTGTCGGAGGACTCGGTAGAGCCTGTTCTGGCTGAACTTGCTGAAGCAAATTGCTCGCTGATATTCACAACAAGCTACGGCTATGGTGAAAAGACCAAGGAGTATGCGGCGAAATATCCCGACATACAGTTCTGTCAGGCAACCTGCAGCAACGCAAACGACGAGCCGTTTCTGAGTAACTATCACACCTTTATGGGAAATATCTACGAAGGGCGCTACATTTCTGGCGTTGTTGCCGGAATGAAGCTGGATTCGCTTATCAAGGAAGGCAGAATTACGAGAGAACAGGCAAAGATAGGGTATATAGGAGCCTTTCCTTATGCAGAGGTTATTTCGGGATATACCGCATTTTTTCTCGGCGTGAGGTCTGTCGTACCCGAAGCAACCATGACAGTGAAATACACGAATTCGTGGAGCAATTATCACATTGAAAAGAAATACGCCGAGGAACTGATAGAAGAAGGCTGCATTGTCATTTCTCAGCATTCCGACACATCGGGACCTGCGGCAGCCTGCGAACAAACAGACAGGTCTCAGATTGTGTATTATGTCAGCTACAACGAGAGCATGAGGGATATTGCACCGACTACATACCTTACAGGTTCAAAAATCAACTGGTGTCCGTATATGACTGGTGCGGTTAAGGCAGTACTCGACGATAAGATAATCGAAAAATGCGTCACAGGTAATGTAAACGGCAATGATATTGGTTCCGGCTTTAAGAACGATTGGGTTCAAATGCTGGAAATCAACGAGTTTATCGCACCAAAAGGAACTCAGGAAACAGTTAATGAGCTAATCAGAAAATTCCGTCAAAATAAGATTCAGGTTTTTTGCGGGGATTATATAGGAGTTGATCCTTACGACCCGTCGGACACCATTGATTTGAAAGACGGGTACAACGAAAACGCAGACAGTTCTGCACCGTCATTTCACTATGTCCTGCAAGATGTTATAACAATCGAATAAAGAAACCGGAACCCTTGCGGTACATAGTGTATTGCAGGGGTTGTCCTATTATCGCTGAAGCGTTTGTTTCATGTTCCCTTGCAGCGTATATGATGTTAAAACAAAGTAACCGCGTTCAAATGAGGAAGCTCATGCGGCTGATTTTGATATGCTTCGTTTTAGTCATCGTATAAGCCGCAGTAAGTATCATTTTGCGCCTGTAGTTTCCCAAATCATTACACTTGTCTCACCACTGTCCGTATCCAACATATCTAAATAGAGGAATAATGCGTCGAGAACGCTGCTCGCAGCTCCTTCACCATTCTGCATTTTATAGCTGAAAAGTCGTAGTCATCGGTCAACTCATTTAACAGGTGATTGATAATAGATAGCTTTCTGTATCTGAATTAGAACGTATTCGTGCAGAGAAAGCAGAAAAAAGAGGTGTATTTGAAAAACGAATATTTCTTGAAAAGGTTGATGATTAGTTAATTTGTTATACAGTCCAATTTAAGCTATTTTCAGTATTCTTGTGCCGCCATTTTAGGTGGCATTTTTTATTTCTTGCCCATTCACAAAATAATCATATAACATTTACAAAAAGTTTAAGCACACCACATTTCAAACATTTCATTTCCAAACTATGAACGACTACTATCAGCTTCTATCAGTCTATATCAATCTCTATCAGTGGGTATCAAAAATCGGGAGCATTTGTTCATAATTGAATAAAAATGCGATCTGATATAATAGAAATAACGAAAAACGCAAACGAAAAATGCGACCGAAAGGGATAGAGAAATGAAGCTGAAAAAGATTTTTGGTACAGCGGAAACGGTATGCGCCTGCGGAATGTTGGTGTCGGGACTTATCCTTGGTTCGGTCGGCATAAAGAAAGGCTATGTGAAAATACTTAGCGTTTCCCTGTTTGTTTCGGGAACGGGAGAGGGTCTTAATAACGAATACCCGAATATGACCCGTGAAGAAATGTTCCCTTTATTTCAGGAAAACGGCAATGGACTTACTATCATTACAAACGGAGGGAAGGAGTTCTTTTACGGCAGAAAAGGCGGCAAGATCAAAACCTTCCAACCGTTTAAAGTCGATGTGAAAAGCACTCTCGGAGCAGTAAGACTGTTTTTATAATTATATCCAATTAACAGTATGAATTTTACAATATAAAGCGCCAATATTCATAAAATATACATAAAATTTGTATATCATTAGTACATTCACCGACCGACCGGTCGGTCGGAAAAATATATTTTATGGAGGTGACTGATAATACGGCTTGACCGTATTATTTGCCGATGCTGTCAGAATACAGTGTAAAAAAACCATTTACCGTGGTAGTCGCGATCGTTCTTGTGCTGATATTAGGCTTTGTTTCCTATACAAAAATGACCGTTGACCTTATCCCCAGTATCAATCTGCCCTATGCGGTAGTCATTACAACATATCCCGGTGCTTCTCCCGAGCAGGTGGAAACTGTTGTTACCGATACGATCGAACAGACACTTGCTTCCGTGGACAATATGAAAAATCTCACATCACTTTCTGCGGAAAATATGTCACTTGTAATTCTGGAATTCAACGATGATACAAATATGGATTCCGCCGTGCTGGAAATGCGTGAGAGTCTTGATATGATAACCTCGTATTTCCCGGACGAGATAGGAAATCCCATGATAATGAAAATAAATCCCGATATGATGCCTGTTGAGATAATCACGGCAGCCGTTGAGGATATGCCCGATGATGAAGCCGCAGCATATATCGAGGAAAAAATAATACCCGAAATAAAGAGCGTTGAGGGCGTTGCTTCGGCGATATCCACAGGTCTTATCGAAAATTTTGTGGACGTTGTTATCAGCGATGACAAGCTTGACGCAGTTAATAAGGATATCAACGCTTATATGCAGGAGCAGATGGATAAGGCAATAGACGAGCAGGTGGAAGCTATCCTTGCGGAGCAGCTTGAAGCGGCTAAGCAGGCGGCACAGGCTCCCGTTGATATGTCCTCGCTTACTCCCGAACAGCTTGCCCAGATGCAGTCTATGCAGGGTGCGGATACAAGCGCTGCTCCTCAGATGGACGAGGACGCTATGCGTGAGGAAATACGCAGTCAGATTGTTGCCACTATGGAGGAGTCCGGAGAAATGCCCGAAGAATTGGACATTTCTTCGCAGATAACCACGGATATGATACAGGGTATCCTTTCTGCGCAGAATTTCTCTATGCCGGCAGGTTCCGTTGACGACAGCGAGGGCATATCCCATATGCTCCGTGTCGGCGACAAATACGCCTCCGCAGAAGAGTTGGGCGCTCAGGTTTTGTTTAACATTGACGGCTACGGAGAGATAAAGCTGTCCGACGTGGCAGACATTGTAACGTATGACAACACAAGCAAGGTGTATTCAAAAATAAACGGCAGCCATGCAGTAATGCTTGCGCTTCAGAAGCAGCCGAACTATTCTACCGCCGAGGTAACGAATGCTGTTCAGGATAAGCTTGACGAGCTTGCGGAGAACAATGCACAGGTCAAGTTCAGCATTATAATGAATCAGGGCGAATATGTAAATCTTATGATAGACTCTATCGTAAAGAATTTGCTGCTCGGCGCACTGTTTGCAATTGTTATACTTTATATCTTCCTGCGCAAATTCCGTCCGACGTTTATTGTTGCCGCTTCAATTGCGATAAGCGTTGTTACTACATTTGTACTGATGTATTTTGCGGGAATTACCCTTAACATGATATCTATGGGCGGACTTGCTCTTGGAGTAGGTATGCTTGTGGATAACTCCATCGTAGTTATTGAAAATATATTCCGTATGCGTTCCGAGGGAGCAAGCCGCAAGGAAGCTGCCGTTGCAGGCGCAAAGCAGGTAGCAGGCGCAATTACCGCTTCGACCATTACAACTATCGTAGTATTTGTACCTATCGCATTTACAACGGGTATCACAAAACAGCTTTTCACCGATATGGCTCTGACTATCGGCTTCTCGCTGGCGGCAAGCCTTGTGGTAGCTCTTACACTTGTACCGACGGCTTGCTCTGCATGGATAGGTGACAATACCGTATTCAAAAAGACATTCAGCGACAAGCTTGCAAATGTATACGGAAAGCTTCTTGACAAAACCTTAAATCACCGCTGGGTAGTTATCCTGACGGTCATCCTGCTTCTGGGCGGAGGTATATGGGGCGCTCTTTCTTCGGGAACACAGCTTTTTCCCACAATGGACAGCGGCAGCATTACAGTTACCGTAGATATTCCCGAGACCTATTCTATGGAACAGCGCTTTGATGCCCTTGACAAGCTTAACGATACCCTTCTCTCTGTTGACGGTATTGACACGGTTGGTATTATGGATACTACAAACAGCAGCAATGCAGAGGCTTCGATGATGAGCATGATGTCCTCGGGTACGACTGTTTATGTTACGCTTGATTCTGAAAGGACGGCTACAACCGATGATATTATCAATGAGATAAGAAAGCTTACCGAAAATTACGATTATGAAGTTACCGCTTCAAGCTCCAATATGGATATCTCAATGCTCAGCGGCGATAGCGTATCTATCAACGTTATGGGACGTGAGCTGGACGATATAAGAAAGGCTGCAAAGGATATTGCCGATATCGTTGAAAGCGTTGAGGGTACTATCGAGGTCGATAACGGCGTGACCGAGTCCAAGGAGGAAATGCGTGTTATCGTAGATAAAAATGCGGCTATGCTGAAAGGACTTACCACAGCTCAGGTGTATATGGCAGTATCCGAAGCAAGCGCCGATGCAAAGTCAGCGCTGAGCTACTCCGATAACGGCGTGTCATACAGCGTGTTTATCAAGGATAAGGATACCGACGCATTCACAACCGATAAGATAAAGGATATTACGCTTACTGCCGCAGACGGCTCCGAGGTCGCACTGACCGACGTTGCGGACATTGTTTCCGCCGACGGCTTTGTTTCCATCAAGCGCAAAAATCAGGAGCGCACGGTAAGCGTTACCGCAGCTTTGGACGAGGGCTATGACGTAACGGCAGTCAACAACGAGATCGCCAAGCGCCTTGCGGATTACGATATGCCGTCAGGCTGCCGCTATGAGATATCGGGCGAAAGCCAGACTATCAAGGAGACCTTTGAGGACCTGTTCCTTATGATAATCCTTGCTATCGTGTTTATTTATCTTGTAATGGTAGCGCAGTTCCAGTCGCTGCTTTCACCGTTTATCGTAATGTTTACAATACCCCTTGCGTTCACAGGCGGATTCTGGGCGCTGTTTATTACCCGTACTCCCGTATCGGTAATATCGCTTATCGGTCTGGTTGTGCTGGTAGGTATCGTTGTAAATAACGGTATCGTATTTGTAGATTATGCAAACCAGCTTGTAAACTCGGGCATGACGATAAGAGAGGCTCTCATCAAGACAGGACGGGACAGACTTCGTCCTATCCTTATGACAGCGCTTACGACCATTATCGCACTTCTCGGTATGGCGGTTGATACTTCCATGGGCTCGGAAATGCTGAAGCCTATTGCAATTACCACTATCGGCGGTATGGTATATTCCACGCTGCTTACCTTGCTGTTTATCCCCGTAATGTACAGCTGCTTCCATAAGGATAAAACCGTAAAGGAGAGTTAAAATGCAGGCTTCATATAATGATATGCCGCCTAAAAAACAGCTTATAATCGGTGCGCTGCACGATCTTATTGTTGACGGCAGCAGTTCCGAAAGTGTTACCGTATCACAGATCGCTGCAAAAGCAGGTATCGGAAAGGGTACGATTTACGAATATTTCTCCTGCAAGGAGGAGATATTCAAGGAAGCTGTAATTACTGCGTCGGTATTTCATCTGAAAAATATGTTCAGTATTCTCGAAAGCTGTGAAGGCTACAAAGAGACCCTTGCAAAAATGGCAGAATATATCTTAAAGATAATTAACAAAAACAAAGTTTTTTTCGAGTTTATCCTTAAAGATTTTGACAGCGGCGAGTTTCAGTTCTGCAAGGTAGGACGGGAGTTTATCAGTACCTACAAGGACGATATATCACGGCTTGTCAATACTCTGATACAAAGGGGTATTGACGAGGGTATCATAAGCTCTGTACCCGAAAGAAGCAAGATAGAATTTGCTTCATTTGCAGCTCTGAGTTATCTTATTTACAGCAAGCCCGGAGAGCCGGGATTGTTCGGCAGCGTTTATTCCGAGGAGGAAATAAAAAGCCTCATCTGCGAAATGTATACAAAAATCATATGCTGAATTCGGAAGCCCTGTTATTTTGCAGGGCTTTCGTTTTATGTCAATGCAGTACAAACCTGTTCTTTTCAAACTCCAGCAGACCCTCGTCACGCAGTTTGCACAGTTCATTTGACATGGCGCTCCTGTCCACCGAAAGAAAGTCCGCAAGCTGCTGACGGTTAAACGGTATCGAAAATGTGCTGCTGTTTTGGCGCTTTGCTTCCTCGGAAAGATATGAAATAAGCTTTTCACGGGTAGTCCGCTTAGACATATACCCAAGCTTCCGTATAAGCTTTCTGTTCTTTTCGGATATTGCAAAAAATAAATTCTGTACTGCTGCCGAGTGAAATCTGCAAGCCGTCGGGCAAACTGTGATTATTCTTTTTATATCAAAGAAGATCACGTCGCTGTCCTCAACTGCAAGGACGTCGTTCAGCAGCGGACCGCTCTCGGGCGCAGCATAAGCCTCGCCGAACATTTCTCCCACGGCTATCATGCTTATTATACTGCGGTTGCCCCAATAGTCGTCACGCTGGATATGCAGCTTGCCCCGAACAAGGATCATAATATTTTCAAGGCGCCCGCCCTCTCTCAGAACATATTCGCCTTTTTCATAGGTACAGAGTCTTGCCTGCAAGCAGGAAAGCATTGCTTCGATTTCGTCTTCGCCGACTCCCGAAAAAAGCTGAGTTTTCTTTAAAACGGGAATATATTTCTTCATAAAAGCCTCGTTTCCGTTGTAAAAACAACCGAATTATTTTAAATATTGTAATATAATCATATCAGAAAGTCAAGGACTTTCAGTAAAAACAAGGAGGACTTACAATGATAAGAAAAATTATAAAAATAGACGAGGAAAAATGTACCGGCTGCGGACTTTGCGCCGAAGCCTGTCACGAGGGAGCAATAGAAATGATAGACGGCAAGGCAAAGCTTACCCGAGAGGACTACTGCGACGGGCTGGGAGACTGTCTGCCCGCTTGTCCTGCGAATGCTATTTCCTTTGAGGAACGTGAAGCGCCTGCATATAATGAGGCTGCCGTTCTTGCGGCAAAAAAGAAAAAAGCGGCGGCACTTCCTTGCGGCTGTCCGGGAACTCATTCAAAGGCAATTAAGCGCGAAGCTGCGGAAGCGCCGTCTGCACCCGTGTCAAGTCAGCTTTCGCAATGGCCTGTGCAGATAAAGCTTGTGCCTGTAAATGCGCCTTATTTTGATAATGCAAATCTGCTTGTTGCCGCTGACTGCACAGCTTATGCCTACGGAAATTTCCATAACGAGTTTATGCGCAGCCATATTACCCTTATCGGCTGTCCAAAGCTTGACGAGGGAGATTATGCTGAAAAGCTTACCGAAATTATTGCAAACAATGAGATAAAAAGCGTGACTGTTGCGCGCATGGAAGTACCATGCTGCGGCGGAATTGAAAATGCCGTTAAAAGGGCGCTTCAGGCAAGCGGAAAGCTTATCCCGTGGCGTGTCGTAACTATCTCCGCTGACGGAAGAATTCTGGATATATAAAATAGATAAGCCCGATTGCGGCGGCTGCGTTTCCTTAATATTAATCATACTGATGTTATTCCGATGCCGGTTACAGAAGATCCTGTTTATTGACAGCAAAGTAATAGTATGGTATTATTAATCTAACGTTCAAAAAAGGAGACGTGTCCTGCAATTATGGATTACAAAACTCAATATATATTCTGCGTTGCCGTTATCGTAATTATCGCTGTTATTGCCGCAGCTGCGCTGTTTGAACGGTTTAGCGGCGGCGAAGAAGAAATAGTTTCGGAAACGGCGGAAACCATTACCGAAACTACTACGGAAAACCCATATTACCTCGTTCGCAGCTGGGAGGGCAGCGAGCTGCTTGAAAGTATTTTTTACTGCGGCGAAAACCGACCTCTGCCGCTTTCACTTGAGCAGAACCCAGACTTTATCCTGGCGGACGGAAACCTTATTTTCCCCGACGGAAGCTTTGCTGCGGCAGGTACCGACGAGAACGGAAACGTTGTCTCGCTGCGGTTTAAAGCGGAGTCCGCACCGCTTGACCTTTCGGTTTACGGAATAGAGCTCAGCGCAAAGCCCTTTGACATTTACGAAAAGGTCGGAATTCCCGACAGCGTTTACGGGGACGAGGAAAAGGTCATTACATTCAGCTTTTACGGCGGCGGCGTAACCGAGCTTACATTCATTTTCAGCGAGAAAAAGCTTTCTGAGGTTTATATTGCCTCATGACCCTTTTTCTTCGGTAAGGGTGAGAGTTATGTCAATATTTTCTCCTCCGCGGAAAACCGTTACCGTCATTTCCTCGCCGGAAGAAAAGCTTTCCTTTATCTCGTTAAGCTCGCTCATGGTTTTTACCGGTTTTCCTCCGGCTGCAACGATTATATCACCTATCAGGATTCCGCCCGTATCGGCTGCGGAATCTTTTTCTACAAACCGCACGCAGACCCCCTCAGGCAGACCGTAGTAACGTGCGTTTTCTTCACCGATATCCTCTCCGCTGATGCCTATGCTGGGACGTCCCGTAACATAGCCGTTGGCGATAAGGTCTTCAATTATCGGCTTGGCAGAGGTTATCGGAATTGCGAATCCCAGACCCTCGGCAAAATCGGAAATTATCTTGCTGGAGTTGATACCCACGACCTGTCCGCAGGAGTTGAGAAGGGGACCTCCGCTGTTGCCGGGATTTATTGCAGCGTCGGTCTGAATAAGGGTCATTGCGTATTCGTCAATGGTGATAGTACGGTTAAGGGCGCTGATTATTCCGCAGGTAGTTGAGCCGTAAAGCTCAAAACCGAGAGGATTTCCTATTGCAACTGCAAGCTCGCCCTCGGAAAGCTTTGTACTGTCTCCGAATTCCGCCGCAGGGAATTTTACCTTTCCCGAATTGATTTTCACAACGGCAAGGTCGGTACGGCTGTCTGCTCCGATTATTTCGGCAGGGTACTCGGTTTTGTCAGCAAGCACGACGGTTACCTTTTCTGCTCTGGCTCGTTTTTCGTCAGCGGTGTTCTGCACGACATGAGCGTTTGTAACGATATATCCGTCGGAGGAAATAATTATCCCCGTGCCCGTGCCAGAAGCGGTTTCGCTGAATTTTGAAGAGATGCCCACTACCGACGGCTTTGCCTTTTTGACGATCTCGGGAACGGAGATCTCTTTTTTTTCTTCGGAAAGCTTTATAACGCTTTTTACGTCCTCGGAGGCATATTCCGAAGCGGCAAGACTTTCTCCGTAGGAATACGCCAATACAGCGGCGCTTATCACAACAGCCGAATAAGCCGCAAACAGTATAAATGATAATGCGTCGGAAAGCTTGCTTTTACCGGTATTTATTTTCATAGCACTTACTCCAATTTAATAATATTACAATTATTTTAACCGCAAATTTTCGCATTATCATAAAAAAATCAAGCGTTCGGATTCAAAAAAGCTTACTTTTTATTTTCGGAAATTTTGTTCAAAAAAGTAAAAATTATGTGAATAGTATATAGCGGCAAGAGGCGAAAAAACATTATTTTTTAGATATATTTTACATTGAAATTAACGGTTTTTTGGTATATAATTATATACTGTGACTTGCAGATTTTTATCGAAAAATGTCATTTATCATCTGCAATGCAAAGAGGATCTAATAAAATTAAAAGGGGTCATGAATTATGAAGAAATTAGCGGCTATAATTTTAGCTTCTGTATTGGCAGCAACCTTATCTGCCTGCGGAAACAAAGGCGAAACAGCAAGCGGGGACAGCAATTCTTATGTAGAAAAGAGCTCAAAGGTAAAAGATGAAGCATATACAGTAAATTATGCCGGTGTTGATATAACAGGTACATATACAGGAGAATGGGAAAATGATACTCCTAACGGATTCGGAGAATTTAAATCGAACGAGGAAGGCTTTACCTTTGATTATGCAGGTAACTGGATGAATGGCGTGTTTCATGGTCAGGGAGAACTGATTATTGACGGTTCTAATAATCTCTCATATGTAAGCGGAGATTTTTTTAACGGCAAAGAGAATGGTCAAGTATATGAAGAAGTATATTACTATGACACTTCCAGCGGTTTAGACCATTGGCAGTATAAAGGTGAAGTGATGAATTATGCCAGCAACGGATATGGTCAGTATATGGAATATTATACCGATGGTTCATATACCTTGTTTGAAGGAGAATTTTTAAATGATGATTTTTGCGATGGAAAAATAGAATATACTGATTTTGACAAAAACGGAACAGTAACAGATACAGGAAAATTTCAGAACGGAGAATTAGTAAGTGATACTGAAATAAAAATCAAAAACGGCATATATGATGTTATTCAGTATTTTGCATACGAAAAGGGCGTCGGCGAATTATATGATTCATTTGCACCTTATGTATATGACAGAAATGCAAATTAATGCATGGTTTTAAATAAAAATGTCTGCATTATAATAAAAAAATCAAGCGTTCGGATTCAAACGAAAACCGAACGCTTTTTTCTTGCTAATTATTTTCAGCAGTCTTTTTCTTTGACGGCAGCTCCATAAGAAGCGGAATTGCTATACCGACAAGAAGCAGGATAATTCCGACTATTCCTTGAGCGTTAAAACGGAACTGAGCAGGGAAGATGTGCGGAACAGAACCTACTATAAGACCAATGATAAGACAATATGTGCCCTGCCTGAATTTTTTCATGAGCATATCTATTATCTTTGCCGCGGCAAATACGCCTATTACCGCACCTGCGCCGAAGCAGACAAGCACCGCAAGGTCAAGGTTTGCAACAGCTGAAATTACCGAGTCGTATGCGCCGAAAACCTTCATTATCATTGAGCCGCTTACACCGGGGATTATCATTGCAACTGCGGCAATAAATCCCATTATTACATAAAGAACAATATCCCTCAGACCAAGCGTACCGTCTGTAAACATAGCGCTTCCGCTTCCTGCGAAAAGCAGTGCGACCATGAAAATTACTCCGATAAAAAACGGTATCAGATTTATCGGACGGATACGCTTGCTGTCCTTTTTGCATTCCTTCATAACAAGCGGCAGACTGCCGAGAATAAGTCCCAGAAATAAAAGCTGGGTAGGTACATAGTAGGTTTCAAAAAGAAAATCAAGCGCAACAGCCGTCAGAAAAATTCCGATGACCATTCCTATTCCGACCGGTATCAGAAACGGCATATTTTTTATAAGCTTTTTGATATTGGGTGTGATAGCTCCGATAAGACGGTCAAAAATTTTCGTTACAACGGCAATAGTACCTCCGCTTACGCCGGGGATCGCATTGCCGATGCCTATTGCAATACCTTTTAAAACAAGGAAAATACTGTCCTTGGCTTTTACAAAAAAACTCATACGGATTTCCTTTCATATCTTGATATATGAAATATTATTGCATAAATTTTTCCGAAAATCAACAGTTTTTTGTAATTGTATCTGTTTTGTAACAAAGTTGAGGGAGCAATATATTCAAACTCATATTTATCATTCTTTTTTTATATTTCCAATTTTCTTTGTGATATGTTATAATTTTAACAATAGGAAAGATAAAACATCTGTTGAACTTTCCGATAAACAATATTTCAAAATTACAATATACAAAATGGAGGAATTGTTTTATGGCAAGATTTACATTACCGAGAGACCTTTATCACGGCAAGGGAGCAATTGAAAACCTCAAGAATTTCAAGGGCAAAAAGGCTATGATAGTTGTTGGCGGCGGCTCTATGAAGAAAAACGGTTTTCTTCAGAAGTGTGAAGCATACCTGAAGGAAGCAGGCATGGAGGTCGCTCTTTATGAAGGCGTTGAGCCCGATCCTTCCGTTACAACAGTTATGAAGGGCGCAGCTGCAATGCAGGAATTCGGTCCCGACTGGATCGTTGCTATCGGCGGCGGTTCTCCTATCGACGCTGCAAAGGCTATGTGGATAAAGTACGAGTACCCTGAGTGTACTTTTGAAGATATGTGTAAGGTATTCGGTATTCCCGAGCTTCGTAAAAAGGCTCATTTCTGCGCAATTTCCTCTACTTCCGGTACAGCTACCGAGGTAACTGCATTCTCCATCATCACAGACTATGACAAGGGTATCAAGTATCCTATCGCAGACTTTGAGATTACTCCGGATGTTGCTATCGTAGACCCCGACCTTGCTGAGACAATGCCCCAGAAGCTTGTTGCACATACAGGTATGGACGCTCTCACACACGCAGTTGAAGCATATGTTTCTACCGCTAACAGCAATTATTCCGACCCTCTTGCAATTCACGCTCTTGAAATGATAAAGGAGGATCTTGTTGATTCCTACAACGGCGACATGGCTGCCCGTGACAGAATGCACGATGCACAGTGCCTTGCAGGTATGGCATTCTCCAATGCTCTTCTCGGTATAGTTCACTCAATGGCTCATAAGACAGGCGCTGCTTTTGCAGACTTCGGCGCTCACATTATCCACGGCGCTGCAAACGCTATGTATCTGCCAAAGGTGATCAAGTTCAACGCTAAGGACGAAACTGCAAAGAAGCGTTACGGCGTAATTGCAGACTATCTCCACCTTGGCGGAAATAACGACGATGAAAAGGTAGACCTCCTTATTGAATATATCAGAGGTATGAACGACAAGCTCAACATTCCTCACTGCATCAAGAACTACGGCGCTGACAGCTACCCGACAGAGCAGGGCTTTGTTCCCGAGAATGTTTTCCTTGAAAGACTTCCCGAGATCGCAAAGAACGCTATCGGAGACGCCTGCACAGGTTCTAACCCACGTCAGCCCTCTCAGGAAGAAATGGAAAAGCTTCTTAAATGCTGCTATTATGATACAGATGTTGATTTCTGATCGGCGTTTGTATATAATATACCACTGCGCTTCGGCGCAGGCACACATGATGTGCATTCCCCTAAACAATCCCTAACGCAAAAGCACCGCCTTTGAGGGCGGTGTTTTTGTTTTTGATAATGGTGTCAATACGGTAACAAAAATAACATTTTGGCTTAAATGTTTAAAAAATGATTACAGTTTCTGTTTATAATGGCAAAAATATAATTTATGTGCTATAATGGTCATAATGCAGAATTTTGCGGACTTTGTCGGTTATAGAAAAGTCCGGGAAGGGAGATTTGCCGTATTACTTATGAAAAATAAAAAGAAAAAGCTTAAAAAGATACTCGGAAACGACAGCGTTTTTCCGTACCTCTGCCTTGCGCCAAGCCTTATCGGCGTGCTGATTTTTTTCATTGTACCTTTTATCGTAATAATCTACTATTCAATGGTAGATAACCCCATAAACAAGGACTTTGTTTTCCTTGAGAATTACATAAATATCCTGAAAAATACAGCGTTCAGGAAAGCGGCAATGAATACGCTGACCTTTTCGCTGATCTCCGTTCCGCTTGCAGTTATTCTTTCAATGCTGCTTGCAATGCTGCTAGACTGCAAGATACCCTTTGTAAGCCAGTTCAGAACAAGCTTTCTTTGTCCGATGATGGTCCCCGTTGCCTCAGTCGTATTGATATGGCAGGTAATTTTCCACTATAACGGCGTGTTGAACGACTTTCTCTCACACTTCGGAATAGATAAGATCGACTGGCTGAAATCACCCAAGGGACAAATCGTTATTCTTGCTTTGTTCCTGTGGAAGAATCTGGGCTATAATATGATATTGTTCCTTTCGGCGCTGAACAATATCCCCAAGGACGTTATCGAGGTCGCAACTCTGGAGGGAGCAGGTGCATTCTACAAATTTTTCAGAATAAAGCTTAGATATCTGTCTCCGACCATTCTGTTTGTGACTGTGCTTTCGCTGATAAATTCATTTAAGGTTTTCCGCGAGGTGTATCTGCTTACAGGCGATTACCCCTATGACAGCCTGTATATGCTACAGCATTTTATGAACAACACGTTCCGTAATATCGACTATCAGAAGCTTTCTTCGGCAGCCATACTGATGGCGATAGTTATGGTGATTATCATCGGAGCGCTGTTTATTGCCGAAAATAAATTCGGGGAGGACGTTGAAGGATGATAAGATCTAAAACGGCTTCAAAAGCAAGGCTGAGCCTTTCCCGAAAAAAGCAGAAGCTTGTTATGGCGGTGCTTACGCTGTTTGCGGCAGCGGCGGCAATTGTTTTCCTGCTTCCCACGGTACTCACTATTGCGAACTCGTTCATGAGTGCTTCGGAAATAAATGCAAACTACGGCGCGGTTTTCGCCAAAAACGAACAGGGCGGAAAGACCTTCATTTCGGAGAAGATAAACCTGAAATTTATTCCCGATATGGTGTCCTTCAGCCAGTATTACACGGTACTTTTTAAAAGTCCCGATTACCTGCTTAAATTCTGGAACTCGGTAATATTGGTCGTACCTATCGTAATTTTCCAGCTTGGAACGGCGGCGCTTGCGGCTTATGCTTTTGCAAGACTCAAAGGCAGACTGAAAGAGATAATTTTCTTTGTATACATAATCGTAATGCTTATGCCTTATCAGGTAACGCTTGTTCCGAACTATCTGGTTTCCGATTGGCTTGGAATACTCAACACACGCTGGGCGATAATCCTTCCGGGAATATTCACGCCGTTTGCGGTGTTCCTGCTGTCGAAAATAATGCGGCGAATACCAAATTCGCTTATAGAAGCGGCAAAGCTTGACGGAGCAGGCGAATTGCAGATATTTATGTATATCTGCCTGCCGCTGTGCAAAAGTGCGCTGTATTCGGTAGCGATCCTCGTCTTTATCGACTATTGGAATATGGTCGAGCAGCCGCTGATACTGCTTTCAGATACCGACCTTTATCCGCTGTCGGTATTCCTTTCGCAAATTAATACAGGCGAGATCGGACTTGCATTTGCAGTAGCTACAATATATATGATACCCACGCTGCTTATGTTCCTTTACGGCGAGGATTATCTCGTTGAGGGAATTGCATATTCGGGCGGCATAAAGGGCTGACCTCAATATACGGAAAGGAGAAAACAATACGGCTATGAACGAAAACGGTACAAAAAGGAGAGAATGGGTCAAGAATGCGGCAATAATTTTTCTTGCAGTAATGCTTGTTCTGACGTTCTTTTCCAATACAATAATGAATTACTCGCTTCCCGAGGTTTCCGCCCAGTATGCAGGCGGCGGAACGCTTTCCGAGCAGATCCGTGGAAGCGGAACTGTTGAAGCAAATCAGACATACGACGTAAAAATCAATGAAACGAGAACTATTGCGTCTGTTGACGTAAAGGTCGGAGACGAGGTGCAAAAGGGTCAGACTATAATCACCCTTGAGGACAGTGAAAGCACCGAGCTTACCGAAGCGCAGAAAACTCTTGACAGTCTCAAGCTTGACTATGAAAAAGCACTTCTTGCAAACGGAGTGGATTACAGCCTTGACAATCTGAGCATCAGTAATAAAGAAGAGGACATTGCCCTTGCTAAAGATGACCTTTCAAAGCTTTCTTACTATAAGGAAGAATACGACAAGGCAAAGGACAAGGTAAAGGACTATGAAACCAAGGCCAATGCCATCAACGACAGCCTTACAGCGCTTGCTTCAGAGGATTACGCTTCGCTGGGAGAAAGCTATTACAGCCGTATAACCTCCGCAAAGACAGCTCTTGACGCAAAGGAAAAGACAAAGGCAAAAACGGAAGAAAAAATCAAGGAGTATGAAAGTGATATTGCTTCCGGAGGAAATCAGGAATCTATTTCCGCTGCTAAAAAAGCTATTGACAACAAGCTTCTTGAAATATCCCAGACACAGGAAAGCATTGATGACGAATATCTTAAAGACGACCCGAGCCTTGAAACTATCAAGTCTCTTGAAAAAACACTTCAGCAGCTTGAGCTTGACCTGACTCATCTTCAGGAGGACTATAACAATGAGCTTTCAAAGTCGAGTACATATTACAGAAACAAGCAGCTGCTCAATGCAGAAAAAACTACTCTGAATATTAATCAGAAGGAATATGACAGTGCAAAGAAAAAGCTTGACGATACGCTGGCTTCTATCAAGCTTGAACTGAAAACCAAGCTTGCCGAACTTCAGGAAAAGCTTGACGACGCAAAGGAAAAGGAGTCGGAGCTTCAGAGCAAAGCAAGCAAAACCGTTGAGGAAGCAGAAAGCGAGATACGTTCAATGGAGCGTGAGCTTGAGCAGATGAAGCTGACTCTTGCTCAGAAGCAGCAGGATGACGCCGAGGCTGCCGGAACGGCTGCTCTTGACCTGAAAGCAAAGCAGGACGCAATTTCAGACCAGGAAAAGGTCGTTGAAAAGCTTTCATCAAAGTCAGTAGGCGCAAAGATCACAGCACAGGTAAGCGGCAAGATCTCCGAACTGCCTTTTGTTGCAGGAGAAGAAGCTGCGCAGGGCTCCTCGGTCGCAAAAATCGAAATGACCGAAAAGGGCTACACGCTTGAAATGACCGTAACTGTCGAGCAGGCAAAGAAGGTCAAGGTAGGCGACGAGGCTGAAATACAGTATTTCTATTACGGCAACGCTTCGGCAGTGCTTCAGTCGATCACGCCTGACAAGACAAATCCGGCGAAGAACAAAATTCTGAAATTTGCCGTAACAGGCGATGTTACTCCCGGACAGACTCTCCAGATAGCAATGGGTTCAAAGGGTCAGAACTATGAAATGATAGTTCCCAACAGCGCAGTCCGTGAGGACAATAACGGAAAATTCGTGCTTGCCGTTGTGGCAAAGAGCAGTCCTCTGGGCAACCGCTATATTGCGCAGAGAGTCGATATTGAAGTGCTTGCTTCGGATGATAAGTCATCAGCCGTATCAGGTGCATTTTACGAAAGTACATTTATTATCACGACCTCTACAAAGCCTATCGAAGCAGGTATGCAGGTAAGACTTGTTGAATCCTGATAAAATAAAGACAAAACATCGGAAAGGAGGTATGCTTCTTTGCGGAGGCAGTGTAATTATATATGAAACGTAAGCATATAATTTTCAGTATCCTTTGCGGGATATCACTGATATTTTTTGCGGTAATGAGCATTATTTCCGCTGACGTGAAAAGCTCTCTGCCCGACCAGCATACTGTCAGCCGATGGACTGACGGCAGCGCTTCCTATGCACAGGTAAGCGTTTTTACCGACTCGGCAGCTGCTCTTAATATAGACGGCATCTTTACCGCAAGAGTAAATATCAACAAGAAGCTTGTGGAAAATTCTCTTGTTCCCGAAAAAGAAAACACACGGCTTTGGGCGGACGCTTTTTCTTCACCTCAAAGCAAGGCTTCCGTATACTCCGAGCATGGCTCTTCCGATGCGAATATGATAATAACGGGCGGAGACTTCTTTCTGTTTCATCCGTTGGAACTTGTTTCGGGCTATTACTATTCGGACGACGACCTGATGCACGACAGAGTCCTTATTGACGAAGTCCTTGCATGGCAGCTTTACGGCTCTTCGGATATTGCCGGCAAGCCTGTTGTAATTGACGGAAAATATTTCTACATATCCGGCGTGTTCAGGCAGAGTGATAATTCCGATGTAAAGAAAACCTACGGCTCATCTCCGAGAATGTTTATGCACTACGGCGGATATGAGCTTCTCGGAAAAGGAGAGGCAAGCTTTACCTGCTATGAAGCGTGCCTGCCGAGTCCCGTGACGGGTCTTGGTACAAAAATAATTACAGAAACGCTTTCTCCCGATGAAAACAATTCGAGAGTTGTTGAGAATTCTTCACGGTACAGCCTGAAAAAGCGTTTCGGTATCCTCACTGATTTCGGTATGCGTTCGGTTGTGGACAGCGCCGTGGTATATCCATATTGGGAAAACGCCGCAAGGATCACCGAAGATAAGTCAGCGCTGCTGCTTGTAATGCAGCTAATCGGACTTGCAATGCCGTTTTCGGTTCTCATATACCTGTTTGTACTGCTCGTTAAAAACAGGAAAAAGCTTTTACACAAAGCTGTAAGTGCGTTAATGCGCATTTTAGATAAATTAATAGCAAAATTGAAAAACATAAAACTGTCCCGTTTAAGGGTCAGGTGAAAGGAAGGATCATCTGATGAATAAAACAGCATCAAGAATAACCGCTGCGGTAATGGCTGCGGCTATGGCGCTTTCGTTTTCCTCATGCGGAAAAAATGAAGCCGTACTCGCTTCAAAGGAGCACGTCTACTCAGCGCAGAAAATTGCACTGCCGGATGGACTTGACTACATTAACAAACTGCTTTATGCAAATGAAAAGATCTATGTAGTCGGCGACAAGTCCTCAACTCAGGGCGAGGGCGAAAATATGATCTACACAAGCGAGACAAAAATGCAGATCATCGACCTTGAGGGAAATCTTGTCAAGGAAAATACTCTCAGCAGCAACGACGGAACATCAAATGCCAGCAGATACATTTCAAACATGATGGTTGACGAAAGCGGAAATATTATCGCTGTTGAAAACTGCTATGAATGGAATGAAACAACAGGCGAATCAAAAGAGGATATTTTCATTGTAAAATATGACGGAGACGGCAATGCAGTTTCCGAAGTAAATCTTTCAGGCTTAAAGGAAGCTGCAATGAAGGAAACAGGAAATGATTATTTCTATGTTGACAACTTTACGCTTGCAAAAGACGGCACATATCTTATTCTCAGCAACGGAATAATTTTTGCTGCGGACGAAAAAGGCAACCTTAAATATACCGTCAAGAACGACAAAATGACCGATAACTCATGGACGAACGGTCTGTATATTGCAGGCGACGGACGTATTTTAACAATGGTTACAACAGGTGAAATGGTCGGCGACGAATACAAATCCGAATCCAAGCTTTATGAAGTTGACCTTGAAAATAAAAAGCTTGGAAATGAATACCCTTACAGTCAGAACGGTACAATAATGAACGGTACCGAAAAGTACGACCTGCTTATTTCAAGGGATTCGGGTCTTTTCGGATATGACATTGAAACAGGTGAGACCGAGATAATTATCGACTGGCTCAAGTCGGGAATTGATACGACAGCAATGAACAGCGAAAGCACGACTGTACTCAATGACGGCAGGATACTCTGCGTGACATACGATTACAATTATGAAGGCGGCGGCGGATACAGTTGGTCAAGCAGCGATCAGGTAATAAATATCCTTACCGAGGTGGACCCTTCAACTATCCCCGACAAAAAGCTTATCAAGCTTTATGCTCTCTGGCTGGATGCCGGTATAAAACGTCAGATAGTTGAGTTCAACAAAAACAGTCAGGAATATGAAATTGAGCTTACTTCCTACAGCGATTATGCAGCAAACAACTGGCAGGACGCAGTTACAAAGCTTAATAACGATATGATCTCGGGAAATCTGCCCGATATTATCGTACTTGACAGTAATCTTCCGGTAAACAGCTATATTTCAAAGGGACTTCTTGCCGACCTCTATCAGTTTATGGATAACGATGAAACGATCAATCGTTCTGATTTTGTTGAAAGCGTTCTGAAAGCATATGAGGTTGACGGCAAGCTGTATGAGCTTATCCCAAGCTTCAATATGCAGACTATCGTCGGCAAAACTTCTGAAGTCGGCGAAAATCCCGGCTGGACAATGGACGAATTTATTGCGCTTGCAGACGCTAATCCCGATAAATCAATATTCGGAGCAGAAATGAGCCGCGATAACTTCTTTAATTCTATTATCAATGCTTGCGGCGGAAGCTTTATAAATTATACTACGGGTGAATGTTCGTTCAATTCCGACGAATTTATAAAGTTACTTGAATTTTCCAACCGCTTCCCACAAAAAATTGATTACGACGCACTTTACGCAGATGATTCCTACTGGCAGGAATCGCAGAACCAGTACCGCAGCGGAAAAACTCTGCTTAATATGGAATATATGTACAGCTTTACCCAGATGCGCGAACTTGAACAGGGAAGATTCGGCGAGCCGATAACCTTCAAGGGCTATCCGGGAGCAGCAGGAAACGGCTCAGCATTTAATGCAAATACCGAGATCGCAATTACCTCAAAGGCGGCAAACCCCGAGGGCGCATGGGAATTTATCAAATATTTCCTTTCCGAAGAATATCAGGATCAGTTCACATATGGATTTCCTGTAAAAAAATCCTCACTTGAAAAGCTGATGGCAAAGGCAAAGGAAAAGCCCTATTGGCTTGATGAAAATAATGAGAAGCAGGAATACGATCCAACCTACTGGAACGGCTCGGAAGAAATAAAAATCGGCGTAAATACCGACGCTGACAATCAGAAGCTCCTTGACCTTATCAATTCCACTACTGCCGTAAGCCGCTATGACCAGAAGATAATCGAGATCATCAGCGAGGAAGCCGCTGCATTCTTTGAGGGTCAGAAGTCGGCTCAGGAGGTTGCGGATATTATCCAGAACCGCGTTTCCAACTATATTGCGGAAAACCGCTAAAATTATTTACCTGTGAAAGGCTGAAATTTATGAGCAAAGGCTATATTCATTCAATTGAATCCTGCGGAACGGTAGACGGTCCGGGCATACGGTACGTTGTGTTCATGCAGGGCTGCCCGATGCGGTGTCTGTACTGCCACAATCCCGATACATGGAGCTTTGACGGCGGCAGGGAAATTACCGTGGAAGAAATTATGAACGGCTGGGAAAGCTGCAAGGAATTTCTGAAAAACGGCGGAATAACCGTAACGGGCGGCGAGCCTTTGGCGCAGATAGATTTTGTTACCGAGCTTTTCGAGGAGGCAAAGCGCAGGGAAATACATACCTGCCTTGACACCTCCGGCGTGACTTTCAGCAGAAATCCGCAGACTCTTGAAAAGTTTGACCGCCTGATGAAAAGTACCGATATTGTCATGCTTGATATAAAGCACATTGAATCCGAAGCACATAAAAAGCTGACGGGTCACGACAATGCAAATATACTTGATTTTGCGGAATATCTCTGTGAAAAGGGCGTTGAAATGTGGATACGTCATGTTGTTGTACCCGGGATTACCTATGACGAAGCTGCGCTTCACGATTTGGGGTACTTCATCGGCGGACTGCGAAATCTGAAAGCTCTGGACGTTCTCCCGTATCACAATATGGGCAGGGAAAAGTATGAACGGCTGGGACTTGAATATCCGCTTGGAGATACGCCTCCGCTTGAAAAGGCAGATGCGGCAAAAGCGAGAGATATCATCATGCAGGGAATCAAAGACCGGCTTAAAGCTAAAAATGCTGATTAATGATTTTCCTGATATTAACGTCACCGAGCGCAAATTATAGTTTATCTTTTAAAACAACAAAAACCGAGAAGAATCCGTTCTTCCCGGTTTTTAGTATTATAAAGCCTTTTCCATTCTTATATGCTCGCAATATTCGTCAAGATATACATCGCCGTATGCTGTATAGCCGCACTTCTCATAAAAGCTGCGTACCCTGCACTGTGCCGAAAGAACGATTTTTTCAGCACCCTTTTCACGAGCCTTTTCCTCAATAAGCCTCATGACCTCTGCGCCGAGAGCTTTCCCTCGGAACTGCTTTTTTACAGCAATTCTGCCGACGTGCCACAAACCGTCCGCGTCCTTGAAAAGTCTGCCTGTTGCGGCAGGAACGCCGTCGCAGAAAAGTACAATATGGATACTGTTTGAATCAATATCATCAAACTCGTTTTCAAATTTTTGCTCGTTGATAAAAACTTCGCAGCGGATATCCCGTGCCTCGTCGGGGAGCGTATCATAAAACCTATGCGTTATCATTGACGGTTCAGTTCCTTTTCACCGAACCAGTAGTGCAGAAACGTCTTAAATCCGAGTCTGCCGTACCACCAGTCAAGGTATGTATAGTGAATGAATACATCGTCGCAGCCCTTGCCCTTTATGTCCTGCATAGCGTTTGCGACCATTGCAAGACCTATTCCGCAGCGGCGCATTTCGGGAATAACGCCTACACAGCCTATCATGCCCACATTGTTGCTTTCTGTACTGATAATAGTATCAGCGTCAACGTCAACGATACAGAAACCGACTATCTTACCGTCTTTTTCGGCAGCAAAAACGGGACTTCCATTGCCGAAGTATTCCAGCCATTCGGGGCTGACCTGTTCGACCGCCTTGTAAAGCTCGTCCTTTTTGCTTTCGGGAAGATACCCGAAGCTCACATCCGAGGGACAGGCTGGGATATCAAGCGTGTCGAAATCAAAATCGCCGAGACTCATTTTCATTTCAAGACAGCCGTTTCCAGCCGAGTAACCCTCACGTTCAAAGAAACGGTTGCGCATATCCTTCCACTGATTTTCGGGAGTGACCGCACCTATAAAAAGTTCAGAATCTCTTCCGCCGAGTACAGCCTTGTCAAAGCCGTTTTCTGAGATGACCTGTTCACTCTTTTCCATAAGCTTGCTGCCTATGCCGCGGCCCCGGTAGTCAGGGTCAACGCAAACGAGACGTATGCAGTTTCCGCTTACTGCCGCACAGCCGGCAAAAGCTTCATGCTCGTAATAAGGTATGAGCTTACAGCTGTCAGCGTCCAGAAGCTTGATAAAAGTATCTTCCGGCATAGAAAATTGGGGAAAGCACTTGCGGAACAGTTCATAAACCTTGGTTTTCATAATGTATATCCTTTCATATGGTCCGACATAATATTGCAAAAAAATAAACACAAAAATATTATATATTGTTTTTCATACTATGTCAAGTGAAATTACGAGAAATTTAAAATCCGCTTTAGCTATATATGTTTAGTTTATAAAAAAGGCTCATTGCCTTTACGGAACAATGAGCCTTAATATATTTTAAAAATCAGAAGCCGAGAATTCTCTGGAAATCAGCGGAAATTTTAGCTTCAAGAGCGTCAGCATCAGCCTTTGTGTCACCTGTTGTAGTGTAATAAGCCTTTATCTTAGGCTCAGTGCCCGACGGACGGATAATAACCGAAGCGTTATTTTCAAGCGCAAATGTGAGAACATCCGACTTAGGCAGAGTAAGCTTAGTCTTAGCGCCTGTCTTGCAGTCAACGGAGGTGCTGTCAAGATAGTCGTCAAAACGGATAACAGCCAGACCGCCGATCTCCTTGGGAGTATCGGTGCGGAGCATGGACATAAGCTCCTTCATCTTCTGCATACCGCTTGCGCCCTCGCAGGTGAAGGACTTCTGAGTGTGAGTGTAAACACCGTACTTTTTGTACATATTTTCACGAGCCTGAAGCAGAGAAATACCCTTTGTGCGGTAGAATGCCGCCATCTCGCAGATAAGCATTGAAGCGACAACAGCGTCCTTGTCTCTTACATAAGAGCCTGCAAGGTAGCCGTAGCTTTCCTCAAAGCCGAAGATGTAGCGGTCTTCTTCGCCCTTGTCCTCAAGGAAGCCTATCTGTTCGCCGATGAACTTGAAGCCTGTCAGCACGTCGATTATCTTAACGCCGTATTCCTTTGCGATTGCCTTTGTGATATCGGTAGTAACGATAGTCTTTACAGCGATCGGGTCTTCGGGCATTGTACCCAGCTTTGTTCTTTCAGCGCAGATGTATTCGAGAAGCATAGCGCCAACTTCATTTCCGGTAAAGAGAACATATCCGCCCTTGCTGTCGGGAACTGCGATACCTACACGGTCAGCGTCAGGGTCGGTAGCAAGGAGAAGGTCAGGCTTAACGGTCTCGCAAAGCTTCAGACCGAGAGCAAGAGCTTCCTTTATCTCAGGGTTGGGGAAAGGACAGGTAGTAAAGTTTCCGTTGGGGTATTCCTGCTCGGGAACGACGGTAACGTCTGTAATACCGATTTTGTTGAGTATCATGCGTACAGGCTTGTTGCCGGTACCGTTAAGAGGAGTGTAAACGACTTTAAGACCGCTTGTTGCGCACAGGTCGGTGTGGATACCCTGCTCGGCAACCTTATTGATGTAAGCGGTGATGACCTCCTGCTTGATGTATTCGATAGTGCCGTCCTCAAGACCCTTTTCAAACGGGATTACCTTAGCGCCGTCAAACATAGGCACCTTGTTGATGTTTTTGAGTACGATCTCCGCTGCGCCGAGAGTAAGCTGGCAGCCGTCAGAGCCGTAAACCTTGTATCCGTTGTACTTTGCAGGGTTGTGGCTTGCGGTAATAACGATACCTGCGCTGCATTTCAGCTCGCGTACAGCGAAGGAAAGCATCGGAGTAGGCATAAGCTCGCTGTAGATGTGTACCTTGATACCGTTAGCTGCAAGAACGGAAGCAGCCTCCTTAGCGAAAACGTCGGACTTGATACGGCTGTCGTAAGCGATAGCAACGGACGGATTTACGGGGAAAGCTTCGTTTACATAGTCTGCAAGTCCCTGAGTAGCACGTCTGATAGTATAGATATTCATTCTGTAAGCGCCTGCGCCGATAACGCCTCTGAGACCGCCTGTACCGAATTCAAGGTCGCGGTAGAATCTGTCGGTAATAGCGTCATCATCGCCTGCGATAGATTTAAGCTCGGTCTGCAGGTCGGGGTCGTCGACTGCTTTTTCGCACCAAAGAGAATAGAGTTCCTTTTCGTTCATACTATAAAACCTCCATGTCAAAAATAAACTTAAAAAAGAAATACTGACCGTTTTAATTTATTGCGATATTAATTTATAGTATACCACAAAATTTCCTGCTTGAAAATAGGTTTAAAAATTTTTTAACAACTATTTACAGGTTATTGCAAAATCAAAATAAAAATAGCCAAAAATGCTCCGCTGTAAAAGAAAAAATTGTTGATTTTTATTTTCAGAAAAAAATTTTCCCGAAAACCTTGTTAAAAATGGATATTTGTAGTATAATATTTAATAATTATAATTTATGTTTAAAAGGGAGTATACCAATGAATTTCACTAAATACAGCGGATATTTTGAAAGCACAAACGGAAGCGACCACATTGCATATTATGTTTACAAGCCCGTTTCAAAGCCGAGAGCGATAGTTCAGCTTGTACATGGTATGTGCGAGTATATAGAAAGATACGAGGACTTTATCGGTTTTCTCTGTGCAAACGGGATACTCGTCTGCGGACACGACCATCTCGGTCACGGACATTCCGTTCTGACGGACGAGTGCCTGGGATATTTTGCGCCAGAGCGAGGCTGGCAGTTCCTTGCAAAGGACGTTGTACGCCTTACGAGAATGATCCAGGAGCAGCACCCTGCGCTCCCTTATTTTATTCTCGGACACAGCATGGGCTCGCTGGTAACAAGAGCTGTCCTTGCGAAATACAGCGATCTATATGACGGCGCTTTGCTTCTCGGTACGCTGAATACTAAGATAGGTATCGACGCAGGCATAGCTTTCACAAGGACTCTTTGCAAGCTTAAAGGCGGTTTTTACCGTTCAAAATTTGTTGACGACCTTGTTTTCGGTCTGAGCAACGTAAAGATAGAGAACCCTTTGAACGAGTATGCGTGGATATCAAGAGATGAAGATATCGTTGCCGCTTATGCAAAAGACCCTCTCTGCAACTTCCATTTCACGGTAAGAGCATATTCCGACCTGCTTTTCCTTTTGAGCTATGTTTCCCGTAAGGACTGGGCAGAAAAGGTTACAAAGCTGCTTCCGATAATGATTTGCAGCGGAAGCGACGACCCTGTCGGCAATTACGGACGGGGTCCAGAAGATGTATTCAACCGCCTTAACGAGTCGGGACACGAGGACGTTGAGCTTAAAATTTACAGCGGCGCACGTCATGAAGTCCTTAACGAAACCAACCGTGCAGAGGTTTACGAAGACCTGCTTGAATGGCTTGACGAGCATATTTACGACGTTGATGAATAAGTCTGAGCTTTGGCATGAAAGGATGGTCAAATTATGTTTGCAAAGGTAAACAGTCTCGGACTTTTCGGGCTCAATGCGTTTTCCGTTGACGTTGAGATAGAAACCAGCAAGGGTACTCCGGCATTTGATATAGTGGGACTTGCAGACACGGTAGTAAAAGAAAGCCGTGAGAGAATACGTTCAGCGCTTCGTGCAAACGGTATTGCCTTTCCTCTTGCGAGGGTGATCGTCAACCTTGCGCCTGCCGATACGAAAAAATCGGGAAGTGTCCACGACCTTGCGATATTTGTTGCGCTTCTTTGCGTAACGGGACAGATAAACGAGGATATTTCCAAATCTGCATTTATCGGAGAGGTTTCTCTCAACGGAGACGTCCGCCCGATAAACGGCGTACTTCCAATGGTTCTGCTTGCAAAAAGGGAAGGCTTTGAAAATGTGTTCGTACCTGCCGAAAACGCCTATGAAGCAAGCGTTGTGGAGGGCATTAACGTTTACGGAGTTGACAATGCAGGAAGCCTGATAAAGCATTTCGCCCGTGAAGCGGTAATTCTTCCTCAAAAGCCGTATGAAATAAAACCCGAGGAACGCTTCGATACTCTTGATTTTGCCGACGTAAAGGGACAGCAAGCCGCTAAAAAAGCATTGGAGTACGCCGCAGCAGGCGGTCATAATGTTTTGATGATAGGCAGTCCCGGCTCTGGAAAATCCATGCTTGCAAAGCGCCTGACCACTATACTTCCTGCCATGACCTTTGAGGAATCAATAGAGACTACGAATGTCCACTCGGTCAGCGGACTTGTCAATAAGGAAGCTCCCCTTGTGACAAAGCGACCGTTCAGAAGTCCGCACCATACCATATCTTCCGCAGGACTTGCAGGCGGAGGAACAGTGCCCCGTCCCGGAGAGATATCTCTTGCGCATAACGGTCTGCTTTTTCTGGACGAGCTTGCCGAGTTCGACCGCCGCACCCTTGAGATACTTCGTCAGCCTCTTGAGGACAGGCAGGTCACTATCTCCCGTGCTTCGGGAACGGTTACATACCCGTGCAGCTTTATGCTTGTGGCGGCGATGAATCCCTGTCCCTGCGGATATTACGGACACCCCACAAGAAAATGTATCTGCGGAAGCAAGCAGGTGGCTTCGTATCTGTCCAAAATCAGCGGCCCGCTTCTCGACCGCTTCGATATTCACGTTGAAGTACCGCCCGTTGAGTTCGACCATATCTCATCAACGGCAAAGGAGGAAAGCTCCGAACAGATAAGAGAGCGTGTTCAGGCGGCAAGAGAGATACAGCTGAAGCGGTTCAAGGGTACTTCCGTGACCTGCAACGCAAGGATAACTCCCGATATGCTTGCCGATGTCTGCGTTATGACCGACAGGGCAAGGGATACCCTTAAAAATGTATTTGAAAAAATGGGTCTTTCCGCCCGTGCCTATGACAGAATATTAAAGGTTGCAAGAACTATCGCCGATATGAACGGTTCGGAGGTTATCGACAAGGCGCATATCGCTCAGGCAGTGCAGTTCAGAAGCCTTGACAGAAAGTATTGGGGAGAACGTCCCTGACCGTCCTGACCCGAATTTGTATAAAATAAAGAATAACCGTATTCATTTTTAAGATGAATACGGTTATTTTCAATAAATCACCAAAAAGTCCTTGACAATGATGGATTTTTGTTGTATAATAATATACTGTATCATAATGTAATCTTATGCGGTTTTGATGCTTCTTTATATATAGTATAGCACATTACTTCTGAGATTGCAACAGCTGCGAAGAAATTTTTTTCGCAAGCAAGTATCCCCGCAAAATAATAAGGAGGGACCCGCCTATGGTGAATGTCAAGCCGGTGCAGCTCGGCAAAACGACCCGTATGAGCTTCGGCAAGATCAACGAGGCTCTGGAAATGCCGAATTTGATCGAGGTGCAGAAAAATTCCTACAAATGGTTTCTGGAGGAAGGACTGAAGGAAGTATTCCGCGATGTTTCGGCAATTACCGACTATAACGGTAATCTGGTGCTTAACTTTGTGGACTATTCCATCGACGACACACCGAAGTATTCCGTTGCAGAGTGCAAGGAGAGAGACGTAACATACGCAGCTCCGCTGAGAGTCAAGGCTACTCTCTGGAATAAGGAGACAGGCGTCGTAAAGGAAAATGAAGTGTTTATGGGCGATTTCCCGCTTATGACAGACAGCGGTACGTTCGTAATCAACGGCGCAGAGCGTGTAATCGTATCACAGCTTGTTCGTTCTCCCGGAGTTTACTATTCATTTGAAAAGGATAAGACCGGTAAGGACCTTTTTAAGGCAACCGTTATTCCTAACAGAGGCGCATGGCTTGAATATGAAATGGATTCAAACGATGTTGTCTATGTAAGAATCGATAAAAACAGAAAAATTCCGCTTACAACGTTTATCCGTTCCCTGGGATGCGGTACCGACGTTGAGATCGAGGAGCTTTTTGGTTCGGACGAGCGTCTCAACCAGACTATCCTTCAGAAGGATACCACTAAGAACAGAGAGGAAGCTCTCCTTGAAGTTTACAAGAAGCTCCGTCCCGGCGAGCCTCCTACGGTTGAAAGTGCGGAAAACCACCTGAACGGACTGTTCTTTGACGCAAAGAGATATGACCTTGCCCGTTTCGGACGTTATAAATACAATAAAAAGCTTGGTATCGGCTCCAGAATTTCGGGACATTACCTTTCCAGACCCGTTGCAAATCCGCTGACAGGCGAGATAATTGCCGATGAGGGCGACTTCATTTCATATGAAAAGGCTATGGAGATCGAGCAGGCAGGCGTTGGCGAGGCATGGCTCAGGGTCGAGCATAAGGAAACCTTTACAACTCCTACCGGAGAGACCTCCCACAGCATTGAGGAGCGTGAGGTAAAGGTCATCGGCAACCGTATGGTCGATATGGCGCCTTACGTTGATTTCGACCCCCTCAAGTACGGCATCAACGAAAAGGTATACTTCAAGGTGCTCAAGGAAATTCTCGAAACAGCTTCCGATAAGGAAGAGATAGAGGAAATGGTCAAGTCCCGTGCCGAGGAGCTTGTTCCTAAGCATATTATCCTTGATGATATCTATGCAACTATCAGCTACTTTATCAACCTCTGCGAAGGCGTAGGTCTTGTTGACGATATCGACCATCTGGGCAACAGAAGGATTCGTTCTGTGGGCGAGCTGCTCCAGAACCAGTTCAGAATAGGCTTCTCCCGTATGGAGCGTGTTATCCGCGAGAGAATGAATATTCAGGCTCAGGATATGGACGTTATCACTCCGCAGGCGCTTATCAATATCCGTCCAATTACCGCTGCGATAAAGGAATTCTTCGGTTCATCGCCTCTTTCGCAGTTCATGGACCAGACAAACCCTCTTGCAGAGCTTACTCATAAGAGACGTCTTTCCGCGCTGGGTCCCGGCGGTCTTTCCCGTGACCGTGCCGGATTTGAGGTTCGTGACGTACACTACTCCCACTACGGAAGAATGTGTCCTATCGAGACCCCTGAAGGACCTAACATCGGTCTTATCTCTTACCTTGCTTCATTTGCCCGTATAAATGAGTACGGCTTTATCGAAGCTCCTTACAGAAAGGTAGACAAGGCAACAGGCGTTGTAACCAACGAGGTAGTCTATATGACCGCTGACGTTGAGGATAACTTCACCGTTGCTCAGGCAAACGAGCCTCTTACAGAGGACGGCAAGTTTGCACGTCCTATAGTTAACGCACGTTACCGTGACCAGATCCTTGAGTGCGAGCGCGAGCGTATCGACTATATGGACGTTTCACCTAAGATGGTAGTTTCAATCGCTACCGCTATGATACCGTTCCTTGAAAACGACGACGCAAACCGTGCCCTCATGGGTGCAAACATGCAGCGTCAGGCTGTTCCTCTTCTTAAAACCGAAGCGCCTATCGTTGGCACAGGTATGGAGTACAAGTCTGCCGTTGACTCGGGCGTATGCGTAGTTTCAAAGCACGACGGCGTTGTTGACCGTGTTTCCGCAGACGAGGTCGTTATCAAGGAAGGCACAGGCGCAACACACACATATAAGCTTACAAAGTTCAAGCGTTCCAACCAGGGTACCTGCGTAAACCAGCGTCCTATCGTTGATAAGGGCGAGGAAGTCCATGTAGGACAGGTTCTTGCGGACGGTCCCGCAACCTGCAACGGTGAAATTTCAATCGGTAAGAATGCTCTTATCGGCTTCATGACATGGGAAGGTTATAACTACGAGGACGCCGTTCTCCTTAACGAGCGTGTTGTCCGCGAGGATATGTATACCTCTATCCACATTGAGGAATACGAGATCGAATCCCGTGATACAAAGCTCGGACCCGAGGAGATCACAAGAGATATCCCCAACGTGGGCGAGGACGCTCTCAAAGACCTTGACGACCGCGGAATAATCCGTATCGGCGCAGAAGTCCGTGCAGGCGATATCCTTGTAGGTAAGGTAACACCTAAGGGTGAGACCGAGCTTACAGCCGAGGAAAGACTTCTCCGTGCGATCTTCGGTGAAAAGGCAAGAGAAGTCCGTGATAATTCACTGAAAGTTCCTCATGGCGAAGCAGGCGTTATCGTTGACGTTAAGGTATTCACAAGAGAAAACTCCGAGGAGCTTGCTCCCGGCGTAAATATGCTGGTAAGATGCTATATCGCTCAGAAGCGTAAGATATCCGTGGGCGATAAGATGGCCGGCCGTCACGGTAACAAGGGTGTTGTTTCCCGTATCCTTAAATCCGAAGATATGCCCTTCCTGCCCGACGGTACTCCGCTTGATATCGTTCTTAACCCTCTGGGCGTACCTTCCCGTATGAACATCGGTCAGGTACTTGAAGTCCACCTGGGTATGGCGGCTAAAAAGCTTGGCTGGAAGATAATGACTCCCGTATTTGACGGCGCACACGAGGATGATATCCGTGAGTGCTTCAAGGCGGCAGGCATGAGAGAGGACGGCAAAACCGTTCTTTATGACGGACGTACAGGCGATAAATTCGATAACCCCGTAACAGTCGGTTATATGTATTATCTTAAGCTCCACCACCTTGTTGACGATAAGATCCACGCACGTTCTGTCGGTCCTTACTCGCTGGTTACACAGCAGCCTCTGGGCGGTAAGGCTCAGTTCGGCGGACAGCGTTTCGGTGAGATGGAAGTTTGGGCGCTGGAGGCTTACGGCGCTGCTTATACGCTTCAGGAGATCCTTACAGTTAAATCCGACGATACTGTCGGACGTGTAAAGACCTACGAGGCTATCGTAAAGGGTCAGAACGTTCCCAAGCCGGGAATCCCCGAATCCTTCAAGGTTCTTATCAAGGAACTCCAGTCTCTCTGCCTTGACGTTAAGGTACTGGACGAAAACGAAGAGGAGATCGACCTCAAGCAGACCTTCGAGGACGACGACGATATCATTCCGCAGCCTGTTTCCGACGCTGACGATATGGACAGCGTTATTGAGGACGGCGACTTCGACGAGGGCTTCTCGCTTGAAGACGGCGAAGATGATGATTTCGGAGATTTCGACAGCGACGACGAGGAAGATGAAGAAGATTTTTCCTTTGATGACGACGATGACCTGATCTGACGACAATACACTCGGTTTTGTCCCGTGAAAAAAACGGGACAAAACATCGCTTCTCATTGAAACAATATGTTTAAAGGAGTGTTATATTTGGAATTCAATACATTTGAATCTATTAAAATCGGCCTTGCGTCCCCCGAGCAGATCAGAAAATGGTCTCACGGCGTTGTTGAAAGACCGGAAACTATAAATTACAGAACTCAGAAGCCTGAGCGTGACGGTCTTTTCTGCGAAAGGATTTTCGGACCAACCAAGGACTGGGAATGTCACTGCGGTAAGTATAAGAAGATCCGCTTTAAGGGCAAGGTCTGCGACCGCTGCGGCGTTGAAGTAACACGCGCAAAGGTTCGCCGCGAGCGTATGGGTCATATCGAGCTTGCTGCGCCTGTTTCCCATATCTGGTACTTTAAGGGAACTCCGTCAAGGATCGGTCAGGTGATCGAGGTCTCTCAGAAGCGCCTTGAAGAGGTACTTTACTTTACAAAATATATCGTAACAGATTCGGGCAATACCGAGCTTGTTAAGAAGCAGCTGCTCTCCGAAAAGGAGTACGCTGATATGCGCGAGAAGTACGAGGACGACTTTGTTGCCGAAATGGGCGCAGAGGCTATCAAGGAGCTTCTCGACGAGTACAACCCCGACAGATACGACAACTACATCATGCAGCACCTTTCCGATTTTGCAAAGGTGACCGGCATTGATGAAGACAAGATCAAGGATTTCCTTGCAAAACGTTATTACGTTATCACGGATAATGCTGAAAACGAGGATTTCAGCGTCGGAGACGTTATCACAAGAACTCAGTATAAAGAAGAGGTAGTGCTTTTCAACAGAAAGCGTGAGGACGAACATCTTCCCGTAATTACCGTTGAAACAGGCTCACAGTATATTGAAAAAATATTCTTTGAGAATATCGAGGAAGCAAACGCAAACGGCGAGTACAACGAGATCGCCGACAAGAATAACTGGGTAAACAACCTCGTTTGGGCTTCCGACGAGCTTAAAGCCGAGCTTGCTGAGCTTCCCGCAGGTCAGAAGAAGATCAAGCTTCTCAAAAGACTTGAAATTATGGAGGCTTTCCGTCTTTCAGGCAACAAGCCCGAGTGGATGATACTTGACGTTGTACCGGTAATTCCGCCGGATATCCGTCCTATGGTAATGCTGGACGGCGGCAGATATGCTACATCCGACCTTAACGACCTTTACAGACGTGTTATCAACAGAAACAACCGTCTGAAGAAAATGCTTGAACTTGAAGCTCCCGATATCATCATCAGAAACGAAAAGAGAATGCTTCAGGAAGCTGTTGACGCTCTTATCGACAACGGCAGACACGGCAGACCCGTTACAGGCCCCAATAACCGTGCGCTGAAATCTCTTTCCGATATGCTTAAAGGTAAGCAGGGACGTTTCCGTCAGAACCTTCTCGGTAAGCGTGTTGACTACTCCGGACGTTCCGTTATCGTAGTAGGTCCTGAGCTTAAAATGTTCCAGTGCGGTCTTCCTAAGGAGATGGCTCTTGAACTTTTCAAGCCTTTCGTAATGAAGCGCCTTGTTGATACAGGCAAGGCTACAAATATCAAGTCTGCCCGTAAAAAGGTCGACAGAGCCGAGAACGACGTTTGGGACGCTCTTGAAAATGTTATCAAGGATCATCCCGTGTTCCTTAACCGTGCCCCGACGCTCCACAGACTCGGTATCCAGGCGTTTGAGCCTATCCTCGTAGAGGGCAGAGCTATCAAGCTTCATCCGCTGGTATGTACAGCGTTCAACGCCGACTTCGACGGCGACCAGATGGCTGTTCACCTTCCTCTTTCCGCAGAAGCTCAGGCAGAGGCACGCTTCCTTATGCTTGCGGCAAACAACCTGCTTAAACCGTCAGACGGACGTCCTGTTGCCGTTCCTTCACAGGATATGGTGCTCGGTTCCTACTATCTGACAATGAAAAAAGAGGATAAGGACGAAAACGGCAACTATATCGAAAAGGGCGCAGGAAAGGTATTCCGTGATGTAAACGAGGCTCTTATGGCTTACAGCGAGGGCGTAGTTTCTATCCATGCTCCTATCAAGGTGCGTATTTCCAAGGATATCGGCGGAAGAACCGTTTCTAAGCTTATTGACTGCACAGTCGGAAGAATCATCTTCAATGAAAATATCCCTCAGAATCTGGGATATGTTGACAGAACAAATTCCGATAAGCAGTTTGACCTTGAAATTGACTTCCTTGTTAAAAAGGGTCAGCTTTCCGATATTATCGAGCGCTGCATCCGTATCCACGGTACTGCAACTACTTCCGAGGTACTCGACAAGATCAAGGCTCTCGGATTCAAGTTCTCCACAAGAGCTGCAATTACAGTTGCCGTATGCGACGCAGAGATCCCTGAAGCTAAAAAGGATATTCTTGCAGACGCAGACGCAAAGGTTGAAAAGATCAACAAGCTTTATAAGAGAGGCTTTATTTCCGCTGCCGAAAAGTCCAAGCGCTTTATCGACATCTGGAACAAGGCTACCGATGAGGTAACAGTTGCTCTGAAGGACGGACTTGACAAGTACAATCCTATCTTCATGATGGCTGACTCCGGTGCCCGTGGTAGTATCAACCAGATACGTCAGCTTGCAGGTATGCGCGGACTTATCGCCAATACTTCCGGTTCAACTATCGAGATGCCTATTCGTGCTAACTACCGTGAAGGTCTTAACATTCTGGAATACTTCATTTCATCCCGTGGTGCCCGTAAGGGTCTTGCCGATACGGCTCTTCGTACCGCCGACTCGGGTTACCTTACACGTCGTCTTGTTGACGTTTCTCAGGACGTTATCATCCGTGAGGAGGACTGCGGTACAGACGAGGGTATCGAGATCTACACCATCAAAAACGGCAACGAAATGATCGAACCTCTCAAGGAACGTCTTATCGGACGTTATCTTATGGAGGATCTCCGCGACCCGAATACAGGCGATCTTATCATGAGCCACAACAAGCTTATGAACGAGCTTGACGCTCAGAAGGTCGTTGACAGCGGAGTTGAAAAGGTCAAGATACGTTCAGTTCTTAACTGTAAGGCTAAGCACGGCGTATGTGCAAAGTGCTACGGTGCAAACCTTGCCAACGGCAACCTTGTTGCAGTCGGCGAAGCAGTCGGCGTAATCGCTGCACAGTCTATCGGTGAGCCGGGTACACAGCTTACAATGAGAACGTTCCATACAGGCGGTATCGCTTCTGCGGAAGATATCACACAGGGTCTTCCCCGTGTTGAAGAGCTTTTTGAAAGCCGTCGTCCTAAGAATGCGTCCATCATTTCAAGGATCAGCGGTACGGTTCGTATGGAAGAGATCAAGAAGATCAGAAACGTTATCATCACTAATCAGGAGACAGGTACAGAGGAGTATTATCCCGTACCTTACGGCTTCAAGATCAGAGTGCATGAGGGAGATACTGTTGAAGCAGGCACACCGCTTACAGAGGGTTCCATCAATCCGGGCGATATTCTCGCAGTAAACGGTCAGCAGGCTGTTCAGAACTACATCATCACCGAGGTACAGAAGGTTTACCGTCTCCAGGGTGTTGATATCAACGACAAGCACATTGAAGTAATCGTTCGTCAGATGCTCCGTAAGGTGAAGGTCGACGACAGCGGTTCAAGCTATCTGCTTCCCGGCTCGCTGGTCGACAAGAGAGAGATCGACGAGATCAACGCAGAGCTTCAGAAGAGAATCGATGCAGGCGAAGAGGGAGTTACCCTTGTTACAACCATTCCCGTACTTCAGGGTATCACAAAGGCTTCGTCCAATTCAGACAGCTTCCTGTCTGCGGCTTCGTTCCAGGAGACAACAAGAGCGCTCACCGATGCAGCTATCAAGGGCAAGAGCGACTATCTCCAGGGACTTAAAGAGAATGTTATTATCGGTAAGCTTATTCCCGCAGGTACGGGTATGGACGTTTACAATAACATTCAGGTGGTCAAGAATGAAAGCTCCAATGAGCAGCATAATCAGCTGACCGGTACGCTTTAAAAACTGACTTCCGTTAGTGGAAAAAGATATAACCTGAGAAGTTTTCTTCTCAGGTTATTTTTTATCTCAAAATAAAAAGGGTACCAAAATTTTGGTACCCTGATTTCGTATCTCTTAGAAAAGTCCGGAAATGTTTCCGTTGTTGTCGCAGTCGATCTTCAGCGCCGCAGGAGCCTTTGGAAGTCCCGGCATTACCATGATGTCGCCTGTGAGAGCAACTACAAAGCCTGCACCTGCCGAAAGCTTTACGTCACGGACGGTAATAACAAAGTTCTCGGGCTTGCCAAGCTTGGTGGGGTCGTCGGAAAGGGAATACTGTGTCTTTGCAACGCAAACAGGAATGTCTCCGAAGCCGAGAGACTCGATTTCCTTGATTGCCTTTTCAGCCTGACCGGTAAAGTTTACGCCGTCTGCACGGTAAATCTCCTTTGCGATGATGTTCAGCTTTTCCTTGATGGAAAGCTTCTCGTCGTAAAGTGGCTTGAAATCAGCTTCGCCCTTTTCGATAACTGCGCATACCTTCTGTGCAAGGTCAGTACCGCCTTCGCCGCCCTTTGCAAAAATCTCTGCAAGGGAGACCTCAACGCCCATTCCTGCGCAGAACTCCTTGATGTAAGCTATCTCGGCGTCACTGTCGGTATGGAAGCGGTTGATGGCAACCACTACGGGTACGCCGAACTTGCGGATATTTTCAATATGTGTTTTCAGATTTACGATACCCTTTTTCAGAGCATCAACATTTTCTGTTGTAAGCTCAGTCTTGGGTACGCCGCCGTTGTACTTCAGCGCACGGATAGTCGCAACAAGGACTGCACATGAAGGCTTCAGACCTGCAAAACGGCACTTGATGTCGAAGAACTTTTCAGCACCCAGGTCAGCGCCGAAGCCTGCTTCCGTGATGCAGTAGTCGCCCAGCTTGAGAGCAAGCTTTGTGGCACGGACAGAGTTACAGCCGTGAGCAATGTTTGCGAAGGGTCCGCCGTGCATGATAGCAGGAGTGTTTTCAAGAGTCTGAACAAGGTTCGGCTTGAGAGCGTCCTTGAGGAGCGCGGTCATAGCACCGTGAGCGCCTAAGTCACGGGCATAAACGGGAGTTCCGTCATATGTGTAGGCAACGAGGATACGTCCCAGACGTTCCTTCAGGTCGGTAAGGTCGGAAGCAAGACAGAGAATAGCCATTACCTCGGAAGCAACCGTAATGCGGAAGCTGTCCTGACGGGGAATGCCGTTTACCTTGCCGCCCATGCCGATAACAACGTTTCTGAGGGCGCGGTCGTTCATATCGAGACAGCGGTCTATCATAATACGGCGCTGGTCGATACCAAGAGCGTTGCCCTGCTGCATATGGTTGTCAAGCAGAGCGCAGAGAAGATTGTTTGCAGCGGTAATAGCGTGCATATCGCCTGTAAAGTGGAGGTTGATATCCTCCATAGGTACGACCTGCGCATAGCCGCCGCCTGCCGCACCGCCCTTGATTCCGAATACGGGACCGAGAGACGGCTCACGGAGAGCAAGAACTGCATTTTTGCCGATCTTAGCCATGGATTCTGCAAGACCGACGGAGATAGTGGTTTTGCCCTCGCCTGCGGGAGTAGGATTGATGGCGGTAACGAGAATGAGCTTTCCGTCGGGGTCGTTAGCGGTTTTTGAGAAAAGTGCCTCGGAAAGCTTAGCCTTATAGTGACCGTAAGGCTCGATATCGTCCTCGGAAATACCGAGATTTGCGGCAATAGTGCCGATTTTCAGCATTTTTGCCTGCTGAGCGATTTCAATATCTGACAGCATTGGTAAATTCCCCCTAACAAAACAAATAATAATTACAGTATACCATAATATATTACATTTGCCAACACTTTTTTATGAATTTTTCCATTCATTTTTTGACAATGCTTTCCTTTTACTGTTCAAGGTCTTCCAGCCAGAGCCTTACGCAGGCGTCGGAAGGCATTCTCCAGTCGCCTCTGGGAGAAAGGGTAACAGTACCGACCTTCGGACCGTCAGGCAGACAGGAGCGCTTGAACTGCTGGGAGAAGAAACGGCGCAGGAAAACCGTCAGCCATTTTTTGATAGTATCCCTGCTGTAGGTCCCCTCAAAGGACTGCTCCGCAATACGCAGTATTTTTTTCGGCGGATAGCCGCAGCGTACAAGGTAGTACAGAAAATAATCGTGCAGCTCATAAGGACCAACAATATCCTCGGTCTTCTGGGATATCTCACCCTCGGACGGCGGCAGAAGTTCGGGAGAAACAGGCGTTGCAAGAACGTCATTCAGTACCTCCGCAAGCTTCGTATTTTGGGTATTTGCGCTTTCGTACGCCACAAGATGGCGCACCAGCGTTTTCGGTACGGAAGCGTTCACGCCGTACATGGACATATGGTCGCCGTTGTAGGTCGCCCAGCCGAGAGCAAGCTCGGAAAGGTCGCCTGTACCGATAACTATGCCGCCAAGCTTGTTGGCAATATCCATAAGCACCTGAGTACGCTCCCTCGCCTGACCGTTTTCAAAGGTAACGTCAAGAACGGCTTCGTCCTGACCGATATCCTCAAAATGACGGCGCACCGAGGCGGTAATATCCACTTCTTTAAGGGTCACGCCGTAAGCCTCGGCAAGATAGTATGCGTTGCTTTTGGTGCGCTTTGTAGTACCGAAACAAGGCATTGTCACGGCAATTATACCCTTGCGGTCGAGAGAAAGCATATCAAATGCGTGAACGGTAACTATCAGCGCAAGAGTGCTGTCCAGACCGCCCGAAAGCCCGATGACCGCAGTTTTGCAGCCGATGTGCCGCAGACGTGTGGCAAGTCCCGTAGCCTGCATGGTGAGTATCTCCTCGCAGCGGCTGTTAAGGTCGGTCTTGTTGCTGGGTACAAATGGCATAGGCGGAAAACGGCGCTTCAATTCAATATCCTTCGGCTTTACCGAGAACTGCACTTCTTCAAAAGCGCGTGCAGTATCGCGGCTTTCACAGCAGTGGAACGTGTTCACCTTTCTGCGCTCGGAAACAAGACGGTGCAGGTCTATCTCGCCGTAGGTTATGCCCGTGGTGAACTTTCTGCTTTCGCCGATGACCGTGCCGTTTTCGCAGATAAGATTGTGTCCGCTGAAAACAAGGTCCTGTGTGGACTCGCCCATACCTGCGTCAGCGTAAATATATCCGCAGATAAGCCGTGCCGACTGGGATTTCACAAGCTGGGTGCGGTAATCGCCCTTGCCGATGACTTCGTCCGAGGCGGAAAGATTGCATATGAGAGTCGCTCCCGAAAGAGCAAGCCCTGTTGAGGGCGGCTCGGGTACCCATAGGTCTTCGCAGACCTCAATACCCATAACAAGCTCGGGTATTTCTGCGCACTTAAAGAGCATATCTCCGAATGTGGTGTAAAAATCGTCCCCGACTTCTTCTGCCAAAAATAGTACGCCGCCCTGCCACGGAGCAAAGTGCCGTGCCTCGTAAAATTCCGAGTAGGCAGGAATATTCTTCTTCGGCACAAGACCGAGAATTTCTCCTTTGTTCAGAACAGCGGCGCAGTTGTAAAGCTTGCCGTGCAGCTCAAAGGGCAGTCCGACCACGATAAGAGCGTCACATTCCGCGGTTCCTGCCGCAATTTTCACAAGCGCCTTTTTTGCGCCGTCCAGCAGGACTTTTTGCAGGAACAGATCTCCGCAGGTGTACCCCGTAATGCACAGCTCCGGGAAAACTATCACGGAAGCGCCGCCGTTGCAGGCTTCCTTTGCGAGCCTGATTATCTCGTCTGCGTTATAGCCGCAGTCAGCTACCTTTATATCGGGAGTTACCGCAGCAACTCTGAGAAAACCGTCTTTCATTTTGATCAGCCTTTCGGTTAAAATTATATGTTTATTATATCTCAAATTGCCGTGATTTATTTTACCGCAGTAATTATCCTTTCGGCTATCTCGTCGGCAGAACCGTTTCCGTCGGCGGTCACAGATGAGTTCGCTCTGTATAACGGAACTCTGCTGTCGTAAATAAATTCAAGCTCTTCCTTGGTATTGCTCATAACTATTGGACGGTTTTTGTCCCCCGATATCCGAGAGTAGCAGACCTCAAATGGCACGTCAATGTAAACCACTGTTCCCGATTCCGAAGCGATATCGGAGTTCTCTTTTTTCAGCATAGCGCCGCCGCCGCAGGCGATAACGCCGTTCTTTTGGGAAAGCTCTCTGATAACTTCGGTCTCGGTCTCACGGAAATACCTCTCGCCCTTTTCCGAAAATATCTGAGGGATAGTCATTCCCTCACGCTCGACGATGTAATCGTCCATGTCGGAAAGTTCACAGCCAAGCTTTTCGGCAAGAATTTTTCCCACAGTAGATTTTCCGCAGCCCATAAATCCGCATAAAAAAATTGATCTCATACTTTATTCTCCCATTAAATTACTTTTCCGTATCTTCGCTCGGAATATCAGCCGTATATTCAAGTATCTTGCTTTTCAGCTCTTCCTCAAGACAGGAATAGAACATTGCGAAAATAACGTCCGCAAAGCCCAGCAGAAACATATTTTTGTTGGTAATTTCCGCAAGAGAGGGCACATTGGTGTAAATATAGGTCTTGTACCAGTCCGCAGTAAATGGCGGAAGCTTCTTGCCCTTTCGCACAAGATATTTGGTTTCAAGAAATGTCTCGGAAATCATATCGCGGTAATTTTCCGCACCCTTGTCCATAACAGCCGTGTACAGACGGTAAAGCTGGTCGTCGGACATACAATCCTCGCCGTTTCTGACATTTTTCAGCGTGGGTATACGCACCGCAAGGGAGTATACCATCATCGGAAGCACCCTGTTGTATTCGTCATTCTGCATTTCGCCGCAGGTCCTGTCGTCAATTCTCAGACCAAGCGCCTGAAGGCAGTCCGTGTCGGTAACATTGTTCAGCACGACCTTGAAAGCGTCCTTGATGTTGACGTTGTAAAAATCATTTTCGGCAATGGAGTAAATATATTTCATTGCGTTGTAAAGGCTTACGCCGCCCTTTACGATAGCGTCCGCAAGACCGTTTATAGCGGTATTTTCGTTAATGAAAAGCATTGTGAAGCTCCTTTCGGTCAGTCTTTTTTACCATAGGCGTCCTCACGGGTGAGCCGTTCCCACTGGGGCATTTTTATCTCAACGTGCTTTTTTTCGTTCTTTTCGGGAGCAGCGCTTTCATCGGCGTCCTGAGCGTAGCCTGCCATAAAGGCGTCGAAAAGACTGTCAAATGCCTGGGGAACAAATGGCTTTATCTCAACAGTATCGGGAGAGACCACCGTCGCCACCTGCGGAGCAGCAGGAATGTCAGGCTCGGCAGTTACAGCCGGCTTTGCTTCTTCGGGAGCAGTATTGCTTTCAGGCTGACTCTGAACGGCTGCGGTACTTGCATATCCGAATGGCTTTTCAACGGGAGCGTGAACGGTCTTGTTCTTGACCGCCAGCTTGACCTCCTCGCAAAGCCTGTCGGAGTAATCGAGAAATTCCTCAAACTGGCTCAACGAAGCCTCACCCGTTTTGAAATTCCGCTTCATATTTGAAAGGTACTGTGACCATTCCTTGAACTCGTTCTCGTCAAAGCCCTTGCCGACACGCTTGTATAACGCATTGTAAAGCTTCTGGCTGTGCTTTTCCATTTCGGCAGGGAGAGTGAAGCTTTCCGCTTCGTGGTGAACGGTGCTTTCGGTTACGATAGTTTCTTCTTCCGCAGCGGAGGAAGCCATGGCTTCCATTGCAATGCTTTCCACAAGCTCCTCGTACTGCTTGCGGCAGGTCTTGCCGGAGCTGTTTACCCTGTCGCAGCGTGGATTATCATCGGTAACGGTGAAAAATCTTCCGCAGCTTTCGCACTTGCGGAGGTATATTTTATCCTGCGCCATAAGCTCGAATTCAAGGTCAATGGCGGCTTTCAGGCTGTCGGGAAGATAAATCTCGGCAGGATTTTCACGGATAGCCTCCAGCGTGAATTTCATATCTATCTCGCCCGGACGGGACATATTTTTAACGTAGGTGTAGGCTTCCATAGCTATCTGGTCACGAATTTTTGTGCAGTCACGCTTTTCCATAACGGAAAGGTCCTGCCCCTGTGAAAGAGCCTCGGAAAAGCGTCGGTAGATAGCCTTTGATACCTTGCTTACCGCAAACGCCGCATTTGGCAGAGTAGCGGGAGTGCAAAGCTTTACCGAAGGCAGAGCATTTGGCGGACAGCCAAGCTCGTTTGCGGCGACCGAGACTGCAAGGTCGAAATATTCCTTTCTTGTTCTGACAGCTTCATCGGAAAGTATCTCGCCCTGATTATCGGTACCGAAAATAAATTCTATCTTGTTCCGTGCGTATTCCTGCAAGCGGACGATGCTTGTCCAGCGGTTCATGGCACGGTTGGTCTTGTATTCGGAGATGCGGCGGAAAATAGCCGTTTCGTACTGATTTTTCGGAGAGATACACCTTGCCCAAAGCTCCTCCAGACCGATGCGCTCGCTGTGGCAGATGTATTCGATAATGCAGTCCGTGACGATCTCGGAGTAATCCGTCGCAATGCACGCCTCAATGTAAGGGTGCGCACGGCAGACAACGGTTTTTGCGTTGGAGATGATATTCTGCGGAAGCCTGCCTGTTTTGCGCGCAGTACGTCCGGCCTCGATGCACTGTTCCCAGAAATAAGTAAAGTCAAATTCGGTAAAATGCAGCAGGGTCTTGGATAATTCGATTTTATAGAAATTATTGTTATCGTAAACGGCAAATCTCACAATGCGGTTTTCCATTCCCAAAGTCCTCTCCGGCGCAAGCCAATACAGAAAATTTGTATATATAGAATTATTATATCATACTTTTTTGAATTTTTCAATTATTTTGACAAAAAAACAACATTGCTCAAATCGAAAAAAATCAAAAAAATACTTGCAAAAATAAAAAAGATGTGGTATAATGTTTAATACTTACGGATATATCCGATATATAGGTGTGCGGGCCCTGTGCAACGGAACACCGTGAACCATGTCAGGCGGGGAACCGAGCAGCATTAAGCGGAACGTTTTGTGTGCCGCAGTCAGCCTGCACACCTATGTACCGGATTTATTTTATTTTAGGGTGATTATGCATTGAAAATAAAGGACATAATTGTCGGATTTTTAAAAAAATTCCTGCCCTTGCTTTCGTGTCATATAATAGTCTGCGCTGCGGTGGGGGCTTTGATGGTAACAGCCGCCTACGGAGCAGACAGCGTGAAGGATTATTACGTTCCGCTTTTGATATCGGCGGCGATAGCGGTGCTTCTGTCCGTTCTGGCGTATTCTTCCTTCTTCTCAAATTCAGGAAAGTATGACTCTTCAAGGCTCGGCGATTTTGATAAGACTTTTGTTTACGGGCGCTTCGGAGGACGTGATTCAGCAAAGCTTCGTGAAGCCGTCATTGATATGCACCTGTTCGATTTGAATACCGCTCTGGAAAAATTCAAGGAGCTTGAAGAAAAAAATCTTACCGAGTCCCAACGGTCTGTGCTTTGCTTCTATATGGGAAGATGCTACCAGCTTATGGGTTATCCCTCAAACGGCGCAAAATACTTTGAACAGGCGCTGGAATACGGTCTGGAGCTTAACGATACATACCTGCTGGCGGCAAGATGTCTTGTCCAGAACGGCAGATATGACAAAGCGGTGGAGTATTACAATATCCTGCTTGACCGCAGCTGCTATTTCGATTTCATTTATACCGATATCGGTATCGCATATCTGAAAAAGGGCGACGGCGAAAAGGCGCTGGAGTATTTCAACAAGTCCCTGGACGAGGGAAAGAATTATTCCTTTGCGCTGGGGGGCTGCTCCCTTGCGTACCTGCTTATGAAAGACCTTGAAAAGAGCAGGGAATACTACAAAAAAGCGCTGACCTGCAATATGGACGACGTAAACGGCTTTAAGATTTTTTACTGCAATATTGCCGAGTCGGTTGACCTGCTGGACGAGATAGACCCAAATATGAAGCTGAGAACGGAAACCCCCGAAGAAGTCATCAGATAAGGAGTGAGTGAAATGTATAAGGCGCTTTACAGAAAATACCGTCCGATGACCTTTGACGACGTTGTTTCACAGCCCCATATCACTACGACTCTGCGAAATCAGCTTGTGAGCGGCAAGACTGCTCACGCCTACCTGTTTACAGGCTCAAGAGGAACGGGCAAGACCACCTGCGCAAGGATACTTGCCAAGGCGCTGAACTGCCTGCACCCCGTTGACGGCAATCCCTGCCTTGAATGCGAGATATGTCGTGACGCTGACGAGAACGCTCTTTCCGATATCATCGAGATAGACGCAGCCTCAAACAACGGCGTTGACGACGTCCGCGACCTGCGTGACGGAGCCGTCTATACCGCTGAACGCTGCAAATACAAGGTTTACATCATTGACGAGGTCCATATGCTTTCAAAGGAGGCGTTCAACGCCCTGCTGAAAATTATGGAAGAGCCTCCTCCACACGTTAAATTCATTCTGGCGACCACCGAGATACACAAGGTACTGCCCACGATACTTTCACGCTGCCAGCGGTACGACTTCCGCAGGATACTGCCGAAGGACATTACTGAGCGGCTTATGTACGTTGCGGAGCAGGAGAATATCGCTCTCGACCGTGACGCTGCTGAACTTATTGCAAAGACTGCGGACGGCGGTATGCGTGATGCGCTGTCGCTGCTTGACCAGTGCATAGCCTTTTCCGAAAACGTAACTCTTGATATCGTTTCGGGTGCGGCAGGAATCGCAGGACGTGAGCCTGTTTTCGATATCCTCGAAGCCGCCGCCGATAACGACGCCGCCAAGGCGGTTGGAGTCATAGACAAGCTTTATAATATGTCCAAGGATATGCAGAAGCTTTGCGACGAGCTTATCGCACAGCTCAGAAATGTGATGATGGCAAAGGCAGTACCCGAAAATACCGACCTGCTTGTGTGTATGCCTAACGAGATAGAAAGGATAAAGGTCCTTGCGGAAAAGCTTTCCCTTGAAGAAATTATGGCAAAGCTTGATATTCTGCAAGCCTGCAACGAGCGCATCGCAAGAGTAAGCGCAAAGCGTGTCGAAATGGAAATGTGCCTGCTTAAATTGTGTACGGCGCAGCAGTCCGTACAGGGGGGCGCTGCGGCAAGTACCGAGCTTCTTGCGAAAATCGATATGCTGGAGCAGAAGCTTGCATCGCAGTCACCGCAGCCCGTTCAGCCCGTTCAGCAGCCGAGTCCTCGTCCTGCCGAACCGCCAAAAGTCAGCGTTTCATATGCTGCTCAGGCTGAACAGCCAAAATTTGATGTGGCTGATTTCAGACCTGCTGAAAAGTGGACGGAAATCCTCGAAGCCTTTGCAGAGATCTGTCCTTCTGCTTCGGGAGCGCTTACAGGCTCATACGCCGAGGAAGCACATGGATATATGCGTATAACTACCGAAAATAATTTCTTCATATCACTTATGAAAAAGCAGGAAAATTTCGATAAGCTCAAAGAAGCTATCACACGCGTTATGGGAAAATGCAACGGCGTGAAGATATTGCGCAGTCCCGCAAAAGCAGACAGCGGCGAAAAGCTGAAAAATGTCCTGCAAAAGGCACAGGAAAACAATATACCCATTGAACAGTAATATCCCTCTTTGAGGTGATTATAAATTTAAAAAATTCACGGAATGCCTTCCGCCGATGGGCGTCCGTTTAAGCTATAAGTTTTTACGGCGGAGAAACGGAGTTTAAAAATGAAAGCAAGATTACCACAGGGAATGGGCGGCGGCGCTCAGAATATGAACAGCATGATCAAGCAGGCTCAGAAAATGCAGGAGAAGATCACCGACCTTCAGGAGGATATCGAGAAAAGAGAGTTCTCCACAACCGTTGGCGGCGGAGCTGTTGAGGTAACAATGAGCGGACGCAAGGAGATAAAGTCCCTTAACATCAAGCCCGAGGTAGTTGACCCCGAGGACGTTGAGATGCTTCAGGACCTTATCATCAGCGCATTCAACGATACTGTAAAGCAGATAGAAGAAACTACCGAAAAGGAAATGGGCGCTATTACAGGTGGAGTTTCCTTCCCCGGCTTGTTTTAATTGATCTTACTGCGGCATATGCGGAAAACCGTGTATGCCGCCTCGATTTTCGGAGGTATTTATGGCAAATAATACTGCACTGCCCCTTGTGCTGCTTGCCGAGCAGTTTGCAAAGCTTCCGGGCATCGGCATGAAAAGCGCTCAGCGGCTTGCTTATCACGTTATGAGCATGACCGACGATGAAGCGCAGGCTTTTGCCGACGCTATAATCCGTGCCCACAGTACGGTAAAATGCTGTACCGAGTGCCAGAATCTTACCGAGGGAGAGCTTTGTCCCATCTGCTCGGACGATATGCGTGACCGCAGCGTTATCTGCGTTGTGGAAACTCCCAAGGACATTTCCGCATTTGAGCGTACAAACGAGTACAAGGGCGTGTATCACGTTCTGCACGGACTTATCTCTCCGCTGGACGGCATCACTCCCGACAAGATTCGCTTGAAGGAGCTGCTTGCCCGTATACAAAAGGGCGGAGTGGAGGAAGTCATCATGGCGACAAACCCTACCGTAGAGGGCGAAGCGACAGCTATGTATATTTCCAAGCTGCTGAAGCCGCTGGGAGTAAAGGTCACAAGGCTTGCATTCGGTCTGCCCATAGGCGGAACTCTTGAATATGCCGACGAGATAACGCTTTTCAAGGCTTTGGAAAACCGCAATGAAATATAGCAGGCTGAGCCTGCACCCTTTCCGTAATTTAGTTTTGTGTAAAATATTTTATTTGTGGCTCGGTAACGTTAGTATGAGATAAACAGGAATTTATTCAATTCGTAATGCGTAATGCGTAATTCGTAATTATTGTAGGGGACGGGTTTTCCGTCCCGTTAATGGTATCGCTTTCCGCGGCAAGCCGCTTATTGATTGCTGTAATAAAACACGAATTTTTGTGCATAATAACAAATGTGAAAAAAAGTATTGACAAAACAGGTAAAGTATGATAATATATATAAGTCGCTTGAAGAGCTTCGCTGATATATCCGATGTAATGGGATATAGCCAAGCGGTAAGGCAGCGGACTTTGACTCCGTCATTTCGGTGGTTCGAATCCACCTATCCCAGCCAGTCAAAAAGTTCGTTGTGAATTTTTGACAGCGAACTTATATATTGGGGTGTCGCCAAGCGGTAAGGCACTTGACTCTGACTCAAGCATTACCGGGGTTCGAATCCCTGCACCCCAGCCAAAAAGATTGATCCGTTCTTTGCATTGCAGAGGACGGATTTTTTCTGTTTATCCGTTCAAAGCTTTGGAGTGTGCGTCATGGCATAGGCAACAAGCTTGTCAAGGTCGTAGGAATGTTCTGAGGAAAGCTGCACAGGCTTATGCGGATTGTCCTTTTTCAGCCACTCGGAAAGGGTGGTATAGTGATTGCTGTACGGACGGCATCCGCTGTTCATAATATAGCTGTCAGCACGGTTAATGCAGTCTGTTACAGCCGTTTCGCCGTATTCCTCACACAACGAGCGGTACTGCTCCTCTGTCAGCCTTATATACTTTCCGAAGATTTTGTTGTCGTCCTGTTTGTCACCGCCGCAGGCGGAATTGTCATTCACAATAGCATTATCAATATCATTTCCATTTACGTCATCATCATCATTATCAGGTTTTTTTGCTTTTTCGGAAAAGCTTTTGCTTTCTTCCGAAACCACTTGCTTTTTGGGTCTGCCGCCAAGCCTGCCCGATTCTCTGCGCTTTTCGCATACACTTTCGTACTCGGCTCTGTCCCGTTCGAGATTGCTTTTTATGGGAAGAAACGCCATTTTTACAAGCCTGTCCATATCGGGAGCAGCACCGTCAATTTCGTGAGCAAAAATTGCCTTGATAAGCTGCCCCGCTTCCTCGTCGGTCAGCTCGGAAAATATCTCCCCGTAGCTGTGATAAAGTATGAATGATTTTTTCTCCGGCATAAGCTTTGCTGCTCCTTTAACGTAAAGATATACCTTAATTCTATCCGTAAAAGGGCGGTTTTTCAACGTTTTCGGTACATATTCTGCGATATGGATATAAACGGGTCTTTGACGGCGTGCAACTTTTATTGTAATTTTAAAGCGGATTTAAATTTTTTTGTAACGTTATGCAGTTTAATTGAAATTTGTTATAAGGGGACGCCCTTAAACAAAACTTGTTTTGTTTTTTGCAGAGGCGTCCCCTCTTCCGCGCTTTGCGCGGAATTCACCCCTTGCGGAGCTCTTCTAAGGCAGGACTTTCGCGCTCTGCGGAGCGCGACTCAGGGGCGCCGCCCCTAAGAACCCTGCAGCCTTGAAAGGCTGGCGAACTTTTTATTCTCCGATGTTTTTTCGCTTTACGAAAAAACTCAGAAATGAACGCAAAGCGTTCGTTTTGTGCTGGACTGGCTAATGCTGTTCTGCGGCTTTGTGAAACAGTTCATCTTCCATTTATACATTATATATCCATAAATTTATATGTAAATGTGGACAATTATATATTATTCCGCCGTTTGTACTTGATAAATTATTGACAAAGTTGCGGAAAACAGGTATAATATATAATGTATTTTATGTATATGAAAGGATGGTTCGGAATGGGATACACTTTAACCGAAAAAATTCTGAAGGCTCACCTTGTTGACGGCGAATTCGTCAAGGGCAAGGAGATCGGAATCCGCATTGACCAGACTCTTACTCAGGACGCAACAGGCACTATGGCATACCTCGAATTCGAGGCTATGGGCGTGCCGAGAGTTAAGACAGAACGTTCTGTTGCATATATCGACCACAATACTCTCCAGTCAGGCTTTGAAAATGCCGACGACCACCGCTTTATCGGCTCGGTAGCTAAAAAGCACGGCATTTACTTCTCTCGTCCCGGCAACGGTATCTGCCATCAGGTACACCTTGAACGCTTCGGCATCCCCGGCAAGACCCTTATCGGCTCCGACAGCCATACTCCCACAGGCGGCGGTATAGGTATGATAGCTATCGGCGCAGGCGGACTTGACGTTGCTGTTGCTATGGGCGGCGGCGCTTACTATATTACATACCCTAAGATAGTTAACGTTAAGCTGACAGGCAAGCTTAATCCTTGGGTAGCGGCTAAGGACGTTATCCTTGAAGTCCTCCGCATTATGTCCGTAAAGGGCGGCGTAGGCAAGGTAATCGAGTACACAGGCGAGGGCGTTAAGACTCTCAGCGTGCCCGAGCGTGCGACTATTACAAACATGGGCGCAGAGCTTGGCGCAACTACTTCTATCTTCCCATCTGATGAAATTACAAAGCAGTTCCTTGACGCACAGAAGCGCGGCGAGGTATGGACAGAGCTTTCCGCAGACCCGGACGCAGTTTACGACGAGGTTATCGAGATAAACCTTTCCGAGCTTGCACCTCTTGCAGCTTGTCCTCATTCTCCCGACAATATCAAGACAGCCGAGGAGCTTAGCGGCATGAAGATAGACCAGGTCTGCATCGGTTCATGTACAAACAGCTCACTTATGGATATGATGAAGGTCGCTCACATTCTCAAGGGCAAGACCGTTCACCCCGACGTTTCACTTTCTATTGCTCCCGGTTCAAAGCAGGTGCTCAATATGCTTGCTCAGAACGGCGCTCTTGCGATAATGATAGACGCAGGCGCAAGAATCCTCGAAAGTGCCTGCGGACCTTGCATCGGTATGGGTCAGTCGCCTAATTCAAAGGGTATCTCTCTCCGTACCTTCAACAGAAACTTTGAGGGACGTTCCGGCACAAAGGACGGTCAGATATACCTCGTATCTCCCGAAATGGCAGCGGCTTCCGCAATTGCAGGCGTACTTACCGACCCGAGAACTCTCGGCGAAATGCCCGTATTTGAAATGCCCAAGGAGTTCGTTATCAACGACAATATGATAGCTGCTCCCGCACCCGTTGAGGAAATGGACAAGGTTGAGATCCTCCGCGGACCAAATATCAAGCCTTTCCCCACAACAAAGCCTCTTGCAGACAGCATTGAAGCTCCCTGCTCGCTTAAAGTCGGCGACAACATCACTACCGACCACATCATGCCTGCAGGTGCGAAGATACTTCCTCTCCGTTCAAATATCCCTGCAATTTCCAAGTTCTGCTTTACCGTATGCGACGAGAAATTCCCCGAGCGTGCGGAAAGCCTTGGAAAGAGCATTATCGTCGGCGGCGCAAATTACGGTCAGGGCTCGTCCCGTGAGCACGCTGCACTTGCTCCTCTCCACCTGGGCGTAAAGGCTGTTCTGGTAAAGAGCTTTGCAAGAATCCACCGTTCCAACCTTATCAACGCAGGTATTCTCCCACTCACATTCGTGAACGAGGCTGACTATGACAAGATATCACAGGGCGACGAGCTTGTGCTTGCAAACGTCCGTGCAGACATCGAAGCAGGCAAGACCCAGCTTACCGTAACAAACAAGACAACGGGCGCTGAAATTCCCGTACTCTGCGAGCTTTCGGGAAGAACAAAGGATATTATCCTTGCAGGCGGTCTCCTTGATTACACAAGAGAAAGCCTGAAGTAATGAACATTTTGTTCGGATACCGCTATCGTTCTCATGGTCACCATTGGTCAATAGCTGACTGGATAGCGTTTGTCTGCGCTTTAATTGTTATTTATGTATTAAGGCGTGCTGCGGAAAAATACTTTCCGGGTATTGGTGAAAGAACGCTTAATATAATTTCATTTATCATAATTGTTATTGCAGTATTTATTGCTGCTGCTTTCGAGTAATATGGATATTAACAAAAACCCCGATTTTTACCAATCACGCTGCGGAAAGCTTTGCAGCGAATGTGAAAGCCGTGAGAAATTCGGCTGCGAGGGCTGCCTTGAGCTTATCGAGGGCGACTGGGCAGGGGACTGCGAGATAAAGAAATGCTGCGAGGAAAAGCAGCTTGAGCATTGCGGACTCTGCCAAGGCTTCCCCTGCGACCTGCTGAGGAATACCTCCTTCGACGAGGAGGAGGGCGACAGCGGCGAGCGGCTTGTTACACTGAAACGCTGGGCAGAGGAAAGCTCCTCACGGAAGCAGACCTCGGGAAGCCTTATTCTCGGCGGCTTTGCCGTGGGAGTGTCGGCAGGAGCGGTATTCGGCGCGCTGTCTGGAAGCTTTGCGGCGGTAATGTTTGCGTGTATTCTCGTGGGAACTGCTGTGGGCGTTATGATCGATATTACTAAGAAAAAATAAACGGAGGTCTTGAAAATGGCTGAAAAAATCAAAATGACTACACCTATTGTCGAAATGGACGGCGACGAAATGACCCGTATCATCTGGAAGATGATAAAGGATATACTTATTCTTCCTTACATTGACCTGAAAAGCGAGTATTACGACCTCGGTCTTGTTCACCGCAACGAGACTAACGACCAGGTAACTATCGACAGCGCCGAGGCTACAAAGAAGTACGGCGTTGCTGTAAAGTGCGCAACCATTACTCCTAACGCTCAGAGAATGACCGAATACAACCTGAAAGAAATGTGGAAGTCACCTAACGGTACTATCCGTGCTATCCTTGACGGTACAGTGTTCAGAAAGCCTATCCTTGTAAAGGGTATCGTTCCTTACATTCCCACATGGACTAAGCCTATCACTATCGCCCGTCACGCTTACGGCGACATCTACAAGAATACCGAGCTTCGTGTTAAGGCAGGCTCAAAGGCAGAGCTTGTTGTTACCGACAAGGACGGCAACGAGACCCGTGCCCTTATCCACGATTTCAAGAACTCCGACGGTGTAATTCAGGGCGTTCACAACCTTGACGATTCCATCGCATCCTTTGCACGTTCCTGCTTCAACTTTGCTCTCGACGCAAAGGAGGACCTGTGGTTCGCTTCAAAGGATACTATTTCCAAGACCTACGACCACCGCTTCAAGGACATTTTCGCAGAAATTTACGAGAACGAGTACAAGGAAAAATTCGAGGCGGCAGGCATTGAGTATTTCTATACCCTTATCGACGACGTTATCGCAAGAGTTGTACGTTCCAACGGCGGCTTTATCTGGGCTTGCAAGAACTACGACGGCGATGTAATGTCCGATATGCTTGCGACTGCTTTCGGAAGCCTTGGTCTTATGACTTCCGTACTTGTTTCTCCTTCGGGCGTTTATGAGTACGAAGCTGCTCACGGTACTGTTACACGTCACTATTACAACTACCTCAAGGGCGAAAAGACCTCCACAAACCCCATTGCAACTATTTTTGCATGGAGCGGCGCACTCCGCAAGAGAGGCGAGCTTGACAACATTCCCGAGCTTATGGACTATGCGGACAAGCTTGAAAAGGCTTCCATCCAGACAATGGAGGACGGCATCATGGACAAGAACCTTGCCGCAATGTCTACTCTTGAAAACAAACAGCCTGTTGATACAGAAACATTCCTCGTTGAGATCAACAACCGACTCGCCGCATTAATGCAGTAACAGTAAAAAAGGATGGCTATTTAAATGTCAAAGATGACGAAAAAAAGCATATCAAACTCTGTAATAAAACGTCTGCCCAGATATTACCGCTTTATCGGCGAGCTTGTCAAGCAGGGTACGGTAAGGATATCTTCGGGAGAGCTTGCCGAAAAAATGTCCCTGACCGCTTCGCAGATACGGCAGGACTTAAACTGCTTCGGCGGCTTCGGGCAGCAGGGGTACGGCTATAACCTTATTGAACTTCAGACGGAGATAGGAAAAATTCTGGGGGTAAAGCAGGGGTATAAAACTGTACTTATCGGTGCAGGAAATCTCGGACGTGCAATAGCTACGCATATGGATTTCAGCGAGTACGGCTGCAACCTTATTGGTATCTTTGACAGTGACGAGAAGAAATCGGGCAGCAAGGTCGCAGGACTGGGCATAATGCCTGTTTCGGAAATGGAAAGCTTTTTTGCCGCCGAGCAGCCGCAGATAGCTATACTGTGCATACCGAAAACTGCGGCGCAAGAGCTTGCCGACAAGCTGGTTTCTCTTGGAATAAAAGCGTTCTGGAACTTCAGTCATTATGATATAAAAATCACCCATAAGGACGTTGTGGTTGAAAACGTCCATCTGGGTGACAGTATAATGATGCTATCCTATGCGCTTACCAACAGCGACAATGAGAAACAGTAAAATTAATGCGTAATTCGTAATGCGTAATGCGTAATTAAAACGAACGCAAGCGTTCGTTTCCGAGTTTTTTCGCTTTGCGAAAAAACATCGGAGAATAAAAAGTTCGCCAGCCTTTCAAGGCTGCGGTTTCCAAAGGCAGAGCCTTTGGTCGCCCTCCGCAGAGGGCGAAATCTCTTCTTGCGCCCCGTGGGCGCGCCTTAAAAGCGCTCTGCAAGGTTGAATTTTGCGGCGAGCAGCCGCAAAAGAAGGACGCTCTGTAAGAGAGAGCGTCCTTAACAACGGCGCAAGCCGTTGCAATTCTATCAGCTCAAAGAAAAGCTTCGTTCAAAACAGTCCACCGGACTGTTTTGAAGATAAGTTATCTTTTTGATTGCAACAAAGGGGACGCCCTCTATCTCAGGGCGTCCCCTCTTTCTCGGCTTTGCCGAGAAATTCACCTCTTGCGGAGCTCTTCCAAGGCAGGAATTTCGCGCTCTGCGGAGCGCGACCAAAGGGCTTCCGCCCTCTGGACACCTGACCAGCGCGGCTGCGCTGGACCAGCTTGAGTCGCTCCGCTAAATTCTTGTTAATCTCATCTAACGTCACCGAGACACAAAACTAACGATTTATGCAAAGTAAATTACGGAATGCCTGCGGCGGCTCGCCGCTGAATAAAATTTAACGGCTGTACGGAATTTCCCGTGCAGCCGTTATTATTTTTTTTATATGCCGTATAGGCTTTTTATCAGATAATGCTGAGGAGTACGCCTGCCGCAACAGCCGAACCGATAACGCCTGCAACGTTCGGACCCATAGCGTGCATGAGCAGGAAGTTCGTGGGATTTTCCTGAGCGCCCACCTTCTGGGAAACACGGGCAGCCATAGGAACTGCGGATACGCCGGCAGAACCGATAAGCGGATTGACCTTGCCCTTTGTAACAACGTACATGATCTTACCGAAGAGTACGCCGCAGGCAGTACCGATGCCAAATGCGATAACGCCGAGAATGATAACCTTTGCAAAAGAAACGTTAAGGATCTTGTCAGCCTGTGTTGTAGCGCCGACGGAAACGCCGAGGAAGATAGTAACGATGTTCATAAGTGCGTTCTGAGCCGTGTCAACAAGACGGTTGCAGACGCCGCTTTCTTTAAGAAGGTTACCAAGCATAAGCATACCTACGAGAGGAGCAGCCGAAGGAACAAGCAGGGAAATAACGATTGTAACTGCGATAGGGAAGATTATCTTTTCGGTCTTGGAAACGGTTCTGAGCTGTTCCATCACAACGGAACGCTCTTTCTTGGTTGTGAGCAGCTTCATAATAGGCGGCTGAATAATAGGAACAAGTGCCATGTATGTGTAAGCTGCAAGAGCGATAGTACCTGTATCTATCGTGTCTGTGGGTTTAAGGAGTTTACTGGAAACGTAAATAGCGGTAGGACCGTCAGCGCCGCCGATAATTGCGATAGAGCCTGCTTCGGTAGCGGACATTCCCAGAAGAGCCGCACCGATAAAGGTGAAGAAGATACCTGCCTGAGCAGCAGCGCCCAAAAGGAAGCTCTTTGGATTTGCAATAAGCGGAGAGAAGTCGGTCATAGTACCTATACCGAGGAAGATAAGCGGAGGGTAGACCTGAAGCTTTACACCAAGATAAAGCAGGTCGAGCAGACCGCCGTTGGTAAGTACGTTCAGAACATCTATATGCCCCTCTTCGTTGATAATGAACAGGTCGGGGTTGTAAAGTCCCGAAAGAGGCAGGTTGGTAAGAAGCATACCGAAAGAAATAGGGAGAAGCAGAAGCGGTTCAAAGTTTTTCGCAATAGCAAGATACATAAAAACAAAAGAAATCAGTATCATAATGATCTCTTTTATTCCCAGAGCCGCAAATCCGCTTGACTGGGCGAGACTTACAATGGCCTCCTTAAAAATCTCAAACATTAAAACATATCCTTTCTATATCTGAATAAAAGCAAAGATCAAAACGGATTTGTAGTCTCTTTCAGACCTGCCATAGCCCAAGCGCTTCTTGAAGCGGCACCGGGAGCAGCCTTGACTGACTTGACTCTGTAAGACTTTCCGTCAGCAGCGCCCATCATAGCAACAGCAGCGGAAATAACGGCAATTATCTCGTCATCGTCGGCAGCGGCAACAGGTGCAGCAGCGGCAGCCGGAGCCTGTACAGCCTTAGGTGCGGGAGCAGCCGCAGACTTATTTTTCTTCTTTGCGTCAACAGCAGTGAAAATTTTACCGATAATGCTTATGAAAGCGATAAGCAGAACAAGTCCGAGAAATACAACAACAAGACCTGTAATGACTACAGCAAATACATAAGACATTTCCATTTGCATTTCCATAGAAAAAACTCCTTTAATCAATATCTAATTTATTATAACTTATTTTAACTGAATTTGCAATATCTTTTTTGATAAAAAAATAACAATTTATAATTTTTTTTAAGACGTAATTATTAATTGTATTCAGTTAACAGCAGGTTCATTAAAAATAAATATTATTCGACTTTTATTGCCATACAAAATAATTTATAGTATTATCAGCGAAAAGCTTTGAAAGGATATGAAAAGATGTTTGATATAGCAAAAGATTTTTTTATAAGATTAATTAACGGGATAGTTGGTTTTATACCTACCTTGCTGCTTGCGATAATCATTTTTGCAGTAGGCACTATTCTCAATAAGCTTATCCTCAACCTTTTTGCAAAAGGCGTTGAGAGAAGCAAAATGGACGAAACGGTCCGCAAATTCCTTTCCTCGGTAATTAAAATAGTTATAACAGCGCTTGTGCTTATTATCGTGCTTACGGTACTTGGCATCCCGATGACGTCTATCATTACCGTACTTGGTACTGCCGGTGTTGCGGTAGGTCTTGCGCTGAAGGACAGCCTTTCCAACGTTGCAGGCGGCGTGATACTTCTTATCAACAGAACGATAAAGGTCGGGGATTATGTTGATATCGGCGCATATTCGGGCGTTGTGGACGAGGTATCCATTCTCTTTACAAAAATTGTAACTGTTGACAATAAGGATGTGTACATACCGAACGGTACTGTTGCCACTTCCGCTATTACCAATTACAGCAGCGAGGGCAAACGCAGAGTTGACCTTGTTTTTGGTATTTCCTATGACAACGACCATAAAAAGGCGGTCGAAGCGATAAAAAGCGTAATTGACAAGCATCCGCTTATTCTGAAGGACAACGATATTTTTGTAAGACTCGGCGAGCTTGGTTCAAGCTCAATGAATATCACGGTAAGAGTGTGGACGAAGAATTCCGATTACTGGACGGTATATTTTGACCTTATCGAGCAGGTAAAGGAAAAGTTTGACGAGGAGAATATTATTGTTCCGTATAATCAGCTTGACGTACACGTTTTGGAGAAAAATTAAAAACAGAAGCTTGCCCCGAAAGCGGTTTAAAAGACCGTTTTCGGGGTTTTGTATTCAAGACTTTCGTAAGGAGAGTATTGACAAAAGCAGAAAAATGTAGTAGTATGACAAGCATGGCATAACACTAAAACGGTAGGCGGTCTATTCTTCCCCTCAGAAATGGGGGTGAGCGTATGACATGGAACGATTTTTTAACACTCGCTCTTGTTGTTTGCAATATCATTCAGATAGCGCAAAATCGCAATAAAAAGAAATAACCGCCCCATCTCCAAATGCAGCGGTTATTCTTTAACTCAAACATGAGGGGTGACCGTCTAACGGTTATGCCCTTTAATATTATTATACAGTCACTTGATAAATATGTCAAGTGTTTTTTGTTTTCTCTCATCATGGAGAAAAGTAAATGCTGTTTTTTCAGAAAATTTTCAAATACCTATTGCAATTTAATATTATATGTGATATAATATACTTGATGATAACGGAAAGGGGGATATGCTTCTTTGCGGAAGCATTATCATAATATGAAATGTCCAAGATGCGGCTCTTATGACGTGACCATTCAGGCTGTCACCGAAACCAAAACCAAAACTAAGTACAGAGGCTGCTTCGGCTGGGCTTTGTGGATTCTGCTTGCAATATGCACCTGCGGACTTATCCTCATTATCCCTGCGCTTACCAACAGCCGAACTAAAACAAAGACCAAGACCCACAGCGAAGCCGTCTGCCAGCACTGCGGCAACAGGTGGAGAGTCTGAAAAATTTTCAATTTGTTATTGCAATCCGTGAAAAAATGTGATATAATTTAATCAGTAAGCGGAAAGGTTCTCCCTGACCGTGAACGGAAATTTATATTATGATATTATGATCGTTCTGACGCCCGAAGATTTCTGAGGGGAAAGGCAGCGGTAAAAAATACGCTATTTTTGCGCCTGCGGGAAGAACTGTCCCACGGGCGTTTTTATTTGGAGGAAGTTTGAAAATAAATTTTCAAACCCGAGTTTTGTTTTTCAAGCTGTCGCTTGAAATTTTGCGCGCCGACTGCGTCGCGCTTAAAACCACAAAACATCGAAAGGAGTGCATTTTTCCTGTCGGAAAAATGGTAATAATTATGGAAACAAGAGTCGCATTGATCGGCATAGTCGTGGAAAACACCGACTCCGCCGAACAGCTTAATCAGGTGCTTCATCAGTACGGCAAATACATAATCGGCAGAATGGGTATTCCGTACCAAAAAAGAAATGTTTCGATAATCAGCGTGGCGGTGGACGCTCCTGCAAACGTGATAAGCGCTCTGTCGGGCAAGCTTGGAATGTTGGACGGCGTTTCAACCAAAACTATCTATTCCAGATTAACGGAGAACGGCAATGAACCGAATAATTGAACTGATAAACAAGCTTGAAAAAGAGCATATCCTTCCCAAAAGCGAGCTTGCTTATATAATTGAAAATCATACTCCCGAAACGGACGAATACCTTTTTGAACGGGCAAGACGTATCCGTGAAGCGCACTACGGCAAGGACGTCTATATCCGCGGTCTGATAGAGTTTACAAACTACTGCAAAAACGACTGCCTTTACTGCGGAATACGCCGAAGCGCAAAGCAGGCGGAGCGCTACCGCCTTACCGAAGAGCAGATATTGTCCTGCTGTGAGAGCGGATATGCGCTTGGTTTCCGTACCTTTGTACTTCAGGGCGGTGAGGATAATTTCTATACCGATGAGCTGATGGTGAAAATTATTTCAGAAATAAAATCACGCTACACCGACTGCGCTCTGACCCTTTCGATAGGGGAAAAATCCCGTGAAAGCTATGAGGCGTACTTTGCGGCAGGGGCAGACCGCTATCTTCTGCGGCACGAAACGGCGGACAGCGCCCATTACAGCAGGCTGCACCCCAAAAACCTTTCCCTTGAAAACCGCAAGAGATGTCTTTCTGATTTGAAAAGCATAGGCTTTCAGACGGGCTGCGGCTTTATGGTTGGTTCGCCGTACCAGACCGCTGAAAATCTTGCCGAGGACTTGATTTACATACACGAATTGCAGCCCCATATGGTGGGTATCGGACCTTTCATTCCGCACCACGATACGCCTTTTGCGGACGAAAAGGCAGGTACTCTTGAAATGACCCTGCTTATGCTGGGACTTGTGCGGCTTATCCTGCCGAATGTGCTTCTGCCTGCAACAACAGCGCTGGGTACTATCCACCCAAAAGGCAGGGAAAAGGGCATACTTGCAGGAGCAAACGTCGTTATGCCGAATCTGTCCCCAAAGGACGTCCGCAAAAAGTATCTTCTGTACGATAACAAGATTTGCACGGGAGACGAAGCGGCGGAATGTATAAAGTGCCTTGGAAACCGTATGAACTCCATAGGGTACAGACTTGTCACCGACCGTGGCGACTGGAAAAACTAAGTTAAAAAATATCCGTAAGGAAACAGAAAGGAAATAAAATCATGTACGATCCAAAATCATTGAAAGCAGAAGAATTCATCAGCGACGAGGAAATTCTCGAAACCCTTGCCTACGCCGAGAAAAACAAGGATAACGCCGAGCTTATCGACAGCATTATCGCAAAGGCTGAGCTGAGAAAGGGACTTAGCCACCGTGAAGCGGCAGTGCTTCTCGACTGTACCCTTGAGGACAGAAATGAGCGCATTTTCAAGCTTGCCGAGCAGATAAAAAAGGATTTTTACGGCAACCGTATCGTAATGTTTGCGCCGCTGTATCTTTCCAACTACTGCGTAAACGGCTGCGTTTACTGCCCGTACCACATGAAAAACAAGCATATCGCCCGTAAGAAGCTTACTCAGGAGGAAGTCCGCAACGAAGTTATCGCCCTTCAGGATATGGGTCACAAGCGTCTTGCTATCGAAGCAGGCGAAGACCCCGTAAACAACCCCATAGAGTATATCCTCGAATGTATTGATACAATTTACTCCATCAAGCACAAGAACGGAGCTATCCGCAGAGTAAACGTAAATATCGCCGCAACTACCGTTGAAAATTACCGCAAGCTTAAAGAAGCAGGCATCGGTACATACATTCTTTTCCAGGAAACCTACCACAAGGAAAGCTACCTCAAGCTTCACCCAACAGGCCCCAAGCACGACTACGCTTACCATACCGAAGCTATGGACAGAGCAATGGACGGCGGCATAGACGATGTCGGACTGGGAGTTCTGTTCGGCTTGGAGCTTTACCGCTATGAGTTTGCAGGACTTCTCATGCACGCCGAGCATCTTGAAGCTGTTCACGGCGTAGGACCTCATACCATCAGCGTTCCCCGTCTTAAAAAGGCGGACGACATTGACCCCACTCAGTTTGACAACGGCATCTCCGACGAGATATTTGCAAAAATTTGCGCACTTATCAGAATTTCCGTACCGTATACAGGTATGATAATTTCCACAAGAGAAAGTCAGGCGGTAAGAGAAAAGGTAATCCGCCTTGGCGTTTCCCAGATAAGCGGCGCTTCAAGGACTTCCGTGGGCGGCTATACCGAAAAGGAAAGACCCCACGACAGCGAGCAGTTTGACGTTTCCGACCAGAGAACTCTCGACGAGGTCGTAAAGTGGCTTATGGAGCTTGGCTATATCCCCAGCTTCTGTACAGCCTGCTATCGTGAGGGCAGAACAGGCGACAGATTTATGTCCCTCTGCAAAAGCGGTCAGATACAGAACTGCTGTCACCCCAACGCACTTATGACGTTAAAGGAGTACCTTATGGACTATGCAACTCCGGGCACTCGTGAAGTAGGCGAAAAGCTTATTCTTGACGAGATAAAGAACGTTCCCAACGAAAAGGTGCGGGGCATAGTTATTGACAATCTTGCAAAGATAGAAAACGGTACAAGAGATTTCAGATTCTGATTTTTGAAAGGAATGGTCTGTTTATGAGCCTTAACAGTACGCCCTCTGCAAACCGAGTACATATCGGTATTTTCGGAAAGCGCAACGCAGGAAAATCCAGCGTTATGAATGCGCTGACAAATCAGAGTATCGCAATTGTTTCAGACGTTAAAGGAACGACAACAGACCCCGTGCTTAAAGCAATGGAGCTTCTTCCCATAGGCCCCGTGGTAATGATAGATACCCCCGGTATCGACGACGAGGGAGAGCTTGGCTCGCTGAGAGTGAAGAAAAGCTATCAGACCCTCAATAAGACCGATATTGCGGTGCTTGTGGTGGACGGAGCCGAGGAAAGCCCCGAGGATATGGCTCTGCTTGAAAAGGTAAAGGCAAAGAATATCCCCTATGTGATATTCCATAACAAGTCGGATATGCTGCCGAGTGGTTTTGCTCAAAAGGACGGGCATTATTACGGAAGCGCCCTTGATAAAACGGGAATAACCGAGCTGAAAAATGCAATAATCGCTCTTGCCGAAATCGAACCGCCCGATAAGAAAATTGTCGGTGACCTGCTTGAACCTCTTGATATTGCGGTGCTTGTAGTACCTATCGACTCCGCCGCACCTAAGGGCAGACTTATTCTCCCTCAGCAGCAGACCATACGGGATATTCTCGAAGCAGGAGCAGTATCCGTTGTGGTAAAGGAGACCGAGCTTGCGGAAACTCTCAAAAAGCTTGGAACGAAGCCGAAAATAGTAATTACCGACAGTCAGGCATTTGAAAAGGTATCGGAAGTCACACCCGATGATATCCTGCTTACATCATTTTCGATACTTTTTGCACGGTATAAGGGAAGCCTTGAAACCGCAGTAAAAGGCGCAGCATCTATAGAAAATCTTTGCGACGGAGACAAAATACTGATTTCCGAGGGCTGTACACATCATAGACAGTGCGACGATATCGGAACGGTAAAAATGCCTCGCTGGGTAAAGAATTATACGGGCAAGGATATTCAGTTTGAGTTCACATCGGGAACGGAATTTCCCGATGACCTGAGCGCATATAAGTTGGTGATACACTGCGGCGGCTGTATGCTTAACGAAAGGGAAATGAAGTACCGCTATCTATGCGCCGCAGAGCAGGGCGTGCCGATAACGAATTACGGAACGGCGATAGCATATATGCACGGAATACTTGAACGCAGCGTCGAGCCGTTTGAGGATATACGTTCTCTGTTGAAAAAGTAAAATATAATGCTCAAAGGCTGTGCTGTAAACCTGCGCAGCCTTTTCTATTTATATTATAAATCAAATTTGAAACCGCAAATTAAAAACATTGTAATATTTCCCCTCAAACTGTAACTTAACTGTAAACAAAAGCTATTGCAATCGGCAGCAGAGCGTTGTATAATTAAAGCTATGATATTACTGTGGGGTTTTGAAACAGAGGGGGATCCTGAAAATGTATAATTATTGCGCCGTTATACCGTCGCTTGACCCGGATGAACGGATATTCAGTATCGTTGAAAAATTAAAGAATAACGGGTTTGAAAAAATAATAGTAGTCAACGACGGCAGCAGCTCTGACGAGCTTTTTGTCCGCCTGAGGGACGAATACGGCTGTACCCTGCTTACACATTATGTCAATCTGGGCAAGGGCAGGGGAATGAAAACTGCACTGAATTACTACATGAATAATTTCTCGGACGAATGTGACGGCGTGGTTTTTGCCGACAGCGACGACCAGCACGATATTGACGATATATGCGCCTGCTGCGACTGCCTTTTCAGGCATCCCGACAGCCTTGTTCTGGGCGTGCGTGACTTTTCTGACCCGAAAGTCCCTCCCAGAAGCCGCTTCGGAAACAGAACGACTTCACGGTTTTTCAGGCTTTTCTGCGGACTTAACATAAGCGATACCCAGACGGGACTCCGTGCAATGGGCAACGAAATAATTCCTCATTTTATCGGACTCGGCGGCGAGCGCTTCGACTATGAGACTAATATGCTGCTTGAAACCAAAGCGCTGAATATCCCCATAAAGGAAGTGCCGATAAAAACCATTTACATAGGGGACAACAAGCAGTCCCATTTTAATCCTATAAAGGATTCCATCGCCATATATAAAATGCTTATCGGGTATGTTTCATCATCTCTTGCAGCAGCGGTCATAGATTTAGTTCTGTATCAGCTTTTGTTTGTACTTCTCGGCGGACTTGCTGGAAATCTGCGCATTGCCTGTTCGACCGCAGGCGCAAGAATAGTTTCGTCGCTTTTCAATTATACAGTAAACAGCAAAGCGGTGTTCCGTTCTGCCGAAAATCCTCGCCGCACTATCGTGAAGTATTATATACTCTGCATTTTGCAGGCGGCAGCCTCCTACGGCGGCGTTTACGGACTTTCACTTGTTTTCGGTCAGGAGCATACGCTGTGGATGAAAATTATCGTCGATACGGTACTTTTCCTGCTGAGCTTTAAAATTCAGCAGAACTGGGTCTTCGGCGGAAAAAATAAAAAGGGGTAAAATCAATAATGAGCAGCAGTTCACGCACATTAAAAATACTGCGTATTATCGGTATTATCTTCGGACGCTTTTTTGCGGTGGTGGGGGTAATACTTCTTGCGGCAGTCATAATGCTTGTTGTAACAGCCTATATTTTCTGCAAAGGACCGTCCTCGTCAGCTTCCGACCTGTTTGTTGTGACAATGATGGAAACCAGCGCCATGAAATTTGTGCCTGCAATGTTTTTCAGCGAAAGCGAGATTGACGCTATTCGCAAGCGCAACTCAACGGTCGAAACTCTTGAAGTGACTGACGAGTCGCTTATCGTTATCCCCAAAGCCGAGGAAATTTCTGCGGACGATACCCGTGAACCTCTTGAAATAATAGATATTTCATCATCGACCTTTAAGGGAAAGCTTATGCTCGTCCGCGACCCGTCGAGAATAGTGCTCGGAGTACCTCCCGTGCTGGGAGCAAACGGCGAGGGCGTGCAAATTTCGCAGATGGTTGAAAGCGAGGGCGGCATTGCCGGAATAAACGCAGGCGGATTTATAGACGTAGGCGGCGTAGGCAACGGCGGCGAGCCCCTCGGTATCGTCATAAAGGACGGCGAACTGCTTTACGACGGGGGAAAGTCCGTTGTTATCGGGTTTGATTACGACAACAAGCTTATCGTCGGCTGGATGTCAGCACAGGATGCTCTGGAGAAAAATATCCGTGACGCCTGCTCCTTCGGACCCGTGTTTATCGTAAACGGCAAGCGAGCCGACGTTTCGGGTACGGGCGGCGGACTTAACCCAAGGACCTGTATCGGTCAGACCGCCGACGGAACGGTGCTTCTGCTGACCATTGACGGCAGACAGGCGACAAGTATCGGAGCTACCTATGAGGACTGCATAAATATCCTTGAAGAATACGGCGCAGTAAACGCCGCAAACCTTGACGGCGGCTCGTCTACCGTAATGTATTACAACGGCGAGGTAATAAACGTGTCAGCTTCGGTTTACGGACCGAGAAAGCTTCCCACGGCATTTGTGGTACTTCCCGAAAAAACGGCTGAAAACGGGGGGGAAAACTGATGGCATACATACCGCAGCATTATTACCCCGAGGACGCAGAAAAGGCTTCAAAGCCGAAGAAAAAAATACACCTTTTCCCGATATTTCTGCTGGTGCTTTTTACCGTGCTGATGTATCTTTCAACACTTGTCTGGGACTACACATGGCAGCAGCTTGAAATATACGAGGCAAATCACATCAAGTATGCCGAAGAGGCTTTCATGGAGAAATACCGCCTTAACGAAATTGACGATATACTTGACGAAAAGGCTCCCGAATATGACCGCTTCAACAGCCGTGACGAATATATGCAGTATATGCTTGATACCTTCGGTAATAACTACACTTCCGCTAAATCCATCAAGGGCAAAACTCTTGATGACGGCTCGGTGCTTTACGACGTTTATCTCGGGAATATAAAATTTGCCGAGTATATAGTAACGCCCAAAAGCAGCGGCGGCTGGACGTACAGCGCCGAAGACCTCAACGACAGCCTTTTCGTTAAAACGAAATCGTTCAAGGCTTGCGTTCCCGTTGGAGCAAAGGTTTATGCCAATGGTATCCAGCTTGAAAAAAGCTATATTTCCAAGGAAAAGTATGAGATACACGACTTTGACGACCTGGACGATAAAACTCTGATACCGCAGTTTGAGGTGTACGAAACGGGAAATATTTTTCTTAACGAGCCTGAGATACTTATCACCTGCGCCGACGGCGGAGATATGACGGTCACCGAAGAAAAAGGCGTTTACTATGCGCTGCCCGTGCCGACTGCTGAGCAGACCGCCGAGCTTAAAGCTGCGGCAGAGGAAGCCGCCATCGTGTATGCAAAGTATATAACCAAGGATACATCCTTTGAGTCGCTGAAAAAATATCTTGTATCGGATTCGGAATTTTACCGCAGGATAAAAAATTTCTATCATGACTGGTACCGCGACCATACCGTTACCTATGACAACGTAGAGTTTTCCGATATAACGATGTACAACGAAAACTGTTTCAGCCTGCATATTGCCTTTGATTATCATGTAAATATCGGGTATAAAGTGAACGACTATGACGTTGAATATACAATGTGCATGATAAAGCTTGACGGCGAGTGGAAAATCGCAAGTATGATAATGTAAAAAAGCAAAAAAATCCTCTCATGCAAATTAAGCATGAGAGGTAATTTTTTATTCAAACAGAGCCTTGAGCGAGCGTGCCTGCTCATCAAGCTTGCCGGCAGTCTTTTCAGCATTTGCGGAGATTTCTGCGTTCTGCTGAACAACGTCCGAGATCTGAAGCATACTGTCTGCGATTTGAGTAAATGCAACAGCCTGTTCGTCCGCAGCAGCGGCAATGTTGTCAATAAGCTTGTTGCTTTCGGTAACTTCGTGTATCATTGAGCGAATGCTTTCGGTTGTTTCGTCAGCGATCCGTGTACCCTCTTCAACGGCTCTCTTGGTTTCCTCAATAAGCGAAGCGGTTCCCTTTGTAGCTTCTGCGCTCTTGTTTGCAAGGTTTCTAACCTCGTCCGCAACCACCGCAAAGCCCTTGCCGTGCTGACCTGCGCGGGCAGCCTCAACAGCCGCATTAAGAGCAAGAATATTCGTCTGGAAAGCAATATCGTCAATAGTTTTAACAATGTTGCTGATTTTTGTTGAGGACTCTTCAATACGGGACATAGCCTGCTGCATTTCCGCAAGCTTTTCCGCACCGCTGTTCAGATGGGTCGCAGCCTTGTTTGAAATTCCGCTTGCATTTTTTGCAGCAGCGGCGCTGTCCTGAATTTGTTTGGAAATCGAACTGAACGAAGCGGAAATCTCCTCAACGGTAGCCGCCTGAGTAGCCGAACCCTCGGATATTCTTGAAGCAACGTCCTGCATTTCCGAGGACTGAATACCGATATCTGCGGAAATGGAGTTTATCTCTCCGAAAAGGTGTTTCTGCTCCTCGGTAAGCTTAACGGTTTCTTCCATATTTCTGTTTATGTTGGCAAGCATTGAATTGATTCCGCTGCTGAGAGTATCGTATTCGGGACAGGTCCTTACGTCAACATCAACATTAAGGTCGCCGGAGGAAATAATATTCATCTTGTCGAGAATCTGATTGATACCGCTGACAATTATCTTCTGAACGATAGAATTGATAAGAACGATAATAATAGCAAGCATCAGCAGGGTAGAGAAGATAAATATCGTCATAAGCAAGAGTCTGCCGTCATAAACCTCGTTTTGCGGGATGGCAGTTATGATAGTGTATTCATCGTTTTCGCCTGCACAGCAGAGAACGCTTTCACCGTCAATTTTAAGGAAAGTGCTGCCTGTACCGAGCGAACCGTTAAGTATCTTTTCGCTTACGCCGATTTCGGAAGCTGCAAGACCGATAAATTCCTTATTTGGGTGAGCCGCAACAGTACCGTCAGCCTTTGAAACCGCAAAAACATAGCCGGTGTTTCCTACAGTAAAGCTTGAAAGAACGTTGTCAATGCTGTTGTTTTCGATTTGTTTCTGAAGACGTTCCGGGGTATTTCCTATCTGAACAATACCTTTTGAGTCAGTCCTTGCAACGCCTATGTACTGAAAATATTTTCCCTCAGCTCCGTTTGGCTGAGCATCCTGAGCAAGTTTTATCTTCGGGTCGTCAAGAATAGGCATAAATTCTTTAGCCTGGTCGCTTGATGCAAAATCAAAGCCGATATATTCGGGAACGGTACTCCATTGGATAATACCCTTATCATCGGTAACATGAAGCTCTTCAACGTCAAGCATATTCATGATCTCGTTGAGCGTGTCAGCGTCATTTATGATGGACGGGTCAAGCTTTATCATTTCAGCAAACGCATCTGCCTTGGCAATATAATCCGCATTTAGCTGGTCGATAAGCTCTTGGGTTTCCGCATCATTTGCTTCAAGCTTTTCGGTAACGTCCGAAATTCGTGCAGCAGCCGTGTTTACCGCATTATCTTTCATAACCTTGCTTTGTACAAAATAAAGCACAGCTATCATAAACAGCAGTGCAATTGCGCAGGCAATAAAAATGCGTTTGCTTAACATTTTTTTCATGATAGAACCTCCCCGGTAGGTAAATTGTTTTTCGTGCTTATATGACAAATTATAACATATTAAAGCACAAAAGTCAACGCTTTATTCCAATAAAACAAAAAAATCCAAAAACAATATATCAAAAAGACATATTATTTTTGGATTTTTGGCGCAGAAGGAGGGATTTGAACCCTCGCGCCGGTTACCCGACCTACGCCCTTAGCAGGGGCGCCTCGTCACCACTTGAGTACTTCTGCAAAATGGTAACAACCTTAAATATAAAATTGTTTGGCGGAGAGGGTGGGATTCGAACCCACGGTCCCTTTCGGAATCACTGGTTTTCAAGACCAGCTCCTTAAACCACTCGGACACCTCTCCAACAAGCCGCATTTCGTGCGACTTATACATTTTACCACACAACAAACAATTTGTCAATAGGAAAATAAATTTTATTTTATTTATTTTTTGATGAATTTACATATTCCCTTGCAAGACCAAGCAGAGCCTCGCGGTTATTTTCGATTTTTTCGTCAATAACGTTATCAAGGAGCATATAAAGTACCTCTCCCACTTCGGGACCCCTGCAGCCCAGCTCAAGGATATCATTTCCGTCAACAGCAAGGTCGGAAATTTTCAGACATTGATCCTGAGCGATAATTTCGTCAGCCTTAGCCTGCATAGCCTCAAGAGTCTGTACACGTTCAAAGCAGAAGCTTTGCTTTGCACGGCTGTCACCCTTCATAACTTCTATCAGAAGCGGAAAAACATCCTCTCCGACTGTTGAAAGCAGATGTCTTACCACTTTGTAATCGTCCACAGGAGTTATGTAGTGATATTTGATAAGCGTCGAAACACGGGAAATGGTCTCATTTGGAAAATGCAGGTCTTTAAGAATTTTTTCCGCCATTTCGGCACTGACCCTTTCGTGGTTGTAGAAATGACCGTTTCCTTCGTCATCCGATTTAAAGCAAAGAGGCTTGCCGATATCGTGCAGCAAAAGCGCAAGACGAACATCGGGCAGCGGCTTTGAATGTTCAACGGCAACAGCAGTGTGAGTCCATACATCGTATACATGGTAACGGCTGTGCTGCTGAAAATTAATGCAGGCACCAATTTCGGGGATAATAACTTCAAAAACGTCTGCAAATTGGGTGAGTATCTTTGCAGGAGCTGTCCCGTTAAGCAGGAGAACAAGCTCTTTGGCAATTCTTTCCGGAGCAATATCCTTCAGCAGATTTTTCATATCATGAATAGCAAGAGCAGTAGTTTTTTCAATTTCAAAGTCCAGCTCCGAAGCAAAACGCAGCGCACGCATTATCCTGAGAGCGTCCTCTCCGAAGCGGACAGACGGCTCGCCCACGCAGGATATCCTGCGGTTGAAAAGGTCTTTCTGAGCGCCGAAATTGTCTATCAGACCGATTCTGGGGTTATATGCCATTGAATTAACGGTAAAATCACGTCTTGAAAGGTCCTCGTTAATATTATCCGAAAAAACGACGCTGTTCGGACGTCTGTGGTCCTCGTATTCACCGTCAACGCGGAACGTGGTCACTTCGATATTTTCGCCGTTGACAACGAGCGTGACAGTACCGTGCTTTATGCCTGTGTCGATAATTTTGTAATCATAAAAGCATTTTTTGATATTATCGGGAGTGGCAGAGGTAGCAATATCATAATCCTTCGGTTTTTTACCGAGAATGGAATCTCTTACACAGCCGCCGACAATATACGCTTCAAATCCGTGGTATTCAAGCTTGTCAATAATCATGCTGACGCTTTGAGGCAGATAAAAATCCATGGTATCTTTCCTTTCTTATTTTATAATTATAGCATATAAAAAATGATTATTCAAGTAAGATTTTGTATAAAAAAGCAGAATGTGATATAGCATTGTGACATAAGTTTCAAGGAATTGCAGCTGAATATATGCACATAATAGTTTTGCCGTAAAAATCGGTAAAACTGATAAGGAAAGCAAAAACATCACATACGGGGAATACTCCGTGTGGGGAATGTTTTGTTTTTCTGTTAAAAAGGAGAATCAAGCTATGAAAAACCCTTCAATCAAATGTGATGTAACAAGCTGCAAGTATAATATGGATACCGAGCATTATTGTACTCTCGACTGCATTCAGGTCGGCACACACGAGCCTAACCCCAGCGTTCCCGAGTGTACAGACTGTATGTCATTCGTAAAGAAAAGCTGCTGCCACTAAAGCATATTTATGACAAAATAATAAATTAAGGGTACCATATCGGTACCCTTAATTTCGTTAATCTTCAACAAAAGCAAATCTCGGCTTGATATTTCCGTGGTCGTCAACGTCCTCAAGGAACATATTTAGAGGTCTTACCCAGACAGCAGGCTTGCCGTATATCTGCATATAAACTACCTGTTCTTCGCAGGTCTCGTGGTCTTTTGCAACATTAAGAACAACGTAATCTCCGCCCTTAAAGTGCTTGTAATGACCTCCGATAACGATTTTTCTTCCGTTTGGAACTCCAAGACCTCTTACGCCGTTGTTTTTAGGCTGTTCGGGAGCAGGTGCAGGAGCAGCTTCAATAGCCTGCGGCTCAGGCTTTACGGGGTTTTCCATAGCAACGTCAACAAGGATCATAGACTTGTTTTTCGGTACGCATACCTCTGCAACACCGCCGTTAACGTTGAACTGCTTTCCGCTGAGACGGTCTGCAAGCTTGCCGTAAGGGGTATTTATCCTGAATGTGTAATCCCCGTCGCTGATGTTCAGCGCAACGTAAACAATCTGACCGTTAAGCTCACGCTTGAAAAGGAAGGTCTGATTTTTCAGTTCCAGCTTTGAATATGAACCCGACTGCATAGCAGGCAGCGAAAGTCTTATCGCACCAAGCTCCGCAATATGAAGCATAAGCCTATCGTTTTTATCGGGAATGCTGTCAAGCTCAAGACAAGGTCTTACCGCAAGGTCAGCGTCAGCGCCGTGTCCCTTTGCTCCGTAAATGCCGAATTCGCTTCCGTAGTAAACCGAGGGAACGCCGTACATACCGTACATCATAGTGTAACAGCACTCGGCATGGTCGGGATTTTTCAGTACCGACATCAGACGGGAAACATCGTGGTTGTCAAGGAAGTTGTACATATAGAGGTTGCCGTACTGACCGGTCTGGTATTCGATAGAGTGGGCAATCTCAAAATAGTTGCGGTCGTTGTGGGAGGAGTAGATACCCTTGTAGCACTGATAATTTGTTACACAGTCGAACATTTCGGGGTTAGCCCAGCGGTTGTACTGACCGTGAATTATCTCGCCCATAAGCCAGAAATCGGGACGAAGCTCACGGGTGAATCTGTGTATGCGCTTGATGAAATCATCGGAAAGGCAATCCGCAGCGTCAAAGCGGATACCGTCAATGTTCCATTTTTCTATCCACATTTTAACAGCGCCAAGAAGATGCTCCACGACCTCATTGTTGTAAAGATTAAGCTTTACAAGATTGTAGTAGCCGTTCCAGCCCTCATAGGAGAAATTGTCGCCATAGGGAGAGCGTCCGCCGAAATTAACGCCTGCGAACCAGTCCTTGTAGCGTGAATTATAACCGTTCTGCTGAAGATCCTTGAAAGCAAAGTGGTCTCTGCCGACGTGATTGAAAACGCCGTCAAGGATAACACGAATACCGTTTTTGTGCAGCTCGTCGCAGACTCTGCCGAATTCCTCATTCGTACCGAGGCGCTTGTCAATTGTGTAATAATCGGTAGTATCATATCCGTGCTCGAAGGACTCGAAAACGGGTCCGAAATAAACGGCGTTCATGTTCATTTTTTTGAGATGGGGAATCCATTCAAGAACCTTTAAAATGCGTCCCTTTTCAAGGTCGGCAGCTTCGGAGCGGAACTTTTCGCAGCCGCAGAAGCCGAGAGGGTAAATGTGATAAATGTTGGTTTTTTCGATCCAGTGTGACATAATAATATGTACTCCTTTGGGGTTGTAAATTAAAATATGACTACAACGGCTGAAACGGCATTGCAGAAAACATAAATCATATGCATTATACCATAAAAATCCGCCTAAAGCAAGCAAAATATAAAATTTCACAATCCCATACTATTTTTAACAGCGATTTTTGTTTTAAATATACAATCGTAAATATTTTTTATATGATAAAAATTCCCTAAATGTCTTGCAATCTGAGGAAAAAAATTGTATAATGTATATTAGATGTATCGGCGTGCCGATTTATTTGTCTGTGTCATTTGCCGCCGTAAATGACGGATATTTATTTCAACGGCGGGGAAAAGGAGCTTTTATATGTTCAAGGAATTTACCGAAAATACAATTTCAAAAGCTAAAGAAGATGTTGTAATTACCAACGGAGTGCTTGTACTTATTGCAGTCGTTTCGTTCCTGACCGGTCTTGTTGTGGGAATACTCTGCGCTTCCGGTGCAAAGTCCAAGAAGAATAAGAAGATCTCTTTCAACGCTGACGATTACGCACGCGAACTCAATTTCGATGATGAGGACGACGAGGATTACGAATATTCCTTCTGATCGCACCTTAAATATTTACAGTAAAGGATTTTCAATGATATGAAGCTTGGTATGGTTGGTCTCCCGAATGTGGGAAAAAGTACGCTTTTCAATGCGCTTACAAACGCAGGCGCCGAGTCTGCAAACTATCCGTTCTGTACAATCGAACCGAACGTGGGTATAGTTTCCGTTCCGGACGAGCGTCTCGATAAGCTTAAAGAAATGTATAACCCCGAGAAGTTCACTCCTGCGACTCTCGAATTTGTGGATATCGCAGGACTGGTAAAGGGCGCTTCAAAGGGCGAGGGACTGGGCAACAAGTTCCTTGCAAATATCCGTGAGGTGGACGCTATTGTCCATGTTGTACGCTGCTTTGAGGATATTGATATTATCCACGTTGACGGCGAGATCAATCCCGAACGTGATATCGAAACTATCGACCTTGAGCTGATTTTCTCCGATATAGAGCTTATAGAGCGCCGTATCGACAGAGCAAAGAAAGCTGCAAAGGGCGACAAGAAATTTCTTGCGGAGGTCGAGTTCCTTGAGGACCTGAAAAAGCATCTTGAGGAGGGACATTCCGCCCGTTCCTACGGATTTACTCCCGAGCAGGAGGAGATAATAAAAACTACGCCTCTCCTTTCGGCAAAGCCCGTAATTTACGCTGCAAATCTCTGTGAGGATGACTTCAAGAACAATATCGAAACCTCTGTGCATTATCAGAAGGTGTGCGAGATAGCAAAGCGTGAAAATGCAGCAGTCCTTCCGATATGCGCCCAGCTTGAAGCGGAAATTTCCGATATGGATGAAGAGGATAAGGCAATGTTCCTTTCCGAGCTTGGACTTGAAGTTTCTGGTCTTGACAGGATAATCAAGGAGGGCTATGCTCTGTTGGGACTTATCTCCTACCTTACCGCAGGACAGCCCGAGGTAAGAGCATGGACTATCACCAAGGGTACGAAAGCGCCTCAGGCGGCAGGAAAGATACATTCAGACTTTGAAAAAGGCTTTATCCGTGCGGAGGTTGTCAGCTTTGACGACCTTATGGCGTGCGGCTCAATGACAGCAGCAAAGGAAAAGGGACTTGTCCGTTCCGAGGGCAAGGAGTACGTTATGAACGACGGCGACGTGGTGCTTTTCAGATTTAACGTTTAATTTTGAATTATGAATAAGAAGCCGCTTCTGATTAATTTGTCAGAGGCGGCTTTGTTTGTATTTATCGGTAATGTTAATCTCATGCAAACTATTGTAGGGGCGGCGTTTCGCCGCCCGTAATCATAATCAAAACAATATGAAGCGGGACGGGGACCCCGTCCCCTACAAAAATTAATGACATATTTTTATTTTAAAGCGTAAGCTGGTCGGGGTCTTCAAGATCCTTTGCAAGGCTTCCCGCCGCAGGAATGTTTTTAACAGCAAACTTCTGTACACTTTCAGCCATTTCTTCGGTAACGATATATGCGCTGTCCACCGCAGCCTTGGCTTTAAGAGTCATGACCTGTACGCCTATGGTGTCACGGGCAGACTTCGGCAGAATCATTCCCGTGTTGAAAACTATCGCCCTGCCGTTTGTGGAGCGTACAAGAATGTCCGTATTTTCGCTGACAAGGAACATTCTGATGAGCTTTGCCTTTGCAGTGTAAGCGTTGGCAAGCTTCTTGCGGTTGGTTTTTGTCTCATAAGCGTTCAGCGGAACTTTAGCAGCCTTGCCATTGTCGAATATCATGATAAGATATCCGCTGTAATCGGTGGTCGGTATCATAGATATCACGTTTTCGTACTCGTCAAAGCCAAGCTTAACGGGAATAAAATCACCCAGCTCCGACGCCTTTGCGTCCTTGAAAGCACTTGCCTTTGTCTTGTATACCTGACATTTGTCGGTAAAGAACAGCAGCTCGGTCTTGTTCGTACCCTCAAGCGCCGTCATCATAATATCGCCGTCTTTAAGCTTCTGGTCGCTTGCAACACGAAGGGACTGCATCGTAATTTTCTTGAAATATCCGCCCTGAGTAAGGAACAGGTTAACGGGATAATCTGGAGTATCGTCATCCTCTTCGGAGTCGTCCTCATCGTTTTCATAGTAGAACATTGTCTTTCTCGGCTGCTGATACTTTGCAATAACATCTTTCAGCTCGGTAACGATAATGTTCTTGATTTTCCTGTCATCTCTGAGAATATCCTCCATCTCGGCAATATCCTTTTCAAGGTCGGCAATGTCGGCAGTACGCTTTAAAATGTACTCCTTATTGAGATGGCGGAGCTTTATCTCGGCAACATATTCAGCCTGAGTCTCGTCAATTCCGAAGCCTATCATCAGGTTGGGAACTACCTCTGCTTCCTCCTCAGTCTCACGGACTATCTTAACCGCCTTGTCAATGTCGAGAAGTATCTTCTGCAAGCCGCGGAGCAGATGCAGACGTTCCTTTTTCTTGTTAAGCTCAAAGTAAGTCCTGCGCTTGATACACTCTCTGCGGAAGGCTATCCATTCGTCGAGTATCTCATATACGCCCATTACCTTAGGCGTGCCGCCGATAAGTATATTAAAGTTGCAGGAATAATTATCCTGAAGCGGAGTCATTTTAAACAGCTTTTTCATAAGCTTGTCAGGGTCAACGCCGCGCTTGATGTCAATGGCAAGCTTCAGACCGTTGATGTCGGTCTCGTCACGGATATAGGATATCTCACGAATTTTTCCTGCCTTGATAAGCTCGATTATCTTGTCCATGATAGCTTCAACAGTAGTTGTCGGCGGTATCTGTACCACTTCAATGCAGTTTGACTCCTTATCAAACTGATAGCGTGAACGTACCTTTATTGAGCCTCGTCCCGTGCGGTATATCTTTTCAAGTTCGTCCTCATCATAAAGCATAAAGCCGCCGCCCGAGAAATCGGGACCTTTCAGCGTGGTGAGAATGTTATGTTCGGGATTTCTGATAAGCGCAATTGTAGTCTCGCATATTTCCGCAAGGTTAAAGGAGCATACCGAGCTTGCCATGGAAACGGCAATACCCACATTGGAGTTTACCAGTACCGACGGGAATGTTGCAGGCAGAAGAGTAGGCTCAACTGTCTCGTTGTCATAGTTGGGAACGAAATCTACCGTGTCCTTGTCAATGTCACGGAAAAGCTCATTGCAGATAGGGTCAAGCTTTGCCTCGGTGTATCGTGAAGCTGCATAAGCCATGTCACGGGAATAAGCCTTGCCGAAGTTACCCTTGCTGTCGATGTACGGGTGCAGCAGAGCCTCGTTGCCCCGTGCAAGACGTACCATAGTTTCATAAATCGCCGCGTCGCCGTGAGGGTTAAGCTTCATAGTCTGACCCACAATGTTAGCCGACTTTGTTTTCGGTCCGGTCAGCAGCCCCATCTTGTACATAGTGTACAGAAGCTTTCTGTGGGACGGCTTGAAGCCGTCAATTTCGGGAAGCGCACGGGATACGATAACGCTCATTGCGTAAGGCATATAGTTCTTTTCGAGAGTATCGGTTATCTGTTCCTCGGCAACAATACCGCTGCCTGCAATGTAAGCGTTTGGCAGCGATTTTTTAACGGCTTTGTCTTCGTTCTTTTTGCTTTTTTTAGCCAAAATTAGTCCTCCTTATTCTCCCATAATATCAAAATGCCTGCGATAGCGTTTGGGAATTTCTATCGGCACATCATAGCCTATTTGTTTCAAAGCGTCGGGAATTATCCTCATGCCGTCCTTGAAAAAGCTTTCGATTTTTTTGTCTTTTCGAGTAATGCTGCTGTAGCCTTCGGGGCAGACGAACGTCCAGTCGGCGCCGCTTTTGTCAACTACAAGACGGAAGTATTTGTCAATATCGGTATCGGGAAAGCCTGCCTTTTTCAGCAGTATGTGATGCTCGACCGCTTCATCGATCTGACTTGCAATAATACGGCTTCCGTCAAAGGAAACAAGCACAAGAAGCGGCTCGTCATTAGCGGCAGCACTGTCAAAGTCTTTTTCATTCGGATATTTTATAATTTCCATAAATATTTTCCTTTAGCTTATATCAGCCATTTCAAGGTATCTGCTGCCGTACTCGGCAATGTAATCCTTACGTCCCTGCAAATTGTCGCCCAGCAGCAGGTCGAACATATTCGCCGTAGCCTCAATATCGGTGGGAGTAACCTTTATAAGCCGCCTTGTGTCGGGATTCATTGTGGTAAGGGACATCATTTCCGGCTCGTTTTCACCAAGACCTTTTGAACGGTCAATCTTGTATTTTTGCCCCTTTATCATATCGAGAATTTCCGTTTTTTCCTGTTCGTTATACGCAAAGTAAGTCTTGTCCTTTGTGTTAATTTCAAACAGAGGAGTTTCTGCAATATAAACATAACCTTCGTTTATAAGCGTCGGAGTAAGCCTGTACAGCATCGTGAGGATAAGAGTTCTGATCTGGAAGCCGTCAACGTCTGCATCGGTAGCAATAATGACCTTGTTCCATTTCAGATTGTCGATATTAAAATTAGAAAGCTCCTTGTTTGCCTTGGTGCTTACCTCAACGCCGCAGCCAAGTACCTTGATAATATCGGTAATAATATCGTTCTTGAATATCTTGGAGTAATCCGCTTTAAGGCAGTTGAGTATCTTGCCTCTTACCGGAATAATAGCCTGAAATTCAGCGTCACGAGCAGTCTTGCAGGCACCGAGAGCCGAGTCGCCCTCCACGATGTATATCTCACGCCTTGACAGGTCCTTTGTACGGCAGTCAACGAACTTCTGCACCATGTTTGAAAGGTCTATCTTCTGAGTAAGCGTCCGCTGTAAATTTACTCTTGTCTTTTCGGCAGTTTCACGGCTTCGCTTGTTGACAATGACCTGCTCGGATATCTTGTTTGCAAAGTCGGGATTTTCAATAAAGAAAACTTCAAGCTGATGCTTCAGAAAATCCGTCATAGCCTCATAAATGAACTTGTTTGTGATAGCCTTTTTCGTCTGATTTGCGTATGAAGTAAGGGTAGAGAAGGAGGACGATATCAGCACAAGACAATCCTGAATATCCTCCCACTTTATTGACTTTTCGCCCTTGTTGTACTTGTTGTTATTTTTGAGATAACCGTCAACAGCAGAGAGAAAAGCCTTGTTCACAGCCTTGTCGGGAGAGCCGCCATGCTCCAAAAAGCTGGAGTTATGATAATATTCCAGAAGATTTGTCTTGTTTGAAAAAGCAAAGGTGACCGACAGCTTCACCTTGTATTCGGGCTTGTCGTCACGGTCACGACCCTTTCTTTCGCACTGCCAGAACTGGGGCGGAGTGATATAATCCGTTCCGATGACCTCATTGATATAGTCGGAAATACCGTTCTCGTAAAAATAAGTCGTCTCCTCAAATTTTCCGTCGGTAGTCTGATAACGGAAAACAAAGGAAATGTTCGGGTTGACGATAGCCTGCTTTTTGAGGACGTTCTCAAAGTATTCACGGCTTACATTAATGTCGGTAAAAACTTCAAGGTCGGGACGCCATTTTGTTTTGGTACCGGTTTTCTTCCGTGTGGTCTCCTCTTTTTTCAGACCGCCGATATTTTCGCCCTTTTCAAAATGCAGATTATATTTGTACCCGTCACGGTAAATCTCAACATCGGTGTATTCGGAGGAATACTGTGTAGCGCACGCACCCAGACCGTTCAGACCGAGAGAGTATTCATAATCGCCGCTTTCGTTGTTCTGATACTTGCCGCCTGCGTAAAGCTCACAGTAAACCAGCTCCCAGTTGTAGCACTGCTCAGCGCTGTTGTAGTCAACGGGACAGCCTCGTCCGAAGTCCTCCACCTCAATGGAATTGTCCTGATAATAGGTAATGATTATCTTGTCGCCGTGACCGTCTCTCGCTTCGTCGATAGAGTTTGAGATTATCTCAAAGATCGAATGCTCGCAGCCCTCGATGCCGTCCGAACCGAAAATAACGGCAGGACGCTTTCTTACTCTGTCAGCGCCTTTCAGCTTGGTAATACTTTCATTTCCGTAGCTTTTAGTTTTTTTACCTGCCAATTTTATCTGCCTTTCTTTTGTAGGATTTATTTCATCAACGCAATATTCATTGCAAGCTTAGCCTTAGTGATATGCTCCTCGCTGCCGTCTTTGTTGATTTTAATTATGTGCCGTCCGTTTGAGATTATTACCTCTCCGCCGTCGGTAACGGCATAATCCAGAACGCCTTTTTTGATTATCTCCTCGCTGCCGTCAGCGGAACGCCTGATAAGCATACGGCTCTGGGGCATGATACCCGAAAGCTTGTCGCCGGAAGCTTCATTTATCTTGTCAAGCTTTTCGGCATTGATAACATTGCCCTCGATTATCATATCCTTTTGGGAACGCTGCTTTGATTTAACTCCGTTTGCGGAAGCTCCGCCGCTTTTCAGGGCTTCGCCGCCGAAGATCGTGGCAAAGAAATTCAGGAACCCGAAAAGTCCCTTGATAAGACGGTACGGGAACATGATAATATCCTTGAAGGTAATGTCATTCTGCGGCTTTTCTCCGCCGTAAGGCTGCCGTATGTAGTAAAGCTCTCCGCCCTTGCCCTCTCTGGCGTGCAGATAGTCGTATTTTTCATCGGAAAGTATCTCTGTCATTGAGGACCTGTCCAAATCAAGATAAGCAATAGACCTTGGACTTGTAGCCGATATCACACCGTTCTGATTTCTTGCATAGCCTGCCGTTGAAAAGTAAATACCGTTCTTTCGTGCCGACCAGCAGGGATTTTCCTCAATGGTGTCTCCGTCGGTGTATTCGTCATAGCTGCCGTTGATGCCCATTACTGCGATGTGCAGAGAGTGTATATTCACACCCATACTTATGGCAAGCTTGTCGCCTTTACAGTCAAACGAACCGAAAACAAATTCATTTGAGGAACGGACAAGTCCCTCGCAGGTGTCGGCAGGGTCAAAGCTGCGGTGATAAACGCTTCCAACGTCTTCGAGATTTACACCGTAAACAAGCTCTCCGCCGCAGACCGCCAGACCGCTTATCTGTACGGGAAGCTCATCAGCGTCTATCCTGTCGGCAGTCATTCCCATAAAATTCGCACCGCTGCCGCTTGTTTTCCATTCCTTGCGCTGCTGAATGCTGCGGACAGTGTCTCTGTACTTTGTTATCCTCTCGCAGGGAATTTCAGTCAGCGCCTTTTCGTATGTATCATAACTGAATATCTTATTTTCCGATGAAAAAACAACAGTCATATTAAATACCGTCCTTTATTATTTATGCTTTAAAGGAAACAGCTACCCAGTCGTCTTTTTCGTGCTGTTCAATAAGGGTATAGCCCTTAGCCTTTACAGCGTCAATGACCTCGTGACAGCGTTCGGAAATGATACCCGAAAGGATGAGTACGCCGCCTTTTTTGATGAACCCTTCAAACAGCGGACTCATAGCAATAAGCACGTCTGCAACAATGTTTGCGGCAATAACGTCATAACCGCCGCCGATTTTTTCGCACAGCGCAGAATCGTCAATAACGTTGCCGCAGTAAGCCGTGTACTTTTCCTCGGGAATGTTGTTTTTAGCAGCGTTTTCCTTTGCAATTTTAACGCTGTTCTGGTCAATATCGACTGCCGTAACGCTTTCCGCACCAAGCAGAATAGAAGCAATGGAAAGAATACCGCTTCCGCAGCCAAGGTCGAGGACCCGTTCACCGCCATTGAGATTTTTCTCAAGCAGCTCAAGACAAAGCTGAGTAGTGTTATGCTGACCCGTACCAAAGCTTGAAGCAGGGTCAATCTCAAGGATAATGCGCCCGTCGCCGCCGCTGTAATCCTCCCATGATGGCTTGATAACAAGCTTGTTGCCAACGGTAAGAGGCTTGAAGTATTGCTTCCAGTTGTTAGCCCAATCCTCCTCGCGGACGTTAGCAAGCTCCACAGCAAGCCTGCCGAAAGCGTTGTTTTCGTCTCTGCCGCCGAGAGCCAGCATTTCGGAGCGTACAGCCGCCAGCATATCCGCCCCTTGGGAGTTGTCGGGAAGATACACCGTAACGCAGGTCTCGCAGTCTTTGAGGTTCATAAGGTCATCGTCTATATAATCCCAGTTGCCGGTCTTGTCGTTGAGGAATTCCTCAAAATCCTTTGAGTCACGGATAACAAAGCCCGTAACGCCTATTCTCAGCAGACAACCGCAGACAGGGTCGATACCCTCGGTAGTTGTATAAATATTAACTTCGGTCCAGTTCATAAGAAAAATCCTTTCAAGATATTTTGGCAATATACATATTAATTGTACACCATTTTGTAACAATATTCAAGCATAAAAGAGAATTTTGTGAAAAAAATTATAGTTTAGCGGACTATCTTTCTGTGTTTTTCAGCGAAGCGACTCAAAAAGTTTCGTCCACCTTTTCAAAGGTGGCAGGGCTCAGCTTGACCAGCTATGTCGCTTCGCTGATTACTACAGAAAAATAGTACGATAAAAAAGTAAAGCCGCCTCTGACAATTAATCAGAAACGGCTTTAAATCATTCAAAATAAACCTTGTACCAAACGAGGAAAATAAATATCGTCCAAATCTTGCGGCTGTTGTCAGCCTTGCCGTTCCTGTGGTCGTCAAGAAGCTTTATAAGCAGCTCTGTGTTGAAGAAATGCTCCGCAGTCGGGGAGGTGAAATGCTCCTTCACAATGCCGTAGTATTTGTCTTCTTTCAGCCAAACACGAATGGGAACAGGGAAGCCCAGCTTCTTTTTATTTGCAGTCTGAGGCGGCGCTGAACGGAGCGCAGCCTTTCTCATGGCAAACTTGGTGTTCTCATCGGTAACACGATATTTGGTCGGAATCCTCTCTGCGACCGCCATGACCTCCTTGTCGAGGAACGGCACACGCAGCTCCAGACTGTTCGCCATGGACATCTTATCCGCTTTCAGAAGAATATCGCCCGTCATCCACAGATGCAGGTCGAGATACTGCATTTTCGTTACAGCGTCAGCGTCCTTGACCTTGTCGTAGAACGGCCTTGTTATCTCCATAGCGTTGGGCGCATCGGTCTTTATCTTCAGCAGAGCTTTGCGCTCCTTTTCGCTGAACATATAAGCGTTGCCTATGAAGCGTTCTTCAAGGTCTTTTCCGCGGCGGACGAGGAAGTTCACGCCTCTTTTTGCAGGAAGCTTTGAAGCAATAGCACCGATTCCGCGGCGGATTGGACGGGGTATCGCATTGTACGCAGGCATCGACATAGGCTCCTTGTAAATGTTGTAGCCGCCGAATATCTCGTCTGCACCCTCGCCGGAAAGCACGACCTTAACATACTCCGAAGCCTTGTTGCAGACGAAGTATAACGCAATGCAGGACGGGTCTGCAAGGGGTTCGTCCATATGGTACTGTATCTTTGAAATGTTTCCCCAATATTCTTCTGGTGTAATGACCTTGCTGATATTTTCCTTGCCGATGTATTTTGAAAATTCCTTTGCCCAGCCTATCTCGTTGTACTTTTCATCCTCGCCGAAGCCGACTGTAAAGGTCTTGTCAACGTTTGCAACAGCAGCAACATAGCTGGAGTCAACACCGCTTGAAAGGAAGCTTCCGACTTCAACATCAGATATCTTGTGCGCCTCAACGGAATTGTGGAAAATATCCGAAATTTCATCTACCCACTTGTCAAGGTCGGGAGTGTTATCGGGCTTGAATTCAACGTCCCAGTAACGTGTTATGTCAAGCTTGCCGTCTTTGTACTTGAAATAATGAGCAGGAGGAAGCTTGAAAACACCCTTGAAGAACGTTTCTGCGCAAGGGGAGTATTGAAAAGTCAGATAGTTTTCCAGCGCCGCCTCGTTAAGCTCCTTTTTGAAATCGGGGTGAACGAGAAACGCCTTTATCTCCGAGCCGAACATAAACGTTCCGTTCATATCGGCATAGTAAAGCGGCTTGATTCCGAAGAAATCACGGGCACCGAAAAGCTCCTTTTTGACTGTGTCCCAGATAACGAAAGCGAACATTCCGCGCAGCTTGTTCAGAAGCTTTTCGCCGTACTCCTCATAGCCGTGAAGAAGCACTTCAGAGTCAGTCTTGGTCTTAAAGGTGTGACCTGCCTTGACAAGCTCCTCACGGATAGACTGATAGTTGTAAATCTCGCCGTTAAAAAGCAGTACCTTAGAGCCGTCCTCATTGTATATAGGCTGGTCGCCTGACTCGGTAATATCAATGATACTGAGTCTGCGGAAGCCGAGAGCAATGTCGCCGTCAACGTGTTTTCCGCCCGAATCGGGACCTCTGTGCCTGATTTTGTCCATCATAGCTTCGATAATTTTATTTGAATCATTTTTTGTATTGGTAAAACCTACAAATCCGCACATAAAAACCCTCCGTAAATGGGATAGTAATATAATATACTATATCATTATACTTTATTATTCCGTATTTTGCAAGCAAAAAATAAAAAAAGAGTGCAGTGAACAGTAAAAATACGGCTGTGTCGGTAAAGGGGAGTCTCGTACCGATACAGCCGTTTTCAGTATGAATTATTTAACTATCTTCATCATTTCATCAAGAATAATATGTGCCGCCTGTGACTTTGGCATAATTTCAAGTTCTCTTTCGCCGTCAGCAGTTATCAGAGTAATAATATTCGTGTCAGTACCGAAGCCTGCGCCTGCTTTTCTAAGACTGTTTGCGCATATCATATCGCAGTTTTTGGAAGCAAGCTTTTTCCGTGAATTTTCAAGAACATTGTCTGTTTCCATGGAAAAACCGCAGATGACCTGACCGTTTCGCTTGTGTCCGCCAAGATATTTCAGAATATCCTTGGTACGCTTCAGTTCTATTTTCATATCGTCATCGGACTTCTTTATCTTTTCGTCTGCGGCGGAAACAGGCGTGTAGTCGGCAACTGCCGCCGCTTTTATGATGAAATCGTAATTGTCCGAATTTTCCGTAACTGCATTGAACATATCCTCGGCGGACGTTACATTTACCGTGTTCACAAACATAGGCGGCTCAACGTCCATGTGCGCCGCAACGAGAGTGACCACCGCACCTCTCAGCATAGCGGCTTCCGCAATTGCACAGCCCATTTTTCCCGACGAGTGGTTTGTGATGAACCTTACCGGGTCGATAGCCTCACGAGTAGCGCCTGCGGTAACAAGTACCTTTTTGCCTGTCATATCCTTTTCAAAAGCGATTTCCTTGAGAATATATTTCAGCAGGACCTCTTCATCGGGCATTCTGCCGTCGCCGCTGTCGCCGTTGGCAAGCATACCGTAGTCGGGATCAACTATCTCATATCCGTAATGCCTCAGCTTTTCAATATTATCCTGAACGATAGGGTTGTGGAACATATTGTGGTTCATTGCAGGCGAAACGATTTTTTTGCAGGGACACGCCATGACCGTAGTGGTGAGCATATCGTCCGCAATACCGTTGGCGATCTTTCCGATAACGTTAGCCGAAGCCGGAGCTATCATAACAACATCCGCCTGCTTTGCGAGAGCAACGTGTTCCACGCTGTACTGAAAATTGCGGTCAAAGGTGTCGATAAGGCATTTGTTTCCCGTCAGAGTCTCAAAGGTGATAGGGTTTATGAAATTCACCGCATTTTCGGTCATAAGCACCTGAACGTTGCAGTGAAGCTTTTTCAGCATTCTTGCGAGATTTGCAATTTTATAAGCGGCAATACTTCCCGTAACGGCAAGTACCGCAGTTTTTCCGTTAAGCATAAAAGCAGCTCCTTACGATAATATGATATGATAATTATATCATATTATCTTCCGATTGTCATTATTTTTGCGGATATTTTTTATATATTGAAAAACGGCAGACGTGCTTAACGTCTGCCGTTTCAATTAAAGCCTGATCATTTATGCGCTTATCAATAATCAGTAATAGTGATGTTATACTGTGAAGCGTTCTGGCTTCTCCATTTTTCACAGGTGGAATCAACAGTTCTGTTCTTGTTGTCGCTGTTGTAATAAATTCCGTTTGCGGAAATGTAATAAACTGTGGAATTGATAGATCTTGCTTCATCAAGGTTTATGGATTTATCACCGTTTACGGCAATATTCTGAATGTAAGACTCGCCGATATATGTAGCGGTAACAGTCTTGCCTACTGCAATATCGTCGTGAGTACCGTAACGTGAACCGCTGCCTGTCTTTTCAGCTGTGATAACAATGTTCCATACTACAAGATGGTTGTTGATAATGCTGACATCGTTAGAGTTCTTTGCAGAGAAGAACATCTTCTTTACGGGAACATATTCGATGCTCTTGATAACATATTCATCATCCGATCTTACGTCAAGCAGTACGCTTTTACCGCGGATAGTCGCACCTGTGTAGAAGCCGTCACGGGAAAGGTCGCTTTCCATTTTACTCTTGAAATCTTCGTCAAGAGAAGTAAAGTCGATTCCCTCATCGCTTGTGAGATACTGAGGAACGCCTGTAACGTCATATTCCTTTTCTTCCTGAACAAATACAACGCCGTTTTCACTTGCCTTGCTTTCGCTGTAAGAGATAGTTACCTTTATCTTGTCTCCATTAGCGTAATATTTGCTGCCGGAATTGAAGTTTACGTTATTCTTAACAAAATCATCGCAGTCGGATGTATTGAAGCTTACCTTTGCGTTAGGAGAAATACCGCTGTACTCAAGAACAAGTCCCTCAAACGGGTCAATGCTTTTTCCCTCTGGAGCACCCGAAACGATAAAATCCTTAGTATCGCAGGCAAGCACATATCCCTCTGCAAACAGAGCTTCTTCATTTGATACATTTGCTTTTATCTGAATAGTATCACCGTTTGCGACCTTTGTCTGCTCGTAATCAAATTTTACATATCTGCGGACAATATCATCGCACGCAGATGTATCAACGTTAAAGTCAGCCTTAGGAGAATATCCGCTGTACTCAATTGTAACCTTCTCAAACGGATCCAAAGGCATTGCTTCTTCAAGACCCTTTACCTTGTATTTGAAAGAATCCTTTGTAAATTTGAAGCCGTAGCTTTTTGCGATATCCTTGTTATAGTTTACCTCAACTTCGATAACGTCGCCGTTTTTCAGTTCGGAAGTCTTATCGGAAACGATTTTGAATTCAATAGTATCGGCATATACAGCAGCGCCCATCTTATCGAAATCGCTTGCCTTGGAAGGAAGACTTGCAGCGGCAGCACGTTCCAGTTCGACATAATTCTTTACAAGACTTGCCTGACCGTATCCTTCAGCACCTGTGATCTTTACTTCGCAGAACTGTTCGGGATCAAGCTTGTTAACACCGCAGCTGCAAAGCATAAGGCAGAGTACCGCAGCGGCAATGACCCCAAATATTTTTTTGTTGAACATTTTAAAATACCCCCATAACATAAATTTTTACCGTCGACAATTATATAACGTTATTCGACATTTGTCAACAAAATAACCTAAAATTTGAATAAATACACAAAACCGAATAAATAAAGAATCGTAAATATGTGGGAAACAATGCACAGACTTCGGCTGTTGATGTGTATCGGTGAAAAAATATCTCTAAATAATTCAGAAAAAATATATAAAATCACGGAAAAATATGATATAATGAATAGGTATTGTATTGTATCCCCTTTGGGGGAATAATAACAAGGAGGAAAATTTAATATGAACACGAAAAACAAAACGAAAAACCTCGTAATTCTGGGGCTGCTCACAGCGGTTTTGCTTGTAATGGCATATACTCCGCTGGGTTACTTGAACATTGGACCTCTCGCCATAACGCTCAATGTGATACCCGTAGCACTTGCCGCAGTAACAATGGGTCCCGTCGGCGGAGCAGTAGTAGGCGCAGTTTTCGGACTGACCAGCTTTCTCCAGTGTATCGGCGTAGGCGGAACAAGCGCAATGGGCGCGATACTTTTTGAAATAAGCCCTGTTCTCGCATTTGTTCAGCGCTTTGTACCGAGAGTTCTGGACGGCTTTCTGCTTGGCTATATCTATTCGGGAATGAAAAAGCTTCTTAACCCTTATGCAGCTTGTTTTATTACAGGATTTTTCTCGGCGTTCCTTAACACCGCATTCTTTATGACTGCTCTGGTTGCACTTTTCGGCAGCACGGATTATGTCAAGGGACTTATCGACGGAAGGAACATAATTGTATTTATCTGCACATTTGTAGGCGTTAATGCAATTTTTGAAATGATCTCATCCACAGTCATTACGGGAGCAGTAGGTACTGCGCTTATTAAGGCAAGGGTCGTTCCCTCATTGGAAAAGCCTAAGAATGTGCAGACTGAACAGGCAGAAACAGTTTAAATTCGGAGGCTTATCAGAAGATGGTTCTTGCTGTTGATATCGGAAACTCAAATATCGTGCTCGGCTGCTTTGAGGGCAGCGAAATAAAATTTGTGGAAAGGCTCTCCACGAACCTCAATTCCACCGAGCTTGAATATACCGTACTTATAAAAACTATCCTTGAGCTTAACAACCTCAGCGGCTATACCTTTGCGGGAGGAATAATCTCCTCCGTAGTTCCCTCAGTCACCCAAACGGTAAAAAAAGCGATGGAAAGACTTACGGGACAGCATATCATGGTCGTTGAGCCGGGACTGAAAACGGGTCTGAAAATAATGCTTGACAATCCGGCACAGCTGGGAAGCGACCGTGTTGCGGACGCAGTTGCGGCAATCAATTTCTACCCATGTCCGCTTATAATCATAGATATGGGTACAGCTACAACGATATCCGTTATCGGCAAGGATAAAAGCTTTCTGGGCGGAATGATAATCCCGGGACTTCGGGTATCGCTGGATTCGCTTGCGAACCGAACATCACAGCTTCCCAAAATAAGCCTTGAACCGCCCAAAAGGGTTATCGGTTCAAACACGGTCGACTGTATGAAAAGCGGCATAATCTACTATACCGCTTCGGGAATTGACGGCGCCGTTGACCGCCTTGAAGCCGAGCTTGGCGAAAAGTGTACGGTCATATCAACAGGCGGACTTGCAAACACCATTATCCCGTACTGCAAACGTGATATAATCATTGACGATAAGCTGCTTTTGAAAGGACTTATGGTCATCTACAATAAAAATAAATAATACAATACAAAAATCGCCGCACGGAAAATATCCATGCGGCGTTTACTTATTTTTATTCTGCAATAGTTATCTCAATAGTCCTGAGAACAGCACCGTTGTCCTTGCGTGAAATTGTGATATCGGCACTGCCCGAAGCTGCGGAAGAAAGCGAAAAGCTTCCACTGAAGGAGCCGCTGTTCCGTACATTTTCGCAGTCGGCGGAAATTTCAAGTCCGCTGCTGTCGGTAAAGGTAAGTACAAATGAAATCGGCGCGGAAATGGAGTCAGTACCTGCATTGCAGGACACCAGCAGAATGTCGTTTTTTCTGAATACCGTAGTGTAGTAGCCTCCTGCCGAGGTGATACCATCAGCGTACCAGTTTTCGTGGTCGTCGGGAAGCTTGGCGGCGGCAGCTTTTTTCTGTGCCGAGCTGTCCGCATAAGTGCTGAGAAGAGCAAAAACCGAGCGTGCCGAAGCAGGGTCGGAATCAAGCAGCGACTTTCCAAGCTCATACCGTGATTTATAAAGCATAGCAGCTGAATCCTTGTATGTACCTGCATTTTTGAACATTGCCGCCGCATCGGAGTAATCGCCGTTTTCCATACATTTCAGACCGTATTCATAAGCCGTCTTTATAAACATATCGCTTGAATTTCTGAAATCTCCGAGAAAATAAAAGCCCCTGACTATTTCCTCGGTAACGCCCTTCTGCGCATATTCCGAATTGTAAAAGCTGTATGTGCATTGCTTTGCAAGTTCAGCGGAATCCTTGTAATTTCCGAGACGGTAGAAATTATCGGCAGCAGTCTTGTAATCACCGCTGTCCCTTGCCGAGGAAGCGCCGAGATAGCGGTACTCCGCTACAACGCTGCTGTCACAATACTTTTCCGCAATTTCCGCCGCAGCGAAATAATCGCCGTTTTCGGCAAGCGAATCTATCTTTTCAAGAGCAGTCTGTTCGGCAAGCTCGCTTTTCCCTGCGGCGGCATAAACCGACATAGCTGCGTCGTAATTACCTTCGTTAATATAGTTTTCCGCAATTTTCAGCATACATTCCAAAGCTTTTTCGTCCGAGTCGGAATAGCCGTCAAGAGCCGTGAAAGCGTCCGCCGCTTCGGGAAAAAGTCCGTCTGCAAAAAGCTGTTCCGCAATGCCGTAGCCGCATTTGGATATGTAATCCGTGCTGTCTTTGTAACCGTTCAGCGCCGTAAATGCTGACGACGCCTTTTCAAATTCACCGTTTGCATAAAGCCTTTCAGCGCTTCTGTATTTGATCTCGGGAACGGCATAATTTGGGATAACGAAAGCGCACACGCATATAAGGATAACGCACGATATGACGGCTGCTGCGAAAAGTGCAGAGATTTTCTTTTTAGGCTGAATTTCGGTTTCAGCGGTTTCCGTAACGGTTTCTGACGGCTTTACAATAAAAAGACCGTCCTTTTCGTCAAATCTGTCCGTAATAAGACTTTCGGGCTTTTCCACGGAAGCTTCTGCGACAGACTCATTTTCTTCCGACGTATCTTTTTCGGCTTCGGAAATAAGATTTTCTTCGGCAGTATCGCCGTAGTCTTCCTCAACGTCCTGAACAGCTTCGGCAGGAATATTTTCCGTATCCGTTTCAGCTCTGCTTCCGCAATAAGGACAGAATTTTGCGGTCTCACGCAGTTCTTTTCCGCAGTTTGTGCAGTACATATCAGTTTTACGCTTCCGTCAGGGAGCGCCCCTCCTTTCCCGAAAAATCATAACCATATTTAGTTTACTCCAATATTCCCGTAAAGTCAAGCATATGTTTTATACCGACTTTTCCTGTACCTGAATGAAAAATCGGGATTATGTACCTTAAATAATGTAATTGTGAAAAAACATTGACAAATCTTTTGTCATGAGTTATAATAAATTATAATGCGTTGGATTATGCTTTGATATATTAATGCTTTAAAGTAAATTCGATAATCAATATAAAAGGTGGAATTATAAAATGGGTATTTTTGACGGACTTTTCGGCAGCTACAGCAAAAGAGAGCTTGCCAAAATAGAACCTATCAAGAATAAGGTCCTGAATTTGGAGGACGAATATGCTGCAATGTCCGAGGAGACGCTGAAATCGCAGACAGGTATTCTTAAAGGACGTCTTGCAAACGGCGAGACTCTTGACGATATTCTTCCCGAAGCGCTTGCAACAGTCCGTGAGGCTGCTTGGAGAGTTCTGGGCAAAAAGCCGTTTCCCGTGCAGATAATAGGCGCTATCGTGCTTAATCAGGGACGTATCGCCGAAATGAAAACAGGTGAAGGTAAAACACTCGTTGCCTGCTGTGCGTCATATCTCTGCGCTCTTGAGGGAAAGGGCGTTCACGTTGTTACCGTAAACGACTATCTTGCAAAGTTCCAGTCTGAGGAAATGGGCAAGGTTTACCGCTATTTGGGACTCACTATCGGCTGTATCCTTCACGAGCTTAACAACGACCAGCGCCGTGCCGCATATAACTGCGATATTACTTACGGTACGAACAACGAGTTCGGCTTTGACTATCTCCGTGACAATATGGTAATTTATAAAAAGGATAAGGTTCAGCGTGAGCATCACTTTGCCATCGTGGACGAGGTGGACTCTATCCTTATCGACGAGGCAAGAACTCCGCTTATCATTTCGGGCAAGGGCGATAAGTCTACCGAGCTTTATACCCTTGCAGACAAGTTTGCAAAGACTCTCAAGCCTTATGTAGTAGTCGAAATGGATAACAAGGTAGATCAGGAAGAAGCTTCCGAGAACTGCGACTACATCATCGACGAAAAGGCAAAGACCGCTACAATTACCCGTCAGGGCGTTAAAAAGGCTGAGAAATATTTCAATGTGGTAAACCTCTACGACGCCGAAAATTCAACTATCCTTCACCATGTAAACCAGGCACTGAAGGCTAACGGCGTTATGAAGAACGATATAGACTACGTTGTCAAGGACGGCGAGGTAATCATCGTTGATGAATTTACCGGACGTCTTATGATGGGACGCCGTTTCAATGACGGTCTGCATCAGGCTATTGAAGCAAAAGAGGGCGTAAAGGTCGCTCACGAATCAAAAACTCTCGCAAGCATCACATTCCAGAACTACTTCCGTCTCTATAAGAGACTTTCGGGTATGACCGGTACAGCTATGACCGAGGAAGAGGAATTCAAGGAGATATACAAGCTGGACGTTATCGAGATACCCACAAACCGTCCCGTTCAGCGTATAGACCACCCGGACGTTGTGTTCAAGACCGAGCATGGCAAGTTCCTTGCGGCTATCCGCCAGATACAGGAGTGCCACGAAAAAGGTCAGCCTGTGCTTGTCGGTACAGTATCTATCGAAAAGTCCGAGATCCTTTCAAAAATGCTGTATAAAAAGGGTATCAAGCATAACGTACTTAATGCAAAGCAGCACGAAAAGGAAGCCGAGATCGTTGCTCAGGCAGGTAAGTACGGCGCAGTAACTATCGCAACGAATATGGCAGGACGAGGCACAGACATTATCCTCGGCGGTAATGCCGAGTTCATGGCAAAGGCGGAAATGAAAAAGCGCGGCATTGAGGACGATATCATAAACGAAGCTATCAGCTATGCCGAGACAGATAACGAGGAGATACTCGAAGCAAGAAAGGTCTACCGTGAGCTTTATGCGAAGTTTGACGCCGAGGTAAAGGAAAAGGCAGAAAAGGTAAAGGAAGCCGGCGGTCTGTTTATACTCGGTACAGAGCGTCACGAGTCACGCCGTATCGACAACCAGCTCCGCGGACGTTCCGGACGTCAGGGAGACGTGGGCGAAAGCCGTTTCTTCCTCTCTCTTGAGGATGACCTTATGCGTCTTTTCGGCGGCGACAGGATAACAGGCATGATGGAAGCTCTTAAAGTTGAAGAGGATATGCCTATCGAAGCAAAAATGCTTACAAAGGTAATCGAGTCCTCACAGAAAAAGGTCGAGGGCAGAAACTTTGCTATCCGTAAGAACGTTCTTAACTATGACGATGTTATGTCCGCACAGCGCCAGATCATTTACAGCCAGCGTGCAAAGGTGCTTGACGGTGAGGATATCCACGAGTATATCCTCAAGATGATACAGGATATGATATCCGAAACGGTCGACCAGTATATCCTTGACGATAATATCAAGGACGACTGGAACCTTGCAGGTCTCCGTGACCGCTTTATGGGTCTGTTCACAGTAAATGAGGATTTCCGCTACACTACCGAGGAGCTTGAAAATACTTCCAAGCAGGACATCATCGACAAGCTTGTGGGCAGAGCAATGGATTTCTATAAGCAGAAAGAGGAAAAGATCGGCTCAGAGGTTCTCCGTGAGCTGGAGCGTGTTATCCTGCTTAAAATCGTTGATATCAAGTGGATGGCTCACATCGACGATATGGAAGAGCTCAAGCGCGGTATCGGTCTGCGCTCCTACGGTCAGAAAAACCCTGTTGTCGAGTACCGCTTCGAGGGCTTTGAAATGTTCGATGCAATGGTTGAATCTATCCGTGAGGAAACCATCCGTCTGCTGTTTACAATTCAGATAAAGCCTAATGAAGAAGCTCCCAAGCGCGAGCAGGTAATGAAGCCTGCCGAAACAGCCGGAGACGGCTCTACCACTCAGTCTCCACGCAAGGTAAGCGGCAAGGTCGGCAGAAACGACCCCTGCCCCTGCGGAAGCGGCAAAAAGTATAAAAAATGCTGCGGAATGGATCTGAAATAATTTACAGAATTAACGGAGGATTAAGCAAATGGCTGAAATAAAGGCTTTCAAGGGTATGCGCTATACCTCGGCAGGAGGAAACCTCAATACATTGGTTTGTCCTCCGTACGATATTATCTCCGACGCTCAGCGTGAGGAGTACGTCAAGGAGAATCCTTACAATATTATCCGTCTGGAGCTTCCAAAGGGCGGCGACGAGCGCTACCGTGAGGCAGGGGATACCCTGAAAAGCTGGCTGGATAAGCAGATCCTTGCCTGCGACGGAGAGGACAGCATCTACGTCTATGAAATGCAGTTTACCGCAAACGGCGAAAGAAACAGATTAAAGGGCTTTGTTTCGCTTGTTAAGCTTGTGGAATTTTCCGAGGGCATAGTCCTTCCCCACGAGGAAACGCTCTCTAAAGCAAAGCAGGACAGATTCAACCTTATGAGCGAGACCTACTGCAACTTCAGCCAGATATATTCTCTTTATATGGACGAGAACGGCTCCGTTTACAGCATGATAGACGGCTGCTCAAAGGGCGCGCCCGATATGTCCGTTACAGACCCGGACGGCACAGTACATAGAATGTGGTGCGTTTCCGATAAGGACGTAATAGCTAAGGTAACAGCGGCATTTGCCGATAAAAAGCTCTATATTGCGGACGGTCACCACCGCTATGAGACTGCCCTTAATTTCCATAAGCACCTCTGTGCCGAAGGCAAGGCAGCAGCCGGCGACCAAAGCGGCTATATCGCTATGATGCTTGTTAATATGGAAAATCCCGGACTTGTAGTTTTCCCGACCCACAGAATCGTCCGTGACCTGCCGGAATTCAATGCAGAGAAGATACTTGATGCGTGCAAGCCCTACTTCACAATTGCGGAAGCTCCCGGCGAGGAGCGTATGCAGGCTTCTCTCAACCAGCTTTATAAGGACGGCAAAAAGGCTTTTGCAATGTATGCAGGCGCAGGAAAGTGCTATGTTATGACCCTTAAAGACGAAACTGCCGTCAAGAAGCTTCTGCCCGATATGTCCGACGCATACTGCGGACTTGACGTTTCGGTGCTGCACAGCCTTGTTCTGGAGAGAATTTTCGGTATCGACAAGGAAAATATGGCAAATCAGAAAAATCTTACATATACCCGTTCCCGTCAGGAGGCGCTTGAGGCGGTCGATATTGACGGCGCAGACTGTTCATTTATCCTGAATCCTACCAAGGTTTCCGAGATACGGGATGTTGCGCTTGCATCCGAAAAAATGCCCCAGAAGTCCACTTATTTCTATCCAAAGCTTATCACCGGTCTTGTTATGAACAAGTTCGGAGATAGATAAATTTTTATAAGAGGTAAAATTCAATGCTTGTACAAGAATGTAAAAAAGAGCTGACCGAGCGTATTCTTCCTTTCTGGAACAAGCTCAGAGATGATGAAAACGGCGGCTTTTACGGCTTTATGAATAACAGTCTCGAGGTCGACAAAAAAGCGGATAAGGGAGTTATCCTTACATCGAGAATATTGTGGTTTTATTCGTCCTGTTACAGAACTCTCGGCGAGGATTATATGCTTGATAACGCCCGTCATGCCTATGAGTTCCTTAAAAAATGCGTTGACCATGAAAACGGCGGCGTATACTGGATGATGACTTACGACGGCAAGCCTGCCGATACAATGAAGCATACATATAATCAGGCGTTTGCTATCTATGCCCTTTCGGCGTACTTCCTTGCTTCAAAGGACAGAACTGCTCTTGACCTTGCTTTCGAGCTTTTTGATACCGTAGAGGAAAAGTGTACCGATGATATTGCGTACCTTGAAGCAATGTCCATTGACTGGAAGCTTGTCCCCAACGACGCTCTTTCAGAAAACGGACTTATGGCGGACAAGACCATGAATACAGTCCTGCACCTGATAGAAGCATATACCGTTCTGCTTGAAGCCTGCGACAATTCAAGAAGCGCACAGGTCGAGGAAAGACTGCTGTTCCTGCTTGATATCGCAAAGACAAAAATTTTCAACAGCGAAAAGAACTGCCTGAGAGTTTTCTTTGACCGTGAGCTTAACCAGATAGGCGATATCCATTCATACGGTCATGATATCGAAGCAACATGGCTTATCGACCGTGCCTGCGAGGTTATCGGCGACAGAAGGCTTATGGCGGATTGGCGTTTTATCAACCTGAGAATTTCCGATAATATCTATAATATTGCTTTTGAAAACGGCGCCGTTAATAACGAGCGTGAAAATGATAAAATCGACAAAAAGCGTGTCTGGTGGGTCCAGGCGGAAAGCGTTGTAGGATTTATAAACGCATTCCAGCAGGGCGGAGATACGAAATTCCTTGATGCGGCAAAAGAAGTTTTCAACTGGATAGAAACCAAGCAAACCGATAAACGTGAAAATTCCGAGTGGTGGGGCGAGGTCACTTTTGACGGCGAGCCAATGCAGACCGTTGATATGGTCAACCCGTGGAAGTGTCCTTACCATAACGGAAGAATGTGCATAGAAGTTATCAACAGAAACGTTAAGATCTGAATCGGTTTATATGACAGTATAGAAAGGAAAGATTGCAATGTCGGTTGTTAATGTCATGGAAAGTGTTGTAATTGAACGTCTTGATTCTCTTTTGGCAGATGCAGATTGCTGCAAGTGCGAAAGGTGCAAGGGCGATATGTTGGCAATGGCTCTTAATTCGCTTAAACCAAAGTATGTCAATTCGCACAAAGGAGAGCTTTTTAGCAGGATCGACGCTACCAAGTATCAGAATACTATTGACATTGACGTAGCCGTAGCTAAAGCAATTGAAGTTGTAAGCAGTTCACCCCACAGAGACTAATTTTTCAAAGCAGTCAAAGCAGCCTGAAAATCAGGCTGCTTTTTTATTTATCGGGCATATTGAAAAAATTTTTCATGTATGTTATAATTAAGGAAATATTTTTGTAAAGGAGCGATGCGGCGTGAAAAAGAACCTTATTGCAAAAATCAAAGAGTCACTTGGCTCAGTATTGCCTGTTGCAGCAGTGGTTTTTCTTCTTACGGTAACAGTCGTTCCGATCAGCGGAGAGTTGTTCTTCATGTTCTTTGTGGGAACGGTACTGCTGATAGTCGGCATAGGAATGTTCACATTGGGCGCAGATACGTCAATGATAATCATAGGCGAAAAGATCGGCGCAAAGCTTACCCGTCTGAGAAAGGTCTGGATAATCCTTCCCATCTGCTTTGTTATCGGCGTACTTGTGACCGTTGCCGAGCCCGACTTAAAAGTCCTTGCCGAGCAGACTCCGATAGCTGATACAAATGTTATGATATGGTCAGTTGGCATAGGCGTAGGACTTTTCCTTGCACTTGCCTTTCTGAGAATTTTTTTGCAGATAAGGATATCGGCAGTATTTATAATTTTTTATGCGCTGATATTTATTTTCGCCTGTTCGCCGCTTATAACGCCAAGTTTTATCCCGTCGGCGTTTGACTCCGGCGGAGTTACCACAGGACCTATCACCGTTCCGTTTATAATGGCTCTCGGTCTGGGTCTTTCCTCGATACGCGGCGATAAAACCTCCGCCGAGGACAGCTTCGGTCTTGTTGCAATGTGTTCGATAGGACCTATCCTGACCGTGCTTATCCTGGGAGCGCTGAACAATACCGAAACAGCGGAACAGGTGCTTTCACAGCCGGGCAGCTATGATTCGGTAGCTCAGGCGTTCCGCGAGTTCCTTTACGCCTTTCCTCACTATTTTAAGGACGTAGCCTCTGCGCTGCTGCCTATAGTAGCGTTTTTCCTGCTGTTTGATGTTATCTTTCTCAGGCTGGATAAAAAAACAATGCTTAAAATTTTTGTGGGATTGGGCTTTACATATTTAGGACTCGTCCTGTTCCTCACAGGTGCAAACGTGGGATTTATGCCTATCGGACAGTATATAGGCGAAAGCCTTGCAGGAAACGGCTTTGCGTGGGTGCTTGTGCCTATAGGAATGATAATCGGCTATTTTATAGTATCAGCCGAGCCAGCCGTACACGTTCTGAAGCAGCAGGTAGAAACCATTACCGAGGGAAGAATTTCAGCCCGTGCCCTTGAAACAAGCCTTGCACTCGGTGTTGCAGCTTCGGTGGGACTCTCCATGCTTCGTGTGCTTACAGGCATATCAATAATGTGGTTCCTTATTCCGGGGTATGCGCTTGCTCTGATAATCAGCTGTATAGTTCCTCCGATTTTTACATCGGTAGCCTTTGACGCAGGCGGAGTAGCCTCCGGACCTCTCACCGCAACATTTCTGCTGCCTTTGGCAATGGGAGCCTGCAGCGCCGTTGAGGGCGGAAAAATCGCCGAGGACGCATTTGGTATCGTGGCAATGGTTGCAATGACTCCGCTTCTGGCAATACAAATTTTAGGACTTGTCAGCAAATTCAAGAGCGTACCCGTCAAAGAAACCGCTTCGGGACAGGTATTCCCGATCACTCTTGACGCCGCCTGCGACAAAGCGGTGTTTACCGATAATGGGAAAGGAGAAACGGTATAATGAAAGCAATGTTTCTTATCGCCGATTACAGCTGTATGCAGGATGTTCAAAGCATACTCGCAAGCGAAAACATACCGTGCCGTTTTCTTCTTCACGGACACGGCGCCGCCGATTCGGCAATGCTTGACTATCTCGGACTTGGCGACAACAAGAAAATAGCTGCCGTTTCTTTTGTTGCCAATGACAGAGTTATGGAACTGTACAATATATTCAACAAAAAGCTCAGCCTGAGCGAGGCAGGAAAGGGAATAGCCTTTACGATACCGCTTACGGGAGCGTCGGGAACAGCCTTTGCACTTAACGGAACGAAACCTGAAACGGAGGGAAAAGCAGATATGACCGATTTCAAATATGAGCTTATATTGACGATAGTAAACCGCGGCGGCTTTGAAGTCGTCAAGGAGGCGGCAAAATCGGCAGGCGCAAGAGGCGGAACGCTTCTTCACGGACTCGGACTCGGAGGAGAAGAAGCCGCAAAGTTTCTGGGAATTTCCATCCAGCCCGAAAAGGACGTGGTGCTGATAGTCGTAGGCAGAGAGGATAGGGAACAGGTCATGCAGAGTATCCTCAATGCGGCGGGAATACTTACCGAAAACAGAGGAATATGCTTTTCGCTGCCTGTTGACAGCGCTCTCGGACTGGCGGAAAAGAACATCAGCATTGAAGATATCGTAAAGAAATAAATCATGAAAGGGCAATTGCTATGATAAAGGACATTCAGCAGGAGATACTGCGCATAAAAAAGGAAAAGGGCATAACTATACTTGCCCACAGCTATCAGGCAGAGGAAATACAGGAGATCGCCGACTATACAGGCGACAGCTTCAGACTTTCCGAGCTTGCCAAAACCGACCCGAACGATACCGTGCTTATGTGCGGAGTACATTTTATGGCTGAGACCTGCAAGCTGCTTTCTCCGCAGAAAAAGGTCATTCTCGCAAAGGAGGGCTGCGGCTGTCCTATGGCGGAACAGCTCACTCCCGAAGAACTGAAAAGGCTTAAAAAGGAAAATCCCGACCATACCGTTGTGGCGTATATAAATACCACAGCAGCGCTTAAAGCGGAGTGCGACGTGTGTGTAACGTCCGCATCGGCAGTTGAGATATGCAAAAAGATAGAGAATGACAAGATACTGTTTATTCCCGACTGCAACCTCGGCTCATTTGTAGCAAAGAGCCTGCCCGAAAAGCAGCTGAAGCTTATTCAGGGGGGCTGTCCGGTACACGCAGCGATCACCGAAGAGGAAGCCCTTGAAGCAAAGGCAAAGCACCCTAACGCCCTGCTGCTTGTCCACCCCGAATGTATTCCCGACGTGGCAAAGCACGCCGATTATGTAGGCTCAACAAGCGGCATCGTGAAATATGCAATGAACTCCGAAGCAAAGGAGTTTATTATCGGTACTGAAATTTCCATTGCCGAGCATCTCCAGTTTGTCTGTCCCGAAAAGGAGTTTTATCCGCTGTCAAAAAGACTTATCTGCGCCGATATGAAGCGCACCACACTTATGGACGTATATAAAGCGCTTAACGGCGGCGGACTTGAGATAAAGCTGTCTGACGAACTTATTGAGAAAGCTTCCGTCTGCATTGACCGTATGCTCAAAATGGGATAAAAGTCTCAAAATAAAGCATTTTTTTGTGTATTTTGACTGTTTTTTATTTTATTTTCTTCTTGACCTTTGACGGTTTTTGAAGTATAATAATTATATAAACTTTTTTAGGAGGTTAATTATGAACAATACCAAGAAAATTCTTTCCGGTGTTCTTGCTCTGACAATGGCTGCCGGTTTTACTGCCTGCGGCGGCGATGACAGCGGAAGCACAGGCGGAAACAATGCAGGCGGCGGAAATGCAGGCGAAGAGACCACTACTGCTGAAATCGTTACTACTACTGCCGTAACAGTTGATATCAATACAGAAGGTCTGAAGGAAGATGAAGAAACGCTTATCGAAAACGCTATGACTCAGCTTCGTGACGCAGAACCTGAAAATAAAGAAGTAAAGTGGCTTGCACACTATCCTATCAATCCCGGTACAAACGGTGCTTCAAAGGCTGTAGGCCTTGATATGTTTGAAAGAAAGTACGGCTGTACAGTTAAGGATTACTCCACAACATGGGAGAACCGCTATAACGACCTTTCTACATACGTTCTCGGCGGCGAGGGAATTGATATCTTCCCCGGCGACGATGTTTACAACTTCCCTAAGGGCATCATCAGCGGAATGTTCCAGCCTATTGATAGCTACATTGATATGAATTCCGCTATCTGGCAGAATACCAAAAATGCTATGGAGCTTTACAACTTCGGCGGCAAGCACTTCTCACTCGTAACAAGCGTTACTGCCGAAGAGGTTGTTTTCTATAACAAAGCTACGATCGAAGCCAACGGTCTTGACGACCCGTGGGAGCTTTACAAGGCCGGCGAGTGGAACTGGGACAAGTTCAAGGAAATGCTTACCGAATTTGTTGATGAAGAGAACGACCAGTGGGGTCTTGACGGCTACTGGGCAGAGAACTCTCTCCTTCTTTCCTGCGGCGTTCCTACAGTAGGAAGCGTTAACGGTCAGCTGGTATGTAACCTCAACGACGCTACATTTGAAAAGGCAATGAACTTCCAGTATGACCTCTTTACAGCAGGTCTTGTATTCCCCAGAGAGCAGTTCACATGGCAGGAGCAGCCTCAGATGATGGGCGAGGGCAGACAGCTCTTCTATATTATCGGACCATACGCTGTTGACGGCGCTCCCGAAACATGGACTCACAAGATCGAACCTGAGAACATAGGCGTTGCACCGGTTCCTTCACCGGCAGGCTCCAACCCATATCAGGCTGCTAAGGTAAACGGTTATGCTCTCTGTAAGGGTGCTGCAAACCCCGAAGGTGCTGTACTCTTTGCTGAGTGTAATATCGTAGCAGGAAACGACGAGGGCACTATCGCAATCTCCGACAGAAAGAAGAAGGACGACTCCAAGCTTTCCGACGAGATCATCGCAAACCTCAAGGAGATCAACGAGCTTGCTGTTCAGTATCCTGTTGTTGACCTTGCTTCCGGCTGTTCAACAGATATCGCTTCCTACACAACACAGGGCGGCGATAATGTAGGTACAAGAGCTGCACTTCACGGTACAGACTGGGCTTCCAACAGAGAGGCTATTGCAGATACGATCATTATGCTTGTTGACGAAGTAAATACAGAGCTTCAGGCAAAGGTTGCAGAGATGCAGTAAAATAAAAAATCTTATGCAAAATAAATTTCAGGGGTATCATTACGATACCCCTGTTTTTTAATGTATGAACGCAAGAAGTATAAGAACAGCTCCGCAAAGCCAGCCGAGATTGATTTTCAGCGTTGAAATGATTTTTCGCCCCAGCAGACAGCCAATACATATAGAAAGCATACCTGCGGCAAAAGCTCCAAAGGCAAGAAGCGGAAGACATATTTCGCTGAGACCTGCGCTGACGCCTGTTACAAGGGAGTCTGCCGAAAGTGCAACTGCAAGTGTGACCGCTTCACGGGGGGATATGCTTTTGGAATTGTCCGTATCCGCCGCTGTACCGTCAAAAAACAGCATAACCGGATTGGTTTTCGGCGGACTTCTGCGGCTCAGCAGCCTTTTGAAGAAGTTCTGGAAAAGATTGAAAATTCCCAAAGCTATAAGCAGCATAAAGGAAATTATACCGCATACCGTTTCGGGAACGGCAAGCTTGATGATTTCCGCAAAGGCAACCGAGCAGGAAAGAAAAAGCGTCCCGATAAAGCTTATTATCACCGCCGAACGCAGCGGAATTTTAATTCCCGAACCGCCTATCCCGACAGCCGCCGCAAAGCTGTCGATACTTACCGCAGTTATAAGTAAAAGAATTTCTATCATTAAAAACCACACTCTTGAAAAATTATTGGCTTCTTACTTAACAGTTTATGATAAAAAATCCAAAAGGTGATTGACTATTTTAAAAATATGTGTTATTCTTATTATGTATATTCGATTGACAATTTAAATACTTGCCGTCGAAGTGCCTCTTCAGATTATATATTATGTTTCAGAAAAAACGGAGGTGTTTTTTATGCCGCTAAAGGAAAGGGTTTTAGCTGTTCTTGAGGAAAATAAAGGAAAGAGCGTGTCGGGAAGTGAGATAGCACGCAGCGTCGGAATGACCAGAAGCGCTGTCTGGAAAGCCGTTAAAGCACTTCGCGAAGAAGGCTATACTATTTGTGCAGTCACAAATAAGGGCTATTGTCTTTCCGAAGAGAATGATTTTCTCAGCGAACAGTCTATTGTACCGAATTTGAGGACAAAAGATCTCGGCAGAAAAATTGACGTGTTTAAGACAATTGATTCTACAAACAACTTTGCCAAAAGCCTTGCACAGCTTGGCGCTGTTCACGGAACGACCGTTATTTCCGAGGTCCAGACGCAAGGCAAGGGCAGAATGGGCAGAAGCTTTTATTCTCCGCTTGGAATGGGTATATATATGAGCGTTATTCTCAGACCCGAGCTGTCTGTCGAACATTCTCTGCTTATCACTTCATGCGCAGCGGTAGCAGTTGCCGAAGCAATTGAAAGGGTATCAGGAATAGACTGCAAGATCAAGTGGGTAAACGATATATACGCAGGGAATAAAAAGCTCTGCGGAATACTTACCGAGGCTTCCGTAAATGTTGAACAGGGCGGACTTGAGTATGCTATCGTAGGTATGGGAATAAACGTCCAGAATGTTACATTCCCGAAAAATATTGCGGACATAGCCACATCTATACGGATGGAGTCGGGAAAATCCGTGTCAAGGGGAGTCCTTGCGGCTGAAGTACTGAACTGCCTTGAGGAACGGCTTGAAACTATCCGTGACAAGAGTTTCATTGAGGAATACCGCAAGCGTTCAAACGTTATCGGAAAGCGTATCGAGGTAACGCATAACGAGGTTACAACAGCAATGGACTGTATAGGCATTGACGAGATCGGACGGCTTCTTGTGCGTCTTGACAGCGGCGAGGAAAAAGCGCTCATGTCAGGCACGGTAAGGCTCGTGGAGTAAAAAGCAAATATTCAGGCGGCATCTGATGTGAAGTGCCCCCTGTCAAGTAGACAGCTGAAAAAACAAAAGAATATTTAGAGTTT
>CAMCPM010000010.1 GCA_945876755.1 uncultured Clostridia bacterium
GAAATAGCTGTTTCCTCTTTGAACTATTCCTGTATCAACTTTACGATTTGCCATTCTATTCACTCTCCTTTATATCATTCCATTTTTGATAATAATCTTCAAACTCTAATCTTTGCAGTTTTTCCATATGTTTCATAAACATATCAAATTCAACAGCTTTCATAGTTCTTTCTTCTCTGTAATCATCTTCTATCCAAGAAATAGTGATATTGTCAGGCACATCAATAATAATGTTTCCGTTTTTATCACACTTTGCCGAATCGTTATCTATGCTATAACCGAGTGATTCAAGCCATTGACAATATTTTTCAGTTCTTTTGATTGAATCGGCACAAAACATAAGATGATACTTTGAATCCCATTCGCCTGCTTCTCCAAGTAAAATAGAAATAGAAACGTTGAAGAACTCTGCAATCATTGGCAAATATTTGTTTGACGGTGGATAAACCTTTTTATTTGGGTTGCTTTCGTTTGGTATCCAACGATTAACCGTGTTTGTTGATACTTCTTTGCCAGTGCATTTTGTGAGATGTCGTGCCAAGTCTGCCTGTGTTCGTTTTTTCTTTTCGAGCAAATCTTTAATTACTTCACCTGTTGTCATAAAAAATCTCCTTATCTACATAAAATTATTTTTGTGTGGATAGACAGTAAAGTTTTGTGATGATATAATTGTATCATAAGATATGTTAAAAATCAATAGGTAGGTGAGAAAAAATTGAAAAGTCTTAAAATGCTAATCAAAATGAAAGAAATTCCTATGTGGAAAATAGCAAGACAGATAGGTATTTCAGAACCAACTATTTATAGGTGGATGCGTGTGTATGATGCAGAGCATTACACAAAAATCAAAAATGCAGTTGAAGAAATCGAAAAAGGCGGTGTAAATAATGATGAAAACAATTAAACAATGTCAGGAATTAACAGGGTTGCCGTATTCAGCAATCAGAAATCTTTGTGTACAAAACAAGATTAAATATTTCAGGTCGGGAACAAAATATTATATCTATGTTGAAAGCCTGATTCAGTTTCTTTCAAGAGGTGAAGCTGTTTGATAATAGGATATTGGAAAACAAGCGGTAAAAGACCGATTGAAAAAGAGGAAAACAGAATCTTGTATAACGAACCGCCAAGCGGTGATTATTGCGGTGTTTATGAGCAGAATACAATAGTCAGGATAGATATTGACGATTATAACCATAATACCGAAGAATTAGAAGAACCGCTAAACGGAAAGCCAAGAAGTGAAGCTGTCATTAGCTATCTTGAAGAATACTGCTACAAGTATAATGCAATCAAGACGGAACACGGTGTTCATATAACAATGCTTCTACCGAAATCCTTTCCTATCGAAAGCAATAAACTGAATTGGTATTGTGCTATGGGAATAAAGATTGAAGCACACGTTACAATGAATGTTTGTCTGCATTGCTGAATATGGCTATTCAAGGATATTTCAGCTTGATTGAAAACAACGGATTTTCAGAGGGTGAAACAAGCCAAAATGCCGTTGAAAGTTTCAAGATTGAAAATGATACAGTTCTGCAATGGATAAAGGATTGTGAAATTACTGAAGATTTGCTGTTGCGTGAACCGATTAAAAACGGTTTTAGCGGACTGTATAACGATTATAAAGCGTTTTGTATTACCATATCAGCCGAGCCAAAACAACAGAAAGATTTTTCAAGAACGATATGCAATGAATACGGAATGGAAACGCACACAAAACGCATACAGAATATACGCTGTCAGTTCTTCAGAAAAATACACTAAATGTCAATCTGTCAATCTGAAATGCTATCCCTTTTATAGTATAAAAATAATGCATAGAAAAAATTGATATATAAAAAAAGAAATAGTATATATGATTGACAGCTTGACAGAAAGCGAGGTGATGTGAATTGAGCTATCAAGATATGCTGGATAGATACGCCTATCAGCAAAGCGAAAAAGGGGCAAAGGTGCAGTCAAAACTTGACGAAATGGCAAAAGAGTATTCAGCGATTGTCGGGAAAAAGGTGAAAAGCGGTCGCATTGAATGTCTTAAAAGTGAAAAATCAAACAAAAAATATCTATATGAAAAATAAGGAGTAAAAACAATGATTAAAGAAAAGATTATTAGCAATTTGGAAATTTACGCAGAAACCTATAATAAAGCAACTGAACTTTGGGAAAATGTCAGAAATCAGATTATGAGAGAATACAAAGAAGATTTTCAGGCTGACAGGCTTTCTTCTGCAAAGGATGTTTACGAAAAGACTTTAGCTGATGCAAGAAACGAAATTATGAGTGCTGTTGATGATGTGCTGGACAGCGTGAAATCAAAGGTTGTTTCCGTTACAGAAAAGGAAATTCCTGAAGCGTTTGAATCTACACTTAACATTATTAAGAATTTGGAGAAGCCGACAAAAAGCGAGGTCGAAAGTATATCAGGAATGTATTTCAAGAATTATCTTTGCTATCGTTCTTTGTGTGATGTACTGAAGCAGAAAGGTTATAATCTGCCTGTTGTAAAGCTGGATGATATTCTTGCTGATATTGAAAGTTTGAGAAACGAAATCAAACGCAAAATAAGAGCCTCTGTGACTATTATATCACAATGGCTCTTATCAATCAATATATTCGGTTTTATTTTGTTAGATTTTCGATTTGTTCATCTGACGGATTATAAATACACAACATCATTTCGCATATATCGTCTATCCGAACCGCCTTTGTACTTCTTGGATATTTCTTTTTAAGTTTACATTGTATGCGATTTCCGTACAAATCTGTAAATGATACTTTATCAAAATACTGTATTGCAAAAGGTAATTGAACATCTAAAGTTTTCATTCCTGAATTGTCCATAAACCTTTCAATATCATCTTTTGAAAACTGCTTAACGATAATATTCATAAGCACCCCCGAATTGATTATTCATCATCTGACATTTCTTCAAATCGACCGTCAAGAAACATATTAAATCTGCTTTCATAGCTTTCCAACAGTTCGCCGTGCATCAATGCCTTGTATGTATATGCTTCAGGCGAACTACCGAAAACAGCTTTCTTGGTGGTGAGTTGATGTATAGAAAGTATATTCTGCTTAATGAGTGCAGAAAGGCTGATATCGAGCGTGTACAAGCATTATACGATATATCAAAAAATAAAAAATGCTTGAATTACATAAATGAAGTATCTGAAGATATAGTTGATACTGATAATAAATTGCAAGATATTAGAGATAGAATAAGCAGTATTTCTGATGAACTATCCCGAAAAATAGTTGAATTAAAGGTATATGAGGGATATACATTTGAAAGAATTGCAGATGAACTATATTATTCACAAAGATATATTCAAATGAAATATGCCAAATGCAATGCTTTGCTAGCTGATTGCTAGGTAAAAAGCTACATCATTTATAATGTGTGAGGGTGATAAAATGGCGAACAAAATTCGATATTCTGAACCAGCTGATTATTTTCCAAAAGAAATAAGAGAAAAGTTTTTTGCTGATAAAAACGAACATAAAAGCAAGGTTGAACTTGTTCTTCAAAAACAGAGAAACGGAGAAGAACTGACAGATGATGAATTAGATATTCTGTTTGAGCAAATGAGTACAGAAACCGCTGAAGCTATGAACGGCACACATCCGAAAAATAAGTAGTTTATTTGATGTTTATTTGATGTTTAAAGTTACGTCAAAGTGTAAAAATTACAAAAAGACAGAAAAATCAAAAGCACGAAAAACGGCTTAAAACCTTGCTTTTTCTGCAAATTAGAGAATAACAGAAAAGTTGGAAAAAGCGTTTAATAGAACTCAAAGAGATAATTTCAGCCCTTACAAACCTCGTATTTCTGCGGTTTGGGGCGTGTTATTCATCAATTTGGACAACTTTTGGACAACCAAATATTGCTTTAAAAGCCTCCCTGTTACCGCAGGGAGGTTTTTGTATCTTTACTCAAGTTTTAATTCAATTAAATTTGCCACCTTTGCTTTTGTGCTTTTGAGAACATCGGCATACACGTTTGCTGTTACGCCTATATCGCAATGTCCTAAATGTTCAGATACAACTTTCAGGTCAACTCCGCTGTTCAGCAGGAGTGTAGCATTAATGTGGTTTATATGTACGTTTTGGCTTAGCTTCTTCAATAAAATTTTCATTAACATCATCATTTTTTATATGCTGGTAACATTCATGTGTAGCAATTACTGTGAATATTACATATGGACACACTCACCAAAGCAGCTATATTTCGATATAAAAAGCGTTACCATTCATCCCGAATGGTAACGCTTTGCATTGTTTGTAAGCAAATAAGTTTCATTAGTAATATCTCTTGACATTTTCATAAAAGCAGTAAATCCAAATTAAGGACTTTATTTTCATTCCTGCTGAATAAACTCAATGCTCTCAAAATCAAATGCGCAGCCGGGCAGGAACTGCAGCTTCACGGTCATTTTACCCTGCACAGAGGGCAGCTTTACCGAAACTGCGGTGTAATCCTCACTGTACGGGAACTCAATTATCTCTTTAAGCACCACTCCCGTTTCGTCCGCAAAATGCAGGTGGATAGAATCGTTATCGTGGTGAGTTCTTCCCGTCAGCCGAACCTCGGAAACGCCCTTTGCAAAATCCATATCTTCAAAATCAATAAATACGTTGTTTCCGATGCCCGTTATCCTGTCACCAGATATTTCATAACTGTCGCCGTGGATAAGGTCGCAGTCCGAAGCGTTCAGCTTTTCATAGGCTTTCAGCTTCGGTTCAAACTTAAAGCCACCGAAGTCGATGCGCAGGTCGGTCTTGTCGAACTCAAAGTAAATGTCCTGCACTCCCGTCAGCTTTCGAGGCAAAGTATAGCTGTTGTCCTGATAGGTCTGCCATATGAAATCCGCCTGATAGGTGAACTCTCCAAGACACTCCGAGCCGATTTCACCCGGTTTGCCAAGCCACAGACGGAAGCCAAATGGGTCGTTTTTATGCCAGTTTATTACACGGATAAGGAAGCTGTCCGTGCCGTATTTGCCGAAATCTGTCTTTGTAAAGCCAACAATATTGTTGTTTGCCTTGATGTTTACGCCGCCCTTTGAAACCTCGTCCATGACCGACAGGCTGTATGTATAATGACAGGCAGGGAGAAATTCGTAAGGGTCAAAGTATGCCTGACCGAAGCCTTCCGCAGTAAACTCATACTCCGAAAAGACTTCCGCCTGAGGTTTTCCGTTTGAGCAGGAACAGCGAAGTCTGAATGCTCCGTCACCCGAAGCCGTAAGCAGGGCTGTATTTCCCTCAGCGGAAACAGCGGCGGTGTTGGTGGGTATTCCGCTGTTTGTGACAACGCTCCATACAATGTCGCCAAAGCCTGCATTTTCTGGCAGAATTTTTGCAGTTATCCTGCTTGACGGACTTTCGGGAGTAAGTTTTTCTCCCGTATCACGGACAAGCTCTATCTTCCTTACGGGTACTTTTCCGTTTGTCACTTCGGTGATATTTTCCGTGCAGGACACGCCCTTGCGCACATTTCCTGCGGTTTTCTCTATAACAAGTTCTGCGCCTTCAAGACCCTCGGCAAAGGCTTTTACAATAATTTCACCTGCCTGCGTGTCAGGTACGATATAAGCCGCAGCCTTGCCGGAGAACAGCTTGCGCTCTGCGGATTTGTAGCTTTCGTAATCGGTGCTGTCGCCGTTGTCAAAGCCAACAAGCCTGCCCCCTGCTACCTGTATTTTTACCCTGTCACGGGCATTTTCAACGGCGTGACCGTCTTTATCAACTGTGGAAATTTCCACAACTGCAATATCCTCGCCGTCTGCAAAAACGGTACGCTTTTCGCAGCTAAGTACAAGCCTTGCGCTGTCGCCGAAGGAATGCTTAACGTCCTCAATTATCTCACCCGACTTTGTTTTTCCGAAAATGCGAAGCTCTCCCTTTTCGTAGGGGACTTTCCATGTTACGGTGTACTCCACGGGATGCTTTTTGCCAAGGCTTATGCCGTTAAGGAACAGCTCCGCTTCGGGAAGATTGGTGTAAGCCACAACATCTATCATCTGCCCCTCGTTGAAATCCCAGTAAGGCATAAGATGAAGCACAGGCTTGTCCGTCCATGCAGCCTGATAAAGATAGAAGCTGTCCTTTTTAAGTCCTGCTGTGTCAATGCTGCCGTAGTACGAATTTTTGGTGGAGTAAGGGGTAGGCTCTCCGATATAGTCCGAGCCTGTCCAGATAAACATTCCTGCGCAGTAGTCACAGTCGCGGTCAAGGGCGATTATCTTCTGGGGCGTATCGGCGGAGATACCTGCACGGCAGTTGCCCAGAGAGCTGCATTGCAGGTCCTCATGTGTAAGAAATGCCGCATCTCTCGGGAAATGATACACTCCCCTGCTTTTTACGCCTGCGGTAGTTTCGCTGCCGTATATTTTCCAGTCGGGATGTGCGTTATGATGTGCTGCATAAAGGCTCTCACCGTAATTGTAGCCAACAAGGTCGACTTCCTCCGAGCAGCGCTGTGCGCCCTCCCAGGGCATATAGTTTGAACCATGTGTGGTGGGAGCATTGCAGAGAGGGTCGTGCTTTCTTACTGCGGCGTGGAGCTGCTTTATCACCTCACAGCCTCTCGGAGAAACGTGAGCGTCATATATCTCGTTTCCAACGCTCCACATAATAACGCTTGGGTGGTTTCTGTCACGCCTTACCCAGCTTGCCACGTCTTTTTCGTACCAATCGGGGAAAAAGCGAGCGTAGTCGTACTCCGTCTTGGGGCGCTCCCACATATCAAAAGCTTCGCTGTCCACAAGTATGCCCATTTCATCGCAAAGCTCCATAAATCCAATTGCAGGAGGGTTGTGTGACGTTCTCACAGCATTAACGCCCATATCAAGCATAGACTGAAGCTGACGGCGAGCCGCAGACTTGTTGAATGCTGCGCCAAGACAGCCAAGATCGTGGTGAAGGCAAACGCCGTGAAGCTTAATATGTCTGCCGTTAAGGAAAAATCCTTCATTCGGGGTGAATTTAATATCCCTTATGCCTGTTTTCTGCTCTATGCGGTCAATTTCTTCGCCGTTTTTCAGCAGTACAGCTTCAAGGGTAAGGAGATTGGGCGAAGCAATATCCCAAATATCATTTTCGTCAAGTCCGTCAAGGGTAAACTCTGCGGAAGTTAGCTTTTCCGCAGGATATTCCCCCGAAAACAGCAGCTTTTCACCATTTTTCAAAATAAACTGCAGCTGCGCTCCCTCCGCATTTTCTGTTTCAGCGGATATATTGCAGAGCCAGCCTTCGTTCTGCTTTTCTGCGTGGAAATACACACCGTCCGTTACAAGATGACTTTCGGGAGAATTTATCAGCCACACATCACGGAAAATACCTGCTCCCGAATACCACCTGCTGTTAGGTGCAAGATGCCGCACAAGGACGTATATCTCGTTTTCGCCGTCGTGAAGATAAGGTGTGATGTCCGCTTCAAAGGAGGTGTAGCCGTATTTCCAGTCAAAGGCTGCCTTGCCATTGACATAAATGGTGCAGTCCATATACACACCCTCGAAATAAAGGCGTATGCTCCTGCCGCTTACGCTGCCGAAATCATACACCTTTCGGTAGTGACCGTAGGAGCTTTCGTACAGGTCGTTTGCGTTGTAAATAAGCCAGTCATGTGGGAGCTGAACAGGGGTAAACTCCTCCGCAGCTTTTTCGGGAGAAGTCTTACTGAAACTCCAGTTGTCGTTAAATAATTCTTTCATATAGTACACCTCTTTTGTGTTTTTACGATAAATTGCTTGTGTTATGCAGCTTTCTGTATTCAGAAGGAGTTATTTTTTCCCGTCTGCGAAAAACGGTACAGAAATATCCTGTATCGGAAAAACCCGAATGTTCGGCAATATCCGAAACAGACAGATCGGTTTCTGCAAGCAGTCGCTTTGCCTCAGTCAATCTGCGGCACACCACATATTCATTCGGACGGATATTCATGATCTGCTTGAATACTCTGCAAAGATATTGATGTGAAACACCTGCAATTTCCGAAAGAACTGTCATAGAAAAATTATTGCGGAAATTTTCGTCAATGTAATTCAGCACGGGCATAAGAATATTGCTTTTATCCGAGAACCCGTTTGCTTTGTCAGAATCCGCAAGCCGGTGAAATTCCATAAGATACTGATAAACAAGTCCCGCACAGGTGAAGTTACCGTATATCTTATCGGTTTTCAGAGCAACGTACATTTTATCAAATAGTTTACTCAGCAGCTTCCCGTCCTCGGGATATATTATTACAGGCTTATTCATATTAAACTCACTCAGCATTTTCGTACAGGCATATCCGTCAAAAACAGTCCAGCGAATGTCCCATTTTTTATCATCCGGATAGTATTCGTGGGGATAAAATGCAGGAAGAAAGAAAAAGCAGCCTGCTGATATTTTTACGGAGATATTTCCATACAGGAGCGTTCCGCTGCCGTCGGCGCAGTATAATATCTGATGCCAGCAGTAGCCTTCGGGGCGTTTTATCCTGCCCTGATATTCTGTCCCTCCTATTCCTGTCAGATATACGGGGAGATCTCTGACCTGCCCAATGAAGGGATAAAGATACTGATTTATCTTTGTATTCATTCCGAACACCTCAGTAGAAGTATAATGCATTTCTTTATGTCTGTCAATAGTTGATTTTGATTTTTTATCGGATTATCTTTTGGCGAAGTCCGATAAATTCTATATTATTTTATTTGTATTGTAATTTTTGAAACAAAACACAAGAAAAAGGCTAATTATTTTTAATTGACGGAATGACTATAAAATGTTATTATGATAGTAAATAATTTAAAGGAGTACAGCCATGAATATAAAAAGAATTTCAGCCGCACTTGCTGCTCTGCTGGTGTGTGCTTCACTTGGCGGAACGGTTACAGCCGAGCAGTCTGCATCAGATATCACAGTTTATCCTTCGGAAGGGCATAAAGCTGTATCGCCATACATCTATGGAGTAAACAGTGGCGTTGATCTGAGTACGGTTTCTGCAAAATCATTCCGTTTAGGCGGAAACAGAATGTCTGCATACAACTGGGAAAACAATATGTCAAATGCTGGCTCTGACTGGCATAATACTGCCGATATGTATCTGATAACCAAAGCAGCGCAGGAGTTTAAGCAGGCTCCCGGAGGAGCGGCGCTTAACGCTTTATATGAGGCAAAAAACGGAAACGTTCCATATACTTTGCTTACGCTTCAGATGCTGGGATATGTTTCATCAAGCAAAAGAGGTCAGCTAAAGAAAGATATGACGGCTCCCTCCGAATATTGGAAGAAGGTTGTCAACCGTAAAAACGGTGATCTGTCCCTTGAACCCGATAAAAAAGACGACTGCGTTTATATGGACGAATATTTGAATTATCTCTTTGAAAATGTGGGAAAATCGGACAGCGAAACAGGCATTAAGGCGTTTGCGCTTGATAACGAACCTGCACTCTGGCACCATACCCACAGTCTTGTTCAGACTGAACCGCTTTTATGTTCGGAGCTTATCGGAAAATCCATTGATCTTGCTTCTCTTGTGAAGGAAATGGACAGCGGAGCAGAAGTATTCGGCCCCTCTCTTTTTGGATATTCCGCTTTTGATTCTTTTGCAGGCGCATCCGACTGGACTGAACTGAAATCAGAAAACAGTTATCGCTGGTTTATAGATTATTACCTTGACGAAATGAAAAAGGCAGAACAGGAAAAAAGCACACGCCTTCTGGATGTGCTGGATATCCATTATTATACCGAAGCAAAGGGAGTGTGCGGCGAACGTTCCTGCAATCATTATGATAATGATGACTGCGTAAAGGCACGTCTTGACAGTGTGCGTTCTCTGTACGATGAAAATTATCACGAGGACAGCTGGATAACCGACACAGGTGCAGAATTCTTCCCTTTGATTCCCAATTTACAGCAGTCTATTGATACATATTACCCCGGAACCAAAATAGCCTTTACCGAGTATAATTTTGGCGGCGGAGATCACATTTCAGGAGCGGTGGCACAGGCTGACACTCTGGGAATATTTGCGGAAAACGGAGTGTATTTTGCAACAATATGGTCATTTGATGAGAATGAATATCAGCTTGCAGCAATAAATATGTTTACTAATTACGACGGTGCAGGTAACGGCTTTGGAAATACACTTGTTAAAAGTGAGTATGATAATGAGGATATTTCCGTATATTCTTCAATTGAAGATGACAATGAGAACATTGTTAAGATAATCGTAACGAACAGGTCTGTTCACGAGGAAACCCCTGTCCGAATTACTCTTTCTTCGGATAATAAATATTCCGATGCCGAGGTGTATTCTCTTTACGGAGATTCTTCCGAGATACATTGCCTTGACGGAATTGACAAAATATCGGACAACAGCTTTGAATATAGCTTAAAGCCATTGTCCGTTACCGAGTTTATAGTCCATAAGAAAGAGAAAAATATTGCTGTTCCGATCATAGCGGCAATATCCGCTACGGCTGCCGCTATTATAGGAATATGCATAGCTTTAAAACGCAAAAATAAGTAATAATTGATAAATATAAACGCAACAACCTTGACTTCGTAAAAATCCGAAAGTCAAGGTTGCTGTTTTATTGTAAAGCAATTGATCAAGATTTATTTTAAAGATAATGATATATGGATAAAACCGCACTGGAGCTTTTGAAGCCTGTTTCGGGAAATGCTTAGTTTGTGGATAAGGTGAAAAGGCTTGAAGCTGAAATCGTGAATCAGAATTCCGAAACGGAAAAGTGGCATAAAGAATATCAGCTGTATAAAGACGAATACCATCGGCTTGTTAAAGAGAGAGAAAAATTAATCAAACATATTGACAAACTGAAATAGGAGTTTTCTGCCGAACAAGCCAAAACCTCCGAAACAGAAAAACATATAGCCGAGCTTACGGACAAATCCGTTGCAATTGCTGAAATGGGAGAAAGGCTCAATGCTATTTTCTGGATTTTGTTAGAAACCGTCAAAACGGGTATAATAAAGAAAATCTTAAATCAGCTCACAAGAAAGTTGTAAACACATTGAATTAAAAAGGTTGAAAAAGAGGTTGGCAGAATGTCGCAAGTGCAGAAAAGGTACACCTTTTCCCGTCAAGCTCCGCTGACGGCTTGTTAGGAGCTGTCTGCCCCTAACACCCAAATAATGTTTAAAAAAATCAGAAGTATATTTTTCTAAATGCCTATGTGAAGCAAGCATAATGCCTAAATACGGCTATCCGAAATGAAAACTGTACAGTTTTTCATCGCTTGCGAGTGTTTCCGAAAAGATACGTATCTTTTCCACGCTTGCGGGCTTTTACCCATAAAGTCATATGACTTTTCATCGCTTGCGGATATCTTCATCACAAATCATATTCAACCGGGTTGAATCTCATTTTCTCCACTTTTGGATTGGCTCACTTTTGCCGCAGCTATCGGAAGTGGCAGGAAAATTCATCATCCATTCCGCATATTCTTCTTCGGTTATGATTTTTTCACTCAGTTCTTTTCTGCGAAGCTGCCATTCTTCAAGAAATTTATTCAGCAGATGATTGTGAAATTGAAGTGCAGGCTGCGGATTTCCAAGTTCATCGGAAACTGAGATTATAGAAAAATTGTTAATGCGCAATTTTTTCGATTCCTGCTCAAGATCAAAAAGCAAATGAATGAAGTTTTCTGTATTTTCCAAAGACGGATTTTTCAGAGAATTGATATTTACATCAAGTACGGCAGCTATCTCCGACAGCAATTCCGATTTTGGAGTTCTTGTGCCGCTTTCATATTGAGCGATCCTGACATCTGCAGATTTTTCATCAAAGCCGAGTTTCATTCCAAGTTCTTTCTGAGTAAGCCCACGAAGATTTCTTGCATTTTTGATTTTTTCACCTATCGTCATAGCGCCCTCCCGTAAAAATATTCTCAAATAGATTATATCATATTTTTCGATTCCTCTCAATAACCTAATCAAAAAAGTTAAAGAAATTTTCTGAAACCTCTTGACAAAAGCAAATTTGTATAGTATAATATAGCTAAGCATTTAAGATTAGTTATAATGTGATTGCCCAAGATTTATTAAAAATTGAATAATGGCGTCCCAAAGGAGCGGGGCGGAACAGCGAAAGAGAGCTAAGAGCAAATCTGCGGATTTGTTTCATAGCTCTCTTTTTTATTTTGACGAAAAAGAAAGAGGGAACAAAATGAGAGGAACAACATTAACCGAACTGAACGAGAAATACAAAGATTCCCAGGTTCGCACAAACAGATATTTCGTGGACGGCAAGGAATACATAGTCCACAGCCATTTCTGCGGAAACAAGGATATTGACAAGGTTATCTCAACGATTGCCTTGACTCGTGCGATGTCCGAGGTATTTGAAAAAACAGAAAAAATCGCGTAATTTATCACTTTAAAGTATTGCTATCTTTTGAGATATATGATATAATATGTATATCGAAGATAGCTGCTTTGGAACAGAAAGGAGTTTTTTAATATGCCAAAGCAGACAATTTACAATGCAGGGATCTATGTAAGGCTTTCCAAGGACGATGAGAGAGCAGGAGAATCCCTGTCCATAGAAAATCAGAAGCGTATTCTCACAAGCTATGTTACCGAGCAAGGTTGGAATATCGTTGATATTTATGTCGATGACGGTTACAGCGGAACAAATTTTGACCGCCCCGGTGTCACTCGTTTGCTTGAAGATGCTAAAACAGGAAAAATCAATCTTATCATTGTTAAGGACTTATCCCGTTTCGGCAGAAACTATATTCAGGTTGGTCAGTACATCGACTACATCTTTCCAACCTACAATATCCGCTTTATTGCTCTGAATGATAATGTTGATACTTTCAACACCGACAGCACTGCTATGGATATGATGCCTATAATGAATGTATTCAACGAGTGGCACGCTGCCAATACGTCCAAAAAGATTCGGGCTGTTATTGAATCTAATGCGAAGTCGGGAAAGTATCGTACAACTTTTGCTCCTTATGGGTATGTCAAGGGTGATGATGAAAATCGTCTGCCTGTTGTGGACGAGCCGGCGGCAAGTGTTGTTCGGCGAATATTTGAAATGCGTTCACAGGGTATCAGTCCAAGACACATTGCTGACACTCTAAATGCAGAAGGTATTCCGACTGCATCGGATTATATGTATTCCAAACTCGGAAAGCCCAATCCACGCAAAACGGCTCACTTGTGGGGAACAAAAACGGTAAAGCAGATACTAAATAATCCGATTTATCTCGGAAACTTATATCAGCTTCGTTCAACTACCGTATCCTATAAGAATCATAAGGTTGTAAAAAAGGACAAGGAATATTGGATAGTAATTGAGAATACTCATGAGCCGCTTGTTTCTCAAGAGATATGGGACAAATGTCAGGAAATTGCTGAATCTGTCAGTCAGGGCAAGAGGACAAAAAAGGGTGAAACAATGCCTCTCAGCGGATTAATGTACTGTGCAGACTGCGGAGAAAAGATGCGTTTGGGAACGAATAATACCACGAACGGAAGTAAAAAGCTGCCGAGAAAGTACATTCGCCACAATTATCAATGTGGGGCATACAGCCGTTTCGGGAAATTTTACTGCACAAGTCATTATATCAAGATGAAGGATATAAATGCGGTTGTGCTTGCGGATATTCGGTCAATGGCTGAACTTGTTGTTGAGGACGAAGAATCGGCAAGACAGAGATTCCTTTCGGAGAAAGCTAAACTTAATGAACGTCAGACTGCCGATGAAGAAAAACGTCTTCGTGACGGCAAGCATCGTCTTGAAGAACTCAAAAAGTTGATACCTTCTATTTATGAAGATAAGGTGTTAGGTAAAATCCCGGAGGACGTTTGCGTAAATTTGTTGGAAAAGTATCAAGCAGAGCAGAAGGCGTTGTCCGCAGAGGTGGAAGAGCTTGAAGCGAAGCTGTCCGCCGTAAAGAAGGACGAGGAAGATGTTGAGGAATTTATCCGCCGCTTGAAGAAATACACCGATGTGCAGGAGCTTACACGTGAAATGACTCTTGAGCTTATTGAGTACATCACCGTTGACGAGTATGCCGCCGGCAGACCGAGAGATATCCATATTTATTACAAATTGATTGAAAAGCCGCTTCCTCACAAGAAGTATCTTGAAGTGGCTAAGAATGAAGAAACCGCCTGATTTGGCGGTTTGAGAAGAATTTATTATTGTGTGACCTTTTGCGATGTTTGCTACTTTATCTGTATATACTCACGCATTCAACGAGGTAAAAGCCAAAGCCACAGACGAGATCGTAGATATGCTTCATCTGAACGAGAAATCCGGCTCCCGTAAGACAAGCTGAATTCAGAGTTGTCCAAAATTTGACCAAAGCCCATAATCTGATATAAGAATAACCTCTCAACTGACGCATTAAAGCCATTTGAGAGGTTATTTCTTTTGGTCGGAGTGACGGGACTTGAACCCACGGCCTCTACCACCCCAAGGTAGCGCGCTACCAATCTGCGCCACACCCCGAACAACAGTATTAATTATACCATACTGTTATTCGGTTGTCAAGCAATATTTTATATTTTGTGATTTTTCACAAAAATAAATTAAAAATGTTCAAAAATACAATGCTACAAATTCAATAATATTGCAAAAATATTTTTGCATATCAAATTATTTAATTCCGTATTGTGCCAAAGCCTTTTTCATATCAGCGCCAACATCGGCATCTTTACTGAAATAGTGGTCTAAATCTGTATCCTCATAGAAAATATATACGCTTATTATATATTGGGTATCATTGAAGCCATATGAATAAATAGTCGGTATAAGGTCGCTGTTAGTTTTTTTCTGAACGCTTTCCAGTACCTTGCACATCTTATCAACATCCAATACATATGTCTTCATTTTTTCGTAAAGCGATTTTGACGAACATTTAAAATCAATACTGATTTTTTCTTTTTTAGCAGCTGATGTAAGCTGATTTTTTATTAAACTTTTTGCCGAATCAAAATCCTCTGCATATTTTTTATTTACAATATAATAATTTTTAGAATTATCTGTAGCAGCAGGTACTTCAAAGCTGAGATTATCTTCTTTATGAGAACCTGCCAATGACTTATCGCTTACCATAAAGTAATCATACTGAAGATTATTTTTAACATTGCTTATAGGGTCATCCCATGTAACGTCAACATTATACCACTTCTTGTTATAATAAACCTTATTCCACATATGAAGCGTATCATCTTTATTATTTACGTCATCTCCTATTACAGTTACAGTACGGATACCTGCCTGACCGCAAATATATGTAAAAGTTTTGGCATATCCGTCACACTTTGCCTTATTTTTTACCAGCGCGCCATAAACTGTATCATTTGTTTTGCTATCAAGGTCATACACTGTATTTTTAATTATAGAATCATGGATCGTTCTGATTTTTTTATATGTTGACATATCTTCTGTAAGTTTTGATAAAATTTCATCTGCTTCTTTTTCATATGATTTTACCATTTTATCATATGTTTCTTTATTATACCGGTAAGTCATTTTAAAAGTTACCGATTTTCTGGATGACGAAGTTGCTTCAATATCTTTTAAATTAAATGTCATTGGGTCGTGAAGAATAAGAAGCTCTGAGATTTTGTTGAAATCTTCCTGATCTATTTCATAATTGATCTTTAATGTTTTTTTACATTCAATTACAGCTTCTTTCAATGATTTATATGCCTTTTTCGCATTATCTGTAAGCTGATTATAATAATAAGGAGTCTCATAAACCTTTGCGGCTTCCGCAATACTATAATCGCTTGTTGCGAGTGTTGTTGCTGTAACTGCCAACGACATTACAAAACACAACATGAATGAAATAAATTTTTTAAACATAATAACTCCCCTTTAACAAATAATTTTATTTATTATAACATATTTATAATTAATTTGCAATATTTTTTCCTTAAACATAAATATAATTCCATATAGCTGACAGTTTATCATTTGTCATTTTATCGGCAAAGCTTAGTTCTTCAATTTTGATAAAGTAACCTAATTCATTTCTTAATGCAAGTATATTTTCAGCAAGCTCCTCATCAATTCCGGGAAGCTGCATTAAATCTGCTTTTCCGCAAGTATTTATATTTACACGATAAATTTCATTTGAAGAACTGTATATCTCTGAATTTTCAGTATTATTATCTGTTACTGAACTTATTGTAATATTACCGTCACCTTCTGATGTCGTAAATAAGCTGTCCGAGCCACTGTCATATGTAGTAAAAGCAGGGTCAACATAAACATAAGGCGCTATCATCGCAAGCTTACTGCTGCCTATTCCGCTTATATTCAGCAAATCTTCAACGCTGTGGAATCCTACGGTTCTTGCATATTCAACTATTTTATTTGCCGTAGCCTTACCTATTCCTTTAATATACATAAGGTCTTCTGCGGAAGCTTTGTTAAGATCAAGCGGGAAATCAGGATAATATTCTTCTGTTGTAACCGAAACAGATTTCTTAGTGCTGTAAAAATATTCGTCATCTTCGTCGTATTCTTCTGTATCATCATCAGAATCCGTAATAAATTCTTCTGTCTCCATAGCAAAATCTTCCGTTGCTTCTGTCGTAACCACAACAGTTTGACGTTCTTCTTTTTCGGTCACAGTGCCCGGAACAGATGTAGTTACAGGAATTTCATATTCTGTACCTGCAACACTTGAAACTTGAGACCGAGCCAAAGTTTCAGGAAGATATTCATAATTAATATAAAAATAATCCTTTATCAAATCAAGCTTCTTTTCGCCTATACCGTCAACATTCAAAAGCTCATCAAGAGAATAAAAATATCCGTTAAGATTTCTGTAATCAACTATTCTTTCTGCAAGTACCTCTCCTATTCCCCTGACAAATACAAGTTCATTTTTACTTGCCGAATTAATATCTAAAGGAAAAACAACTGTAACGCAGGTAACTTCAGCAGCTTCAGATACCATTACAGTTGTTTTTGATACATCATTATTTTCGGTTTCCCAAATATCCGAGTTATCGGTACGCTCTTTTGTTGTGCCGCTAAATGCAGCCGTTTCTTCGTTTGATAATACTTTTACAACAGGCGCCGATATCTCATTTCTTCCTATTGCGATAGGTATAATAAAAATCAAAAAATACAAAGCAAGAAAAGCACTTATACGAATAATATTATTTTTCTTTTGCCTTTCTTTTTTAGTTTCTTCATTTTTTTCCATGATTTTCATCCTTGCTATAAATAGTTATATATAATTATATCATATTACACAGTATCAAGGCAATATTTTTCAGAAATATTTTTTAGGCAATCAATTAAAATATATAAAGTAATATCACTATACTTTTTATAAGACTGTTTCAAAAAGGAGAAAATACAAAATGAAAATTACAGCACACTTTGATTCACCTGACAGTGCAGATTTTGCCGCAGGTGCCCTCAGAAGAGCCGTTTCACCGCTGTCTTCAATAAAAATAAGCAAATCGTCCCCCGATTCAGATAAAATAGGCATGAACATTTTTTCATCTTATAATCCGGCAGTTACCACGCCGACATATTCCATACCGGTCTATATCCCCGCTGCTTTTTCGAATAATAACGTTCAAGACCATAACGACAATATAAAAAACGACTATATTATTGAGGTCATATGCCGAAAAGAGGACTACCCTGCCGCTTCAAAAATAATAATAAATCACGGCGGCAGAAACATATCAAAATTATAGAATAACTTATACCTCGCCGGCATAAGATTGAAAAGCAGATACAATCTTATTAAAACTCGGGAGGTACAAAATGAAAAATTACTATCCGGAGGGTGAGCTTTTCCTTTCACCCGATAATCAGAACTGTATTAAGTCAATTTTTACGCTGCAGGAAGCAATGCTTCAGAGAAAAATTCTTGAAGCACGGGTCCTGCTGTGCGACAACGACCACAATCTTCACGTTGACTTACCATGTGCAAATGTTAAGGGAATAATTTACCGTGAGGACGGCGCTATTGGAATCGCAGAAGGTACGACAAAGGATATAGCACTGATAACAAAGGTAAACAAGCCTGTTTGCTTTATAGTCAAGCAGATACAAAAGGATGAAAACGGCAGCTATACTGCCGTTCTTTCCAGACGCGCTGTTCAGGAAGAATGTATAGAAAATTATATTTCCGAACTGACCCTGGGCGATGTAATTCCGGCAAAGGTCACTCATCTTGAACAGTTTGGTGCGTTTGTTGACATAGGCTGCGGTATCCCGTCGCTTATCCCTATAGACGCAATATCCATTTCACGAATCTCTCACCCGTCCGACCGCTTTCAGCCAGGTCAGAGTATTTTCGTCGTTATCAAGGATATCAGCGACGGCAAGGTATGGCTTTCTCACAAGGAGCTTCTCGGCACATGGGAGGAAAATGCTGAAAGATTCCACTATGGAGAAACCGTTTCGGGAATTATACGAAGCGTTGAGGATTACGGAATTTTTGTTGAGCTTGCGCCTAATCTGGCGGGTCTTGCCGAACCAAAAGAGGGCGTAACAGTCGGTCAGCACGCAAGCGTATACATAAAGGCGCTTATCCCCGAAAAAATGAAGGTAAAACTGATAATTGTAGATGTTTTCAGCGGAACGCATATTCACCGTCCGCCCGAATATTTTATTACAGAAGGACATATTTCGCACTGGCGCTATTCTTCTGAATTATCGTCAAAGATTATTGAAAGCCGTTTCAGTCTTTGATTTTCTGCCAATACAGCTTTGCCGCCTGTTCGGTTTTATTGTCGCCGTATTCATAATACACCCTGTCCTTTATCGGGTCAGGAAGATACTGCTGTTTAACATAATGATTCGGATAGTCATGCGGATACAGATAATGCTGTCCTACAACTTCTGCGCCTTCTCCGTCAAAATGCTTATTCTGCAAATGACGTGGGAAGTCACCGCACTCACGATTTTTAACGTCGTCAAGCGCAGCATTTATTGCATTATATGCCGAATTGGATTTAGGCGCGGTAGCAAGAAGTATCACCGCATTGGCAAGAGGTATTCTCGCTTCGGGAAGTCCAAGCTGCATTGCGCTGTCAACGCAGGCTTTCACGATTGGTATCGCCTGCGGATAAGCAAGTCCTATATCCTCGGCGGCAATTACAAGCAAACGGCGTGAAAGAGAAATAATATCCCCTGCCTCAATAAGTCTTGCAGCATAGTGGATTGCAGCGTTTTCGTCCGAACCACGTATTGACTTCTGAAGCGCAGATAAAATATCATAATGGGAATCGCCGTCACGGTCGTAGCGCATATTACTGCGCTGTGTAAGCACTTCGGCGGTTTCCATTTTTATTATTATCTCATCGTCCGTACTTGCCGCAGAAAGCACGCAAAGTTCTGCGGTATTTATGGATTTTCTCACATCGCCTCCGCAGCCGTGGGCAATATGTTCCACAACGCCTTTTTCTACTTTGACCTTTACGCCCAGCTCGTCCGCAACGATGCGGAATGCACGGCTTATGGCAGGGACAAGCTCCTCAGCGGTAATATGCTTGAACTCGAAAACTGTTGAACGGCTTATTATTGCGTTGTACACATAAAAATACGGGTTTTCGGTAGTTGAGGCAATAAGCGTTATCTGTCCGTTTTCTATATATTCAAGTAAAGACTGCTGCTGTTTTTTGTTAAGGTACTGTATCTCATCAAGATATAGCAGAACGCCGTTCATTCCGTCTATAGTATTAGTATCGGCGATAACGTCCTTAATATCAGAAATTGAAGCGGATGTACCGTTCAGCTTATGCAGCTTCATATGTGCATTTTCGGCGATAATACGTGCAACAGTGGTTTTTCCTATGCCCGAGCTGCCGTAAAAAATCATGTTGGGTATCTTTCCGCTTTCTATTATACGGCGGAGGGGCTTTCCCTCGCCCAGCAGGTGGGACTGTCCAACAACATCGTCAAGCGTTTTGGGGCGTATTCTGTCTGCAAGTGGGGCTGACATAATTTATTCTCCTAATCATAAAAGCGGCGCAAAACGGCATATGCTGCCATTTGCACCGCTTTGGTTTTTAATATTAATTATTACTCATAAAGAGGATATTTAGCGCAGATAGCATTTACACCTGCACGGATCTCGTCTGCCTTGTTCTCGAAATCTGTTGCGCAGAGGTAAATGTACTCAGCGATCTTCTCCATCTCCTCAACGCCGAGACCTCTTGTTGTTACAGCAGGTGTACCGATTCTGATACCGCTTGTTACGAAAGGCTTTTCGGGGTCGTTATGGATAGCGTTCTTGTTAACTGTGATGTAAACCTCGTCAAGACGGTGTTCAAGCTCCTTGCCTGTGATGTTGAACGGACGAAGATCAACAAGCATAAGGTGGTTGTCCGTACCGCCGGAAACAAGATTAAAGCCTCTCTTGAGAAGACCTGCCGCAAGAGCCTGTGCATTCTCAACGACCTTTCTGCCGTACTCCTTGAACTCCGGCTTGAGAGCTTCACCAAAGCATACAGCCTTAGCCGCAATAGTGTGCATAAGAGGTCCGCCCTGTGTACCGGGGAAAATTGCGGAATTTATCTTCTTTGCAAGAGCCTCGTCATTTGTAAGGATAAGACCGCCTCTCGGTCCGCGGAGAGTCTTGTGTGTAGTTGTTGTTACAATATCGGCATAAGGAACGGGAGACTGGTGCATACCTGCCGCAACAAGACCTGCAATGTGCGCCATATCAACCATAAGAAGCGCGCCAACGGACTTTGCAATTTTGGAAAGTCTTTCAAAGTCAATAGCTCTTGGATATGCGCTTGCACCTGCTACGATAAGCTTAGGCTTGTGTTCTTCGGCAAGCTTCTGAACTGTATCGTAATTTATCATTTCGGTTTCGTCATCAAGACCGTATGAAACAAAGTTGAAATATTTACCGGAAATATTTACAGGCGAACCGTGTGTAAGGTGTCCGCCGTCGGCAAGGCTCATACCAAGAACTGTGTCTCCGGGGTTAAGAACTGCAACATAAACGGCTGTGTTAGCCTGTGCGCCCGAATGAGGCTGAACGTTTGCATAGCCTGCACCAAAAAGCTTCTTGGCACGCTCGATTGCAATATTCTCAACAATATCGACGCATTCGCAGCCGCCGTAATAACGCTTTCCGGGATAGCCCTCGGCGTACTTATTTGTAAGCACCGAACCCATTGCAGCCATTACTGCGGGAGAAACAAGGTTTTCGCTTGCGATAAGCTCAAGATTTCTGCGCTGTCTTGCAAGCTCCTTTTTCATGCCCTCTCCCACTTCGGGGTCAACCGATGCAACAAAGCCTACTGTATCCATAATATCGTTGTACATGGCGATTACTCCTTTATAAAAATATATTGATTTAATTATACACGATATTTCAGATTATTTCAACTGTATTTGTAAATTTTGTTCAGAAAAACATAAAAGATTATTGTTTTTAATGGAAACATCACATTAAAAGATTGCGCTATTTATTCTTCCTCATATTCTTCATCAGCAAAAGTTTCCGGCCAGGGCGCAAATATATCTATTGCCTTGCAGTCGTTTTTTATAGTTACATTGCGGCAGTTTCCGCCGAACTCGCCGTCAAGAGTCCACGGAAGGTCGTTATCCGAATGGAACTCTACCTGCGACGCTTTAAAGGAAATAAAACATTTTGCGTCAAGCTCATGCTTCAGAAGCGAATTTATCGTAAACTGAAATTCTGCAAGATTTTTAGGAGTCTTTATAAGAAATATTTCAAACAGACCATCGTCAAGCTTTACCTCTGTTCCGCCAAAATCTTTGATTCCCGCAACCGATGTGGAATTTGAAGCCATACCGAAAATAAAGTCGTCCTCTACGGTCTCACCATCGTGCATAACCGTTACATGGTATGATTTTGCCGTGTTAAGACGCTTCATGCCTTCCATAATATAGGCAAGACTTCCAAACATATTCTTCATTTGCTGCGGAGTTTCATAGCTGACATCTGTAAAGGCTCCGAAGGCGGCAATATATGTGAAATAGTCCTCATTAAAAGAGCCTACGTCAACAGTTACAAGGTTGCCGGCGGTAATTCTTTGGGCTGCCTCCTGCATATCTTTTGGGATACCATGGCTCGAAGCAAAATCATTCATTGTCCCCGACGGGATATATCCCAGAGGAATACGGCGGTTGCTTGTCATTATAGCCTTGATCGTTTCATTAAGCGTACCGTCTCCTCCGCTGCAAACGACAACATCAAAATCATCGCAGCGCGCCGCAGTTTTTTCATAGGCATCATTTTTCGCCTGAGTAGGATGCACTGTTACCTCATAACCGCCCTTTACAAAAATATCTATAATAGTCATAAGATGCTGACGGATCTGCCCTTTTCCCGAATGAGGATTAAATACAAACATCAGCTTTTTCATAGGATCATGCTCCTTCTGTAATTTTTTCCAAACGTTTTATTGATTGACCAAAGTATTTTAAATTAAAAGTTATTATATCAGAATAATTTTAAATTTTCAACCAAATTTTTTATGTTTCATTTGCTTTTCATTTAATTGTCACTTTAAAATATAATTTGCACAAAGCCTATTGAATTACATGAAAAAATATGTTAAAATAATATAAAAATGTTGGAGGTAGTACCATGAAATTCAAAAAAATAGCGGCACTGTTCTTTGCTGTTTTAATGTGTGTGTTTGCTGTTTCGGCAAATGTTTCCGCAGCTTCCGCAAAGAAAAGCATCAAGCTTAACAAAAGCAAGATCACTCTTACAGTCAACGACACCTTTACTCTGAAGCCGACTGTAACGGGATATAACAAATACACCATACAGTGGAGTACGTCTGACAAAACCGTAGCCACCGTAAAAAAGGGCGGAATCGTTACTGCCAAGAAAGCCGGTACTGCCACAATTACCGCTAAAATCAAAGGTACAAATTATAAAGCGACCTGCAAGGTAACCGTAACAAAGAAGTCTTCATCCAAGAATAGCAGTTCTTCAAACAAATCGTCGGGAAGTGCTCAGGATTTTGTTGACAATCTTAATATCGGCTGGAACTTAGGCAACACTCTTGACTGCGCAGGCTGCAAATCATGGATAAGCAACGAGCTTGATTTTGAATCCGCATGGGGCAACCCCAAGACCACAAAGGCTATGATATCAGCAGTAAAAAAAGCCGGATTCAATACTATACGCATTCCCGTTTCATGGGGCGAACACATGGACTCTAACGGCAAGATAAACGAAAAATGGCTTGACCGCATCCAGACGGTAGTTGATTACGCATATGACAATGATATGTATGTCATACTCAACACTCACCACGAAAACAGCTGGATAAAGCTTGACGAAAAAAATGAAAAAGCTGTAACCAAAAAGTTCAAATATCTCTGGAAACAAATATCCGAGCGCTTCAAGGACTATGATGAAAAGCTTATTTTCGAGGGTCTGAACGAACCCAGAACCGAAGGCTCTGCACAAGAATGGAACGGCGGAACAGCTGCAGAACGCAAGATACTGAACAATTATCTTTCAGCATTTGTTGATACCGTTCGCAGCACAGGAGGAAACAACAAGACACGCTATCTTATGCTTACGCCTTATGGTGCTTCCACAAACGCTTCGGCAATGTCAGATTTGAAGCTTCCCGATGACGACAGGATCATAATTTCCGTTCATGCTTACCTGCCGTACAATGTTGCTCTGAACAGAGGCTCTAAGGACACAAAGCTTACTGATAATTACAAAAAGGAAATCGACAACGCATTTTCTAACATCAACAAGGTATTTACAAGCAAGGGTATCCCCGTAATCATGGGCGAGTTCGGAACAATAAACAAATCAAATACAGCTGAACGCGTTGAGATTGCAAAGTATTACCTTTCCGTTGCAAATAAATACGGCGTACCTTGCTGCTGGTGGGATAACGGCACGATCTGTTCGCCGTCCGAGGGCGAGGGCTTTGGTCTGCTGAACAGAAAAACGCTTGAATGGTATTATCCCGAAATAGTCAAAGCGCTTATTGACTCAGCAAAATAAAATTTAAGGGTATCGTTTTGAGCGATACCCTTTTTTCTATGCTTTACTTTACAGCAGCTTTCAACGCATCAACACGGTCTGTACGTTCCCATGCAACGCCCAGATCCTCACGTCCCATATGTCCGTATGCCGCAAGCTGGCGGTACTGAGGCTTTCTAAGCTCAAGAGTCTTGATGATAGCCGCAGGACGCAGGTCGAATACCTTATCCACCGCTTCTGCAAGCTTTTCATCTGAAACATTGCCTGTACCGAATGTATCAACCATAATTGAAACAGGCTTTGCAACGCCGATAGCATAAGCAAGTTCTACCTCGCATTTATCAGCAAGTCCTGCTGCAACGATATTCTTTGCAACATATCTTGCCGCATATGCAGCGCTGCGGTCAACCTTTGTGGGGTCCTTTCCGCTGAATGCTCCGCCGCCGTGACGTGCATATCCGCCGTAGGTATCAACTATGATTTTTCTTCCGGTAAGTCCGCTGTCACCCTGAGGACCGCCGATCACAAAACGTCCTGTGGGGTTTACGAAGTATTTTGTATCAACAAGCAGCTCTGCGGGAACAACAGGCTTGATGACCTTTTCTATAATATCCGCACGGATTTTCTCCAGCGGTACCTCTGCGGCGTGCTGTGATGACACAACAATTGTATCGACTCTTACAGGTTTGCCGTCCTCATACTCAACAGTAACCTGAGTTTTTCCATCGGGACGAAGATAAGGCAACACTCCTGTTTTTCTGACATCGGTAAGCTTCTTTGCAAGCTTATGAGCAAGAGAGATCGGCATAGGCATAAGCTCGGCAGTTTCGTTGCAGGCATAGCCGAACATCATTCCCTGGTCGCCTGCGCCTGTCATAAAGTCGTCTGTGTTCTCTCCTGATTTATGTTCAAGCGCCTCGTCAACGCCCATTGCAATGTCCGAGGACTGCTCGTCGATTGACTGAAGTACAGAACAGGTATGTCCATCAAAGCCGTATTTTGCGCGGTCGTAGCCGATATCAATTACGACCTGTCTAACAATTTTAGGAATATCCACATAGCAGCTTGTAGATATTTCACCCATACAAAGAACCATTCCTGTTGTTGTAGCAGTTTCGCAGGCAACACGTCCCATAGGATCCTGAGCGAGAATTGCGTCAAGTATAGCGTCGGAAATCTGGTCGCATATTTTGTCAGGATGTCCCTCTGTTACCGACTCAGATGTAAAAAGCATTTTTGACATACAAATCATCCTTTCTTAAAAAAACAAGAACAGCGCCCGGAATACTCCAAGCGCTGCGAATTTTTACTGTAAAAATTCCTCATCTCTCGGATAACTCCGCAGGATTTAGCACCTTTCCTGACAAGCAAGCGCTTGCAATTAGGTTGCCGGGCTTCACAGGACCAGTTCCTCCGCCACTCTTGATAAGGTTATTTAATTCATATAACAAGTATATCACTGTTTACGACGTTTGTCAACACATTTTTACAAATTCCAAATAATGATAACAGCTGTGCAGGTTGCTACAAGAAAAGCTGCTATAATGTAAACGAAAGCATATTTCTTCATATGTCCTCCGCTTTCTCCTGCAGTCGGCGCTTCGGGAAGAACGTGAGCTTTTTTCATAATCGTTGAAAGTGGTTTATACAGCAGCATAGTAATAGCACTGTTGAGTACGGCTTTTATCAAGTTAAACGGCAGGAAAACAGGAATAAGCATACCTGCAACTGTTTCTCTGGGAGTACCCATATACAAAGGTGTAATAAGATAATTCCACGCCAGCATAAGTACAGTCATAAGAATCGTTCCGCTTGCAAGACCTATAACTGCGCCTTTTATCGTATGTATTTTTTTGTAAACTATCGCAGCTGTACACGCAAAAGCAGAAGTAGAAATAAAGTTCATCAGCGCACCTATAGGACCTGTGCTGCTTATCGTTACCATTTCGACAAGCGAGACAACCGCAGACATAAGCAGTGAAGCAAGCGGTCCGAACATAAAACCGCCGACCGTTATTATAACGTCCTTTGGCTCATATTTCAGAAAGAGAACAACAGGTATTCTGAAAATGAATACTGCTATGTAAGCAAGTGCAGTCATTACCGACAGAACAACAAGCTTTTTTGTGTTCATTCGTGAATTGCTTTCGTTTTTAAGTACTGTGTTTTCCATAAGATTACCACCTTAATAAATTTATTAATAAGAGCAATCCGTAACAGAAAACGCCTGCGGAAAATACATTCCACAGGCGTACTCGCGCAAAAATCTTGCTGAAATTTCGCGTTTGTTTCTTTCATCCGGACTATACCGTCGGTTCTGGAATTTCACCAGATCGGCAGAAGCTTTCGCTCTGCTCGTGGACTCAAACTATTCATGAGAATGTTTTTACCACCGGTGAGGACTTGCACCTCGCCCTGAAACAGGTTGCTGATATTCAATTTTTATGAGGAATTATTCCTCTGTATCTTCGTCCTCTTCTTCAAAATCAAATTCGAGAAGCTCGCCGCAGCCGGGACAGGTCATAGAACCTTCCTCAAGCATACCCTCGTTAAGACAGATAGTGTCGCCGCAGCTTGGGCATACAACCTCGTAAAGCTCGTCGTCATCATCGTCGTAACAGTCACAGTCATCGTCATAGCAATCGCAGTCATCATCGCAGCAGCAGTCATCGTCAATTTCATAGAAATCGCGCTCAACTTCGCCAAGATCCTCATCAATTGTATCGACTACCTCAACGATCTCATCGATCTGATCCTGAATATCCTCTGCTGCAAGAGCCATATCCTGAAGAATATCAGCCATTGCGAGAATAACTTTGCCTTCCTTTGTGGACTCGTCGATCTGAAGTCCCTCAATAAGGCCTTTAAGATAAGCAGTCTTTTCACCAAGCTTCATAGGTTAATCCTCCTTTACGGACATATAATTTAAATTATGCACAAAGAGCAGAATTATGCACGCTCCATGTACTCGCCTGTTCTTGTGTCGATTCTGATTGTCTCGCCCTCGTTGATAAAGAGAGGAACCTTAACTTCTGCACCTGTTTCGAGGGTTGCGGGCTTTGTAGCATTTGTAGCTGTATTGCCTGCAAAACCGGGGTCTGTCTGAGCAACCACAAGGTCAACAAAGTTCGGGGGCTCTACTGCAAATACCTTGCCCTTGTAAGAGCAAACCTTGCACATCATTTCTTCCTTAACGAACTTGAAGTTGTCGGAAAGCTCAGCGCTGCTGATAGGAACCTGCTCGTAAGTCTCGGGATCCATAAAGTAGTAAAGATCGCCGTCTGTGTAGGAATACTGCATATCCTTTCTCTCAACAAAAGCTGTAGGGAACTTTGCGGAAGGGTTGTAGCTCTTTTCAATTACGGAGCCTGTAATAACGTTCTTGATCTTGGTTCTTACGAAAGCAGCGCCTTTACCGGGCTTAACGTGCTGGAATTCAACTACCTGCAATACGTTGCCGTCTTCTTCAAAGGTAACGCCGTTTCTGAAATCGCCTGCTGTAATCATAAAATTAACCATCCTTAGAATAAATTTTTTCGCACATACATAGCTTACATATATTTTACTACATATTTTTCAATTTTGCAAGTGTTTTTCGCATTTTTTCCGAATTGGCGGTAATATTTTTTGCCGCGCACGAAAATTAATACGTTCTTGCCGCAAATTTAAAAGCGGACAGATTTTATTCTGCCCGCTTTCTTGCAACTAAGCGTTAATAATTAACAATTAATACTTACGCTTACGAGCAGCTTCGGACTTCTTCTTACGCTTAACCGAAGGCTTCTCATAGTGTTCTCTTTTACGAACTTCAGCGATAACGCCGTCCTTAGCGCAGCTTCTCTTGAAGCGCTTGAGAGCGGTATCCAAAGATTCGTTTTTACCAACACGAATTTCTGCCAATTTAATTCCCTCCCTTTGCCATGCGGCAGAGGTTTATATACAAGATATAACTATTTAATTATACCGTATATACCCTTAGCTTGTCAAGAGTAATTCAAAAAAAACTAAACAAAAAATGCTGATATTTTTCAGTAAGGTTACATAAAGGGAATTATTTTACAACAATATTTACAAGTCTGCCCTTTACATAAATTTCCTTAACTATATTTTTGCCGTCTATTGCAGCCGCAACCGCACCGTCAGCCTTTGCAATTTCAAGAACTTCAGGCTGTTCTGCATCGGCGGGGATCATTATCTTTGCCTTGATCTTGCCGTTTACCTGTACTGCGACCTCGATAGTGCTGTCAACGCAGAGTGCTTCATCGTACTTGACCCATTCCTGCTCGCTGAGTATGCCGCCGAAGATACTGTTATACATTTCCTCGGTAATATGCGGAGCAAACGGATTGAGAATAATAAGCAAGCTTCTCAGTTCAGCCTTGTTGATGCTGCCGAGAGCGTAAATTTCGTTCAGCAGACTCATCATTGCGGCAACGGCAGTATTGAACTTCATTGACTCAATATCTTCGCTGACCTTTTTAATGGTCTTGTGCATTGAGGACATAAGCTCGCTGCGGTATTCATCGCCGTCAACAAGAATGTCCTGCAAGCCCCAAACCCTGTCAAGGAAACGCTTGCAGCCCTTCATGCTGCTGTCGTTCCAAGGTGCAGCCTGCTCATAGTCGCCCATAAACAGAACGTAAACGCGAAGTACATCCGCACCGTAATTATCAACAACATCGTTGGGGTCAATGGTATTTCCTCTCGACTTGCTCATCTTCTCGCCGTCCGGTCCGAGGATAAGACCCTGTGCGGTACGCTTTGCATAAGGCTCGTCAACAGGCACTTCTCCGATATCGTAGAGGAATCTGTGCCAGAAACGGGAGTAGATCATATGACGTGTAACGTGCTCCATACCGCCGTTGTACCAATCAACGGGAAGCCAATATTTCAGTGCCTCCTTGGAAGCGAACTCTTTATCATTGTTCGGGTCACAGTAGCGGAGGAAGTACCATGATGAACCTGCCCACTGAGGCATTGTATCGGTTTCACGCTTTGCATCGCCGCCGCACTTGGGGCACTTGCAGTTCACGAAAGAATCAATTTTAGCAAGAGGACTTTCGCCGTCCGAACCGGGCTGGAAATTGTCCACGGGTGGAAGCTTCAGCGGAAGCTCATCATATGGAACGGGAACCATTCCACAGTGAGGACAATGCACGATAGGAATAGGTTCGCCCCAGTATCTTTGACGGTTGAACGCCCAGTCCTTCATTTTGTACTGAACGCCCTTTTCGCCTACGCCCTTTTCGGCAAGGATGCCGAGAACCTTTTCGATAGCATCCTTCTTGTTCGTAATACCGTTAAGTATACCTGAGTTGACCATTTCACCGTCGCCCGTATAGGCTTCCTTGGAAATGTCGCCTCCCTTGATTACTTCGATAATGTCGATACCGAATTTCTTTGCAAAGTCGTAGTCACGGGTATCGTGAGCAGGCACCGCCATGATTGCGCCTGTGCCGTAGCCCATCATTACATAGTCTGCAACATACACGGGAATTTCCTTACCGGTAAGAGGGTTGATCGCCGTAAGTCCCTCTATCTTAACGCCTGTTTTATCCTTGACAAGCTGGGTTCTCTCGAACTCGCTCTTCTTTGCACACTCAGCCTTATAAGCGTCAAGAGCGTCAATATTTGCGATTTTATCTCTATACTTCTCGATGATTGGGTGTTCGGGAGCGATAACCATAAATGTTACGCCGTAAAGAGTATCGGGACGTGTAGTATAAATACGGAGCTTCTCACCGTTTTCCTTTATCTCAAAATTAACGAATGCGCCTGTAGACTTGCCTATCCAGTTCTCCTGCTGGAGACGGATATTAGGCAGGTAGTTTACCTCATCAAGTCCCTGAAGCAGCTTGTCGGCATACTCGGTAATGCGGAGGTACCATACTTCCTTAGTCTTCTGCACGATATCGCTGTGACAGATATCGCACTTGCCGCCCTGTGAGTCCTCATTGGAAAGGACTACCTTACAGCTTGGGCAGTAGTTTACCAGTGTTTTATCTCTGAAAACAAGACCGTTCTCAAACATTTTGAGGAATATCCACTGAGTCCACTTATAGTAATTTTCATCGGTGGTATCAACAACTCTTGACCAATCAAAGGAGAAGCCTACACGTTTGAGCTGGTTTGTAAACTTTACGATATTGTTATCGGTAACGATCCTTGGGTGTACGCCCGTTTTAACGGCAGTATTCTCGGTAGGCAGACCGTATGCGTCAAAGCCTATGGGGAACAGAACGTTATAGCCCTGAAGTCTGCGCTTGCGGCTTACAACTTCAAGTCCCGAATAAGCCTTTATGTGACCGACGTGCATACCTGCTCCGGACGGATAAGGAAACTCTACAAGAGCGTAAAACTTCGGCTTTTTGCTGCCTGTTTCCGCTTTGAAAGTACCATGCTCATCCCAGTATTCCTGCCACTTTTTTTCTGTGGCGGCGAAATCGTATCTTTCCAAAAAAATCATTCCTTTGCTATATTAATGCGGATATTTCCGCTTATTATCATTTGCAAGCTTACTGCGTACCGTTGTCCGCGGCATTTTCTCCCGAAGCCGCATATGTTTCCTTGAAATACGCATTTATGTTACTGCCGAATATTAATATCAGCAGCACAATAACGTCAAGTAATGCCGTTACACCTACAGCTATTACATACGCAGGAAGGAAATCCCCTGTAAACTTAGCCGCAACTGCGCTTATCAATGCAAGCGCAGGTACGTCCGCAATGCGAAGTATCACCGTAAAATTACGGGCAGTAAGGCTTCCCTTTTTTATGTAGTAGGCGGCAGCAAAGCCCATTGCCGCCATCAGTATATTGAAAGTGAACAGAGAAAAAGCAGATATTAAAAAGCACATGACCGACACAACGGCAGCTGTCCTTCTGCCCTTTTCTGCGTTGTCCGACAGCATCATCAGGCATCACTCCAGATATTGTTTTATGTCAACCTCGTGACCATCGCTCCAAAGGCGCTCCAGATTATAAAAATCACGGGTCTCCTTATAGAAAATATGAACAACAATGTCGGAATAATCAAGTATTATCCAATTTGAGCCGTTATTGCCCTGGACCTGCTTAGGCTCTCTGCCCATTTCCTTGAGTCTGAACTCAAGCTCGTCCGCAAGAGATTTGGTATGGGTTGAAGAAGTACCGTCTGCAATTATAAAATAATCCGCAAGGATTGTCAAGTCCCCTATTCCTATTACACGGATATCCTCCGCTTTTTTGCTGTCGAGAATTTTTACCGCCGAAGCAATAAGTTCTTCCTGAGTCATTGAATTTCAGCCCTTTCCTTTTCTTTTTTCTTTTCATTGGCATATTGATTATACGCATTTATTGTGTGATAAGGCAGCATTGAGCCTTTTGCGACCACATCCGTTATTGAAAATCTCAGCGCCTCCAGCATTGCCTTTTCTATGCTCTGGTATGCCGTTTTGCGCATTTTATTAACGTCCTTATAGGTTCTGTCCGCAGAAATAAGATCCGCAAGATATATTATCTCTTCAAGTCTGCTCATTTCCGACCTGCCAACAGTATGATATCTGACTGCGTTCAGCATATCGTCATCATGGATATTCAGAACGTGTTCGGCATACCACGCTCCTGCAATGGCATGGTAAAGCGGCGGAGTAACAAGTTCAACGTCAGAAACGCTCATAGAGGATTTTTTAACCATTTCAAGCTGTTCGTCCTTTGGGATCTCTTTGCAGATATCGTGCATAAGTCCTGCAAGATACGCCTTTTCAGGTTCGGAATAATCATAATGCAGAGCAAGCTTTTCAGCCTCTTCCGCAACATTAAGGCTATGCTGGAATCTTTTTTTCGATAATCTTATGTCAAGGATATCTGTCAGCTCGGCAGCGGAATACATTTAAAATTCCCCCTTATCGGACGGTATAGAGCTTATGCTCCAAAATATATTTTACTACATTTTCGGGAACATAGCAAGATATATTGCAATTTTTTTTGATTTTTTCCCGTATTTCCGTAGATGACATCTCATAAGCGTCGGTATTAATAAGCAATATCTCTCCGAAGCTGCGGAGCCTTTCCGCCTGCGCTTCAAGCTTGTCCATGTCCATTTCACCGTTCTCACGGGAGGCAGCAATAATGGTACACATAGAAAGTATCTCTCTGTAATTGCGCCATCTTTCAAATGACAGCAGCATATCGCTGCCCATGATGAAAAACAGCTTGTCATCGGGATAAGCTTCACGAAAATGCCGCAGTGTATTGACCGTATAGCTCACCTCGGGAAGTGATATCTCATAATCGCTGACGGTGACGAATGGCATATCCGCAAAGGCAAGTCTGCACATTTCAAAGCGGTCTGCACAGGATGCAGGCTTGCGCTCGTTATTCTGCTTGAACGGAGAAATCGCCGTTGGCATAACGATTACCTCATCAAGCTCCACCTTGCTGTAAATCTGCCTGACAAGATTAACGTGACCGTTGTGTATCGGGTCGAAGCTTCCGCCGAAAATCGCCCTGCGCATCACTTGACCTTCAGGTCGATTTTCGGATTCTGAGGATTGCGCTTGAAAAGCACGAACTTGTTTCCGATGACCTGCACTACCTCGGATTTTGTTTTTTCCGCAAGCTCGTTTGCCGCCTCGGCAGGAGACAGCATACAACCGTCCTGCACCTTCATTTTGATAAGCTCTCTCGCTTTAAGTGCGTCGAAAACCTGAGTCACCAGCGTGTCGATTATACCGTTTTTGCCTACCTGCAAAATTGTATCCTCGGTTGAAGCAATGCTTCTGAGTTTTGCTCTCTGTTTACTGTTCATATAATCAATCCTTTACTGTTTAATGGAAATATCATCAAGTGAAAGCGTTGCAACTGCATTAAGGCTTTCGTCGGCACGTCTGCCTGCAAGATAGTCGTAATATGCCTGACAGCCTATCATTGCCGCATTATCGCCGCAAAGAAACATTGCAGGCATATAAAGCTTGAAGCCGTTTTCCGCACACTTTTTTTCAAGCAGCGCCCTTACCGCAGAGTTTGCCGAAACGCCTCCCGCAAGTGCAACTGTTTTATATCCGTACTCCTTGGCGGCGTTTATTGTACGCTCCACAAGAATTTCCGAAATTGTTTTCTGGAAAGCTGCCGCAAGGTCGTTTCTGTTGACGGTTTCCCCTTTCTGCTCTGCGTTGTGGACGATGTTTATCACCGCAGTTTTAAGTCCCGAAAAAGAAAAATCAAACTCATTTCCCGTAACCTTCGGGTGCGGAAGCTTATAGGCTTCGGGGTTGCCTTCCTTAGCCGCCTTGTCTATATGCACGCCGCCGGGATATGGAAATCCCAGCACTCTTGCCGCCTTGTCAAAGGCTTCTCCTGCGGCGTCGTCGCGAGTCCTGCCGATAACGCGGAATTTCGTGTAGTCCAGCACCTCGATAATGTGTGAATGTCCGCCGCTTGCCACAAGGCAAAGATAAGGCGGTTTAAGCGGCTCGGGGCTGTCCGCGCTTGTAAGGTAGTTTGCAGCAATATGTCCTGCGATATGATGTGTGGGAATAAGCGGCTTTCCCGTAGCCATTGCCAGTCCCTTGGCAAAGCTTGTGCCCACAAGAAGCGCGCCGATAAGTCCCGGAGCGTAGGTCACCGCAAAAGCGTCAATATCGTCAAGAGTGCATTTCGCCTCGTCAAGCGCACGGGTAACAACATCGAGAATGTTTTCGCAGTGCCGCCTTGAAGCAATCTCGGGAACAACGCCGCCGTACTTTTTATGCTCCTCGATTTGGGAAGCGACAATGTTGGAGTGAATGATTTTTCCGTCCTCCACGACTGCCGCCGCAGTCTCGTCACAGGAGCTTTCTATTGCAAGAATTTTCATACTATCATTTCCTTATAAATTTAGTCATCAGCACAGCGTTTTCTTTCGGGTCGGAGTAGAAATTCTTACGCAGTCCCACACGCTCAAAGCCGTTTTTTTCGTAAAGCGAAATTGCCGCAAGATTGCTTTCACGGACTTCAAGCCCGACAGTAAAGGCCTCATCGGGAAGCGCTCCGAAAAAGGCTTCAAGAAGTTTTCCGCCGACTCCTTTTCTGCGGTACTCCTCCGCCGTTGCTACGCTGTAAATATCGGCGCTGTCGAGAACGTATACGCCTGTTATAAATCCGCAGACCGCACCATCACAGACAGCCGCAAGAGTTACCGCATTTTCCTGAGCAAGTGCATTTGCAAAAGCCGCCTCGCTCCACGGCTGGGGTATGCTCATACGCTCAATTTCGGCAATTGCGGAAACATCCTCCAAAACCGCTTTTCTTACTATTATATCACTCATTGCACCTTTTCGCAACCTCTTCGCAAAGTTCTCTCAAATCGTCCGTACTGCTAAGCTTTCCGCAGCGGTTTCTAAGTCCCGCCGCACCCGGCATACCCTTTAAATAATATGCGCACTGCCGCCTTGCCTCGCTCATGCCGATACGTTCGCCCTTGTATTTTACCGCAAGCTCCACCTGCCTGCACATCATATCAAGACGTTCGTTAAGCGTCGGCTCAGGCAGTATCTCGCCCGTTTCAAGGTAATGCTTTATCTGCCCGAAAAGCCACGGCTTTCCGTAGCTTCCCCTGCCTATCATAACAAGGTCGCAACCCGTTTGACGGTACATTTTCGCTGCCGTTTCGGGAGAATTTACATCGCCGTTTCCTATGACGGGAATTTTCACCGCTTCCTTTACCTGACGAATTATATTCCAATCGGCTTTGCCGTGATACATCTGATTTTTCGTACGCCCGTGTACCGCAACTGCCGCTGCGCCTGCCTGTTCCATTGCCTTGGCAAACTCAACAGCGTTGACGTTTTGCTCGTCCCAGCCCTTGCGAAATTTTACCGTAACGGGCACGGGTACTGCCTTTGCCGCCGCTTCAACGATTTCCGCCGCAAGCCTTATATCCTTCATAAGTGCGCTGCCTGCGCCGTTTCCTGCGACCTTAGGCACGGGGCAGCCCATGTTTATGTCGATAATGTCGGGGCGGTACTCCATAAGCCGTTTTGCCGCCTCGGCGATAAACTCGGGCTCGCTGCCGAAAAGCTGCAGGGCATAGGGACGCTCGCTTTCCAGAACGGTGCAAAGCTCCTCGGTTTTGCGGTCGGAATAGCACAAGCCTTTTGCGGAGATCATCTCCGACACCATGTATGCACAGCCGTTTTCCTTGCACAGCGCGCGGTATGCTCTGTCCGCAACCGAAGCCATAGGCGCAAGCGCCGCCGTTTTTTCAATTTTTACGTTTCCTATGCAGATGTATTCCAAGCAGGTACTTCCTTTCAGTTCCCGATAAGATTTTTTAATGCGTAATTCGTAATGCTTAATTCGTAATTAATGTGGCACATACCGCTCTTTTTTATCTTAAATTCCGCATTACGCATTATATTAAATTCCGATTTACCAACACGCCGTAAATCATCACCGTAATAATATCACAACATCAATTAGAATTGCCCCGATAAGTACGGCGGCGGTAATTTTCAACGCTCTGCCGCTCATTCTGTCCGTAACGTATTTAGCTACAGGGTGCAGAAGCTTTACCAGAAGCACGCACAGTACCCCTAAAATAAAGCTGCTGCCAAGAGCTATCCTGCCGTCAAAATTGAACTTCCAGTCATAGTAATCCCAAAGCCGTTCCTCTGTGAAAAAATCCAGCAGATACGATGCAGCAAGCTCGGCGGCAGTGGTAAGCAGAGTACCGAAAACAAATATTTTCAGCACGCTTTTTTCCTTGCGGAAAATCAGCAGCAAAGCCATTGCACAGAAGCCGTATATCGGGCAAATCGGCAGGTGAAGCCAGCCGCGCTCCGCAAATCTTCCCCACACAATTGAAGTGAGAATTGTTTCGTATGCCCAGCCGATAAAGCCGTAAAACACGAACTCAATCGCAAGCGCCGAAATCGTTTCGGACTTAGCCCTTGGCGTCATACCATGTCCTGCCCTTTGAAACGTCGGCGGTAAGCGGAATATCCAGCTTTGCCGCGCTGCGCATTTCCTCGCCCAGCACCGCCGAGGCGCGCTCTGCGTCCTTTTCGCTTACCTCGATGATAAGCTCGTCGTGTACCTGCAAGATAAGCCGCGCGTCAAGCTTTTCCGCTTTCAGCCGCTTGTAAACCTTTATCATCGCAATTTTGATTATGTCCGCCGCAGTACCTTGAATAGGAGCGTTCATTGCGGCTCGCTTGCCGAATGCCTGAATATTCTTGTTGGAATTTTTCAGCTCGGGAATAGGTCTGCGCCTGCCGAACATCGTTACCGCATAACCCTTTTCCTGCGCATCGGCAACGGTTTGCTCCATAAAGCTTTTAACGCCGGGGTATTTCGCAAGGTAATTCTTGATATATCTGTCCGCCTCGGCAACTGATACGCCGATATCCTTTGAAAGTGAGAACGCACCAATACCGTAGACAATACCGAAGTTTACCGCTTTTGCCGCACGGCGCATCTCTGATGTGACCATATCCGCAGGCATATCAAAAACCTGCGCAGCGGTCGCAGTATGGATATCCATGCCCTTGTTGAAGCCGTCCTGCATATTTTTATCACCGCTCATGTGAGAGAGTATACGCAGCTCGATCTGGCTGTAATCCGCATCAAGAAGCACATAACCCTCCTCGGCAACAAAAAATTTACGCATATTTCTTCCCAGCTCGGTTCGTACGGGAATATTCTGCACATTCGGCTCGGCAGAGGAAATTCGTCCCGTTCTGGTCTCCGTCTGCTTGAATACCGAATGGACTCTGCCGTCATCTGCAATGACCTTGAGCAGTCCCTCCACATAAGTTGAATTAAGCTTTGAAAGCTGGCGGTACTGCAAAATCGCGTCAACTATCTCATGCTTGTCGCGGAGATTTTCCAGAACGTCCGCATTGGTGGAGTAGCCCGTTTTAGTCTTCTTGCCTGCGGGAAGTCCCATTTCCTCAAAAAGCACGACACCAAGCTGTTTTGGCGAACCAATGTTGAACTCGTGTCCTGCCATAAAACAAATCTGCTGTTCAAGTCCTGTCATTTCCTCGGTAAGCTTTTCGCCGAACGCCTTTATACCTTCGCAGTCAACACGCACACCGTAATGCTCCATCGAAGCCAGCACCTCGGTAAGCGGCAGTTCAACCTCGTCAAGAAGCCATGTCATGCCCTGCTTTTCCGTTTCCGCAAGCATTGTGGGGATAAGCGTGTCAAGGGCGGCAATTTCGGAAAATTCCCCTAAATCCTCATATGTTGGCGAGCCGTACTCGGCGCACATTCTCTCCGTTGTATACTCAGACGAATTTGTGTTTAGAATGTACCCAAGAATGTCCGCGTCGGCGGCAATATTTTTAAGTTCTGTGCCGTTTTTGATACAGAAGCGGTACACCGGTTTTGCGTTTGCAGTATACTTTTTGCACCCCGAAGAAAGAAAATCAAGCTGCATTTTTTTGTCCGAAACGGTGTAGATTTTGCCCTCCGAAATAAGCTGCATTACGCCGTCTTTAATCAGGAAGGAAGCCTGTTTAAGAGCAGTAATATCCCCCGAAAATTCGCCGCATACCGCATACTCCTTTTTAGTCGGAGCAGCAATTTCCGCCGCCGTTTCGGTTACGGCAGCAGGCTTGATTTTAAGGCGTTCAAGCAGCTTGAACATTTCAAGCTCTGTAAGCAGCGACGAGATTTTTCCCTCGTCTGCTTCGCCTGTTTTGTACGCCGAAATATCCGTTTCGATTGGCGCATTTTTTACGATAGTTGCAAGCCACTTGCTCTGCTCCGCATCGGCTTTTCCGGCTTCAAGCTTTGCAAGCACGGACTTTGTAGCTATTACCGCTCCGCTTTCAAGGGCGGAATAAAGTTCCTCAATGGTGTGATAGTCCTTGATAAGCTGGGTAGCGGTTTTCTCGCCAATACCCTTAACGCCGCTAATGTTGTCGGAGCTGTCACCCATCAGCGCTTTCAGGTCGATAAGTTCAATTGGCTTGATGCCATAATCCTCGATAAATTTCGCCTCGTCGTATTTAATCGTACCCTTTGTTGTGTGGAGCATGACTGTCGTTCCGCCGCCGATAAGCTGGAGGGAATCCCTATCCCCAGTGAGAATATAGCACTCGCCGTTTTCGTCGACGCAAAGCTTTGAAAGCGTGCCGAGAATGTCGTCCGCCTCGTACCCCTCGCACTCGATGACCCTTGTACCCATAGCCTTCAGCAGTTCCTTTATCATCGGCATCTGCTGTGCAAGCTCGTCGGGCATACCGTGGCGGTTTGCCTTGTAGCTTTCCACAGCTTTATGTCGAAACGTGGGCGCACGCAGGTCAAAGGCAACAGCTATACCGTCGGGGTGCAATTCGCCGACCATAGCAAGGTAAATATTCATAAAACCCGTCACGGCGTTGGTATAAACGCCCTTTTTGTTGGACAGCATTTTTATTCCGTAAAACGCGCGGTTCATAATGCTGTTACCGTCTATGGCAAGCAGTTTCATAGCTTTATACTCCTTTTATTTTATCCGCAGAAAGCGGTTACTTTACAAAAAATTCTTTCAGCTTTTTCAGAGCAAGTGCCCTGTGGCTGACAGCGTTTTTCTCCTCTGCGGAAAGCTCGGCAAAGGATTTTTCGCCGTACATAAATATCGGGTCGTAGCCAAAACCGTTAGTACCACGATTTTCGTAACCTATCTTCCCGAAGCATTTTCCCTCGAAATAGCGTTCCCTGCCCTGCTTGTCAATATAGCAGATGCAGCAGGCAAAATCCGCCGTGCGCTTCTCGTCAGGAACGTCCTTCATTTCCGCAAGCACCTTCGCTTTGCGCTGTCCCTCTGGAGCGTATCTTGCAGAGTAAATTCCGGGCGCTCCGTTCAAGGCTTCGATTTCAAGTCCGCTGTCGTCGGCAAGAACAGGAAGTCCCGTTAAATCATATACTGCTTTCGCTTTCAGGTAAGCATTTTCGGCAAAGGTTTTTCCCGTTTCTTCAACCTCGATATCAGCGCCCGATTCCGCCTGCGAAATGACCTCAATTCCCGCAGGTTCAAGAATTTCACGGATCTCACGGAGCTTGTTTTTATTGTTTGACGCAAGAATTATTTTCATATATTATTCCTCAGTATCGGTGTCTTCTTTTTTCTTTTTGCCAAAGGAAATTTCCTTAAACAAAAATCCGAATTTGCCGTTCTTCAAATCCTTTTTCTCCTGCACTTCTTCCTCTGCTTCGGCGGTTTCCTCTGCTTCCGTTACAGACTCTTCTTCCGCTTCGGGAACGATTTCCTCTGCTTCCGGAGTTGTCTCTGTTTCTTCCGCAATTTCCGTAACAGCCTCTTCCGTTTCGTGAATTTCTTCGGTAACTTCTTCCGCAAATTCCTCGGGAATATCTTCTTTCTCACCGTCGGTCAGGCGCTCATAGTTGTACTCAAAATCGGTTTCTGTTTCAAAGAGAGCATCTGCAAAATCTTTTGCATGGAAGTCCTGCAAATCGTCAAGCTTTTCGCCTACGCCCACAAGCTTAACAGGTATGCCAAGCTCACGGTGAATGGAAATGATTATGCCGCCCTTTGCGGTGCCGTCAAGCTTTGTGAGGACAATTCCCGTAATTTCCGCAGCCTCGCTAAAAAGCTTCGCCTGATTGACCGCGTTTTGTCCCGTTGTTGAGTCCAGAACAAGCAGCGTTTCAAGAGAGCAGCCCTCCGCCTGCTGGTGTACGATACGGCTGATTTTTTTCAGCTCGTCCATAAGATTTTTCTTGTTGTGGAGACGTCCTGCTGTGTCGCAGATAAGCACGTCCGTCCCCCTCGCCTTTGCCGCAGTTACCGCGTCAAAAACTACCGAAGCAGGGTCAGAGCCTTCGGCGTGCTTCACGATATCGACTCCTGCACGCTCCGTCCAAACCTCAAGCTGCTCGATAGCAGCCGCACGGAAGGTATCCGCCGCCGCAACAAGAACGCTCTTTCCCTCGTTTTTGTAACGTGCTGCAAGCTTGCCGATGGTAGTGGTTTTTCCTGCGCCGTTCACACCAATAACAAGAATGACCGCAGGCTTTGCGGAAGTGTCAATACCCTTGTCCTCGCCCAGCATTTCGATGATTATCTCTTTAAGCTCGGTTTTTATTTGAGCAGGGTCGGTAATACCCTTTTCCTTGACTTTTTTGCGAAGCTCGCCGCAGATATCGAGAGAGGTCTCCACACCGATATCGCAGGTGATGAGCAACTCCTCAAGCTCCTCGAAAAACTCCTCGTCGATTTTTGTAAAAGAATTCATCAGCGATTCAAGCTTGCCCATCATTGAATCCTTGGTCTTTTTCAGACCTGCGGCAATTTTGCTGAAAATGTTCATTGCCAGAACCTCCTTGATTATTTAAATATATAAACTTCTGTTTTTACGAAGAAATAATTCTTAGTTCTCATACCTTGAAAGCACCGACAGCATTTCTTCAAGTTCCTGCTGCTGATTCGTGAAGCCTGACCCTAAAATCTTAGGGGCGACCTGAAATTTCAGCTTTAAGTCCTTTCTTTCCATCAGAAATACCGCTTCTATCATATACTGTCCGAAAAGACTTTTATGTATTTTCAGCTTTTTCACAAAACTCATTTCAAAGGCACTTTTTTCGCAATCGCAAAGGAAATATAGCAAACTCGGAAATCTTGCGGTAAGAAGCCTCCCCCTGTCCGTACAAGCTGCAAATCCGGGAAGCACGTTTCTTGTTCCGACTCCGGCAAAAAAATCCGTACGCTTGAAAACGCAATAAACCGAAGCGGTGCAGCTTTCACCCGGCAAAAGCATTGCCGCGAAAGCCTCGTCCATATTCTGCTGATTGAATTTCATTGTACGAACCTCCTTGATAGTTGCATTGAATGTTAAGCTGTACAAAACAATTCCGAATTACGCATTACGAATTAACATCAATATCCGCAGGCGGTTGGTCAAGACGCAGTACCTTTGAAATACCCTTTTCCTGCATAGTCACGCCGTACATAACATCTGCCTCGTCCATGGTGCCGCGGCGGTGCGTAACAAGAATAAACTGAGTCGTATCGGTAAAGTTGCGCAGATATTGTGCGTACTTCGTAACATTTATATCATCAAGCGCCGCTTCGATTTCATCAAGGATACAGAACGGCGCAGGCTTGATTTTAAGTATCGCAAAATAAATCGCAATTGCAACAAACGCCTGCTCGCCGCCCGAAAGAAGCGACAGATTTTTTATTACCTTGCCCGGAGGCGCAACATTTATCTCAATTCCCGATTCAAGCACGTCATCAGGGTCGGTGAGAGTAAGCTCTGCTTTGCCGCCACCGAAAAGCTCCACGAAAATCTGCTTGAAGTTCTCGTTGATAAGGCTGAAGCTTTCGCTGAACTGACGGCGCATATTGTCTGTCAGCTCCTCGATAAGCTTTTCAAGCTCACGCTTTGAAGTCTCAACGTCGTCAAGCTGTTCTTTCATAAAGGTGTAACGTTCGGAGACCTCCTTGTACTCCTCAATTGCCGCAACGTTTACGCTGCCCAGACCGCGTATCTTCTGCTTTATTTCGTTCAGGTCACGCTGAACGACAAGCAGGTCGTCAACAGGCTTTGCGATATCCTTTGCTTCGGAAAGATACATTCCGTACTGCTCGTGCATATCGGCAACAATGCCGTCATAGCTGCTCTGAACGGACACACGGCGTTCCTCCAGCCTTGTCATTTCACGGGAGAATTTTTCTTTCTGCTCGTTCAGTTCCCGTATCTTCACACGTCCCTCGTTGGACTTCTGCTCCATTGCACGGTGTTCGGACTGCTCATCAAGAATTTTGGCATTGATGTCCGAAACTGCGTCCGCAGAATTAACGAGAGCCGCCTTGCGCTCCTCGATAAGCTCCTGCTTTTCCGCAATAATTTTGTTTTGTTCTTCAAGCGCAAGAGCAAGCCTTGCGGTGTTGTCACCCAGCGCCGAGAACTGCTCCTCAAGCTGCTTTATCTCAGTGTTGAGAGCGTCCTTGTCCTTGCTGCGTTCAAGCTGATAAAGCTTCATTTCCGACAGCTTAGCAGACAGTTCCTCACGCTTTTCACGGAGAGAATTTCTCTGCTCGTCGCTGTCTGCGGCAAGCTTTTCAAGCTCTGCGATCTCCACTTCGCAGGACTTTAACTGTTCTGCGGCTTCCGCTGCGTTTTTCTCGGTTTCTGCAATTTTTTCCGTGTACCGCTTTGCATTTTCCGCAGTACCTTCAAGCTGACGGACATTCTGTTCAAACAAAGCTTCAATGCGCTTTATTTCAGCGTCAAAACGTATCTTGTCCTCGCCGATAATGCGCAGTTCATCCTTTGCGCCCTCAATGTCAAAATGCAGCTTGTCGGTTTCCGACTGAAGCTTGTCAACCGTCTGCTTAACGGTATTGAGCCGTTCGGAAAGCTGCTCTTTTTCGGAGTTCAGCTTTTCAATGTCATTCTTTCGTGTAAGTACACCGCTTGACTTCGCCGCAGAGCCGCCCGTAAAGGAACCGCCTGCGTTGATAACCTGACCGTCAAGGGTCACGATTTTAAATTTATAGCCGTACTTTTTCGCAATGACCGCTGCAGAATCAATATCCTCGGCAACAGCAATACGTCCCAGAAGCGAAGCGAAAATTCCACCAAGTTCCTGCTGATAACCAACCAGATCTACCGCAAGAGAAACAAATCCGCCGCAGTCTTCAAGACCCTTTTCCGCAAGACGGTTTCCCTTTACAGACGTAACAGGAAGAAAGGTTGCACGTCCGGATTTTGTTTCCTGCAAAAGCCTGATTCCGCGCTTTGCAGTCTCTTCGTTATCAACAACAATGTTCTGAAGCGCACCACCCAGAGCAGTTTCAATTGCAACACTGTATTTCTGCTCAACGCTTATAAGCTGTGCAACAGAGCCGTACACACCGCGAAGCTGTCCCGTTTTTGAAGCTTTAAGCACCTGTTTTACCGAATGTGCAAAACCCTCCATGCTGTTCTCCAGATCGGTCAGCAAACGTATACGCTGCTCCTTGTCACGTATTGAAAAGCTTATGTCCTCAAATTCTTTTTTCGCAAGAGCAAGCTTTTCGGCACGTCCCGAATGAAGCTTGGAAAGTCCCGAAACACGGTTGTTTGCCTCGCTTGTTTTTTCGTCAAGCAGACGAATATCATCCTCAGTCTCCTTCTTCTCCCTTGCAAGCTCCTCGCTGTTTATGCGGAGCTGCTCCTCCAGCGCACGGCACTGTTTAAGCTGTTCCGCAAGCTCGGCTTTGCCCGAATCGCCGGACGTTATCGCAATGTTCAGCTCCGACTGCCTGATATACAGCTTATTAAGCGTACCGCTTACGTCTGAGTATCTGCTGTCAAAACTGTCCTGCTCGGAAATAAGTGCGTTCAGTTCTTCGCTTGCAGCCGTATATTTCTTTTCCGTTTCAGAGATATCATCGTCCGCTTTCTTGACAAGAGCAAGCTTTTCCTCAATGATTCTGCGATTTTCTTCACCGGAATTTTCAGCATTTTTCTGCTGGTTTTCAATGTCCGCAATAGTCTCTCTGCAATGAACTATATCATTTTCATAAACTGCAATATCCGAGTGAAGCTGAGTGTTTGAACGCTCCGCCTCAAGGATCCTTGCACGCATTTCCTCAATTCGTATCGCTGAAGCCTGCATCTGATTCTGAAGTTCCTCGGACTCGGCTTCAAGACGTGCAATATCCGCTTCAACTCCGTCGTACTCATTGGTATTTATAAGTATTTTATCCGAAAGTTCGGAAAGCTTTTCTTTCAGATCGTCAAGCTGCTTGACCCAGACCGTTATTTCAAGCGATTTTTTCTGCTCGGAATATTCAAGGAATTTTGCCGCCTTTTCTGACTGTATACGAAGCGGCTCAACACGACTTTCCAGCTCGCCCATAATATCACGCAAACGGAGAATATTCTCCTGCGCAGCCGCAAGCCGCCTTTCTGCTTCCGCCTTTTTATAGCGGAACTTGGAAATTCCTGCTGCTTCCTCAAAAATCTCACGGCGCTCGCCGGACTTTGCCGAAACTATTTCAGCAACACGACCCTGACCGATTATAGAGTAGCCGTCACGTCCCAGACCTGTGTCCATAAAAAGTTCGTAAATGTCCTTCAAGCGCACCTGCGAACCGTTGATAAGGTACTCGCTTTCGCCGCTGCGGTAAAGCTTTCTCGTTACCGAAACTCTGTCGGAGGGAATTTGCAGAATACCTCTGTTGTTAACGATATTCAGCGTTACCTGAGCAAAGCCAACCGCCTTACGCTGAGTAGTACCTGCAAAAATTACGTCCTCCATTTTTCCGCCGCGGAGGTTTTTGGACGACTGCTCGCCCAGTACCCAGCGCACAGCGTCGCCTATGTTCGACTTGCCGCTTCCGTTAGGTCCGACAACAGCGGTAAGTCCCTTATGGAAGTCCAGTTTTATTTTATCGGGGAAGGATTTAAACCCCTGCATTTCAAGTGATTCAAGATACATTTCATTCGTCCTTTTTTATTATAATTTCACGGTTTTTAAGCTTTTCATCGGGGCGGATTTTTAACATTACCCCTTTTTCCCCGAAGTAATCCACGTTGCAGCGCTTATGTCCTGCCGCCTTGCTTACGGCGTTGGGAGCAGTATAAACGGTGAAGCTTTTTCCGTCCGTAAGTTTCTCTTCAATTGCCCTGCGGAAGAGTATTCCTTCGCAAATCTCACGGAAAGCCGGGTGATAAAATCCTCCCAGCATATCTTCCTCGACCGTTTCCGATGCGTGCAGACCAAGCTTGATGACCCGTATGCCGCTTTGCTCGAACATTTCCAGCATATCCGCGCAGATTTCTGCCGCAGTTTCAAAGCTGTACGGCACAAAATCTCCGCGCACATAAAGTTCTCCGAGACGAGTCCCTTTCAGTATAACCGTAGGGTAGATGCGCACTGTTTCGGGGTTTATCAAAATAATTTCCCGTGCTGTCTGCAAATCTTTTTCCGGGTCGGACTTATACAGTCCCGTCATCATCTGCAAGCCAAGCTCAAATCCATATTCTTTTATCAGCGCAGAGGCTTTCCGCACATCATCGACGGTATGACCTCTGTCGTTCGCCGCAAGTACAGAATCGTCCATTGACTGCGCTCCAAGCTCAATCGCAGTCACGCCGTATTTTTTCAGTACACCAAGCACGTCTCTGTCAATGCAGTCGGGACGGGTCGAAATTCTTATGCCGCTTACCGCTCCACCTTGCACGAACGGGTACGACACTTCAAGCAGAGATGTCATATATCCCCGTTCAATTGCAGTAAAGCTTCCTCCGAAAAATGCGATCTCAGCCGTACCGTCGGGAAGATTTTCACAAGCGGTTTCAAGCGTTGCTTTTATCTCGTCAGCCGAAGGCGCGGAAACTGTATGGCTTATCGTCCGCTGGTTGCAGAACGAGCACATATTCGGACAGCCCAAATGCGGAATAAAAATTGAAATATTGCTATGCTTTTTCATTTTTAAATTTTATAACCCATAAGCCGCAGAGCTTCTCTCGCAGCAGCCTGTTCAGCCTGCTTTTTGCTGTGGCCCTCGCCTGTACCGATAATATTGCTGTTCAGCTGTACATTTACCACAAAACGTCTGTCGTGGTCTGGACCTATCTGCTCGGCAAGGACGTATTCCACGCGCTCCTCGGGATTGCGCTGAATAATTTCCTGAAGCATGGTTTTATAGTCGTGAAGCGCCTTTGAACTGTTGGCGTCAAGATTTTTCGGAATAAACGAGAGGACGTATTTTTCCGCTGCGTCCATTCCCCCATCAAGAAAAATTGCCGCAATGACAGCCTCAAAAGCGTCGGAAACGATTGACGGACGCTCTCTGCCGCCGCTGTTTTCTTCGCCCTTTCCAAGCAGGATATGCTGTCCCAGATCAATCTTTTTCGAGAACTCAAACAACGCCTTTTCGCACACAAGTGAGGCTCTTATCTTAGTCAGTTCCCCCTCCGGAAGATGCTTAAAGTGAGTAAAAAGATGCTTTGAAACAACGATTGAAAGCACACTGTCGCCAAGGAATTCAAGGCGTTCGTTTGAGTTTCTGCCGTGCTTGCTTTCGTTGGCGTAGGAAGAATGTGAAAGCGCCTCGTGCAGAAGCTCTTTATTTTTAAAAGTGTAGCCGATTTTACGTTCAAATTCGGTGAAATCCATTTTCATTTCCTCACAAAAAATTACTTTGTTTCCGCAGCGCTTTTTTCGTTAAGAGAAGCAAGTGAAGCGGTTATTTCTTCAACTACCTTGCCCTCAACGCAGTTTTTAGCCTGACGTATAGCGTTATAAAAAGCGGTTGCATTGGACGAGCCATGCGCCTTGATAACAGGCTTTGAGATACCGAGAAGCACTGCTCCGCCTACCTCAGTGTAGTCCATCTTTTTGCGGAACGCCTTGATTTTTTTCATTATCATAAGCGCCGCAAGCTTTCCGCCAAAGCTTGTCATAAGCATATCCTTGAGAGTATGACTGAAATAAGAACCCATACCCTCGTAAAGCTTCAGAACAACGTTTCCGGTAAACCCGTCGGAAACAACGACCTCGCAGGCGCCGAAAGGAATTTCTCTTGCTTCGAGATTTCCGTAAAAGCTTACGGGAGCATTTTTGAACTGCTTGTAAGCTTCAAGCTCAAGTTCTCTGCCCTTGGTGTCCTCAGAGCCAACGTTCACCAAACCAACCTTAGGCGAAGCAACACCCATGACTTTGTTCATATAGCAGCTGCCCATAATACCGAACTGTACCAGCATTTCGGGGCGGCAGTCAACATTTGCGCCCCCGTCAACAAGTATCATGTGACCCTTGTCCGTAGGCATTATCGGAGCCAAAGCTGCACGCTTTACACCCTTGATTCGCTTTGCTATAAAGGTTGCGCCGACTACCAGAGCGCCGGTACTTCCTGCGGATACAAAAGCGTCGCCCTGACCCTCGGCAAGAGCTTTCAAGCCCACAGCCATCGAGCAGTCGGACTTTTCTTTGATTACCATTGTAGGCTCTTCGTGAATGTCTATGACCGACTCGGTATGTATTATGGATATTTTGTCAAGACTTATGCCGTTTTCGGCGGCAGTATCCCTGATTATCTTTTCGTTTCCCGTGAGGACTACCTCAACATCAAGCTTTGCAACAGCCTCGGCTGCGCCCTTAATGACCTCAAGCGGAGCGTTATCGCCGCCAAATGCGTCAACAATTATTTTCATAGCTTTACTTCCTTTCGGTTAGTTACTTTATTTTACCGTTCTTTCATGTACCCCTCAAACGCTTCAAGCGCCCTGTCGGCAATGACCTGATAGCGTTCCTGCTTGTCCTTTATGCGGACGCCGATGTCGGGGAGTATTCCCATATTTGCCCCCATAGGCTGGAAATTCTCTACCGTTTCATCAGAAATATATCTCGCCAAAGCACCTATCATTGTTTCCTGAGGAAGAATAAGCGTACTCTTCCCCTGTAAGCTTCTCGCCATGTTCAGACCTGCCATAATGCCGCTTGCCGCTGACTCCATGTAACCCTCAACGCCTGTTATCTGTCCTGCAAAGAAAAGATTTTTCCGAGCTTTGAGGGAGAAATCACCGTTAAGCACCTTTGGCGAATTAATAAACGAGTTGCGGTGCATTACGCCGTACCGCACAAACTCTGCGTTGGCAAGTCCGGGAATCATCGAGAAAACCCGCTTCTGCTCACCAAATTTCAGATTTGTCTGAAAGCCCACAATATTATAAAGCGTGCCGCCGCTGTTCTCCTTGCGAAGCTGTACGACAGCATACGGACGTTTTCCCGTCACGGGGTCGTTAAGTCCAACAGGCTTCATTGCCCCGTAGCGCATGGTTTCCTCGCCGCGCTTTGCAAGCACTTCAATAGGCATACAGCCCTCATAAACTGTAAAATCATCTCCGCCCTTGGGCTTTTGCATATCAAACTCATGAAGCGGAGCAGATTCCGCATTTTTCAGCTCATTCCAGAAATCAAGGTACTCCTCTTTTGTGAACGGGCAGTTGATGTAGTCGTCATCGCCCCTGCCGTAACGTGCCGCAAAGAAAATTCTGTCCTTGTCCAAAGATTCATAGGTAACTATAGGCGCAGCCGCGTCGTGAAAGCTAAGATATCCTCCGCAGAGCTTTTCAATGCTCTCGGCAAGACCTCCCGAGGTAAGCGGACCCGTTGCGATAATGACGTTCCCATCGGGGATTTCGGTGACCTCGCCGCACTTGACGGTAATATTCGGCTCGGACTTGATTTTCTCCGTCACAAGATTGGAAAATCTCTCTCTGTCAACAGCAAGCGCTCCACCTGCCGGGACCTTGGTCTCCTCGGCACAGGGAACAGTCAGCGAACCAAGCCTGCGCATTTCCTCTTTGAGAAGTCCTGCCGCCGAATTGATACGAGAAGCTTTCAGCGAATTCGAGCAGACAAGCTCCGCAAAGCCGTTGTATTTATGCGCAGGGGTGAATTTCACAGGCTTCATTTCCCACAAGTCCACCTGAAATCCTGCCTTTGCAAGCTGCCAAGCCGCTTCACAGCCTGCCAAACCTGCACCTATTACGGTAATTTTATCCATATTCATTTATCCTTGTTTTCTAAAAACCTTTGGGTCTTCAGCATAAAATTCAATATATCCACACTTGGGACAACCATAACAATTTACCGCACTTGCCTTGTTGTCGTCAATCAGCTTTCGTGATGTGTTCTCAACCCGAAACGGCATCATTATCATCGTATCACTGCACAATTCTGTATTACATTTGGGACAATTCATATCAATACCCCTTTTAGATTACTTTTCCCTTTTAATAGCAACCTCGTAGCCGCAGCCGTCTTTTAAGCAGAACATTTTGCCGCCCTTTTTAAACAGCGTCGTGCCGTCGTTGCACTTGGGACACTTGTCGGAAACGGGAGTATCCCACGTCATAAAATCGCAGGTCGGATTATCCTCACAGCCGAAATATTTCTTGCCCTTTTTGGACTTTTTCTGAAGCACCTTTTTGTGGCACTTGGGACAAACTCCGCCTGTGTCCTTGACGATACGCTTGGTGTTGGTACAATCGGGAAAACCGCTGCACGCAAGGAATTTGCCGAAACGTCCGATTTTGATGACCATAGGCTTTCCGCAGACCTCGCAGACCTCGCTTGTTTCCTCGTCGGGAACTTTTACACGCTTGCCGTCCATAGCCTTTTCAGCCTTTTCGAGAGTCACGGAAAAATCGCCGTAAAAGTCACTGAGAGTATCGACCCAATTTCTTTCGCCGACTTCTATCTGGTCAAGATTGCTTTCCATATTCGCCGTAAATTTCGAGTCCACGATATGCTTGAAGTGCTGCTTCATAAGGTCGGTTGTCACCTCGCCCAGTCCCGTTGGACGAAGCTGCTTTCCGTCGCGTTCAACGTAAAAACGGTTTATGATTGTTGATATAGTCGGCGCATATGTGGACGGACGTCCAATGCCGTTTTCTTCAAGCGCCTTGATGAGAGTTGCTTCGGTATAGCGTGCAGGGGGCTGTGTGAAATGCTGGTGACCCTCGATATTTTTAAGCTTCAGCACGTCCCCCGTCTCAATATTTGGAAGTACCTTGCCCTCTTCCTCATTTTTGGATTCCTCATAAAGCACAGTAAAGCCGTCAAACTTTACAGAGAAGCCTGTTGCTCTGAAATTGCAGCCGTTTGCGTCAATATCTACCGAAACTGTATCAAGAACTGCATTTGCCATCTGGCTTGCGATGAAGCGTTCCCAGATAAGCTTGTAAAGCTTATACTGCTCGGTGGTAAGGCTGTCCTTTACACGTTCGGGAGTGAGTCCGGGCATGGACGGTCTTATCGCTTCGTGAGCGTCCTGAGCATTGGATTTGGATTTATAAATTTTCGGCGTAGTCGGAACATAGTTCTTGCCGTAAGTTTCGTTGATATAATCATATGCCGCAGCTCTTGCTTCATCGGAAATACGCAAACTGTCTGTTCTCATGTATGTGATAAGACCGACTGCGCCCATTCCCTCAATGTCAACGCCTTCATAAAGAGTCTGAGCGGCTTTCATGGTTTTCGCTGCCGCAAAGCCAAGCTTTTTGGAAGCCTCCTGCTGCATTGTAGAAGTGGTGAACGGAGGTGCAGGAGATTTTCTGCGGACGGATTTTTTTACGTCCGTGACCTTATATTCGGCACCCTCTATGCGCTTGAGTACCGCATCGGTATCAGCCTGAGAGTGAAGCTCGGTCTTTTCGCCGTTTATACCAGTAAAAGAAGCGTCAAACTGTTTCTTTGATGAGGGCGCAGTCATTTTCGCGTCAATAGACCAATACTCCTCGGGCTTGAAGCTGTTTATCTGCTTTTCACGGTCAACGATAAGCGAAACCGCAACCGACTGTACACGTCCAGCCGAAAGACCGCGGCGAACCTTTTTCCAAAGGAACGGTGAAAGCTTATATCCCACGATCCTGTCCAGAATACGGCGTGCCTGCTGTGCGTTGACAAGGTCGATATCAATTGAACGTGGATGCGCCATACCGTTCTGTACACCTGTTTTTGTTATCTCGTTAAATGTCACACGGTTTACCTCGTCAACCGGAAGTCCAAGTACCTGCGCAAGATGCCAGGAAATAGCTTCTCCCTCACGGTCGGGGTCGGTTGCGAGGTAGACAAAATCGGACTTTTCCGCTTCCTTTTTAAGGCTTGCGATAAGCTCCTCCTTGCCTTTGATGTCGGTATATACAGGTTCAAAACCGTTGTCAACATCAACCCCCAGCTTTGATTTGGGCAGGTCGCGGACGTGTCCCATTGAAGCGACGACTTCATATCCGCTTCCGAGATATTTTTTTATGGTTTTTGCCTTTGCAGGCGACTCAACAATTACAAGTTTTGACATTCAATTCAATCCTTTCAATCTATGAAAATCCGCTTTGCGGAATAAATTTACTTTTTTAAACAATATATCTTTGTCCGGGAGCAGACCTTACCACGCCCTCAATTTCAAGGTCGGTCAGCAGCATAAGCATATCGGAAATATCCATCTCACACTCCGCTGCAAGCTCGTCTGCCAGAAGCGGCTTGCCTGCCTTTTTCAATATATTGCAGACCATTGCTTCGTCCTCGTTAAGTACAGATACGTCAAAATCTTCGGCATCATCTTCAGTCTGCACAGGAGGGTTAAACGTTTCAGTTTTTTCCTGTACTTCAGCATAAGGGTCAATGCGCATCGCCTGCTTGTACACCGTGCTTGTTCTTCCGTTGGGAAGCTTCGCCGTAACCGCTGCGTGTGCATTTGCTATTTTATGTCCGTAATTTTCATAATATTCATACACAATATCCCTTACGCCGCAAAGACATACAGCACCGTCCCTTATCAGAGAAACATTTCCTCCGTAGCGTTTGTCAAACAGGTCGTGGGGAGCAAGCGCAAATATATCCTTGCCCTGACTGAGCGCAAGATTTGCGGTAATAAGTGCGCCGCTTTTCACCGCTGCCTCTGCAACTATCGTACCGAGAGAAAGTCCCGAAAGTATTCTGTTCCGTGCAGGAAAAGATACAGGATTCCCCCCTGTCAGCGGATAATATTCCGAAATAAACAGACCGTTTGCTTCGATTTCCTCACGGTAACAGGTATTTTCCTTAGGGTAATCACGGTCGAGTCCGCAGCCGAGAACTGCAATTGTTTTTCCGCCGTTTCTTACAGCTGCAAGGTTTGCGGTAATATCAATACCCACTGCAAAACCGCTTACAATTGTTATTCCAAGACTGCAAAGCTCCTTAACAAGCGCCGCAGTTACCTTTACGCTGTACTCGGACGGTTTTCTCGTACCTACTACCGACAGACTGAAATCATTCTCAAGGCAGCTCAAATCTCCGCGGCAGAAAAGCACCGCAGGAGGATTATATATGTTTTTCAGTCTTTCGGGGTACGCCTCGTCATCAAAAGTAAGAATATAAATATTGTGCTTTTCGCAGTATGAAACAAGCTCGTTTAACTGTTCGGGAGTTGTTCTTTCATCCGCTTTTCTTTCTTTTTCGGTCAGCATTTTTTTACGAAAGTCCGCATTATCAAGCGCACTGCAAGCTTCCGAAACTGTACCGAAGCCGGAAACAGCTTCCCATATTCTGCTGTTTCCGCAGCCGAAGCAGTTTACGATACGAAGCCATTCTAAAACATTCTGTCCGTTCATTTTGCAGCTCCTTTCGTCACTTCATAAGCTCCCACATAATAATTCCGGCAGCCATTGCAGCATTGAGAGAATTAACATTTCCCTGCATTTTTATTGTAACTCTTTCACTGCACATAGAACTTACCTCCCGAGGCAGACCGTTTCCTTCGTTGCCTATCAGAACAGCACCGCCTTTAGAGAAATCACATTCGGTAAGCGAAACTGCGTCAGGATCTATTACAGCAGCAAATGTGGGTACTCCCCTTTTCTCAAACAACGGAAAAACCTCGTCAAACTTAACCTCGGAAACGTTCAGTCTGAACAGGCTTCCCATAGTAGAACGCACGACCTTAGGATTATACAGGTCGCAGCAGTCAGCGAGGAAAACAGCGTCAACTCCTACTGCATCGGCGGTACGGATAACAGTACCAAGATTTCCGGGATCCTGCAGCGAATGGAGCAGCAGGTACTTTCCCCCGTTTTTTATTGTATCAGAAAATAACGGTTTGTCAAGAGTCCTGCATATTGCAAAAATCCCCTGCGAATTTTCCGTTGCGGACATTTTATCAGCCAATTCGTCTGAGATGAGAAAAACTCTTTCACGATCCTGAAAATTCAATGCTTCGCCATGCTGTGAAAGCCGTTCAAGGCAGTTCTCAGTCACAAAAACAGAGTGAAGCTCTGCATTTTCAGCAATTGCGTCGGCAACGAGCCGCACACCCTCAAGAGTAAACATACCGTTTTCCCTGCGATATTTTTTTCCGCTTAAAAGCTTCTGATAAAGCCTGATATTGGGGTTGTCCTTCGACGTGATCTCCTGCATAACTCACCTTCCTAAAATATCACAATAAACTGCAAAAGTCAGAAGCAAAAAATTCACTTCTGACCTTTAAGCAATTTTCAATTAAAGAGCAGCCTTTGCCTTTTCGGTAAGAGCTGTGAAACCTGCAGCATCGTTAATTGCAATCTCGGAAAGCATCTTTCTGTTGAGAGTGATGCCAGCCTTTTTAAGACCGTTCATGAATGTGGAATAGTTCATGCCGTTCATCTTGCAAGCTGCGGAAATTCTTGTGATCCAGAGCTTTCTGAAATCACGCTTCTTGAGACGTCTGCCAACATAAGCGTAATTGCCGGATTTCATAACGGCTTCCTTAGCCATCTTGAAATGCTTGCTCTTAGCGCCCCAGTAACCCTTAGCAAGCTTTAATGTTTTATTTCTTCTCTTACGAGTAGCCATTGCTCCCTTAACACGAGCCATAATCTTTTACCTCCGTTTAATTAGTTGTAGTTGATGTACAGCCGTTACCTATTATTTGTAAGGGATAAGCTGCTTTACTGTTGCTGTATTTGCAGAGCCTGTATAGCCTGCTGCTCTGTTGATTCTCTTGCGCTTTGTAGCTTTCTGAGTAAGTCTGTGACGTCTGTTGGTCTTCTGGTACTTTACCATACCGCTCTTAGTGAGCTTGAAACGCTTTTTAGCGCCGGAATGTGTCTTCTGCTTTGGCATAATATATCCTCCTTTAATTTAGACAAAAGCTGTCCTTGCTGTTTATTTTGAAGCCTTCGGGGAAACGAACATAACAAGTGCACGTCCCTCCATTTTGCACGGCTTTTCAACAATACCTGCTTCCGAGCAAGCCTCCTTGAACTTTTCAAGAAGCTCCTCGCCGAGGTGCGGATGAGCAATAGCACGCTTTCTGAAACGAACGGAAACCTTTATCTTGTCGCCTGATTTCAAGAACTTGATCGCCTGATTCACCTTAGTATTGAAATCGTTGGTATCAATTGTGGAAAACATTCTGATCTCCTTGATCTCAACGACCTTCTGGTTCTTTCTGGCTTCCTTTTCACGCTTGCTCTGTTCAAAAACATACTTGCCGTAGTCCATGATCTTACACACGGGCGGAACCGCCTGCGGTGCGATCTTGACCAGATCAAATTCCTTTTCTTCCGCAAGCTTTAAAGCTTCTTTAGCCGACATAACGCCGAGCTGTGTTCCGTCATTATCGATAACACGGATTTCCTTGTCTCGGATTTCTTCATTGATCTGAACTTCTTTGCTGCTGTTGCTTATGGTAAGCACCCCCAAAATAAATAAAAAATGAGCGGAACAGAACTGCACCGCTCATACTGATATCATAATCCATGCGCACAGATTCCCCAATGCGCCGAAATTCAATCAAGTATTGACCTCTGCGCGCCGGTGCGGCAGGGTGAGAACGGAAAGTTCTGCTTTATTTTCATCAAGGCAAATTGCCAACGAATATTATTATAACCCATTCAGTTCCGTTTGTCAATACCTTTTTTAAATTTTTTTATTCAGCCGCAGTTGTCTCTTCCGGAGCAGCCATAGCGTTGGTTTTCAGCTTGGTCTGATAAGCTTCGTTATCGAACCACGAATCCAGGACCTCCACCGAAATGGAATAACCGTTATCGGTCTTGACATACTCGGTTATTTCTCCGCTTGTGATAAGAGACACGATTTTTTCTGTAGACAGATTAAGATACTCGCCTGCCTCTGCCTCGGTAAGATACTTATTGTCGCCGAGAGCCATTTCAGACGGCATTGTTATGTTGTTGTTTGCCGCAAACTGGGTTTCGGTCATAGTTTTGTTAAGCTTTTTAATGTTTCCGCCGATATTAAGACCTGCGATAAGAATACAGATGCCGAGGAAAATCATTCCGAGAAATGTTGCGTTGATACCGCCCGAGCGCTTTACCGGACGTGGGTTTGACTTATTAGCCATCAGAAAGCCTCCTTAAACGTCTTGAAATTACACCACCCTTACCGCCTTGCCCAAAGCAAAGGAGTAAAGATAAGCTTCTTTTACGCGCCTGCCGAAGATCCTGCCCAAAGCGGCGCTGTAAAGCTTCAATTGCAGGTCATACCGCAAAACCAGCGTTTTTTCGCTTGAAACACGGTCGGTTTTGTAGTCGATAAGAACAATCTCGCCGTCCTCGTCAAACATACAGTCGGCAATACCCTGAAGCATACTACTATTATTATACTCCATAAGCCGCTCATCGTCAATAGCAGTGTCGGATTTTTTGATTAAAAATTTCTGTTCCCGTCGGACGCTGTCGGATTTTTTCATTCTGCGGTACAGTTCCGAGTCAAAAAACGCCGAAAGCTGTTCAAGGTCAAGACTTGCGCACTCCTCTGAACTGATAAGACCGTTTTCGGCAAGTCTTTCAGCTTCAGCGGCAGGGTCTTTCTCAGCGGCAGAATAATCAGCATACTGCATAAAGGTGTGCATTGCAGTACCCTTTTCCGCAGCTGTAAGCGCTCCTCGTTCCGCAGCAAATTCGGGTCTGCGGAGATAAAGTTTTCCCTCATCAGCGCTTTTGGCGATTTCGGTTACGGTAATTTTTGCAGACTTGTCGGTAAGTCCGCTGCCGTAACTGAAAGCGAAAAAGCTTTCAAGCCGTTTTACCTGCTCATTGTCGGGAACAGCCTGTACAGCCTGTTCGCCGCTGTCTTCATTATTTTCAAACGCCGCCTTGCAGACTCTTACCGCTGCGGCTTTTTTCACGATAGGCAGAAATTCGCCGTCACGGAACCATTCTCCGTCCGGGTGAACAAGCATTACCATAGATATCCAGTCAAGCATAGAACGTGCCCCTGCCGCAATTTCCGGAGTAATTCCGCCGGCAGTCATAATTTCAGAGCGCACCGAATCAATGGTTCTGCGGCTTTTTTCGTTGTCGGGAACAGTTATGAAAAGCTGCTCTCTCGCACGGGTCAGCGCAACATAAAAAAGACGCATTTCCTCGCTTCGGGAATCCGCACGGCTGATTTCTTTAAGCACGTCCTGCGGAAAGGAGTTATACAGCTTCAGCTTTTCTCTGTCCTGAATTTTGAACCCTATGCCGTACTCCGAATTAATCTGCATACGTCGTTTAAGGTCGTCATCGTTGAAGCGCTTTGAAGTACCGCAGAGAAACACAAACGGATACTCCAGGCCCTTTGACTTGTGTATCGTCTTGACCGCAACAGCGTTTTCCGCCGATGACACAGTTGACGCACGTTTCAGGTCGCCGCTTCTGTTTATTATCATATCTATATACCGCACAAAGCCGGACAATCCTCCACCTGAATTCTTTTCATAGCTTTCGGCAACGTCAAGCAAAAGTCTCAGATTAGCACGCTTCTGACTGCCGTCCTTATAGACCTGTACTGCGGAAAGGAAGTCTGTGCTGTCGTAAATCGTGCGGATAAGACGTTCAAGCCTTTGTGAAGCAGCGCAGTATCTCAGCTTGTCAAACAGCTTCATAAAACGTGATAACTTCATATAAAGCGGCGAATTTTCCGCAATATCCGTACCTCCCTCAAGCACAAGCTTTACAGCACGGAAATACTGTTCTTCATCCTTCCCCTTTACCTCTGCAAGCTTTGCCATATCCTCAGCGGTAAGCATAAACATCGGCGACATCAGCACAGCAGTAAGCGGAATATTCTGCATCGGGTTGTCAATTACCGCAAGCATACTTGTCAGCACCGAAATTTCCCGTGATTCAAGATAGCCTGCCGGCTCCTCGGCATAAGCCTTTATACCTGCCGCAGAGAGCTCCTTAACATACATTTCCGCCTGATTGTTGTTTCGCAGAAGAATACAGAAATCTCTCGGCTCGCAGGGACGCTCCTCACCCTTGTCGAAGACCTTTTTCACTCCAAGCATAGATTTGATTTTCAGAGCAGCGGCATGAGCTTCACCATTTATCATACCCTCGTCCTCGGCTTCATCGCTGACGTTTTCGTCCGAGGGAGCAATTATAATTTCCGTGGTTCTGTCACCCTCGGGGTAGTCAAGTCCGCGAACAAGAGCCTCGGACTCGGTATAATCTATCTCGCCTGCTTCACGGCTCATAATACTGCCGAAAACATAGTTTACAAAGTCAATTACCTCGCCGCTGCTGCGGAAGTTCCTATTAAGAAAAATCGCCGCATTTGTCCCCGAAAAATCCACGCCCGTATATTCATTGGAAACCGAAAGCGCATTAAGGAACAGCTTCGGATTTGCAAGCCTGAAACGGTAGATAGACTGCTTTACATCTCCGACCGTGAACAGATTTGTTCCGCCTTTTTCGGCTTTACCGTTCTTTGACAGCATTTTGAAAATCAAGTCCTGATTGTTGTTTGCGTCCTGAAATTCGTCTATCATTATCATGCTGTAATAATCTGACAGCTCACGGGCAAGAGCAGTTTTCACTATGCCGCCGTTTTCGTCTCTTTTTGCAAGAAGCTTTATTGCAAGCTGCTCGGCATCGGAAAAGCCAAGAGCATTTTTGCCGATTTTAAGACTGTACAGTTCTTCGGAAAAAGTTTCGATGACCTCGTACAAATCCCTTAAAATTTCTGCGTGGACTTTGTAATCGTCCTTGATTTCATCAAGCAGAAAAATACTTTTCTCCGCCTTTTCAAGTTCTTTTTTGTACTTGCCACGAATCTCCTTGATTTTCTCGGAAACGGCTTTTTCCTCATCGTTCATACCGCGAGGAAAGCTTATTCTTGTTTTGACCTGCTCAGGCGGTGAAACTCTTTCGTCCCAGCCATACTCAGTACAGCCGAGATTTTTTATCATCAGCTTAATGCGGTCAGTTTCCGCTTCAATAGCATCGGAAGATGCTCCACACAGTTCGGCATAAAGTCTGCCTGCATACTCCGCCTGACCAAGTATTTTACGGTACTTCCCGTCAAGACGTTTTATGTACTCACGGGCAAGCATATCCGTTTCGGGATCAAAGCCTGCCGAATAACGCTCTGCCTGCTCCCGTACCCAATCGCCGTAAAACGGCACCGACATGAGAAAATCGTAAATTTTCAGCACCGCTTCTTCAAGCTCGTCATCGCCCCGTTTGGCACCGCTGAAAAAGTCCGCAAGACGTTCTGTTTTCTCGGGCTGTTCCGCATAAAATTTTTCAAGAGTATTTTCCGCAGCACGCCTTTTTAACAGCATTTCTTCGGTATCGTCAAGAATACGGAAGCCTGCGGAAATGTCCAGCGACTGAATATTCTCCCGTATCATATCAAAGCAGAATGAATGTATGGTTGAAATTTTCGCTGTCTGCAATAAAGCCTGCTGACGACAAAGCCAAAGGTTATCGGGTTCTTTTTCGATTTTAGCGGACAGCGCCGCTGCCAGTCGCTGCTTCATTTGCGCGGCTGCGTCGTTAGTAAAGGTTACGACAACAAGCCTGTCGGCAGGAGTTTTATTCTCGGTATCGGAAAGTATGCCGATAAGCCGTTCAACAAGGACTGAGGTCTTGCCGCTTCCTGCGGCTGCGGAAACGATTATTCCCGTGCCTCTCGCCGTAATAGCGTCAAGCTGTTCTTTTGTCCAGTCAGACATTTTCCGCACCTCCGTTCATGATTTCCTTTATCTGTTCCGCCGAGTCAGGAGCATACTCACGCACTTTTGACGGCGGATAATTTCCGCATATGCTTCGGTAATCGCAGTATGAGCATGGAAGAAATCCGCCGCCGTCCATAAGCGGAACAGCTTCGATTTTTCCGCGCACAAGATTATCGGCAGTTTCCTCCAGAAGCTTATATGAATACCTGCGGAGATTTTCAAGCTGCTCCGCAGTGATAAGCTTTGAGTAAGCATAATAACCGCTTGAAGAACGCTTCACGGGAATAAACCTTCCGCCGCAGTCAGCCTCCATTGCCGTGATAACTTCATCGTCCAGCAGGACGGCTCCCTTCATTTTGTATGTATCGTTTAGAACGCCGTTCAGAGCCGCCTCGTCGTCAGAACGCCCCAAACCTGCGGCAGCGTCCTTGGCAGGCATATACAGTACGCCCGACGGTACAGCGTCTCTGAATCTGCCCTTGTGGTTCAAGTCGGTAAGCGCAAAAAGGTACAAAAGCATCTGCATATTAACGCCGTAAAGCAGGTCCTCATACCGAAAATCCTTTGTACCCGATTTGTAGTCAATAACACGGATATAAGCCGTACCATCCTTTCGGTAAAGGTCAACACGGTCGACCGTTCCCTCAAAATAAACGGTTATTCCGCCCGGAGTAACCAGCTTCAGCGGAGGCTCGTCACCGTCTCTTTTTAAAGTGTACTCAAACTCTTCAGGTACAAAGCCGCTCTGAGCAAGCTCCTCAGAAAGTCTTTGCAAAATATCCGTCAGCGTATCGGAAAGCCTTGAAAACGCCGCTTTATAGCGCCGTGTCTTTCCATAATCGCCGCCGACTGCATCGCTTTTGTAATATTCGTCAAGATGTTTTTTGACCTGAGCCGTGATTTCCGCACGGCTCATATTAACAAATTCCTGCTTGCTTTTTTCACGAAGTATTCCGCACAGGCAGTAGTGTATCGCGTTTCCTCTTGACGGACTGTCAAGCTCGATTTTTTCGGGCGGATATATGTGCAGACCCTTTTCGCAGTAATACATAAACGGGCATTTGCGGTAATCCTCAAATCGGGAAGCCGACATTGAAACGGTACTTCCGAAAAGCTTTTTTCCCGTTTCAGCAGAAAGCGAGTGCCCCACGGAATTTTCAACAGCTTTAAGGTATGCAAGCCGCTCCGAATATTCGGGAATTTCGTCAAGTGCCGCAAAAAGACTTGCAGACTCTGTATCGCTGCGCTTATAGCAGCGGACATACTGATAATAAGCCGCCCCTGCCGTAGTACAGAACGAAAGCAGTCCCCTGCCGTTAAAATCGGTTACTGACTCTGCACCGAACATTTCGGCAGTCTGTGCGATTATCACCGACGAATAAAGCGGCTTGCCCGAAACGTCCGACATTGCATATGACATATAAAGCTTTTCCGAAGCGCCCGAAAGCACGGAATACGCCACAAAGCGCTCTTCTGCAAGCTTATCCTTGACTCCGCCCGAAAGGGTGATTCCCGCATTTTCAAGAGCAAGGCGGTCACGGTCGCTGAAAAGTCCCTCAGGCTTTGCCGCATAAGGGAAGATACCCTCATTTACCCCCACCGCAAAGATAACCTTCGGCTCGGCAAGACGCGCCGTATGCGCCGCCATGAACTGCACGCAGTCAAGAGTCTGAGGCGGAGAAGAAAGCTTCAGCTTTGACACAGCCGATGAAAAAATTTCCGCAAAATCCGCAAGACTGAGTTTTGTATCGGCAAGCACCCTGTTCAAAGTCTCCAGCAGACCGCAAAGCAGCTCCCAAAGCTGTTTAACCTCACGAACCGCCGCAAGCGCAGCGGCGTCCTCGGTAGTGCAGTTATCGTACATTGCGCACAGATTTTCAAATAGTCCCACATCGTCAAAAAGAGTCAGTAATGCGGCACAGATGGTTTTACCGTCAGCATTTTCACAGGTACTTCCAAACTTGAAAATCGGCTCGGCAACACACTGTCTGACCTGCTCTGCGCCATATCTTACATCATCATACACAAACGGCTCTCTCCACATTTTTCCGTCAACGTTCCATTTGTAGCAGTAGCTTTCCGCTGCGGCAATTTCGCTTTCGTCAAGACCGAGCATACCCGTTTTCATATAGCGGAGCCAGTCCTCGGAGGAAGCATTTTTGTCCGCCGCAAGAGCAAGTGCAGACTTTACAAAAATAAACAGAGCCTTATGGGCAGCAGTATGATTTTCGTCGGTATAAAAAGGTATGTCATAACGTTCAAAAGCGCTTTCCATTACCGAGGAATAGCTTTCTTTCTGCCGTGCGAGAACAGCTATATCGTTGTAACGATAGCCCTCCTCCATGACAAGACGGCGTATCTCAGAGCAGACAAAGTCCCCCTCGTCATAGCCGTCGGCGGCACGGTAAACCTTTACCGCACTGCATTTTCCGTTAAATTTCTCTCTGACGTAACGCAGAACGTTTTCGCTGAAAAATGCAAGCTCAGGCGCACGGAAGCGCTTTTGCTCCGTAAGCATATCATTTTTCACGGGAATGTTGTAGTCAGCAGCAGTCTGCATAAGTTTGCTTATTGTCCTGTTTACCGTTTCAAAAATTGAGTAATTCACCGGTTTACGGTCAGCCGTTGCAAGGCATATCGTTACGCTCTCGCTCTGTGTTATAACCGCTTTGAGAAAAGCGTGTTCGTCCGCAGTAAAGCTTTTGAATGCGTCGATAAACACGGTTTTTCCGCAGAAATAACCGTTTTTCGAGGCACGCCTCGCCGCTTCTGCGATATCTCCTTCGCCGTCCTTATAGCCGCTTTCGGAGAGCATTTTCCCGTACTCGGAATAAATTAACGCAATGTCCGAAACCTTATCCCTTACGCTTTCGTCAAGTCCGTCTGTACAGGCTGCAAGCTGTTCGGCAGTAATTCCGCTGAGAGTAAGCTCCTTTACAATGTCAAGTCCGCTGTCAACAAAAGCAGACGACTTCGCCTGACGGTTGTAAAAGCAAAGTCCCTCTCTTGCGATAAGTTCCTTTAGGGTACGGAACATCAGCACATTTTTTACCGTATCATCGGCATATCTGCCCTTTAAGCCGCCATGCTTAATAAAAATATCCCTTGCAGTTCTTGCAAAGGAAAGCACGTTCACACGGTTGAAAAGCTCCATGCCAAGACGCTCGTAAAGAGCGCGGTCGAACTCAAATGAAAACTGGTCAGGAATTATGACAAGAACGTCCTTATCCGCTTTTACTGCGGATTCTATACGGTTCATCATCTCATAGGTTTTTCCGCAGCCTGCGCCGCCTGTTATCAGATCAAGCATAGCATTTTACCTCTTCCCGTTACGTTTAATATCAGCAAACCGCCACGGAATATCCCTGTATTCAGGCGTTGCATAGTTGATTCCTACTCTCGGCAAAGTCTCGATTTCGGGACAGTAACCGTCGTACTCTATCCTTATTCTCGGATTTCCGCAAATCGGCTCACCGTTGAAGCTTTTGTCGATTCCAAGCCTTTTGGTAAGCTTGGCAGGACCGTCATAAACCTCGCAGGCACGAAAAAGCACACCCTGAGGCTGATTCTCCTCACCTGTGATAACATTCATCAGCCAGTGCATTCCGTAGCAAAGATAAACATAAATTATCCCGGATTTTCCGTACAGCAGCTCCGTCCTCGGAGTACGTCCCTTGCAGGCGTGACAAGCAGTATCCTCCTCACCCCGATACGCCTCGGTCTCGGTAATTCGCAGAGCAATTTCAGAACCGTCCTCAAACGTGCGGACGATAAGCTTTCCAACTAAATCGGGAGCGACTTCAAGGCAGTCACGGTGAAAAAATTTTTCTGTAAGAACTGTATTTTTCATTAATAATATCTCCGTTTTCCCACTTCATAAAAATTTCATTTTCACAAGTATCAAGGTCAAGCTGTTCTCTTACTTCGGTAAAATTCTCTCGTTGGTAAAATTCAACTGCCCTGACGTTTTTTCTGTAAACGCACAAAGTAAGCTTTGGATATAAAGCCTTTACATGATCGAGAAGAGCTTTTCCCACACCTTGCGAACGGTACTCGCCGTCAACGAAAATCCCCTCTATGTGTCTGTTTTTTACGCCTACAAAACCGATAACTTTTCCGTCACGTTCAAAGACGTAAACCTCTGCCTCCGGAATTGCCTTTGCGGCAAAAGCAAAGCGCTCCTGCCAGTAATCGGGATTTATGAAGCTGTGTGTTTCAAGATTTGAAGCAAGCCATATTTCCATGACTGTTTGCAGATCCTGTTCCGTAAATTTTCTTATCATTACTTTATCTCCGTAATATTACATATTATATTAAATTATAACACAAAACATTTTTTTTGTAAATATAAAAAGCGCAGATACCGAAATACAGTATCTGCGCTTTTGCGCTCGTATTTTCTTTAAAGCAAATGGCTGATGTCGTTCACATAGCCGTTATCAGGTATCTGCTCCTGCGTCTCCTGCACAGGCTCCGCAGCCTGCTTCTGAGGCGATTTCGCATACGCATATGCAGATTTGCCGTGTTTTTTGATATTGTACATTGCTTCGTCCGCAGCAGCAATAACCTCTTCAGTAGTTTTGCCGCTCTCACGCAGGAACGCAATACCTATCGAACAATGAACATTAAGCTTAAGTCCGGTAGATTCCGACGTAAAGCCCTTTCCGAGGATGTCAATAATTTCCTGAGCAATTTTACCCGAATCTCCGTAAAGCGTAAGGTTTGTAAGACAAGCCACAAATTCGTCGCCGCCAAAACGTCCGGCAAAGCCGTGTTCAAAGCATATCTCTTTAAGGGTATCCGCAACAAATTTAAGAACCTCATCGCCGCAGGCATGTCCGTATTCGTCATTAAAGAACTTGAAATCGTCCAAATCAATAAAAAGCATTGCATCAAGAGTTTTCTTCATAGATGAATTTTCGATCTCGGCAGCAAGACTCTTGAGGAAGGTTTCTCTATTATAAAGCTGAGTAAGTGCATCATAGCTTGCACGCTGGAGCAGATGCATTTCGCTCTTCTTTTCCTTGTCGATATCCATGATAACGCCGACGATCTTTGTCGGAACCTCGTCACGGTTAAAGAACTTGGTAGCTTTTATCATTATCCATACAAAGTCGCCGTAAATGCTCTTTACACGGTATTCTCCCTGCATGAAATTTGCAGGACCCAGAATACGTTCAAGGTCATTCATATAGCGCTCTTTGTCATCCTTATGTACACGTATCTTGTAGAAAAAGCTTTCTTTCATGCTGTCGTCCTTCGGGCGGTAGCTGAATTTCTTGTTAAAGTTTTTGGAAACAAACACTGTACCCTTTTTAAAGCTTATCTCAAATACGATATTATTAGTAATTTCAACAATAGTCCGATAACGCTGTTCACTTTCAAAAACGTCATCAAACATTGCATTGAACGCATTTCCTATAGCACGGAACTCATCATTGCTTTTTATATCAAACCTGGCGTTCATATCGCCCTTCTGTTTTTTCTGGAAGACTTTCATTATCTCGCCTATCGGCTTTGTAAAGTAATAAACAAACAAAACCGTTCCTATACAGGAAATAATAAGCACGATAGTAGAAATATTCCTCATAGCTCCGCTGACCTTTTCAGCCTCGCTTTTAAGGCTGTACTTGTCTGAAACCGCAAGCATTGTCCAGTGGCATGAAGAAACTACCGATGTAAAAAGCATACGGCTTCCGCGGTTTGTTCCGTAATCATAAACAGAGTCTGAAACAATATCATCAACAGGGTTAATGACGTTGCACAGAATATTTCCTGCCGCTTTATAATTTTCACTTTCCGAATAACTCTTCAGAGTTTTATATGGATATTCAAGAAGATTTCCGCTTGAATCCATCAGCGCAGCCGTTGTATACTTATCAAGCTTGGTAGAATTTATTATCTTCTGGAGATGACCGGTGTTATAAAGCTGATAGACAATTCCTTGACAAACGTTATCATATGAATAGATAGCCTTTGAAACAATAAAAACAGGTATATTGCTGTCATCGCCGCTCATAAAGAACGAAGAGATACCGTTATTGCTCTGAGCAAGAGTAAACAAACCTTTGTAATTTGACATTCGCTTTCCGTTATCCTCCGGATCGGTTGAAGCGATTATCATGCCGGAATTATTTATGACCATTATTTTCTGAAGTGAGGAATTATTGTGGGCAACAGCATTGAAGCCGTCGGTTATTCTTATGAAATCCTGATTTTCATCGGATACGGAAAAATCCTCGGCATTACTTTCAATAGTATAATTTCTGATTCGTTCGGAAGAAGCGATCTCCTTAGCCGATGAAATTATTTCCTCAAAATAGAAATTAATATTTTCAGCCTGATTACTGATCACACTTTGGGTTGAATTTGTAACCAAAGACATTGTATTACTGTTCATTTTGGATTGGGAGAAGACATTGACAATAACTATAGGAATTATTGCCAGCAGAAGAATAAATGCCAACAGTTTAATTTTTACCTTCACGGAACCCCCCCTTTGAATACAAGTATACACATTATATTTTAATATTTTTTTTTTTACTTGTAAACAGATTATAGCAATTTTTGTTAATAAACAACAATATTTTTTTATTATTTTATGCAGAATTACTTCCTAAAAAATTTCTTTTGAACAGCCTCGCCAAACATTACATAAAGCATTGCAATAACGACTGCCGAAACCATAATGCAGACAATAACCTTAACCGCAGCCGGAACCTTCCCTCCGCCCGAAACATCGGGGTCTTCATCGGGAAATTCCTGACCTGAGGAAATTATTTCTGTAAGCGTTGAGCCGTCGGCGTCAGTTCCGACTATCGAAACCGATGTTTCCGCATTTTCACCGCCGTCCGGTTCGCCCTCCGTATCTTCAGTTAAAGAAGTTCCTGCCGAAGAATAAGTTTCCGCTTCAACATGCTCCGGTGCGGAAGAAGTAGTTTCCTCAACCGAGGTCTCTGTCTCATAAGAAGAAACATTGCTTTCATTTATGCTCTCCGAAGCAGACGTAACCGTTGTTTCCCCTGTCATCGGAACGTCAATCAGCACTTCTCCGTCGCTGCCTTCAAAAACGAGCATATAAACAGTCAGAGGATCCATTTCAAAGGAAAAACTGTTATCTTCAACATAAACCGTTTCCTCCGACAAAACTATCTCAGGACTGTCCTCATTAAAGCTGTAAACTCTTGCGCTTTCAAAGGAAGTCTTTGATTTTATCGCGACCTCAGCCGTTTTGGACGAGCTTTGATTTTTATTAATCATCACCATTTTGAGCGTTGATTCGTCCTGACCGTCGATCGCAGCGTAAACCGAACTCATAATATCTCCGCCATTGTCCGATTTTACAAGGGTATTTCCGAAGTCCCCACCTTCTCCGTCATAATTTGTGTAAATGTTTATTGCGGATTTCTGATAGTCGATATTCGTTGAATTAGGGTGCAGGCAAGCCATATGAACTCCGTAGGACGCAAAAATACCCAGCGTATCGGCAGTTGAAATACCGCCGCTTATGTGGTCGCCTCCGCCGAAATTATACTCGGAAAAAGAAAGCCTTGTTCCGGGATAATACATATTTATCGACGCTTCAAGCGTTGGGATAAGCGGAATATGCTGATTGTGCATGATGGCAACCGTACTGTTTTCGGTGTAGGTGCTGTCCCAAAGAATACGGGGCGCCTGAAGCCTTGCATTGTTTGAAAGCGAGTCATCAGCATTAATGATAGGTTCCAGCAATCCGTTTGTTGCCTCGGTATGATAATGCACGTCAAGTACATCAAGCAGACGTGTACCCTCGATTTCCGAAGCAGCCTTCATACGCATAAGATAGTAATCAATAAACCAGCTGTATTCCTGGCTGTACTGCTCCCAGTCAACGGGATTTTTCAAATTAATGAACGCCTCTATTCCGTCGGTCGAAGGTCCGTAGACCAGCGCAGTCGGGTCAATTTTCTTAACTGCACCGGCAAGCACTGCGGAACGGCTGACAAGCTCTGCTGCGGTAATAGGCTCGGTCACAGTATGCGGATAAAGCTCCGCCCAGTTTTCCGGCTCATAATCGAGGAAATAACCGTTTATTCCTCCGTCAACCGCATAGCCGTATTTATTTGCAAGGAAGCTGACGTATTCGTCCATATAAACAGCACCGTCGTTTAAATCGGGCTGTGAAAGCAGACTGTCATTTTTCGATGCAAATACTCTGTTCCAGCGGGAATTATCATCAGTCGCATAAATCGGACCCCGAGAGTCGGCAGCAACAAATCCCATCATTTGCAAAGTAACATACCTTGACGCAATCCCGTACCGTTTCGCCCTTGTAATAAGGTTTTCGGTATAAAGAGCAGGCTCCTGCTGCTTGCCCTGAGGGTATGTTTCCACCAGACTTATTCCGTTTGAACTGTTCTTGCCCTCGGCGCTGTTGGAAAAATTAGTCTCCCAGTTATAAGATGAAACTCTGGGGTCAGACTGCTTTACAGCGTTTACCGTAAGACCCGAAAGGCTCGCCTCGGCATTGATCCCGTAAATATACGGACTGATAGCCTTGTGACCTGACGACGTATTCACAGTTACCGAAACATCACCGGTATCAAGATAGCTTGAGCTGAACATTGCGGAAACGTCCGTACCGCCATGCAAAGCCAAAGCAAAAGCAGCAAACGCACAAATAAGCGCCGCAAATCTGCTAAAAAAACGTTTATATAAATTCATAGCTTGATCCTCATATCAGCCGGCACAGTATGAAACAATTTGCGCCGACGCATATTTACAGCGGAATATCCGCTTCACTATATTATACAATGCGTTCCTCACAAAAGCAAGTAAAAAAAGCTTTTTTACATAATATTACGAAAATTTTACACTGTAAATTCCAAGCATACCGCCAAGTCTGATTTTCAGCGGCATAACTCCGCTCACCTGCTCAATCGGAACAGTATAAAGCTCAAAGCCGTCGGAACGGGGCGAAGGTTTGATATCTGCGCTTCCGATAAGCTTTTCGCCGGCATATATCTCAATTTTTTTGCCAAGACAAGGTGCAGAACAAAGAAGTTCGGCGAAGGTATAATTATCCATATCCGCCGACTCAAAAACAATGCTTCCTCCCCAGTCGCCTGAAATTACATAGTGGTCGTTTTTGTCATAGCTGAAATTCAGCGAGATATTATCCTTGCCGTCATAATTCTTAGCCTTAGTCACATACTCCATATTTCTCGGCGGAATGACCTCACCCGTTATTTTCGTTTCACAGGTGCAGCGTATATCAAGGCTTGAAGCGCCCGCCGAAAATGTGTACACGCCGCTTTCGGTGCAAAGCTTTTCTCTTGTCACATCGTAAAATTCAAGAGCAGAAAGCGGTACGTCAATATTAACTGCAACGCTCTCCCCTGCCTTGATATTGACTCTCTTAAATCCACAGAGCTGACGAAGCGGACGCTTCACACGTGGCTCGTTTGCCTTAAAATAAATCTGTACGACCTCGTCTCCGTCACGTTCCGAGACGTTCTTTACTGTAACAGAAGCCTTTACCGTATTGCCTTGCTGAACCGCAGTAAATCCGCTGTACTCAAACTTTGAGTAGGAAAGCCCGTGTCCAAAGGGGAAAAGCGGTTCTCCGTCATAATACATATAAGTGGTATTATTTGTAATTATATCATAATCCTTGATATCGGGCAGTTCGTGAATTGATTTGTACCAAGTCATAGGACACCTTGCGGCAGGGTTGTTCCGTCCGCTGATTGAAGCCGCAAAAGCAGTTCCCAATTCAGCTCCCGCATGGGAAGTATACACAATAGCAGGAAGCTTTTCCTTTTCAGCGTTTATCGCATAAGGATAGCTTGATACTATCGCAAGCACAGTATTGGGGTTAGCCCCGTACACAGCACTGACAAGCCTGCTTTGACTTTCGGGAAGAATGATATCCGGGCGGTCATAGCACTCCCTTGCCACCTGCATAGGGTGGTTTCCTACGCAGACGATTGCTTTGTCCGCAGATTCGGCAAGCTTTTTGACACGCTCTGTTCCACGGGAAACAATTTCAATTTCAAACTGCTTATCCGGAGTCATTCTTGCGGCTCTTCTGACGGCAAGCTCATCATTTTCGTTCACGAAAATATCCATTGCCCAGTCATGCCAGCTTCTGAAGCTGTATTTTCCCTCAAAAAGCGTTGGCTTGAACCACTCTCGGATAAACCATTCATAAGGCGTTTTGCTTATTGCCTTGTATGTACCGTTCTCGATAACGTATTTACCGTTGGCGCAGGACTTGAAATTAATCGAACCGAAGCCCCAGTCGTGCATTTCAAAAAGCGTGCTGTCGGTAATTTTTTCGGAAGCCGCCTTAACAGCGCCGTCCTCGAAAACGGTAAGGTACTTGCCGTTTTTGCAGGACTTTATTGCAACAATGTCGTATCCGTTGTCGAAAAGGATATTATCCCTGCCGAACTCGTTTTCCATACCCTGCTTTATACTTACAGCATAGCTTGCTCTGCCTGTATACCAGTCGCAGTAATTTTCATCCGCCAGAGGACCTACTAATGCAACTTTTGTATTTTTATCCAAAGGTAAAATACCATCATTCTTCAGCAAGCATATCTGCTTCATCGCAGCCTCACGGTTTACCGCACGGCTTTCTTCGCTGTCAACGGCAACTTTCATATTTTTATACGGATGCTCCTCGTCAAACTCTCCGAGACGGAATCTTCCGTAAAGAACATTTCCAACTGCTTTATCAATATCCGCTTCGGTAATAAGCCCACGTTTCAGGGCATCGTGTGCCGCAGCGGCAACCATATCCTCCGGGTCGGTCATACTGTCCGCACCGTTTTTTATACACAGCGCAAGAGCCTCTCCGTGAGTTTCAACGCACTTATGCATAAGCAGGTTCTGGGAAAAATCTCCTCCGTCGGTAACAACCAAATCAAGTCCCCACTCGTCCTTGAGAAGCTTCTGCAAATCGGGATTCATTACCGCAGGAACGCCCGAAAGCTCGTTATATGCCGCCATTATCGAATGCGCTCCGCCCTCTGTTATCGCAGGCTTGAAGGCACGATAATAATACTCGTGAAGTGTTCTCGGTTCAACATTTGCCGAACAGGAACCTCTGTCCGCTTCGTTATTGTCAGCGCAGAAATGCTTCAGCGTAGGGATTGTTTTAAGATAAAACGAATCCTCTCCTGCCATACCCTTAGTATAAGCCTTTGTCATCTCTCCCGTCAGGAACGGGTCTTCGCCGTATGCCTCCTCGGTACGTCCCCATCTGGGGTCACGCTCCATATCAACGGTAGGTCCCCACAGCATAAGCTTGCTGTTCGGATTTTTCTGATAATAGTATCTTGCTTCGTTTCCCGTAATTTCGCCTATTCTGTACATAAGCTCCGGGTCGAACATTGACGCCATACCTATCGGCTGCGGAAAAACCGTAGAGATTTCCTCATCGGTTCTGCCAACAAAACCTCTTGCAGCTTCTGTTCCCACATACCATTCGCCGATTTCAAGTCTCGGAACAGCTGCCATATGTGAGGAAAGCATATTTATTTTTTCTTCGGTTGTAAGTCTGCCAAGCAGGTCGGAAAGACGTTCTTCAACAGGCAGAGAGCTGTCACGGAAAGGATATTTTTTCATAGTGATCCTCCAGTTTTAAAGTACAAGATAATTTGCAAAAGGATAGATAACAGCAAGCAGAAGTACGTTCACAAGAGTAAAAACGCCGAGATATCTCATTGGCTTCGCATTGTCGGTTTCCATATAGATACGGAATGATATCAAGCTGGCAAGGCTGGCAACAAGCGTACCGAGTCCGCCGATATTTGTTCCGAGGACAAGAGCCTTTGCGTTATCGGTGAAGCCTGAAAGCATAAATGCCGCAGGAACATTGCTTATGACCTGGCTTGCCGCCGCCGAAGCAAGCATTTCGTGTCCATCAACAAGCTTTGTGACAAGCTCTCTTACTGTGTCGATATTCTGGATATTTCCCACAAAAATGAAGAAAAACGCAAACGTCATCAGCAGCCCGTAGTCAACGCCGGCAAAAAGCCGCAGGTCTATTATTACCGCCACAACACATACCGAAGCGAAGACTACAATAACGTCCATTTTGCCGAAAACCGCCATCAGGCAAAGTATGAAAAGAACTGTATAAAGTGCAAGATAACGCTTGTTTTCAATTGCGACTTCGTGATGCTTTTCGGTATCAAGAGGTTCATTTTTGATAAGCATACAAAGCAGGAAAATCAGTGCAGCACTTACTCCGAAAACAGGAAAGGTCACTCCGAAAAAGTCCTGCGGAGTAAAATTATAATAATCGTAAAGATAAAGATTCTGAGGATTTCCGAAGGGTGTAAGCATACTTCCGAGATTAGCCGCCGCAGTCTGGACGGTTATAACATATATCATTGTTTTGGGAAGATTTGCGAACAGCGCTGCTGTTATCGGTACAAATGCTATAAGAGCAACATCGTTTGTAAAAAGCATTGACGAGAAAAACGTAATGAACACCAGAACTATTCCCGTTCTGCGTGAATAGGGCGTTCCGCCGCCGAGAAGCTTCCTTGAAATAAACGAAAGTAAATTACATTCCCTGAAACCTGCAACGGCTATCATCAAGCAGAAAAGCAAGCCTATCGTATCTGTATTTATATATTTTACATAATTTGTAACGGGTACAAAAAAGCAGGAAACAAGCGCTGCAATGCCCGATATTACAACGAGAAATTCTTTTTTGCAGAATTCGATAAACCCTTTCACCCGAAGCTCCCCTTAAAGTCAGAATAAATTCAGAACCATTCCGCAGACAGTTCCGACAGCATAGACAACACCTGTTATTATCAGGTTTTCTTTGATATTTTTATTGGCTCTGAAAAGCACAGCAAGTCCAATACCTGCGCCTGTGCAGAGTCCTGCCACAGCTGAGCCGAAGGTTATTGCACCCTCGGCGTAAAGCTCTGTAATAAACACTGAAGCTGCACAGTTGGGTATCATTCCCACAAGTCCTGCAAGAAGCGGCTGGAAAACGCCCATACTGCCGAGAAAATGCTCTACGGCTTCCTCTCCAACAAGAGACATGACAGTACCGAGGACAATATTTACGGCAAAGATAAAAATGATAATGTTTATTGTATGTTTAAGCGCAGAATACCATATTCCGTGGCTTCCGCAGCCGCAGCCGCTTTCGCTGCATATTTCTCCGATGCTTTCGCCGTCTGTTTTTATTTTCAGCAGTTTGATGAAGATATCGACAGCTATACCTGCTATTGCGGCAATTATTACCTTTACAAGCAGAAGCTGCCAGACCATACCGATTTTATCCGGATGGGCAAGCAATACGGGAACTGCCTCGTCGGAAGTAGAAAGAAAAACTGCGATAAGCGTTCCTGCCGAGATGACACGTCCTGCATAAAGATTGGACGCTGCAACGGAAAATCCGCACTGGGGCACGCAGCCGATAAGCGCTCCCACTGCGGCGCTGCCTGCACGTCCTCCGCCTGTTTTCCTCAGAAAATTTACAAGCTTGTCCCCTGCTTTATGCTCAAGGAACTCCATAAGCAGAAACGCAAGGAACAGGAACGGCAGCATTTTTGCCGAATCTATAAGTGCGTCGAGAAAAACGTCAGCGAAATCAAAGCTTTCTCCGTGGCTGTGGTTATGCGCCGCAAGCACTGCGGAGGCTAAAGCAGAATTATAAATCATTGAATTTGTCCTTTCATAAATCAAATAGATTTAATCTATTAATTATATCACATTTATATATTTTTTTCAAGTTTTTTTACAATATTTTTAGCTGAATTAGGTCTTGCAGTTTCGGTCATTTTATGGCATAATATTAATATCTATATTTATCTTGGATTCGGGAAAGGAATGTTAAATTATGGCACCATCTTCACACCAGCTTGTCATAGTTCTCGACTTCGGCGGTCAGTATAACCAACTCATCGCACGAAGAGTAAGAGAATGCGGCGTGTACTGCGAGGTCAAATCCTATAAAACTCCTATTGAGGAACTCAAGGCTATGAACCCTGTGGGCATTATTTTTACAGGCGGACCAAACAGCGTTTATGCTGAAAATTCTCCTGCCTGCTCAAAAGAAATTTTTGAGCTTGGTATACCTGTTCTCGGAATATGCTACGGCTGTCAGCTTATGGCGCACCTGCTCGGCGGCAAGGTTTCGACCTGCGTTACTTCCGAATACGGAAAGACAGAAACATTCTATGACAAATCCTGCATACTTTTCGGAGCGGTAAATGACCTTCCCGAAAAGGAAATTTCATGGATGAGCCATACCGACTATGTTTCGGAAATTCCGGAAGGCTTCCGTATTACAGCACATACTGCTGACTGTCCTGCGGCTGCTATGGAAAATAAAGAAAAGAAGCTTTATGCTGTACAGTTCCACCCGGAAGTAAACCATACAGTCTGCGGTCTTGGCATGATCGACAGCTTCCTTAAAAATGTCTGCGGCTGCACCGGCGACTGGACTATGGGCAATTACGCAAAGACTGCAATTGAAGATATTCGCAAAAAAGTCGGCGACGGAAAAGTTCTGCTGGCTCTTTCGGGCGGTGTGGACAGCTCCGTTGCGGCTGCTCTGCTTGCAAAAGCTGTTGGCGACAAGCTTACCTGCATTTTTGTTGACCACGGCTTCATGCGCAAAAATGAGGGTGACGAAGTTGAACAGGCTTTCGCAGGCTGGGGTATAAACTTTATCCGTGTGAATGCAAAGGAGCAGTTTATGTCCAAGATGCGCGGCGTGTCCGACCCCGAAACAAAGCGCAAAATTATCGGCGAGGAATTTATCCGTGTATTTGAGCAGGAGGCAAAGAAAATCGGAAAGGTCGATTTTCTTGTTCAGGGTACGATTTACCCCGACATTATCGAAAGCGGAACGGGCGACGCTGCTGTAATCAAGTCTCATCACAATGTAGGCGGTCTGCCCGACTATGTTGATTTCAAGGAAATTATTGAGCCTCTCCGTCTGCTGTTCAAGGACGAAGTTCGTGCCCTCGGACGCGAGCTTGGACTTGCAGAAGTTCTGGTAAGCCGTCAGCCGTTCCCGGGTCCCGGACTTGCTATCAGAATCATCGGCGAAATTACCGACGAGAAGCTTGAGATACTTCAGGACGCTGACTTTATTTTCCGTGAGGAAATCGCAAATGCAGGTCTTGACAAGGAAATTCACCAGTACTTTGCGGTACTTACAAATATGCGTTCTGTAGGTGTAATGGGCGATGGCAGAACCTACGATTACACTCTTGCGCTGAGAGGCGTTACCACTACCGATTTCATGACTGCGGATTTTGCTAAGATACCGTATGAGGTACTTGAACGCTGTGCAAGCAGAATTGTAAACGAGGTAAAATCCATCAACCGCGTTGTGTATGATGTTACCACAAAGCCACCTGCTACTATTGAGTGGGAATAATAACAGACCCCACGCAAATGGCTTAACTACGCTATTTTCTGTTATCATAACAGAAAATGGCAACGTTTTGGCAACATTTGAATTATTCTAAAAATTAAGAGCTATCTGATTTTAAATCGGATAGCTCTTTTTGTTATGCTTTTTTATCTTTGTTTTCGCACGCCTTTTTGATTTGCTTTATAGGCGTTACGATTAGTAACTTTATTGGAAATCTGATAACACAAAACAGTGTTAAAAACAGTGGCTTTATTATGTAGTTTGAAACCCAAACAAGTGGTAGGAAATCTTCAACTTTACCCCAAAAGATTGCTGACTTCAATAGGAATTTTCTAAAATGATATTCATAAAATTTCTTTTTAAATTCTGGCTTAGTAAAATCGTTAATATAAAAAGCCAACATATCTGGAATGTCGATTGCTATAAAGTCATTGTTCAATCCCACTTCCTTTCTCATTATTTGATACATTTCACCCAAAGCGTAAATCACCATATCTTTGGTATAAAACTTATTACTTTGCAAAGTCTCATCAAGAGCTAACCAACGATAAAAGCAAAAAGCTTTATATAGTTTTTTTGACCCAAATATTGCAATTGAAGCACCAACATCAAAAAATTGTTTTTTCGCTTCACCATTATTTGATAATTTCTCTAACTCTTTTTTATTTTGAGAAAAGATTTGCTGAAACAACTCAATTAACTTTAAATACTGTTCTTTTCGTGTTTCATAAATCTTTATTCTATTCTCTGAATACTTTCCTATCACAAATAGTAGTAAAGTAACTATTATTGATATAAGTGCAATTTGGTCAGCAGTTAAGTTCCAAATTCCAGATAATATTGTTTTTATAAAATCCATACACTGCCTCCGTTACTGATTATTAAAGTTTTTTATCAAGTCTCTGCCCAATTTGTTCCACAACATCTTTCGGATAATTATATCTCCAGTTATCATATTCCTCTTTGGAAATCTCACCATTGCGGAATTTCGCCGCTTGCTTCTGCCAAGCGGTAAACATTTCGGTCATTGTAAGAAACTCTACACCATTATCCTTATCCAATCTGATACACACCTCATCATTGAGGGTATCAATACGGAAACCATATAAATCCTCAAGAGCAAAGAGCGTGTGCATAAGCCCGATATAGCTCTCTATGTTCGGAACATCAAGCGCTGCCGGAGAAACATCAAGTGTTTTCGCTATTTCCTTTGTCAGCTCTGCCTTTGGTGTTCTTGTTCCTGACTCATACTGTGCAAGTCTGATGTCTGCTGTTTTCTCCGGAAAGCCAACAGCCATACCAAGCCATTTCTGTGTCATTCCACGCAGATTGCGGATAAATCTAATTCTTTCGCCGATAGCCATATTTTTCACTCCTGTTTTGTTAATGGTCAGATGGTAATTAAAATAATCACTTTACGCTCATTATAAGAACCTGTCAAGCATCGGGTAGTATTTTCTTCGAAAACCTCCATCCTCTCCTACTTGACAGAATCTTGAAATGGGTGTAAATAATTTTACACCCATTATAGCATATATGTTTAAGATAGTCAAGATAATTTAAACAAAAAAGTTTAAGAATTTTTTAAAAAGGGGTTGACATAAACAATTATGTTTAGTATAATAGAGATACAGACTTAAACAAAATAGTTTAGATAACAGAAAGGAGGGTTGCGAATGAGCAATAACACTTTTATGAAAGTGGAGGAAGTTGCAGAGATTCTCGGAATTTCCAAATCCTACGCTTACAAAATCGTTCAGAAGCTCAACGATGAGCTGAAAGAAAAAGGCTTCCTGACAATTTCAGGACGTGTAAACAAGAAGTATTTTATGGAAAGAGTGTACTACGGTACACCTGACAGCACAGAAAGGAATGATTAAATGTCAGTTTACAAGGACGGAAAAACAAACACTTGGCGTGTAATATACCGCTACACAGACTGGAAAGGAGAGAAAAAGCAAACGCAGAAGCGTGGTTTTCAGACCAAACGAGAAGCACAGGCCTGGGAGCGTGAGCAGCTTAACAAAATAGCAGGCTACCTTGATATGAACTTTGCAAGCTTCATTGAAACCTATTCTGCTGATATGAAAAGCAGAATAAAGGAAAACACCTGGCACACCAAAGAGCATATTATCCGCACGAAAATCCTGCCCTATTTTTCAAGCCGACCTATCAATGAGATTCAGCCGAAAGATATTATCGCTTGGCAGAATGAAATGATAAACTCACTTGATAATCACGGCAAGCCTTACTCCCCTGTGTATCTGAAAACAGTACACAATCAGCTCTCGGCAATCTTTAACCACGCTGTCAAATTCTATGGCTTATCTTCAAACCCTGCCGCAAAAGTTGGCAATATGGGTAAGGCAAAATCAAAGGAAATGCAGTTCTGGACGCAAGACGAATACAAGAAATTTTCCTATGAAATGATGGACAAGCCTGTTTCATTCTATGCCTTTGAAATGCTTTACTGGTGCGGTATTCGAGAGGGCGAGTTGTTGGCATTGACACCTGCTGATTTCGACTTTGAACGTGGCACTGTATCAATCACAAAATCCTATCAGCGAATTGAACGCCGTGATGTTATCACTGACCCTAAAACAGCAAAGAGCAATCGAGTTATAAAAGCGTTCTTACCGAATGTTCGGAACGGAAAGCATTGATAATCTTCGTTTCGCCGTTATGGCAAATACCGTTGACGGCGGTCTTGAAAAACAGTTGGAGGGATTTCTCCACCAGTATCCTGACACAAGACTTATCATCATTGACACCTTGCAGAAAGTCCGTGAATCAAGCAACGAATGCAGTTACGGCAACGATTATCAGGTTATTGCAAGGCTGAAACAGTTTGCTGATAGCCGAGGTATCTGTATGTTGATTGTTCATCACACACGCAAGCAGAAAGCGGACGATTCCTTTGATATGATTTCGGGAACGAACGGTCTGCTCGGTGCGGCAGACGGAGCCTTTCTACTGAAAAAAGAAAAGCGCACAGAAAATTCTGCAACGCTTGAAATTTCAGGGCGTGACCAGCAAGACCAGAAGCTACACCTTGTGCGTAACCCAGAGAAGCTTTCTTGGGAGCTAGAGCGTATTGAAACGGAGTTATGGAAAGAACCGCCTGAGCCGATACTTGAAGCGGTGGCGGAGTTTGTCACAGCAGATAATCCTGATTGGGTCGGAACAGCAACAGAGCTTACCGAGAAAATCGGGACGGATATTCCCGTAAACGCAATCACGAAAAAGCTGAATGTCAACGCAAGTCGGCTTTTGAATGAGTACGGCATTGTTTACAAGATCAGCCGCACTCACGACGGACGCAGGATTGAACTTCACTTTCAATCGGCTGTCCGTGACAGTTCGTGACAGCTGTGACGGTTTTTATGATAGCGGTGGCGGTATGTAAATAACCGTCACAACCGTCACCAGCCGTCACGTAAGGGAGTCCAGAGGGAACGTCTGGCGCAATGATACTTTTGATAGAAGCCTAAGCGTATGTCAAAAGTATCTTTGCGTTACTTTCGCAGAAAGTAACAAAGGCAAAAAGCAAGCTTATTCAGAAAGGAGAATGGTCATAGAAAAAAGAACAATCAGCGGTCGTATCAGCAAGAAGCACAGCCTGCCTCACAATAACCGTGAGTTTCTGTGTGAAAATGTTGACCCGACCAGAACGAAAGACAACATCACCATTATCAAAGATGACATCGGACAGGTCTATCACGAGCTGTTCGATAACGCTCTCATCGAGTACAACGCCAAGCAAAAACGCAAGGACAGGATTATCAAGGACTATCACGAGCATATCCGCCACAGCCGTCAGGAACAGGAGTACCACGAGGTCATTTTTCAAATCGGCAATCAGGATGATACGTCCTGTGGCTCTGATATGGGCAAGGTCGCAACCAAGCTTCTTCTGGAGTTTGCCGACAGCTTTCAGTCACGAAACTCGCACCTGCGTGTGTTCAATGCGGTCATTCATCTTGACGAAGCAACGCCGCATATTCACATCGACTTCGTTCCCTTTGCAACGGAACAAAAGCGTGGACTTTCCACAAGAGTATCGCTGACAAAGGCTCTGGAGCAGCAAAGCTTCAAAGGCGATGGCAAGTTCAATACCGCCTGTAAGCTGTGGATTGACAGTGAAAAGGAATTCCTTGCACAACTTATGCGTTCCCGAAATATCGAATGGGAACAGCTCGGCACGCACAATGAGCATTTATCCGTGCTGGATTTCAAGAAGCACAGCGTACCAAAGAGGTAGCACGGCTTGAAAATAAAATTGAGTGTACAGACAAGAAGTTACAGCACCGTCAGGAGTTGCTTAATGAGGTCGAGGACACGATTGACAAACTTGACATTGAGTATCAGGAGAAGAAAGAGGCTGTCGGTCAGCTTGATGAGGACATTGTCATAAAGAAATCCACCCTTGCGGAGAGTACGGCACTCCTTGCAACAGCGGCGAAGAAAGCAAGCAAAATCAAGGATATTGACGATATTCAGGTGAAGAAAACAATGTTCGGCGGTAATGTTTCTGTTGCTCCCGATGATTTCAAGAAGCTTACCGACCTTGCGAAAAAGCAGATTGCGGTGGAGAGTAAAGAAAAGGAGCTTAATGCAAAAATTTCAACGCTGAAAGCCGAGAAGAAAGAGCTTTCCGATAAAAACACACAGCTTGAAACGGAAAACGCTGCTCTGAAGCAAGAGAACAGCTTGCTGAAATCCGTGAGGGAGAAGCTGACAATTGCTTCACTGCAAAAGGAAATCAGCGAGTGGAAGAATAAGTATCATAAGGTGCTTGATTTCATTGAAAAGCTTAATCTCACAAAGCAGTTGCAGGAGTTTTTGAAGCCGAGAAAGCATACGCTGCATAGGTAAACTACTATTGTCAAGGCGGTATTTAATATCGCCTTGATTTACTTAAAGAAAATCTAACGACATCGTGAGATTTCTTGACTTTTCTCTTGAAATGTGATATAATTCAGATAAACCATAGAATGAAGTGCATTATTTCGAAGGGAGTAGATCACTTGGCAGTAACATACAACAAGCTTTGGAAACTGTTAATAGATAAGAATATGAATAAAACTGATTTAAAAGAAGCTGCGGGTATTAGCTTTAATGTTATGGCTCGTATGGGTAAAAATGAGGCTATTTCCTTTGACAGCATTGAAAAGATATGTATTGCATTAGATTGCAACATCGGAGATATTCTTGATATCAATACAGAAATTGAGAGCGAGCCCCAAAAAAGAAAATTCACATCTATTGAGCTTTTTGCTGGTGCAGGAGGTCTAGCTCTTGGTATTGAGAAAGCTGGTTTCAATACACTCGGGCTTGTCGAAATAGATAAAGATGCCTCTGATACATTAAGAACCAACAGACCAGAATGGAGAGTTATCAACGAGGACATCTCAAAACTCACCTGTCTAGACCTCAAGGCTTATTTCGGTTTGGAAAGTGGCGAACTTGATTTACTATCTGGTGGAGCACCCTGTCAATCCTTTTCCTATGCGGGAAAAAGATTAGGTTTGGAGGATGCCCGAGGAACTCTGTTTTATCATTACGCAAAATTTTTAGAGCAGTTACAACCTAAGATGTTCTTGTTTGAGAATGTGAAAGGATTATTAACTCACGACAGAGGCAGAACATACAAGACCATAGTCGATATTTTTGAAAGTACAGGATACATAATTCAAAAACAGGTATTGAACGCTTGGGATTATGGAGTTGCTCAAAAGAGAGAGCGTCTTATTACTATTGGTATCAGAAAAGATCTTACAGATAAGATTTTCTTTGATTTCCCTACACCACACGAATATAAGCCTGTGTTAAGGGATATTCTTCTCGATTGTCCCAAGAGCGAGGGTTCGCCTTACTCTGAATACAAGAGAAAGATTTTTGAACTTGTTCCACCCGGTGGATATTGGAGAGATATTCCTGAAGATATTGCAAAGGAATATATGAAAAGCTGCTGGTATATGGAGGGTGGCCGAACAGGTATATTACGCAGATTAAGTCTGGACGAGCCTTCCTTGGCTGTTTTAACATCACCTAGCCAAAAGCAGACAGATAGATGTCACCCCATTGAAGCTCGACCGTTCACAATAAGAGAGAATGCCCGCTGTCAAAGTTTCCCTGATGATTGGCAGTTTTGCGGTAGTATCGGACAGCAGTACAAACAGGTAGGTAACGCAGTCCCAGTTAATTTAGCCTATGAAATTGCTCTTAAAATCAAAGACGCATTGGAGGAAACATAATGTGGACATTAACATTTATAAGTGAAAAAGATTTTACAAATCACGTGAAGGCAACTATTGGAAAGTACGGTGAAAAGCTCGAATCATTTGATTTAAAACGGTTCAATAAGAATATCATAGACCCTATCAAGCTGATTTTTGATAAAACTGTATATCAGGCATCTTGGGAGGAAATCGTTAGCAACGAGATTTTCAGACAGAGAGATAAATCAAACAATAATGATATTGGATACTTTCATCAGCGTATCTTCAACTACATAGACAAATGCCGTGTACCTGACAACGGAAAAGAAGGCGGCTGGGATGTAATATACGAAAATCCCGAAGGGATATCCTTACCTGATGGCAGCGTTGTTCATACGGTTTATGTAGAAATGAAGAACAAACATAACACTATGAATTCCGCGTCCGCTGGTAAGACTTTTATAAAAATGCAGAATCAGCTTTTAAAAGATGATGATTGTGCGTGTTTCCTTGTAGAGGCTATTGCACAGCGCTCACAAAATATCAAATGGGAAACAACTGTTGATAAGAATAAAGTGGGTCATAAGTTGATACGCAGAGTAAGCCTTGACCAGTTTTATGCTCTTGTTACAGGGCAAGAGGACGCCTTCTATCAGATGTGTATGGTTCTGCCCGAGATAATCAAAAAGGCAGTAGATGAGCTTTCAGGCTCTATCGTTCCGCACGACACAGTTATTGATGAACTTAAAGAACTTGCAAAGGAACAGGATATTGAGTCCGAGGATTTAGCCATTGCCATGGCGGCTTACATGCTGGGATTTGGAAGCTATAAAGGATTTGTAAAATAAATAAAAAGATTTATCACAATAGATTTTTTAAGTTAGGAGGAAAAATATGCGAAAAGCCTTATGTGTGGGAATTGATAGCTATCAAAATGTATCTGATTTACATGGATGTGTTAATGACGCAAACTCTGTGAAATCCGCTTTGGAACGAAATGGAGATGGAACACTAAATTTTGATGTTAAACTTTTATGTGCTACAAGTGAAGCATCGTATATTTCACGAGGTCAACTAAAAGACGCAATTGAAGATTTATTTAAGAGTGAAACAGAAATCGCTGTGTTTTATTATTCCGGGCACGGATCGTTTGATACATCTGGCGGTTATCTTTGCACAAGTGAAATCAGCCGAGCGGATGACGGGCTATCCCTAAATGACATTATGGGAATTGTTGCTCGTTCCAAAGCTCAAAACAAAGTAGTAATTCTTGATAGTTGTTTTAGTGGTGCAATTGCCACGCCTAGTGAGATGCCGAATTATTCGTTGCTGAAAGATGGCACGACAATTTTGGCTGCATGTGGTGATAGCGAATACGCAACAGAGAAAAACGGGCATGGAGTATTTACTTCACTACTTGTTGAAGCTCTCTATGGTGGTGCAATGAACTTACTTGGTGAAGTATCGCCTGGTAGCATTTACTCGTATATTGATCGTTCTCTCGGTGCATGGGAGCAACGCCCTGTTTTTAAAGCTAATATTAAAAACTTTGTTTCTCTTAGAAAAAATATGCCGCCTATTCAAATAGCAGAGCTGAGGAGATTGACAGAGATTTTTCCAAGTCCGTATGATGAGCTTGCGTTAGATCCGACTTTTGAACATGATAAACACGAGGCAGACACACAAGAAGTAAATAAGGCAAACGAAGAAATCTTTTCCGTTCTGCAACGATATGTAAAACTTAATTTAGTTGTTCCTGTGGGTGAGGAACATATGTATTATGCGGCAATCAATCGCAAGTCCTGCAAGTTAACAGCTCAAGGCCAGCATTATTGGAGCCTTGTGAATAAAAACACTATTTGAAAAGAGGTATATTATGAGAATTAATGTATTTATTCCACACAGATGGAACAATGATGATTATTCTGAAATAAGCGCTTTGCTTGATAGAACGAAGTATGCGGTTAGAGATTATTCTGTTCCTGCAAGTTCGCCATTTGATAGCATAGATAAAAGGTTTAATGTAGATCCCCAAATACAAAAGCAAATTAAATATGCAAGTGTAGTGGTATGTTCAAATCGTCCTGCCAATAATTTTGGTATGTCGATAGAAGAAATTAAATTTGCAATTAATATCGGTAAGCCTGTGGTTGCAGTTAAAATTACTGACAGTACGAGTCGCTATATTGATGAATTAGGTATTCCTGTTATTTCCAAACGCAAGGATTCGTTGGAATTATGGATTAATCAAAATGTCTAGTTGGTATATGTACAAGTTGTGTGTTATATACTCATTTATTCGGAATAGCAACTACCGAAAACAACTTTTTTGATAGGACTATATTTGTTAGCGTTCAACATCACTTTATTGTTGTTACACTTACAGCAATCGTGGCAACAATATGGCAACATAAAATCTGATAGTCCATAATCTATGGATAATTCAAGTAATACAAATACTATAAGCTAAATCTCCTATACAGATTTGTTTAAGACAGGTTTGTCGGGAGCGAGTGGGAATAATACCAAGGCTTAAACAAATGGCTTAACTACGCTGTTTATGATGCTTTCAAAAGCCAAATGATAATGTTTTGATACTAAAAGCAAGTCCTGACTGATTTTCTTGTAAATCGGTCAGGACTTTTAACTTTTATCAATGTATTCTTTAAAATGTTTTGAATTGAGTAACAAAGCAAGCTTTTCTGAGTTTTTGCAGCTTTTCAGAAAATTCCATTTAATTATAAAAGCAATTTATTGCTTCCCCTGCCATGGCGGAGAAATTTCAAGTCCGGTGTCATGCCAGCGTTTTTCTGCAAGTTCTGAATTGCCCGTTTCGATAAGCCGTTCACATTCTTCGGTTATGATTTTGAGCCATGTTTCCGCAAAGTTTTCAGTGAGTTTTTCCCGTTCTTCCTGTGTAAAATCTCTGCCTGTTTCGGGACGAGTCCACTCAACTGTGCAAACTGTTCCTGTTGACAGCACGAATGTATCTGCGCCGCTTAACATAAAAACACCTCCTGTAAAATATATGGCAGCCGCAGATTGTCCTATATCATTTATTATTGCGGATATGTTTTGAAAGTATATCAAAAAATAATTCAGCAAAAGTTAAGATGATACAAAATGTACGGAACTTGAAACACCATTATCCGAACGGGTTACGGACATGGTTCTGTGGAATATTGCATATAATTTATCAATCATCAGTTTTGAAAATCGTCTTAATGCAGGACAACCACTACGCAAAAAGGAGTCTTTTTATGCCATATGCAATATACCTAAGAAAATCCCGTGCTGACCTTGAAGCAGAGGCAAGAGGAGACGGCGAGACTCTTGCACGTCATCGTGAACAGCTTCTTGAACTATCCCGAAAGCGCGGCTTGGAAGTCAGTGCAGTTTATAAGGAGCTTGTTTCGGGTGAAACTATTGCCGCACGTCCCGTAATGCAGCAGCTTATTCAGGAGGTCGGAGACGGCAAATGGGAAGGCGTAATTTGCATGGAAGTGGAACGTCTTGCAAGAGGCGATACTATGGATCAGGGGCTTGTTAGTCAGGCGTTTAAATTCAGCGGAACAAAAATAGTTACTCCTGCAAAGGTCTACGACCCGAACAATGAGTTTGACGAAGAGTATTTCGAGTTTTCCCTCTTCATGAGCCGCCGTGAATATAAAACGATACGCCGCCGTATGCAGGCAGGACGCATGGCTTCTGTCCGTGAGGGAAATTACATAGGCTCGCTTCCGCCTTACGGTTATAAAAAAGTACGCTGCTATGATGAAAAGTCATATACGCTTGAACCGATAGAACAGGAGGCTGCCGCTGTAAAGCTTATATATGAGCTGTACACTCAAAAGGATATGGGGTACAGTAAAATTGCCACATACCTGAACAAGCTCGGTATACCTCCTAAGCGAGCTGACTCCTGGAGTGCATCCAGCGTTAAGGACATTATAGAAAATCCTGTGTACTGCGGAAAGCTTCGCTGGGATAGGCGCAAAACAAAAAAGAAGCTTGCAGACGGAAAAATTGTGTACTCCAGACCCAAGTCAGAGGGATATATTTTTCAGGGCAAGCATCCGCCCATAATAAGTGAAGAGGTATGGCTGGCGGCGCAGAAGATACCGTCAAAAGCAGCACATTCTTCAAACCATTTTCAGAAGCCTGTTAAAAATCAGTTTGTCGGTCTGCTTTACTGCGGATTTTGCGGACATTCTATGATAAGGCGTCCGTACAAAGACAAGCCTGCATATTATGTATGCAACCATAAAGGCTGCGGATGTATGTCATCATGTGAAAATGAAATAGAAGAAGCTATCATAAATTCATTAAAAAAGCAGTACAAGCACTGTAAAGTTACAGTTCAAAATTGTAAAAATGATTTGCTGCACAAAAGCTCAGAGGCAAGGAAAAGTGCTTTATCCGAACTGGAAAAATTAAAAAAGCAGCAAATAAAGCTTTACGACCTGCTCGAACAGGAAGTATATACAAAAGAAGTTTTTGCAGAGCGTTCTGCGGTCATACGTCTGCGCATACAGGAACTTGAAAAAATTTCAGAACAGGAAGAACCTGCAAAAATTAATTTTGCTACCGTTAAAGCTTGTGTGGCACTTGATAATATTATTAATGACTATCCGAATATTGACGACCCTATCCGAAAAAACCAATTGCTTAAAACTGCTATAAAGCGCATCAGTTACACCAAAACATCCGGCGGAAGATACAACAAATCCGACATGAAGCTGAAAATTGACTATTTATTCTGAGCTTTGTTTCTATTGTCTTTGTGCAGATTCTTCTGTTCCGATATCTGTGAGCAGTCCCTTTATCTGGGCATAAGGCGCCACATAACGCTGATTAAGATATCTTAGCGAGGCTGCCAATTCACCATCAGGGCCGCCAAGCTGTTTAAAGATACAATTACATTTTATAAGTAATCGTTACTGTATTTTTTGTACGGTTAAACTCAATTTTGCTCACGATTTCGAGGAGATTTGAGTTAAACTCTTCCGCCGAAACATCGGGCCTTGAAACAACGTCATATATCGTTAGCAACTTATTTTTAAAATCAATTATATCAAAAGATGATGGGTTGCTCGATACACTGTTAAGCTTATCGGTCAAAGTTGCTATATTATGAGTAATCTTTGTTTTATTGACCTTGTACTCCTCCAAGGTATCAATGCCGTCCTCATAGGCTTCGCGGATACGTTTGAGCTTTGCCTCCTCTTTTTTAATTTTGTCGAGTAAAATATCTGCATCGGTACCGTTAGTACCATGAGACGGTCTTGGGTCAAAATTGAGAGTATTAGGGTTATTTATATCCCTTTCGAGGGCTTCCAGCACCGCCGCTTTAAGCTTGCGTATGGTAATACTATGACTTACGCTGCACTGTCCCCTGCTGTAATTATGGCATTGCAGTGAGTCCCCTGACCTTGTCTGCGCTCTGACAAGAGTTGCGCCGCAAGCTGAGCATCGCACAAATCCGCGGAAAAAGTAAGTAGTTGTGCGCTGCTGATAACGTACCGGGTATTTTGCTTTATTTTCGGCAAGCTTTTTCTGTACCGCCTCAAAAGTATCCTTATCAATAATTGGCTCGTGCTTGCCATCAACAATTATTGTGTCCTCGGTAGATTTATATTGATGCGACGTTGTTGCTTTGCCGTTCGGGTTCCAGCGGAGCTTCCCCGTATATGTGATATTAGTCAATATATATTCGATGTTGCGGTTTCCGAAAGAGTTTCCTCTTGTAGATTTTATTCCAAGCTCGTTAAGCTCGGTAGCAATCGTTCTTGCACCTGAGCCTGCAAGATATTTTTCAAAAATCATCTTGACAACGGTGGCATTATCGTCCGGAACGTACACGCCGTTTTCGATGGAATACCCGAATGGTGGGGCGACAACAACGCCGCCCCGTGAGATTTTTTCGGTCATGCCGCGGCGGACCTCTTCGGCGAGGTTTAGGGAATAATACTCGTCCATAGCCTCTAACAGTGCCTCAATGAGTATGGATGTTTTGTCCTCACCGATGGGCTCAGATACGGAAATTACGTCAATTCCGCACTCTTTTTTAAGCATTGATTTATAAACGATACTGTCCTCACGGTTTCGCGCGAAACGAGAAAATTTCCACACAAGGATAACATCAAAAGGGCGCGGCTTGGCCTTTGCAGTCGCGATCATCTCCATGAATGCAGGGCGCTTTTCGGCTTTTCGGCCGCTTATGCCCTCGTCAACATAGGTATATTTTTGGCTTATGATGATATCATTTGCCTTGGCGTACTGCTTAATCATTTTAAGCTGGCTGTCAGGAGAAAGCTCGACCTGCATATCGGTCGATACTCTGATATATACCGCACCTGTTTTCATGGGCGACTCCTTTCTTCGGCGTTCTCCAACTGTTGGAGGATATTTTTTTATTACAACCGCCCGTAAAGGACGGATATAAACATATGATTTTATTTCACGCTGCTCAAAAACGTGACTGCTCTGCCCAATATCCGTATATCGTTTAATTCTTCGTTAGTATAAACAAACGGCTCATAGTTCGGATTTTCGGGGCTTAGAACGATTTTATTTTTATCTTTGTAATAATACACGCGTTTCAGCGTGACTTCGTTGTTGATAGATACAGCCGCGATTTGTCCGTTTTCAACTTCGGGGCAATTTTTTATAAAAACTATATCACCGTCATGGATACGGGCGTTTATCATGCTGTCGCCCTCACAACGCAGGCAGAAATCCGCTTTTATATCAGTCGGCAGCGAAATCCATTCGTCCTCTTCTTTATATATCGGCTCGCCGCAGGCAATTGCTCCGAGGAGCGGAACCTTGCGCATTTCGGGGAGGGGCATAACGCCTTTGATATTCTGATATTCATATTCAGATGTATTTTCTTTTCTTTCCATAGGAATATCATATCCCATGAGCCATGCTTCGTTAACGTTGAGAGCCATTCCTAATATAGAAAGTTTGCTTTGTCCCGGCTCTGTTTTCCCACTGACATATTGGCTTAAATCATTCTTATTGAGTTTCACATTATATTTCTCTGAATAAGGTTTTGCAGCTTCGATTATATCAATCTGTCGAATATGTCTTTCTGAAAGAATCTGTTTTAATCTTTCAGACGTTGTTGCAACCTTCATTTTATCACCACCCTAAATGTATTATATCACACCTTGAATTAAAGTTCAAGAGGCTTTAGAAAAAAAGTTCAATATTTTTGAATTTAGCTATTGACAAACGAAAAAATATGTGATATTATAGAACCACAGCAAAGTTCAATACTTTTGAACTAAATAAGGAGGTGCTAATCTTGCCGTATGATTATTCTAAGCTGTATGGTCTTATAGCTGAGAAATGTGGCACTCAGGCAACATTTGCTCAGAAAATAGGGCTTTCAGAACGAAGTATATCTTTAAAGCTTAACGGTAAAATAGGGTGGAAACAGTCTGAAATTGCGAAAGCTTGTGATGTTCTTGGAATTTCGGCTGAAAATATTCCCGCTTATTTTTTTAAGCTATAAGTTCAACGCTGTTTAACCGAAAGAGGAAGAGAGGTGGGAAAATGAAAATTTATATTGAAAACGATGGCGCCGACAGCATAACACTTGTTAGCAGACCTACGCTACCCAAGCACGCATACGACGGTAGATTTTGTGGTGAATGCCGCTTTTTTCATCAGCATTTCAATAACCTCGGTAACGGCATATTTTCAATAAGGGAAGATGGGCATTGCTATCCACCAAAAAATTATTCACACAGAAAAGAGCATATGACGTCCGATAAAGCATGTTGCTGGTTTAAATCAATCACTTAAAGGAGGAAACCAAATGAACGAACTTATCAAAGTAAACTATGAAACCGACCGCCCAACGATTCTCGGAAGAGATTTGCATGAGGCTCTCGGAGTGGAAACACCATATCACAAATGGTTTCCGAGAATGTGTGAGTATGGATTTACCGAAAATGAGGATTATGTAACGATGGACAAAAATGTCCGCCGTTCCGATGGTACTACAATGCCGCAGATTCAGCATGACCACCAGCTCACCATTGACATGGCAAAGGAAATCTGCATGATACAGCGCTCCGAAAAGGGCAAGCAGTTTAGACAGTATTTCATCGAAGTTGAAAAGCAATGGAACACTCCCGAAG
>CAMCPM010000011.1 GCA_945876755.1 uncultured Clostridia bacterium
ACTCTAAATATTCTTTTGTTTTTTCAGCTGTCTACTTGACAGGGGGCACTTCATTGTTGTTTCCGCTTTTGATTTGCAATGTCAGTCGGTTGCAAGTCCTTCGTATTCTTCCTCGGCAGGTTCCGGCTTCTTTCGTGCAAGGACGATAGTGCTTATCGCTTCAACTGTGTAGTCGTCCTCGACTGTGCGGAGGACTTCTGTCCCTGCCTTGCCGCCGTCAACGTATACGCCGTATTTGCCGAATGCGTGGAGGGTTACCGGGTAGTCGTTGGGATTGAAGAAAACAACTATCTCTTCAAACTCGTTGTCGCCGGTGAGGACAAAGCCTGTCACATGTTGGGGAAGTCTGTCAATGAAGTACATATTCTTTCCCACCTGTTCGCCGTCGTACATTCTGAATGCGCTGTGCGCCTTTCTAAGGGCGATAAGTCCTTTATAGTATTCCACAACATCCTTATACTCGGACTTTCTGTCCCATTTCAGACTGTTGATGGCGTCGGGAGAATTATAGCTGTTGTGGTCGAATGCTGTTCCGCCGGGGAAGGGCTTTGACCGCAGGAACTCCTGTCCTGCCTGTATAAAGGGTATGCCCTGAGCAAGGAAAACCATTGCTGCTGCCATTTTATCCATTTTGATACGGGTCTCGATGCTTTCGGTGCCGTTGGTATAGTAAAGCTTATCCCAGAGGGTAAGGTTGTCGTGAGCTTCAACATAGTTGACCGTCTGCACGGGAGAATCCGTCCACGCATATTTCGTAAGGTTGGGTATCTGGGGATGTGGGATACGTCCGCACATGACTTCTTTGACGTACTCCTCGTTGCCGCTTGCGCCGTTTACATAGCCTTTATCACGGTTTTCAAAGTTATTGCCCTTTACCGTATCACGGAAGTCATCGCTGAAAAATCCGAAATCGGGAGTATGTCTTGCGTTGAGCTTCATGGCACGCTTATTCCAGTCAAGAGGCGAATCGCCGCCTGTCCAGCCCTCGCCGTAAAGTATAACATTGGGGTTTATCTCTTTAAGTCTTGCGGAAATTTCATTCAGTGTCTCGATATCGTAAAGTCCCATAAGGTCAAAGCGGAAGCCGTCTATCTTGTATTCCTCCGCCCAGTAGCAAAGGCTGTCGATAATGTATTTCCGTACCATTTTCCTTTCGGTGGCAAGTTCGTTTCCGCAGCCGCTACCGTTGCTGAAGGTTTCACCGTTTTCGCCCCACAGGCGGTAGTAATATTTCGGATAGGTCTTGTTGAAGCAGGAATCTGCGGTGGCAAAGGTGTGGTTATAGACAACGTCCATAATAACGCCTATGCCTGCTTTGTGAAGGGCGTAGACAAGCCTTTTCAGCTCGGCGACGCGCATTCTGCCGTCATAGGGGTTGGTGGAAAACGCTCCGTTGGGAGAGTTGAAGTTTCTCGGGTCGTAGCCCCAGTTGAACTGAGGTCTGTGCAGGTCGGTCTCGTCAATTCGCTCGTAGTCGAATATCGGCATAAGCTGGACGTGTGTAACGCCCATTTCTTTAAGGTGATCTATGCCTATTTTATCGCCTGCGGCATTTTTTACGCCGTTTTCAATAAAGGCGAGAAAACGTCCCTTATAGCAGAAATTTCCGCTTTTGTCAATTGAAAAATCTCTGACGTGCAATTCGTACACACAAGCGTCGGTGTAATGCTCCAGCTTGACGTAGTCCTGATTATCCCAGCCGGCAGGGTCGCAGCTTTTAAGGTCGAGGACCATTCCCATTGCTCCGTTTACCCCTGCGGAACGGGAATAGATATCAACAGTCTCCTGCTCGATGCCGTCATAGGTCATAACATAGGTGTAGTATACCCCGTCCAGATCGCCGTAGGCGACTTTCGACCAGACTCCCTTTTGGCTTTTTGTCATAGGCAGATTGCGGTAGGGCTTTTCGTCGCGGCAGTCGTGATAAAGCCGGACGGCTGCTCCGTCCGCTTCGGGCGCCCAGACCTTGAATTCGGTTTTGTCCTTGCTGTAAAGCGCTCCAAGCTTGCCGTCATAGGCATATTTATCATCAATATGTGTAAACAAATCAACAACCCCTTTTAAAGAGTAAATAATATACAAAATAATTATACACTAATTTGCTCCGATTGTAAATTATGCTAACTGACAAATATTATACCGATTTTTTGTAACAGAGGATATTTGTAACTGTTTTTTCACTTGACTATTTAATCTGCGATTGTTATAATTTTTATATGACAATGCCGAAGCTTGCGGAACTGTTCGGATAAGTTTAAAAAAATATATAAGGAGAATTACTCAAATGAAAAAGCAAAGATTTTGCGGAATAGTTCTTTCTGCGGTAATGGCGGCAGGACTTTTTACAGCCTGCGGCGAAAAGGATGAAAGCACAGGAACGGGTGAAGCTTCTGCGGAAACGGTTGCTGAGGCGGCTTCGCCAAAGGTTACGGTTGAGGGAACAAAGTTCATTGTTGACGGCAAGGAGCTTATCATCAACGGCGTAAACACCCCATGGGAAAACTGGAACGATTTCGGCGGTGCAAACTTCGACCCCACATTCTGGGACAGCCACTTTGCCGACCTGCACGATATCGGCGTAAATGCGGTCCGTGTATGGGTGAACTGCGACTCTATGGTTGCTATCAAGCTTAAACCCTCCGGCGAGGTAAGAGAGGTCACCGAACAGCACTGGACGGACGTTGACAAGCTGTTTGAAATTGCCGAAAAAAATCAGATATATCTTATGCCTACTCTCCTTTCTTTCGACCACTGCAAAAGCGGTCAGTATAAGGACAGATGGCGTTCGGTCATCACTGACGATACTGCAATGCAGAGCTATATTGACAGCTATGTAAAGCCTTTTGCGGAGAGATACGGCTCAAACCCCTATCTGCTGGGCATTGACCTTATGAACGAGCCTGACTGGGTAATTGAGAATGCAGAGTGCGGACAGCTTCCCAAGGAAAGCCTTTCAAAGTTCTTTGCAAAGTGTACGGCGGCTGTTCACGAGACAAATCCCGACGCTCTTGTTACCGTGGGTATGGGTATGGTGAAATATAATTCCGACAATGAAAAATACATGGGCAATCTTGTTTCCGACGAGGTCATGAAGTCTTATGCAGGCGATAATGCTTGTCTCGATTTCTATTCGCCACACTATTACGACTGGATGAGAAGCTACATGGGCTGTCCTTTTGATATGTCCCCTACTGATTTCGGCCTTGACGGAACAAAGCCTGCATTTCTTGGCGAGTTCGGTCTGGGTAACGGTCAGACTTTTACATACGCTTATGAAAATATTGTCAAAAACGGTTGGAACGGTTCGATGATGTGGTGTTCAAACAATGTTTCCGAACACGCCGATAACTGGGCTGACATTGAAGCTGCTACAAAGAATACAGAGTCGCTTTATACCGACAAGATTTTCCCTCTGGGCAAAAACTGATATGGTTTTGATTTTATGCTGAAAGGAATGATTTTATGAGCAGGATATATGAAAGACTTGAAAAGTGTTACAAGTGCTTTAAGGAGAAAATCGACTTTGTTCCCGATGTGGCACTGGTTCTCGGTTCGGGACTGGGCGACTATGCAGACGGGATAAAAATAGAGGCTGTTCTTGACTACGGCGATATTGAGGATTTCCCGAAATCTACGGTTGCAGGTCACAAGGGACGTTTTGTTTTCGGATATGTGGGTGACGTTAAGGTCGTTATCATGCAGGGCAGAGTGCATTATTATGAGGGATACAAGATGGAGGATGTAGTGCTGCCCATACGCCTGATGAAGATGATGGGCGCAAAAATACTGTTTCTGACCAATGCGGCAGGCGGTGTTAATTATGATTATCACGCAGGAGATTTTATGCTGATATCCGACCAGATATGTATGGCTCCGTCGCCGCTTATCGGTGAGAACGCCGATGAGCTTGGAGTACGTTTCCCCGACATGAGCAACATTTATGACAGAGAGCTGAGGGATATTGTTCGGAATACTGCAAAGGAACTGGATATAAAATTGCAGGAGGGTGTTTATATCCAGCTTACGGGTCCGAATTACGAGTCCCCTGCCGAGATAAGAATGGTGCGCACCTTGGGCGCGGACGCTGTGGGAATGTCCACCGCCTGCGAGGCTATTGCGGCAAACCATGCAGGTATGCGTGTTGTGGGAATTTCCTGCATATCCAATATGGCGTGCGGAATTACCGACAAGCCCCTTACTCACGCTGAGGTTCAGGAGACTGCCGACAGGGCGGCTCCACTGTTCAAGAAGCTTGTTACCGAGTCGGTTTTGAGACTTGGAAAAGAGGTTTGATTAAAATGCGGGGGCGGATTCAATAGCCGCCCCTACAATGTTAAGGAAACGCTGATTCAAAAATCGGACGGTGAATAATGAACAGTAAAAAACAGAAAAGCATTTGGCACAACCGCATAACGTACATTATTCTTGGCTGGCTGCTTATCCTTGCTGCCGTTGCCTGCGATGTGGGAATAGCCGTACCTCGTTACGAAATTTTCACGGACAAGGTCTCAAAGGACATAAAAATAGTTCTGCTGACGGATTTTCACAGCAGCAGCTATGGCGATGGCGGACAGGTGCTTATTGACGCTGTTGACAGGCAGAATCCCGATGTTATTCTTCTTGCAGGGGATATTATGGAGGATATTCGTCCTCATGAAAACAGTATGGAGCTGCTTTCGCAGCTTGGAGCTAAATACTCCTGCTATTATGTGACGGGAAACCACGAGGAATGGTCGGGTGAGGAGAAAAACATCAAGAATATCGTTCGTGAATGCGGAATTACCGTGCTGGAGGGGAATTATGCAGATGTGGGTGATATCCGTATCTGCGGTGTGGACAACTCCCTTGGCGGCAGGCAGTTTGCGGACTGTATTGACGCAGCAGGTGAGAAATTTACGGTGCTGATGTCGCATCGTCCCGACTTTGTCGATTTTTACAGCGGAAAGGGCTTCGACCTTGTGGTATGCGGTCACGCTCATGGGGGTCAGGTCGTCATTCCCGGCATAGCAAACGGACTTTACGCTCCCAATCAGGGTATCTTTCCCGAATACGCAGGGGGACGTTACACTCTTGCGGACGGCTCTACCGAGATGATAGTCAGCCGAGGATTGTGCAAGAATATTCTGCCCCGTGTGTTCAATCAGCCCGAGGTAGTGGTTATAGAAATTCGGAGTTCGTAATCGGAATGCGGAATTAATAATACAATAAATGGCTTGAACACGGTTTTATTCATATAATTCTGCATAAAAGTGAAAATATTCATTATTTTCTGTATATTGACAAATAATTTTATAAAAATATGCAAAAAACCCTTGACAAAGTGTTTTTATGGTGTATAATTAGTGTTGTACTGAAAATAACAGCAATGCTGTATAAATATGGAGGAATTTACAATGGCTAAAGAAATCAAAAAAGTCGTTCTCGCTTATTCGGGCGGTCTTGACACTTCTATCATTATCCCATGGCTCAAGGAAAACTACAACAACTGCGAAGTTATCGCTGTTTCCGGCGACGTAGGACAGGGTACTGAGCTTGAAGGCCTTGAGGAAAAGGCTATCAAGACAGGCGCTTCCAAGCTTTATATCGAAGACTTGAACAAGGAATTCGTTGAGGAATTTATTTTCCCGACTGTTAAGGCTCAGGCTGTTTACGAGGGAAGATATCTTCTCGGTACTTCCTTTGCACGTCCCATTATCGCAAAGAGAATCGTTGAGATAGCTAAAAAAGAAGGCGCTGACGCTATCTGCCACGGCTGCACAGGCAAGGGCAACGATCAGGTAAGATTTGAGCTTACCATCAAGGCTTTCGCTCCCGAAATGGAGATAATCGCTCCTTGGAGAATCTGGGATATCAAGTCCAGAGATGAAGAGATCGACTATGCCGAGGCACACAATATTCCTCTTAAAATAAACAGAGAGACTAACTACTCTAAGGATAAGAACTTGTGGCACCTTTCACACGAGGGTCTTGACCTTGAGGATCCTGCTAACGAACCCCAGTATGAGAAGCCCGGCTTCCTGGAGCTTGGCGTTTCTCCTATTCAGGCTCCCGACAAGCCTACATATGTAACTATCCACTTTGAAAAGGGTATCCCTACCGCTATCGACGGCAAGGAGCTGGACAGCGTTTCCCTTATCAAAAAGCTCAACGAGCTTGGCGGCGCTAACGGTATCGGTCTTGCTGACATCGTTGAAAACCGTCTTGTTGGTATGAAGTCCAGAGGTGTTTATGAGACTCCCGGCGGAACTATTCTTTATCACGCTCATGAGGTTCTCGAGACTATTACTCTTGACAAGGCTACTCAGCGCATGAAGCAGAAGCTTGCTATCGACTTTGCCGACATTGTTTACAACGGTCAGTGGTACACACCTCTCCGTGAGGCTCTTTCCGCTTTCGTTGACAAGACTCAGGAGACTGTTACAGGTGATGTTAAGCTGAAGCTTTACAAGGGCAACATCATCAACGCAGGCGTTACTTCTCCGTATACTCTTTACGATGAAGAGGTTGCTACATTCGATGAGGATCACGTTTATGACCAGAAGGATTCCGCAGGCTTTATCAATCTGTTCGGTCTGCCTATCAAGGTCAAGGCTATGCTTGACGCTAAGAGAAACAACAAGTAATTCTCTTTAATAAATACTTGGGGCGAAAGGTATGATCATGCGGATTTTGCGCATAATCATGCCCCGCCCCTTTGTTCGTTTCCGGGAAATATGATAAATAGACTCATTAAGGATATACTATTTCAAAAAAACCGGCGGAACTGTTTACCCCGAAAGAAAGGAATAATATTATGATAAAAAAATTTGCGGCGGTTTTTACCGCAGTTGTTATGACTCTGGCGCTTGCGGGCTGTTCGGGCAAGTATGTTATGACCGAGGAGGACCTGGCGCTTCAGAAGTCTATTGAGGGCTACTGGGCTGCCGATGTCAGCACGGGTTACAACACTTTTGACGAGAACGGAAATCTGACTTGCATGGTCGTAATTGAGTTTACGGACGATTTTAATTATCTTATGCACAATTGTCTGCTTGATGAAGGATATTCGCTGTCATATTCCCCCGTTCCGTACTCCTTTGAGGATAAAATGTTCAAGGTCGTAAACGAGGGTGTTCCGTCCTATGCAAGGGTAAGCGTCAGCGAGGACGGGAACACTATGTACTGGGTAACCGACGAAAAAACGGACACATATCTGAGACTTGACAAGGAGACTGCGGCAAGTCTTGGTATTCCCGAATACACTCCCGAAATGTGGACGGAAACCGAATCGGAAACAGGCAGCGAAACGGGTGCAGGTTCGGAAACAAATGAGGAAAGTATGGAGTCTCAAACGCAGGAGTCGGGCGCTGAGAGCGAGTAATTCGGCGGAATGTATATTACCGGCTGTACCGTCGGCAAATCAAAAAAGGAGATCATGATTTACTATGGCTGATAAAATGTGGGCAGGACGCTTTTCAAAGGAGCTTGACAAGCGTGTGAACGATTTTAACTCGTCGATATCTTTCGACGCAAGAATGTACAAGCAGGATATACGCGGCTCTATCGCTCATGCGACTATGCTGGGCGACACGGGTATCATTGAAAAATCCGAAAGCGAGAAGATAGTTGAGGGACTTACTGAAATCCTTAACGATATCGACAGCGGCAAGCTGCTGTTCGACCCCAATGCGGAGGACATTCATATGTTCGTGGAGCAGGTGCTTACCGAACGCCTTGGCGGCACGGGAAAAAGACTTCACACCGCAAGAAGCAGAAACGACCAGGTGGCGCTTGACATAAGAATGTACTTAAAGGACGAGATAATGGAGATCGTTCCTATGGTGAGGGAGCTTATAGAGACTGTCTGCACTATTGCAGAGGATAATCTCGACACGGTAATGCCCGGGTACACTCATCTTCAGAGGGCACAGCCTATAACCTTTGCTCATCATCTTATGGCGTATGCGAATATGCTTGTCCGTGACCTTGGCAGACTTTGCGACACATATAAGAGAATGAACTTTATGCCTCTGGGCAGCGGCGCTCTTGCTTCTACTACCTACCCTATAGACCGCAGACAGGTATCGGCTATGCTGGGCTTTGACGACATTACTCAGAACAGTCTTGACGGCGTTTCCGACCGTGATTTCTGCATTGAGCTTTGCTCGGCGCTGTCCATACTTATGATGCATCTTTCAAGATTCTCCGAGGAGATAGTTATGTGGTGCTCGTGGGAGTTCAAGTTCGTGGAGCTTGATGACGCATACTCTACAGGCTCGTCCATTATGCCCCAGAAGAAAAATCCCGATATCACGGAGCTTATCCGCGGCAAGACCGGCAGAGTTTACGGCGACCTTAATACCCTGCTTGTTATGATGAAGGGACTTTCTCTTGCATACAACAAGGATATGCAGGAGGACAAGGAAGCGATCTTCGACGCTGTTGACACTGTAAAGCTTTGTATAAGGACGTTTATCCCCATGCTTGCTACTATGCGTGTAAATCGTGAAAATATGCGTGCGGCGGCGGCAAGAGGATTTATCAATGCTACCGACTGTGCTGATTATCTTGTTAAAAAGGGTCTGCCTTTCCGTGACGCTTATAAAATCACCGGTACTCTGGTTGCAAAGTGCATTGAAAAGGGTACGACTCTTGAAGAACTGCCCATATCTGAGTACAAGGCGCTTTGCGATACCTTTGACGAGGACGTATATCAGGCTATCAATCTGGAGACCTGTGTGAATATGAGAAAGGTACCGGGAGGTCCTGCGCCTGAATCTGTAAAGGCTCAGATAGAATATATACGGGAACAAATTACATAATATTTTGTCAGAATGAGTTATATACATAAATTACTGCATAATTGAAAGGATCTGTTAAAATGGCTTACAAGGTTTTTATAGACGGTCAGGAGGGCACTACGGGGCTTAGGATAATTGAAAGATTTAAAAACAGGACGGACGTGGAGCTGCTTAAAATAGACGAGGATCTGAGAAAGAGCGCTCTTGAAAGAAAGCGTCTTATAAACGAATCTGACTTTACTTTTCTGTGTCTGCCCGACGCAGCTGCGATAGAGTCGGTTTCGCTCTGCGAAAACAAGAACACGAGGATAATTGACGCTTCCACGGCGCACAGGACAAATCCTGCGTGGGCTTACGGTCTGCCGGAGCTTTCAAAGCAGCACAGGGAGAAGATAGCTTCCTCAAAGAGGGTGGCTGTTCCCGGCTGTTATGCAAGCGGCTTCAATGCGGCGCTTTATCCTGTTGTGAAAGAGGGTCTTATTGCGCCCTATCACCCGATAATCTGTCATGCAGTTTCGGGATACAGCGGCGCAGGAAAGAAAACTATTGCGGTTTATGAGGGTGAAAACAAGCCCGATGAGTACAATTCGCCGAGACAGTATTCCATGGGCAAGCAGCACAAGCACATCAAGGAAATGATGGCTGTTTCGGGACTTTCCTACCCTCCCATATTCAACCCTATCGTGGACGACTACTACAATGGAATGGTTGTGACTATTCCTCTGCATCTGCGCGCTATGGCGAAAAAGACCTCGGCAAAGCACGTTTGGGAGGTAATGGCGGAGCATTATGAGGGACAGAATTTCGTTAAGGTAATGCCGTTTCAGGGTGAAGGCGTTCTTGCGGACGGTTTCCTTGCGGCGAATACTCTAAAGGATACCAACCTTATGCAGATATTCGTTTTCGGTAACGATGATCACGTTCTGCTCTGCTCACGGCTCGATAACCTCGGCAAGGGCGCTTCCGGCGCGGCAATCCAGTGCATGAACATTATGATGGGCATTGACGAAACAACCGGATTAATATAATTCGTAATGCGTAATGCTTAATTCGTAATTATTGCGGGCTGTTAATTTATCGGGGAAATGTTATATGTCAGAAAATATTATTGTTGATAAAAGCAAGGCGTTTGCTTTGCGTATTATCAAGATGTATAAATTTCTTTTAAATGAAAAGAAAGAATATATACTTTCAAAGCAGGTGCTTAAAAGCGGTACAAGTATAGGAGCAAACGTAAAGGAAGCTATACGGGGTCAGAGCAAGGCGGATTTTTATGCTAAAATGAATATTGCATTAAAAGAAGCGAGTGAGACCGAATATTGGCTTGAGCTGCTTGGGGAAAGCGGATATATCGAAAAAAGTCATTTTAACAGCATTTATTCGGATTGTCAGGAGATAATAAAGATTTTAATGTCAATAACAAAGTCACAGAACAATATGTGATGTCTAACAGTGCATATTTTTTAATGAAATTTATTTAATGCGATAGTAACGCAGAATGTGTAAATAATTACGCATTACGCATTACGAATTACGCATTTAAAAAGAGGTTATGGATATGGATAGCTTTAAAATAATCGACGGCGGCGTTTGTGCCGCAAAGGGATTCAAGGCAAGCGGTGTTTACTGCGGAATCAAAGAGAATCCCACAAAGAAAAACGACATCTGTCTGATAGTTTCGGACGTTTTATGCAACGCGGCAGGTGTATACACCTCCAACAAGGTGAAGGGTGCGCCTGTTGTGGTTACGAAAAATAATCTCGCAAAAAGCGGCGGAAAGGCTATGGCTGTTATCGCAAACTCCAAGAACGCCAACACCTGCAATGCCGACGGTGAGGAAAAGGCTATGGAAATGTGCCGCCTGACCGCCGACGCTCTGGGCATTGTTCCTGAGCAGGTGATTGTTGCGTCAACGGGCGTTATCGGTCAGATCTTGCCTATCGAGCCTATACGGGAGGCTGTTCCCAAGCTGGTTGAGAAGCTTTCCTATACGGGAAATGTTGAGGCTGCAACAGCTATTATGACTACCGACACGGTGAAAAAGGAATATGCTGTTGAATTTACCGTTGGCGGCAAGCTTTGCAGAATGGGCGGTATGGCTAAGGGCAGCGGTATGATTCACCCCAACATGGCGACCACGCTGAATTTTATAACTACCGACTGTGCGGTTTCGGCGGAGCTGCTTCAAAAGGCGCTTTCCGAGATAGTAAAGGTTACATATAACTGTCTTTCCGTGGACGGTGACCAGTCCACAAACGATACCTGTATGCTGATGTCCTCGGGACTTGCGGAAAACTCCGAAATTACCGAAGAAAATGCAGATTTTGACACCTTTAAGGCGGCTCTTTATCAGGTAATGGCGAACCTCACCCGTATGCTTGCTAAAGACGGCGAGGGTGCTACAAAGCTGCTGACCTGCGTATGCTCCTCTGCGCCTGACCTTGATACTGCTATCATTGTGGCAAAGAGCGTTATCCGTTCTCCCCTGTTCAAGTGTGCGATGTTCGGTGCAGACGCAAACTGGGGACGTGTTCTCTGCGCTATCGGTTACGCTGAGGCTGAGTTCGACATAAACAAGGTTGACGTTGACCTTGCTTCAAAGTCGGGACGTATCGCTGTTTGCAGGAACGGTGCAGGTGTTGAGTTCTCCGAGGATGAGGCTAAGAAGATACTCACTGAGGACGAGATAGAAATTTATATTGAGCTTAATCAGGGTGAGACTTCCGCTACTGCGTGGGGCTGCGACCTTACATATGATTATGTTAAGATAAACGGAGATTATCGTTCTTAAATGCGGAAAATTAAAACGAAAGCTAAAGCTTTCGTTAGTGAAAAGTGAATAGTGAATAGTTGTTTTTATGGGCGGACAGCCGCTCCTATATGGGGTAAAGGTTATTTATATAACGCTTGGGGGATCGAAAATGAGAGAACAGCTTAAAATAAGTCCCAATGAGGCTCGCGAAATATTCGGTGCGGCTCTGCCCGAAACAGAAACTATCATTTCCTGCGGAGGATATGTGCAGCGCCGCATCGGGAAAACTGTTCTTTGCTTTGCGGAGCTGCTTTTCGGCATTGTCGGCACGGCGGTTTTCTTGTATATTGCCGCTTCTTTTTTGATTCGGGATAACGATATCAGCGAGGCGATCATTTCGCTGATGTTTGCCGCTCTGTTTATTGTGGCGGCAATCAAAGGTATCAGGGGTTTTATTTTTGGGAAAAAGCCTGTTTATTACGCTGTGACAAACAGGCGTGCAGTCAAGCTGTTCAAGGGTAAGGTCATTGATCGTGTTATGCTTTCTTCTGTAACAAAAACCGAAAATGTTTTTGACGGGGAATGGGACACGGTCATTCTGCACACTACAAGCTTTACTAAAATTAAAATTCCTGTGGGCAGCGGCGGTGAAAGGCTGTGCTGTAAGATAGATGAATGTGTGAAAAAATTATGGGAGCCTGTCAAGGACTGATATTCCGGGCGGCATTGTTCCCGAAAAGAAATAAACAAGGAGTAAAGGAAAATGGATACAGCAAATATTTCAAACGAGGTAAAAATTGAAAATGATGTGCGTTCAAAAATTCTTATCGACGCACTTCCCTATATTCAGAGATATAACGGCAAGATAGTTGTTGTGAAGTACGGCGGAAACGCCATGACAAACGAGGCGCTTAAAGACGCTGTTATGAGCGACATCGTTCTGCTGTCGCTGGTCGGCGTAAAGGTGGTGCTTGTTCACGGCGGAGGTCCCGAAATAAATGATATGCTGAAAAGAGTCGGCATTGAAAGCAAGTTTATAAACGGGCTGCGCTACACCGATGAGGCTACTGTGGACATCGTTAAGATGGTCCTTGCAGGAAAGGTCAACAAGGAGCTGGTTTCGCATCTTATCCAGCACGGTGGAAAGGCTCTCGGTCTGTGCGGAATAGACGGTCAGATGATAACTGCTCACAAGCTGGAGGGCGAGGTGGACCTCGGTTTTGTTGGCGAGATAGTGGATGTGAACACTACGGTCATTCACGATGCTCTTGACAACGGTTATGTTCCTGTAATTTCTACCGTTGCTTGCGACGAAGAGGGTCAGACCTACAACATAAACGCCGATACTGCTGCTGCAAGAATCGCTGCGGAGCTTGGTGCGGAAAATCTTATCCTTATGACGGACATTGTGGGTCTGCTTAAAGACAAGGACGACAGCAGCACGCTTATTCCGTCGGTACAGGTCAGCGAAGTGCCCTTTATGAAGAGACAGGGCATCATCAGCGGCGGTATGATACCGAAAATTGACTGCTGTGTTGAGGCAGTACGCCGCGGTGTAAAGAAGACCTGCATTATCGACGGCAGAGTTCCGCACTCGATACTTATTGAGCTTCTTACAAACGAGGGCGTAGGCACTCAGTTCATCTGATTTTCTTTTAACCTTTTAACGGGGGTGACGGTTTTGTTTCTGGCGGCATTCTTATTATGGGTAATTTTTGGTGCGGCGGTGGTTGCGGACTTTTTCGATAAGCTGCCTCTTGAAAACGCTTTCGGCAGGATCATCGGCATGACGGTCCTTCCTCACGGAGTCATGATAGTGGGCGCCTGTACGGAATTATGGGCAGAAAAGCACGGTACAACAGACTGGCTTGGTATAGGCGGAGCCGTGGCTTTGCTGATACCCGTATGTCTTTTTGCGCTGTATTTTATGATAAGGCTTGCGGTAAAGCCATACAGAGTAAAATTTGACAAGGCAACCGTAAACATAAGAATACGGGCTATGTACGGCGGAAAGATACTGCTGAAATACACGGCTATATCCCTTGCTTTTCAGACGGTTTATTACATATTTGCAATAAAAAACAGCTTCTGGGGAGTTGGCAAGCCTGTCTGGATAACCGATGCGGTTATTGCGGGACTTATCATTCTCGGCTACGGCTTCAACGGAATAATCCGCATTACGGTGCTTTGCAGGAGGCTGGGCATTGTCAAGAGAGTAGTATGCTTTTTCCTTTTGCCTGTGCCGATCGTTGGTATTTTTGCTCTTATAAGTATGTACCGCACGGCAAAGGCGGAGTATGACTATGAAACTACCCGCAAAGCCTGTGAAAGTCAGCGCATCGAATCGCAGGTGTGCGCAACGAAATATCCAATTCTGCTTGTTCACGGGCTGGGCTTCCGTGACTGGCGGTACTTCAACTACTGGGGAAGGATTCCCCGTGAGCTTATCAAGAACGGCGCAAAAATTTACTACGGCAATCAGGAGGCGTGCGCTACCGTTGTTACCAACGCCGAAATGATACGGCAGAAGGTTCTTGAGATAATCGAAGAAACAGGCTGCGAAAAGGTGAACATTATTGCTCATTCAAAGGGCGGACTTGATGCACGTTATGCTATTGCGAAGCTTGGTATTGAGGACTATGTTGCAAGCCTTACTACAATGGGTACGCCTCATCACGGCTCGCAGGTAACAGATCTGGCAAACAAGCTTCCCGACAAGCTTTACCGAAAAGTTGCGGACTTTATGGACAGGAGATTCCGTGCGTTTGGGGATAAAAATCCCGATTTTTACACTGCTTGTCACCAGTTCAACAGCGATTATGCGGAGCAGTTCAACGAGGAGATAAAGGACTCGGAAAAGGTATATTATCAGAGCTACGCTTCGGTAATGAAGAATATGTTCAGCTTTGACATTCTCGGGGCAACATGGCTTATGCTGAGCAGGTACGGCAAAAACGACGGTCTTGTTACCGTTGAGTCGGCAAAGTGGGGAAACTTTAGGGGCGTATACGAAAGCAAGAGGATAAGGGGAATTTCCCACGGTGACACCATTGATCTAAAGCGTGAGGACTATAAGGGCTACGACCCGAGAGAGGCATATGTGGAGATAGTCTCCGAGCTGAAAGAAATGGGATACTGATTTTTAATGCGGAATTCGTAATGCGTAATGCGTAATTAAAACGAAAGCCAAAGCTTTCGTTGTTAGACCAAACAAAGTCCCGACGTTTTACGGTTTTGCGCTTGCGCAAAATTTCTCACTGTTATGACAGTTACGACAGGTGAGAAAAGTAAAACTCGGAAACGAACGCTTGCGCTCGTTTTTTGCAGGGGGACAGCCCAAAATGAAAATTGCTGCGATAAATTTGGCGGAATATTTTCCTAATGCTTGAAAAATTCACATAATCCTGTTATACTGGAAAGACACAGAAAAGCGAGGCAATTGTTATGAGTACGATAGAAAAATTCAACGAACACGTTATGGGTACTTACGGACGTTACCCTCTTGTTATGGAAAAGGGTGAGGGACGTACCGCTACCGACGAGGACGGCAAGGAATACATAGATTTTGGCAGCGGTATCGGTACGAACTCTCTCGGATACTGCGATAAGGACTGGGCGGACGCTGTCTGCGCTCAGGCGAGAGCCGTTCAGCACACATCAAATTACTACTACACAAAAGTTCAGGCGGATTTCGCCGCAAAGCTTTCCGAGGTCACGGGATATGACAAAATGTTCTTCGGCAACAGCGGCGCTGAGGCTAACGAGTGTGCAATTAAAATTGCAAGAAAATATTCCTTTGACAAGTACGGCAAGGACGCAAAGCGTTACAACATTATCACTCTTGTGAACAGCTTTCACGGCAGGACGCTCACTACCCTTTCCGCTACCGGTCAGGACGTTTTTCACAACTACTTTTTTCCCTTTACAGAGGGATTCATAAATGTCCAGGCGAACAATATTGACGACCTCCGTGCGAAAATCGACGACAGCGTTTGTGCTGTAATGTTCGAGTTCGTTCAGGGCGAGGGCGGAGTTATCCCTCTTGAAAAGACGTTTGTGGACGAGATATTCAGGCTCTGCGCCGAAAAGGATATTCTCACAATTGCGGACGAGGTACAGACAGGCGCAGGACGGACGGGAACCTTCCTTACGTCGGTGCAGTACGGTGTAAAGCCCAACATCACGACTCTTGCAAAGGGTGTTGCAGGCGGTGTGCCTGTGGGTATATGTCTTGCGGACGAAAAGTGCAGCGGCGTACTTGTGCCGGGTACTCACGGTTCGACCTTCGGCGGAAACCCTCTTGCCTGCGCAGGCGGACTTGCGGTAGTGAACAAGGTTTCCTCCGACGGCTTCCTTGATGAGGTAAATGCAAAAAGCGATTATTTCAGAAAGAAGCTTATGGAGATACCCGAGATAGAGGGTGTGGACGGTCTTGGACTTATGCTTGGCGCAAGGCTTAAAACAAAGACGGCTTCGGACATATGCCGCAGCTGCTTTGAAAACGGTCTGCTTATTCTGACGGCGAAAACAAAGCTCCGTTTCCTGCCGCCGCTTAATATTACATACGATGAGATCGACAGAGGATTTGAGATACTGAGGAGGGTGCTTGAATAATGTACTACGAAAAATACGGCAGCGATCTTAACCCTATTATTCTTTGCCTGCACGGAACAAACTATGTTCATTGCTTTTCAAAGCAGTGCGATTATTTTTCAAAGAATTACTGTGTGATAGTTCCGCATCTTCCGGGCTTCGGAAGAAACTGCGACGTTACATTTTCCACTGAGCTTGCTTTGGCTCAGATAGTGGAATTTACTGCTAACCTTGGCAAAAAAGTCACGCTGATGGGATTTTCTCTGGGCGCTCAGCTTTGTCTGCCGCTTTTGTGCAGATACGGCGACCTTTTCAACGGAGCTGTTATGATAAGTCCGTGGCTTATCAAAGACCCTGCCGAGGTGGAAAAGGCTATGAAGCAGCAGTCCGATAACGAGAAGCTTTCTAAAAACAAGCTTTTTATCGGTATCAACGGACTTGCAATGGGTCTTGACAAGGGTGAAAGGCAGGAGAATGCCGAGTTCTGTCAAAATGTGAGCATGAACAGTATTCTTGCTTCTATCGACAACGGCATTCTGCTTTCGGACTATCCCGAATATAATACGATAGATAAGCCTATGCTGGCTTTGTGCGGTATCAAGGAGTCTGTTGACGTGAGAAAATCAGTCCGTACGCTTTCTATGCAGAATCCCCACTGTTCTTACGATATGTGGGACGGCGCTGCGCATAACATTCCGTTCAAATACGCTTCCAGACTCAACAAGACTGTTGAGGAATTTGTCGATAAGATAAACACAAGAAAATAATCAGGAGGAATTTACCCATGAAACATCTGCTTAAAATGCTTGACCTTTCCAAAGAGGAAATAATTGATATCCTTAACCTTGCCGACCAGCTCAAATATGAGCTGAAGCACAATATTCCGCATCCCCACCTTAAAGGTAAATCGCTGGGTATGATTTTCCAGAAGGCTTCCACCCGTACAAGAGTTTCCTTTGAAACAGGTATGTACCAGCTTGGCGGAAATCCCCTGTTCCTGTCGTCATCCGATTTGCAGATAGGCAGAGGCGAGCCTGTTCAGGACACGGCGAGGGTTCTTTCCCGTTATCTTGACGGCATTATGATCCGTACCTTTGAGCAGAAAGAGGTGGAGGATCTTGCAAAGTACGGAAGCATTCCTATAATCAACGGTCTTACAGATTTCTGCCACCCTTGTCAGATACTTGCTGACCTTATGACTATCCGTGAGTTCAAGGGGCAGTTCGGCGGTTTGAAAATGTGCTTTATCGGTGACGGAAACAACATGGCGAACTCTCTTATCGTTGGCTGTCTGAAGGTCGGCATGGCGGTTTCGGTGGCTTGTCCCGACGGTTATCATCCCGATCCGCAGGTAATGGAATTCGCTAAGGATTTTGACTGCTTCGAGCTGACGGATTCTCCTCTCAAGGCTGCGGAGAACGCTGACGTTGTTATTACCGACGTATGGGCTTCAATGGGTCAGGAGGGCGAAGCCGAGAAGCGCCGCATTGCTTTCAAGGGCTATCAGGTAAACGATGATATCATGGCTGCTGCAAAGAAGGACGCTATGGTACTGCACTGTCTGCCTGCTCACCGTGAGGAGGAGATAACCGAAAAGGTATTTGAGGCTCACGCAGACGAGATCTTTGAAGAGGCTGAAAATCGTCTCCACGCTCAGAAGGCGGTTATGGTCAAGCTGATGAAATAATACTAATTCCTAATCTCCTCATAGACAACGTCTATAAGGAGAGCTGCCTAAAAGGCGGCAAGTCAAAACCTGTGGTTTTGACGGAATTAGTATTGAACGGCTTTCTTGCGGCTTCGCCGCACCCACCGCAAAGCGGTGGAATCAACCTATAGACTTTGTCTATAGGTTGATTAAGAAATAGTATAAAAAAGTGAAAGCTTACGTTTTCGTTTTATGAACGGGCAGATATTATCCGTCTAAAGTGAAAAGTGAATAGTTATTTGTAGGGGCGGATATTATCCGCCCTAAAGTGAATATAGAATAGTGAGTGCGAAAGGGGTAACGATATGGGGTACAGTCACGAAAGAATAAAAAGCAACGCAAAGCTTTTCTACAAAAATAACACGGGCAATTCCATTTTATCAATATTAATTTTTTACGGCGTGACTTTCGGTGCGATAATGGCGCTTTATCTTGTAATGTTTATTTTCGGTCTGATATTCGGGGTGTCGGCAGGTATTGCGGGTTCGTCAGGTTCGGATTCTGCCGGGGTTGCAGCTGCGGCAGGCGGAATTATGTTCACCCTGTTTTTTATGGCGGTGTATATCGCGGTTCTGCTGGGACTTTATCCCCTTACCATCGGACTTATGGGATGGTACAGAAAGTCCATTTATGAAAAGGTTTCGCTGTCTGAAATTTTTGCTATGTACAAGAAGCAGCACCTTATGAGCAGTATAGGAACAATGCTGCTTATGCAGGTATACATCTTTCTGTGGAGTCTGCTGTTCATTATTCCCGGAATCATCAAGTCATACAGCTATGCGCAGGCGCTTTTTATCAAGGCTGAAAACCCGAATATTTCCGCTTCGAGGGCTATTGAACTGAGCAAGATAATGATGGAGGGTCATAAAGGCGACCTGTTCTATCTGCATCTGAGCTTTATCGGCTGGATGCTGCTTTCGTCGATAACATACAACATTCTTGGTATTGTTTACGTTTTTCCGTATTTTTACGCTGCGCAGGCTTTTGCTTATGAGGAGATAAAGGCGGACGCAATTGCAAGAGGTGTTATTGACCCCGAAGAATTTGTTCCTTCGGTTCAGTATTAATTTTTTAACGGCTTGGATTAGGGGAATGACCGTATAGAATTATGTAAGGGTACCGAGCAGAAAACTCTCGGTACTCTGTTATTTTATTACGGACTGCCAAATGGGGCGCCCCTTCCAAGCCGTTTTTTTGCTTTGAAATATGAACAATTAACAATTTGTATAAAAAATATAACGCTATTCCATAGGGTATAAATCTAAAATATTTGTTTAAAATCACTAAATTATCGGCGGATTTCGACATAATATTTGTAACAGCGTATTATTTTTTGTGAGGTTTAGGAAAATTTAATAGAAATATCGTTAAAATTTTTACGGCTGATTTGAGAATTATTTTACTGTTCCACTTGTTTTTTATGGGAAAATGTTATATACTATTATTGAATAATTATGGGGTAGTATACCCTTTTGACCCCTGATTACGGCTTTTTGCCGGGAAAGGACTGGTTTTATGGGTCTTTTTGACAGCGTTACTCACAACCTCGCAGAACAGGCGCTTGACGCGACCTGGTACAAGCAGAGAGTTATTACAAACAATATCGCTAACTGTGATACGCCCGATTTTAAGGCGAAAACAGTTGAGTTCGGGCTTATCTTAAAAGAAAAATGCAAGTGCAAATACCATGAGGGTATTAAGGACGGTATTCATCATGCGGATAATGACGAGCCGCTGCGGCTGACTGTTACCACTACATATGAAACCAATACCAACCAGATACTTGACGGAAATAATGTGGATATGGAAAAGGAGCAGACCGCTCTTGCCGACGCTCAGTATCAGTACGGGGCGCTGACGGATTACCTTAACAACAACTATGCGATGATAAGAAAAGCGGTATCAAAATAATCTGACCGCATGAAAAAGTACGGCTGCAAACAGTGAAAGGACGGTTGCAATGTCTTTTATTAACTCGCTTGATATAAGCGCTTCGGCGCTTTCGGCGCAGAGACTGCGCTCGGATATAATTATGCAGAATATCGCCAATCAGGAGACGTATAACACTTCTCCCGACGGCGACCCTTACTGCCGTCAGCTTGTGGTTTTTTCCGAAAAGAAAAAATTCAGCGACGTGCTTGACAAGTATGCCAACATCTCGAACAATGATGACGGCGTAAAGCATCACCGGGGCGTTTATTACCTCAACCACAGCAACAAATACAGCTATGCGGGTGTTACCGTTGCAAAGGTTATTGAGGATGACGCGCCGTTTGTTCCCGTTTATGACCCGGACAACCCTCTTGCGGACGAGGACGGTTACATATACAAAAGCAACGTTGACAACAGCAAGGAGCAGATAGACCTGCTTGCTACTCAGCGTTCCTATGAGGCAAACGCTTCCGCTTATCAGGCGGTAAAGGCTATGCTTTCCAAGGCGATGACTCTTAGCGGAAGATAATTTTTTATACAGTCCGTAATATAAAGGAGATTTATTATGTTTATTGTACCTATAAGCAGTGCTATTCAGCCTGTTGAATCATTTTTTGACGATAATGCTGTAAAGTCTGTAACGGAAGAGTCCGACAAGCCTCAGTTCTCGGATGTTTTCAAGGAGATATTTTCCGATGTTCAGGAGACTCAAAGAGTCGTTCAGGAGGATTCGGTACGTCTTGCTATGGGCGAGATCGACGATCTGCACACCATATACAACAACATGACAAAGGCTTCCGTGGCGGTAGAAACTTTCGTTGCTGTCAAGGACGCGGCTGTCAACGCTTATGACAGGATACTTCAGATATCTATGTAAAAAGCTGCGCTTTGCGCTTTACGCTTAAAAAGGAAGGAAAATTCGTAAAATGGCGATTAAGGAGCAGGTTACCAAGGTCACAAAGTCATTTACGCAATTCTGGGAATCGCAGGACAAGAAACGCAGGATACTTTATGTTGCGATACTTGTAGCGGTCGTTCTGCTTGCGGTAATTGTGACGGTTGCTTTAAATAAAAAGGATTATGTCGTTCTTTATGAGGGGCTTGAGACCTCCGAGGCGGCGGAAATGGTTTCTCTTATTGAGGGAATGGGATATGAAGCGAAGCTTTCAAACGGTACTATTACCGTTCTGAAGGGTACTGAAAATTATATCACCATTCAGCTTGCTCAGCAGGAATACCCCAAAAGCAGTCTTAATTATCCGATGACTACCGAGAAAACGGGTATGTTCACAACCGAATCTGAGAGAAACGCTTATGAAAAAATGGATACCGAAAACAGACTCAGCGCTATTATCGGTTCTATGGAAAATATCAGCAAGGCGGTAGTTACGCTGACTGCGCCCGAGCAGAAAAATACGGTCATTACCTCAAACAAGCAGTACCCTACTGCTGCGGTGGTGGTTTACCTGGACGGTATCGAAAAGCTTTCAAACAATCAGATAACCGGTATCACACACGTTGTGAAAATGTCATGGTCGGGTCTTACGGACGAGAATATCTCGATAGTGGACGGTTACGGTATCCCTCAGATACTGAACGCCGACGGAGATTACGACCTGCTGCTTGACGAAACCAAAAAGCTTGTTTTCAAGACAAATCTTGAAAATACCATTAAGGACAAGATACTTGAGCTGCTGGTACCTATTTACGGCGAGGACGGCGTTTCCGTTGCGGTAAATATGGTTCTCAACTTTGATTCAAAAGTAAGCGAGAATACTAATTATTCCCCAGAAGGAAACACCAATGCAGGTGTTCTTCAGCACGCGGACGTTGACAATGCAAGCGGTGGAACTACCGCTGACGGCGGCGTTGTAGGCGTTGAGGGAAATGCCGATGACACATATCCTACCGGCGACACCAACGGTTACGGCGCATGGTCGGAGGAATCCTTCTCGAACACATATCTTGTCGATACATACAAGGAACAGATAGAAAAGAAGGGCTATGAGATAGACGGTCTTTCAATTTCGGTAGTGGTTTATACGGATTATCTTTCCGAGGCTGAAAAGCAGGATCTTGTAAAGCTTGTGGGTACTGCCGGAACGGTAAGAACAGAGGTACTTGACGATGTTGTTACCGTTACAAACTTCAGAAAATACACCGATGTTGAAGAGGTCGGTCCCGTTGCTCCCACATATCTGTTCGGACTTACCTTTGACCAGCTCATTCTTGTGGGTGCTATACTGCTTATACTTATTCTTGTTATTCTTATCGTGCTTGCTATCGTTTCCGGCAATGCAAAGAAGAAGAGAAAGGCTTTCGAGAAGCAGGTCATCGAAACAAGCGGTCTTTCCATTCCGGAGGGAGAAGAGCCTGTGGATACTTTCGCTTTCAGCGAGGCGGGCGAGCCTGTGGAGGTCCCGAGCCTTACAGACGACCAGATAGAGACAAAGGAAGTCGTTATCAGAAGAGAGATCAGCGAATTTGCAAAGCACAGCCCCGAAATTGTGGCTCAGCTGCTTAAAAGCTGGATGAAGGAAGAGGAGGATAACTGATGCCCGATATTGAAGAACTTACTTCTATGCAGAAAGCGGCGATAGTTGTTACCTCCATCGGTGCTGAAAATGCTGCTCACGTTTATCAGCGGCTTGGGGACGAAGAGGTCGAAAAGCTTACCTTTGAGGTTTCAAGTCTGCCGTATATGGACATTGCTCAGGTTGACGCAGTTTTAAATGAATTTTACGAGCTGTGTCTGACCCAGAAGGTAATTACCGAGGGCGGTGTGGACTATGCAAGGTCTGTTCTTGAAAAGGCTTACGGTCCCGAAATGGCGCAGAAGCTGATGGACAAGGTTTCAAAGTCCATGCAGACAAAGGCTTTCGAGTTCGTAAGAAAATCCGACTACAAGAACCTGCTTGCCATTATCCAGAACGAGCATCCGCAGACTATTGCGCTGGTGCTGTCATATGTCAACTCCGACCAGGCTTCGCTTGTTCTTCAGGAGCTTCCTAAGGAAAAGCGGGTCGAGGTCGTTGAAAGAATCGCCAAGATGGAATCTGCTTCGCCGGAAACTATTAAGGCTATTGAATCCACTCTTGAAAGAAAGTTTGCGGCAGTTGTTTCCATGGACCTTACAGAGGTCGGCGGTATCAACTATGTTGCGGACGTTCTGAACAAGGTCGACCGCGGTACGGAGAAGTACATCTTCGACGAGCTCTCTGCGAGAGACCCTGCGTTGGTGGAAGAGATCAAAAAGAAAATGTTCGTTTTCGAGGATATCCTTACTCTCGATTCCATGTCGATACAGCGTTTCATCAGAGACGTGGAAACAAAGGATCTTGCCGTTGCTATCAAAGGCTCCAATGCCGATGTTGCCGCAACCCTTTACGCAAATATGCCGCAGAGAATGCAGGAATCTATCCAGCAGGAGATCGAATACCTCCACAATGTGCGTATGCGTGATGTTGATGAGGCTCAGCAGAGGATTGTTGGCATTATCCGTCACCTGGAGGAAGAGGGCGAGCTCGTAATCGGAAAGAGCGGAGAGGACGAGATAATTGCTTAAGATCGTTAGAGGCTTCGGCACGGGATACGAGATCGGCGAGCCTGTCAAAATCGACAACACCGTGTATATACCCGGCGAGGACGAGGATACGGGCGAGGTTATCTCCGCTGAGGAGATGCGCAGGCGTGAGGAAGAGGAAAAAGCCGAGCAGGAGCGCCGCTTCAATGAGGCGGTGGACGAAAAGGTTCGGCAGCTGCTTTCCGAGCGCAGTGCGGCTCTTGAACAGGAGAGAGCCGACATCATAGAGCAGGCAAAAAATCAGGCGGCTTCTATTACTGCCGATGCAAAGGCAGCTACTATGGCGGTCATGGAAAAGGCTCAGAAGGAATGCGTTATCCTCAAGGAGCAGGCCAAAAATGAGGGCTTTGAGGAGGGTTTCGCAGAGGGCAGGGGCGAATCGCTTGAAAAGTATAAAAAGTACATAGACGCTGCCGGCAAGCTGCTTTCCGAGATAAATTCCCGAAAGGAAGCATATTATATTTCCAACGAGGAGGAAATGCGTGAGACCGTTTTTGAGATGGTGAAGAAAATCGTGCGCACGGAATATGATACAAATTCCGAGGTTATCGAAAACATCATCGAGGAGGCGGCTAAGAACTTCCGCAATTCCGATTATATAAAAATTACCCTTGCTGAGGACGAGATCACCGAGAGGTTCAGGACGGACGAAAAGCTTATAAAGGAGCTTATCCCGTTCGTTCCCGAAATTGAGATAGAGTTCGACGAGGACGCTGAAGAAGGTACGGTCATTCTGGACAACGGTTCCGAGATCGTGGACGCAGGCGTTCCTACGCAGCTTGATTTCTTAAAGGAGATCTTACACAACACAAGGGGCAAGACTGAGGACGATGAATAGCCGTCCTTTACACGGAGAAACATTATGAATTTTGCAGCCGTTCGCGAAGCCGTCAAGCAGGCGGATCTGTTCAGATATCAGGGTAAAATTGAAAAGATAATCGGAATGACCGTCGAAGCTTCCGGTCCGGAGGCGAATATCGGCGACGTTTGCAGAATTTTCCGCAAGGGTGAAACCGCCAAGAGCTCCGACTCGTTCATTTACGGCGAGGTGGTGGGCTTTAACAACGGCAAGGTAATGCTTATGCCTTATACCGACATTGAGGGTGTTGGTCCCGGGTCTATTGTTGACAACACGGGCAGGCAGCTTCAGGTGGGCGTGGGTGACGCTCTTGTGGGAAGAATAATAAATGCTATCGGAGAACCAATTGACGGAGGTCCTCCCATTGAAACTACCGACAGATACTCGATCGCAGGCGAGCCTGTAAATCCTCTGACAAGACCGAGAATAGACGAGATAATCCCCTTCGGGGTGAAGGCTATCGATGGTCTGCTGACTATCGGCAGAGGTCAGCGTATGGGAATCTTCGCAGGCTCTGGCGTAGGTAAATCTACGCTGCTGGGCATGATAGCCCGTGAGGTCGAGGCTGATATAAATGTTATCGCTCTTGTGGGCGAGCGTGGACGTGAGGTTCTGGAATTTATCGAGCGCGACCTTGGCGAAAAGGGTATGGCACGTTCGGTACTTGTAGTTGCTACCTCTGACCAGCCTGCTATGATGCGAAACCGCTGTCCTATGACGGCGACTGCTATTGCGGAATATTTCAAAGACCAAGGGAAAAATGTTCTGCTGATGATGGATTCGCTGACGAGATTTGCTATGGCGCAGCGTGAAATCGGACTTGCGGTGGGAGAGGCGCCTATCGCAAGAGGCTATACGCCGTCCATTTATACCGCTATGCCGAAGCTTCTGGAGCGTGCCGGGAATTTCGAGAAAGGCTCTATCACGGGCATTTACACGGTGCTTGTGGAGGGTGACGATACTAACGAGCCTATATCCGACACGGTGCGAGGTATCATTGACGGTCACATTATCCTTTCAAGAAAGGTTGCGGCGAGAAACCATTATCCTGCAATCGAAATACTGGAGTCGGTTTCCCGTCTTATGTCGGAGATCGCCGATAAGCCTCAGCGTGATGCGGCTTCAAAGCTGAGAAATCTGCTTTCGGTTTATAATGCAAACTATGACCTTGTTTCTATCGGCGCATACAAAAAGGGTACAAATCCTGCGCTGGACGAGGCTTTGAGAAAAATAGACAAGATAAACGCTTTTCTTCAGCAGGCTACCGACGAGGCTTTCTCCTTTGAGGAAACCGTGGAGATGATGAAGAATGCGGTCAAATGATCCGGAGGTTAGACCTTGAAACGGTTTGAATTTTCTTTAAACAGGCTTAAAGGCTACAAGCAGCAGGTGCTTGACAGAGAAAAGAACGACCTTGCTCATCTCAGGCGTCAGCAGCAGCAGTATATCGACGAGAAAAATGCTCTCGAAGAAAAGCTGAGGCGCTCAAACGACGAATTCTGCGAAAAGTCTGCGCAGGGCATGACTATCATGCAGGTGACGACCTTCAAGGGATATCATCACTCGCTTTCAAAGCAGATAAAGGAGCTGGAGCTTTCCATCGAAAATATGGAGGTAAAAGTTCAAAGGCAGCTTGGGGTGGTCATTGAGGCTACCAAGGAGGTTTCCTCTCTTGAAAAGCTGGAGGACAAACAGCTGGAGGAATACAACTTCAAGGCGGCTAAGGCGGAGGAACAGTTCATTTCGGAATACGTTATGAACAGTACCTATAAAAATTAATTCGGTTTAAGGCGTTTTGCGCTTTAAATATACTATTATTTTGTGAAAGGAGGGAAAATGATGATGAATACTGTTATGTTTGACCTGCAGGCGGCTGTTATGGCTGCGGGGGCTTACGGAAACGGCGGCTTTAACGAGCTTACCGGAGATGGCACAAGCTTTTCCGAAGTGCTGGCGGTTCAGAAGGAAATTGTTTCCGGAGAAGCTGCAGTCCAGACCGAAGGAAATGCGGCTGTTGTTGAAGAAACAGATGCGACTGACGGAACTGTTGTTACCGGAATGACGGAGGCAAATTCCGTATTTGCGGATATTCTGAAGCAGATAGAAGAGTCTGACGACGGCATCAAAAAGGCAATTCGGCTTCTGCTGAAAACCGTTATTGACGCATTCAAAGGCTCGGACGACGGCACGGAAAGAAAGACGGATATGTTCAATATCCTTTTCGACGGCAATGCTTTGCTTGACGGCGATGAAAGCGGATTTTTCCTTACAGGCACTGAGATAATGAGCAATGCGGGAATTATGCTTGAAGCGCAGCTTGCGTCTGAAAAAAATACAGACGATATACTTGCGGAGCTTGAAAAGTTCGTGAGTGCGGTTTTTGACGGTGAGGATGACGATACCGACGAAAACACGGCGGCAGACGTTCTGGCGGCTATGCTGAATGTTCCTGAGCAGGATATTGCTTATCTGACAGATGAGGAAAAGGCCGAGGCTGTTGAAGGTGCTGTTAAAATTCTGGAAGCTCCGAAACAGGCGGTCGCTGCGGAAATGCCCGAAAAGCTTCCCGAAATGGAAAAGCTTTATTCCGAGTTCAAGGCGGCGGTAAAACAGGACGGCAGCGAAAGTACACCGAATATTATCAAAGTCAGCTTTGCGGCACTTAAAATAAATAATGCGGCGGAGCAGGTAAAGTTTATCGGTGGTACGGAAGAAGTTGTTCCCGAGCTTGCGGCGGTCAGCGTACAGCCGGATATCGTTCCCGAAAGCGGTGTTGAGGTCGTTGAAACATTTGACGTTCCTGCGGCTGAATCGGTGGAATTTCAGATAACCGAGGCTGTTGTCGAAAAGCTTGCCGATATCAAGGGTGACGACGGAACGGAAGAGCTGGTCATGATACTCAAGCCAGAAAATCTCGGTCAGGTGGCAGTCAAGCTCGTAAAAGAAAACGGTGCGGTAACGGTCATGCTTTCGGCTCAGTATGACGAGGTAGGAAAGCTTATGACAGAACGTGCGGCGGTTCTTGGAAGCAGTCTTGAAAACCGTAATTACGAGGTCAAGGACGTTCAGGTCGTTTCTCCGAACAATGCGGCGGAGCAGATGGGTCTGGACTTTACAAATCAGGGCTTCGGATTTATGCGGCAGCAGGGACAGGGCAGAGAGTTTTCCGGCGGAAACGAAAGCTACCGCGGAATTGACGGAATTGACGGAATAACAGAGACGGACGCCGTAAGCGGCGATATTAAAATTAGGGAGGCGAAATTATGGACGACAGCTTAGGCTTGTCAAGCTTGGGTGTATACAGCAAATATTCAAACTCGTACTTTGACACCACAAGCAGTAAAGACGACGAATCAAACAGCTATATGGATTTTGACGGATATCTTAAGCTTCTGGTCTCACAGATGCAGAATCAGGACTTCAATGACCCTATGAAAGACTCGGAAGTTCTTAATCAGATGGCTCAGTACTCGATGCTTGAGGGTATCAAGAATATGACTCAGCAGTCGAATATCAGCTATGCTACGTCCCTTGTTGGCAGAGTGGTTACCGTAAACAACGGCAGCGCTTATCACACGGGAAAGGTAGAGTCGGTATCTGTTTCAAATGGCGTTCCGTCGCTTATGATAGACGGCAGAGCTTTTGAAAGCAGCGCTGTTTCGGATATTGTAGACCCCGATATTTATGCGAAGCTTTCAGAAATGAAGGGCAAGACCGTTAAGGTAAATACTACCGGCGGTGAGGCTCCTTTTACAGGAAAAGTTACCGATGTGGTTTTCTTCGGCGGAGAGGCATATGTTGCGGTTGGCGACAAGATCGTTCTTGCGGACATGGTCGAGATCGTTGAGGAAATCGGCGAAGCTGCAGAGGAAAATAAAGAAAGCACCGAAACCGGAACAGAAGAGAACAATACTGAAGAGACTTTTGTTACAGATGTGTCCGAGGTACAGACATATTCGGCAAAGTCACAGGCACTTGTTGATATTCTCATGAAAGAACTGGACGAGGCTGAAAAGGCTTCTCAGGCTGACAGCAGCACCGAAAAGGCAGACAGTGTATCGGGTGTATCCGGCGTCAGTGCGGTTACGGATGATTATGTTATTGAAACTGCTATGCTTGAGGTCCCCGATTACGGCGCAGGCATTTATGCTGATACAGGCGTTGTTACAGGTACGGCTTCACTCAGCAATGTTGACAACACTTACGGAAGCATTGCAGGAACTGTTTCTCTCAGCGAATACAACAGCAGCAGGGGCGTTGATCTTGATCCCGAAACGGCAGAGCGTACATCAGACGGAAAGCTCAAGGGTGTTACTGTACCGCCTTCATCTTCTGCAAGCGATTGTGTTCCTCACAGGATCTCAGTTGAGGCTTATCCCGAGGAGGCTGCTCTCGCAGACAAGCTCGGAACAAGAATGTATGACATTAGATTTATCAACAACAGAGCCATTACTTCAAGAATAAAGACCGATGAGGTCATCGGACATACTAAAAGCGGAAAGGCTATCACCGAGATAGGATACAGCGGTGTGGGTCAGCTTGGCGAGGTCGTTACTTTTTCGGACGGTACTCAGAGAGTTGAGATTCTTCTCAAAAGCGGCAAGTCCACTTGGCTTATGACTTCGGGAAATCTTACTCTTGACGAGATATGCACAAGAACGGGCGCACCCGGTTCTCTGACAGGAAAGCTTACACCTGAGGAGGCTGCTATCAGACATTTCTCGCATCCTACCGAGAATCTTGACCAGACTGCTCTTAATGCCTTCAAAAACCAGCTTTTAGCTCAGGGCAGTGTATAAAAACATAAAATAAAAATTGAATTTAAAGGACTGACGCGGCTATGTTAATCAGCGAGTATTTACAGCTCCGCAATTTGCAGGTAACAACAGGCAAGGCGCAGGGTTTGCCGCAGACGCAGCAGAACGGCGGTCAGGCGGCTGGTCCGCAGGAAAGCGGCTTCGCAAAAGAGCTGAAAAGTCAGCTTGAGGCGCTTAATCAAAGCAGCGGAGTTCAGTTTTCAAAGCACGCTATGGAAAGGATAAATGAAAGAAACATCGACCTTTCCGAGGATAACAGGCTGGACAGACTGAACAGAGCAGTCGAGCTTGCGGGCGAAAAGGGTTCGGACGACACGCTTGTTATGATAGATACCACGGCGTTTCTTGTCAGTGTAAAAAATAACAAGGTCATCACAACTCTTACTGCGGATGATATGCAGGGCAATATTTTCACAAATATTGATTCAACGGTCATTATGTAACAATTTTTGCCGGCTATACGGTTGGACCGAAAGGAAACCGTTCCGTCCCGAACGATTGAAGGACGGATATTCGGTCGGCGCAAACTTTATTTTTAAAGGAGTGCTGAAATCAAATGATTAGATCACTTTATTCCGGTGTTTCGGGTCTTACAACGCACCAGTCAAGAATGGACGTTATAGGCAACAACATCGCTAACGTTAATACTTACGGCTTCAAGGCTTCAAGAACCACATTCCGCGATATTTATTATCAGACATCTATCAGTGCTACAAGCGGTCAGGCAACTTATGCCGGAAACAACCCGGCAGAGGTAGGCTACGGCGTTCAGCTTGGCTCTATCGACAAGGATATGTCACAGTCTAACGGTCAAAGCACAAACAAGATCTGGGACATGATGATAAACGGCGACGGCTTCTTCATGACTGCAAAGTTCGACAGCATGAATCTTTCTTCCTCAAAGCCTGCTTCAAGCGTTACCTTTACAAGAATGGGCAACTTCGGCATTGACAGCGTCGGAAATCTCGTTGCCGGCGGAAATACCTTTGTTGTCGGCTCCCGCAACTCACTGAAGGGACTTCTCAGCACGGGCGATTACAGTAATTCCTACCTGAGCCAGGTTGAAATAAAGGACCTGAACGGTGACAACGCTGTAAGCTCCAATGACGTTACATATAAGAATACTATTAACCTTAACGATCTTGTTCAGGCTGCTTTCAACGTATTTACAGATGAATACGGTTATATGTACGGTTATGACTGGAACGCTATTGTTGCAGCAGAGGGCGATCTTACCGGTAACGATCACGTTGTATATGATTTTGACGGAACATCTACTGAGTGGGATGCGTTAACTGCTGATGAAAAAATGCAGTATATTGATGTTCAGCAGACATTGAAGAATCTTAACGATCCTGCTAATGTTGACGATGTAGTTGCTGCAAATTACAGATATTACTGCGATAAAAACGGCGAGGAAATTCTTGATTCGACAGGTGCAAGGATCGGTTATGCTACCCTTTATGCTGCTATAAAGGCTGCTACAACACCCGATGATAAGGATGCTGCAATTGCAGCAGCTAATTCCGATGGTGCTATTATCGGAAAGCTTTCTTATGCTGATATGACAAGCGCTAACGTAAGTGCCGACGGTACTATCCAGGTCGGCTATAACGGTGAGCTTAAATATCTTGCAAGGATCGAGCTTGCTGTATTCGACAACCCTGACGGCCTTTCTCAGGATGGAAACACTTCCTTTGCGGACAATGCTTCTTCCGGTATGGCTAAGATCAAAAAGCCCGGCGAACCCGGCGCAGGCGAGGTAAAGTCAAAGTACCTTGAAATGGCTAACGTTAACCTTGCAAACGAGTTCTCGGATATGATCGTTACCCAGAGAGGCTTCCAGGCTAACGCAAGAATCATCACCACTTCAGACTCTATGCTTGAAGAGCTTGTAAACCTCAAGAGATAAAATAATTTGAAATTATACGGTTTGCGGAACGGCTTCGGCTGTTCCGCAGCGCCGTGATTTTAAGAAAATACAAAATGTAGAAACAAAGAGGATTATACTTAAAGAAATAAAGGGAGAATGTGCATGATACAATTAACACGAATCAACGGAACGGTTCTTCTTGTAAATGAAAAATTTATCGAAATTGCGGAGCAGACTCCCGATACGGTAGTGACAATGCAGAACGGTCACAGATACATCGTTAAGGAAACTATTGACGAAATTATCGAAAAATCCGCACAGTTCAGACGGGAAAGCTTCCCTGTCATTCAATAAGAAAAAACGGCTTTTGCCTTGACAATATACAAATAATATTTGAGTGCGCTTTCGGGCGGACTCTGAAAGGACGTTAACTTTATGAATATTTCCGGTGTTATAGGTCTTGTTCTTGCTTTCGGACTTATCGTCTGGGGCATTATGAGCGGCGGCGATCTTATGGGATTCTGGGACCCTGCTTCCGTTGCTATCGTTTTGGGCGGTACGATCGGTGCTGTCGTATTTACATTTCCGCTCTCTACTCTTGCAAAAATACCCAAAATGCTGAAAATTGCATTTCTGCCTCCCAAATACGACCCGGACAAGTACATAAACGATATGGTGGATTACTGCAAAACTGCTCGTATGAAGGGTATCCTTGCTCTTGAAGAGGCGGCAAACGCTTGTCCCGACCCGTTTATGAAGACTTCGCTCATGCTTATCGTTGACGCAAACGATTCGGACAAGGTTCAGACTATGCTTGACGACGCTATCAACTTCACTTGTGAACGTCATGAAAGCAACTTTGCTATTTGGCCTAAGGCTTCGGCTATCGCTCCTGCCATGGGTATGATAGGTACGCTGGTCGGTCTTATCAACATGCTTGCCAGCCTTGACCCTACCGACCCGAACTCTGCTGCAACGCTGGGTGCGAGTATGTCAACTGCGCTGGTTACTACGTTTTACGGATGTATTCTCGCTCACCTTATCTTCTCGCCTATCGGCAACCTTTGTAAATATAACCACAATCAGGAGATACTTTGTCTTCAGATAATTGAAGAAGGCACGCTTGCTATCATTTCGGGCGCTAACCCCCGTTATGTTGAGGAAAAGCTCAGAATGATGCTTCCTTCTTCCCACAAGCCTAAAAAGTCATCTTCTTCATCGGGCGACGGAGAATAACATTAAACGGATTTTTGGGTCAATTATCCGTGTTAATGTGCAATATTACTAAAAGCAGACTGAAATTTCCGTTTTGTTATTTCAGATAATTTTCAAAAATATGCTTTAATTTTGTTAAAATATATGTTATAATAATTAAATCAAAATTTACGATGCGCTTTTGCAGTACCGTAAAACCGATTCCGAAAGGGGGAACAGGCTTTGGCTAAAAGACGACCGTCGCAGGAAGAAGAAGGCGGCAGCTGGATGGACACCTACGGCGATATGATAACTCTGGTGCTTACGTTCTTTGTTCTGCTGTATTCAATGTCTTCCATGGACTCAAGCAAGTGGCAGTATATTGCCGAGGCTTTTTCAAAGGGTAAGATCTCCAATACCGAAGTTCAGGTAGTCGGCGAACCTAAACCCGAAAATGACCCCACGGCGGTTTATGACGATACTGTTCCCGAGGTCGAGGAATATGATGAGATCGTTGATTTTGAGGATTTCTTTATGTACCTTAAAGAGGTCATCGTTACAAATAATTTGCAGGAAAGCGTAAGCGTTGAAATGTCCAACACGGGCGTTTATATGCGATTCCGCGACAATATCTTCTTTGCCGGCGACAGCGATGTTCTGCTGGACGAGGGCAAATATATTCTTGATATTATTTCCGACGGTATCAGAAGCGTAAACGAAAGAATACACGCCATCAAGGTCAGCGGTCATACCGCAGGCGCGGCTAATTCGGACGTTAACGAATGGACGCTTTCTTCGGGACGCGCCACATCGGTTATCAACTATATGCTGAGTCTTGACGCTTGCGACCCCGATAAGTTCTCTGCGGCGGGTTACGGAAAATACCGTCCTGTTGACGACAACGACACCGAAGAGGGCAGACGTCAGAACCGGCGTGTTGAGATCGTGTTTATCAGAAACGATGTTGATTTTACGAATCCCGAGGTCATTCAGGAGCTGTTCAATATGGAATACGGTCAGGATTTTGTTCAGTATTCCGACGCTGACGGCGGCTCAATGTCGGGAGGCGACGCTCCTGCCGATGAAGCTGTACCTGAGGATGACGGACGTTCCGATCCGGACAGAGTTTACGTTTCAAAGGAAGATATGCTTGCTTCTCTCAGGGACGGGGATTGATACAAAATTCAAATAACTGCAAACAACGTCTGCGTTGTTTTAAACATATGGAAAGGAGTGCATTTTCCCGGTCGGGGAAATGGTTGTAAGTATGGCTGACGTATTGTCGCAAAGCCAGATAGACGCACTGCTGAACAGCTTCTCGTCCGAGGGTTCAAAGGCCTTTGAGGAAATAGAGGAACAGGCTAAGGAGCAGAAAATAAAGAACTATGACTTCAAGATGCCCAAAAAGTTTACCAAGGAACAGCTTAAAGTCATAGACGGTATTTTTGAAAACTACTCCAGAGTGCTTTCCTCATATCTGACAGGTCTGATGAGAATTTACTGCAAGGTCGAGGTCCTTCAGATAGAGGAGCAGCTTTATTACGAGTTCAACAATGCGCTTCCTGACTATGTTATGATGTCAATGATAAATATGGGTATCACCGATGACGATGTGCTTGAAACAAGCTGTATCATGCAGGTGTCCAACCCCATTGCCTTTTCAATGATGGACCGTCTTATGGGCGGCGGCGGTTCTTATGTTGAGCAGAACAGGGACTTTACTGAAATTGAAGTGGGTCTGTTCTCAAACGTATTGGGCAAGATGGCTGGGCTGCTGAAAGACCCTTGGGGAACTTACATAGACATTAATCCTACAATTACTACAATAGAAACAAACGCAAGAGTCATGCAGTCTATTTCTCCAGACGAGGTGGTTATTCTAGTTGTGCTGGAAATGGAGATAAAGGATGTTAAAAATACTATGACGTTCTGTATCCCTGCAATGAACCTTGAATCCATAATGGCTAAGTTCGGCGACAGATGGTCAAGAACTACCAAAAAGCTCGATCCGAAAAAGGAAAGAGAAAGACGTGTATCGCTCCTTGAGGCTATCAAGGATTCGGAGCTTAAGATCGACGCTGTTTTGTGTGAAACAAAGCTGGATCTGTACGATGTTCTTACAATGCAGCCGGGCGATGTTATTCCGCTTAATATGCCTATCGACAGCAATGTTACCGTTAAAATAGGAGATAATCTGTGGTTTGACGGTAAGCTTGGTATAAAAAATAAAAAGAAAGCTGTTAAAATAGACAATATCTACAAAGATCTGGGCAAGCAGACGTAATCAGCTCTGCCGGGATCATCCGCAGAACGGAAAGGAAGGATATAAGTTTGAAAATCTCTGATTTTCAAACATGAGTTTTGTTTTTCAGGACTATGACTGAACAAGTTCAGTTGTCCGAAATTTTCAAGTGAAAACCACAAAACATCGAGAGAGGAGGACATTTTCCCTACGGGAAAATGGTCATAAAAATGAGCGATGATAAACTTACCATTGACGGATTCGGCGATGTGGAAATGGATGCCATCGGCGAAATAATGAATATAACCATGGGTTCGGCTGCGACCGCAGTTTCAAATATGCTTTCTGCTAAGGTCTGGATAACCACGCCCAAGGTCAATATTATCAAGTCCGATGAGCTGTCATTCCCGGAGCTTGAACCGTCTATAATGGTCAGAATAAAATATACCCAGGGCGTTACGGGACAGAACGTTCTCATTCTCAAGCAGAATGATGTTCAGCTTATCCTTAACCAGCTTATGGGTCTGCCGCTGGAGGTAACGGACGATTTCAAGTTCGACGAAATGAACATCTCGGCGGTTTGCGAGGTTATGAATCAGATGATGGGAGCGTCCGCTACGGCGCTTTCGGAAATCATTGAAACTACTGTTGATATTTCCACTCCCGAAGCGATAGTTCAGGACGGAAGCGTCGAACAGGTCAAGGAGGAAATTTACGAGCTTACCGGTCAGGATTATGTCTGCACGGTCAAGTTTGACCTTACCATCGACGGTGTTATAAACTCGGAATTCATATCTGTGCTTACCATCGACCTTGCCAAGGAAATGGCTGAAAAGATGATGGCAGGATATAACAATATCATGGACAGCATTGAGGAGGCTGCTCCTGCACCTGCTTCGGAGCCTGCACCTGCTCCTGCTCCGTCATCGGGCGGCGGCGTGCTTTCTCAGGAGGAAATTGAAAAGCTTCTCAGCGGCGGTTCCGCTGCGGCAGAACAGCCTGCGCCTGCTCCTGCACCTCAGCCTGTTCCGCAGGCTCAGCCCATGCAGCAGCCTATGCCCGGTGCAATGCCCCAGATGCCTTACGGTCAGCCCGGTCAGTTCGGTCAGCCTCCTATGCCTGACCCGAATATGTCGGCTATGTACGGTATGTATCCGCAGCAGGGTATGTACCCTCAGCAGGGATATCCGCAGCAGGGAATGTATCCGCAGCAGAATATGATGCCTCAGCAGCCTGCTGTTAATATTCAGCCCGTTCAGCTTCAGAATTTTGCTTCATATCAGAATTCAAGCCTTACTCAGGAGCAGAACGACAACTTGAAGCTGCTGATGAATGTTCCGCTGAATGTTACCGTTGAAATAGGCTCGGCTGTGAAAAAGGTCAAGGAGATACTTGAGTTCACGCAGGGTACTATTATTGAGCTGGAACGTCAGGCAGGCGCTCCCGTTGATATTATCGTAAACGGAAATCTTATCGCAAAGGGCGACGTTGTTGTTATCGATGATAACTTTGCGGTCAGAATTACCGAAATAATCAAGTCAAAATTCCTTGAGACCCTCGGTGGAAAGGAATAAATACATAGAATTAATCAGGGAAACGGTTCCGCCCGACGGTTCCCGAAGATATAAATCAATATTTCCGAGGCGGAGAAACGGAGTATTATTATGGATAAGAAAATCATGCTTGTTGACGACGCGGCTTTCATGCGTATGATGATCAAGGACGCTCTCACAAAGAACGGCTATACAAATATTCTTGAGGCTGCCGACGGCGAGATCGCCTGCAATACATATGCTGCCGAAAAGCCCGACCTTGTTATCATGGATATCACAATGCCTAACAAGACAGGCATTGAGGCTCTCAGAGATATCAAGGCTTCAGACCCTAACGCTAAGATCGTTATGTGTTCCGCTATGGGTCAGGAATCTATGGTTGTTGAAGCTATCAAGCTGGGTGCTCTCGACTTTATCGTTAAGCCCTTTAAGGCTGACAGAATCCTTCAGACTGTTCAGAAGGTTCTCGGCTAAAAAATGTTTGATGAGATTTTTACCGTTATCTGTGCGCTGCTTGGAATAATCGGTCTGCTTTTTCTGACTTTTTATGCTGCAAGTTGGCTCAACAAGCGCTATCATACAGGCGGCTTTGGTATGCAGAGCCGTCTGATAAAAATCGTTGAGTGTATCGGTGTGGCTCAGGATAAGCAGCTTATGATCGTTACCGTGGGAAGCAAAAAAATGCTTATCGGGGTAACGCCTAATTCTGTGAACAAGATCTGCGATCTGGACGAGGAGGATCTTATTCTTCCCGAAAACAGCGATACGCCTGTCGAAAACGGTTTTATGCAAAGCCTTAAAAAGGCGTTTGCTGAGAGAAACAGGACGGACGCAGGTGCGGATACCCTTGAAAAAAAAGAGGACGGACGGAATGAAAATGATGATTTTTAAGAAACTTGTCAAGGCTTCGGCAGGTATTCTCTGCGCTGCGGCAATGGCTGTTTCTGTTTCCTCCGTGACTGCTTTTGCCGTTCCGGATGATGAGGAGACGACATCGGGTATTGTGACCACGATACCGAATGTTGAAACTACCGTTCCTCAGACGGAACAGACTATGCCCTATACGGCTGCGCCCGATGAAGAGGTAACTACGGGGACTCTCCCTTATAACGAGCCTGTTACCGACGGTGACGGCGATGCGGAAAATCTGCTGGAGCAGCTTGGCATAAATGAAAGCTCTACGACTATCGATCTTATTATTTTAATAACGATACTTTCTCTTGCACCGTCGATTCTGGTAATGCTGACCTGCTTTACGCGGATCATCATTTCCTTTTCGCTGCTGAGAAATGCGATGGGCGTTCAGCAGACTCCCCCCAATCAGGTCATGATAGGTCTGGCGCTGTTTTTGACGCTGTTTATTATGACTCCTGTTCTGAATGAGATGAACGAGGTCGCTTATGTGCCTTATAAAAACGGCGAGTATACCTCCGTTGAGGCAGTGCAGGCGGCGTCCGTTCCCCTTAAAGAATGGATGCTGAAAAACACAAGCAACGACTCTATGGACTTTATCCTCGGACTTACCGGTACTGAGATAGAGGCTGAGACCGAAGAGGAGTTCCTGAAGGAAGTCAGCTTTGTGGCGGTTGTGCCTGCATTTATTTTAAGCGAAATAAAAATCGGATTTGAGATAGGCTTTCTGCTGTATATCCCGTTCCTTATCATAGATATTATAGTTTCAACGCTTCTGATGTCAATGGGTATGATGATGCTTCCGCCTACTACGGTATCAATACCGTTTAAGCTGCTGCTGTTTATACTCTGCGACGGCTGGACGCTTCTTATCGGCTCGCTTGTTACCGGTTTTAACACTTAGAGTCATACGTTATAAGCTTTAAAATCCGTGTACATTGAGGTGATAGTTTATGCTGACTGAAGCGCTTGTGCTTGAAATTTTCCGTGAGGCGCTTGTGCTGGCAATAAAGCTTGCCGGGCCTCTTTTGCTGATAAGTATGCTTGTGGGTCTGGTTATCGCTATTCTTCAGGCGGCGACTCAGGTCCATGAGCAGACCCTTACGTTTGTTCCCAAGGCGCTGACTATCGTTGTTCTGCTGCTGCTTATGGCGCCTATGATGATAAGCGCCTGCAACGAGTTTGTACTGCATATTTTTGATATTATTAATCAGATAAGCAGTCAGACCGTATTGAGCTGACCCGGCTGACGAAAGGAGCAGGCTTTGGATTTCTTTGTTGTTCTCTTCCGGAGCTTTGAGACCAATCTTCTGGTTTTTGCCCGGATACTGGGAATATTTATCTTTAACCCTATTTTATCAAGACGTAATATTCCGACAATTGTAAAAATTACAACGTCGGTTTTTATTACATATATAGTTCTGCTTGTTGTTCAGCCCGAGCCTGTTGACACGGGTACGCAGGCAGGCGAATACTTGTTTATGATACTGCGCGAGAGCTTTATCGGACTGGTCATCGGTTTTATTACCGACCTGTTTTTCTATTCGGTACAGGTTGCCGGAGAGGTCATGGATATGCAGTCCGGTCTGGGTATGGCGAAGGTTTTCGACCCCGAATCCAACGTGCAGATGTCAATTATGGGTTCGTTCATCAGCTTTATGATGTATCTTTACTTTTTTGTGACAAACGCGCATCTGACATACATAAAGCTTTTTGTGATGTCATATGACATACTTCCGATAGGAAGCGGCGGTTTCAATCCCGATCTGGGATATAACATTGCGGCGTATTTTTCCGTGGTGCTGGCGCTGGTGATAAAGCTTGCGATGCCCATTATTGCGGCAGGATTTATACTTGAGTTCTGCATGGGTGTGCTGATGAAATCGGTGCCTCAGATACAGATAATGGTGGTGAATATCCAGCTGAAGGTGGCATTCGGTTTCATTATGCTGTTTTTGACGGCGATCCCTCTGTCGGAATTTATTGACAGCTACCTTGACAAGTGGCTTGCGGCTCTTGAGTCGTTTATTTCGGCTATGCCTGCAGTATAGCGAAATAACATTTAGTATAACAGATAATCTTGATTACTTTAAGTATACATAAAGGAAGGTTTCTATGCCCGAAAGCAGCGGTGAAAAAACCGAAAAGGCGACCCCCCATAAGCTGCGTGAACAGCGTAAAGAGGGCAACGTTATGCAGAGCAAGGACGTCGTTACGGCGGCGTTTATTCTGCTGACATTTTTCATTCTGAGGCTGATGGCAAAATTTATGTATCAGACCGTTTCAAACAGCATGACCTACTGGCTGAGTATGGCAGGCGGCGGTATGGGCGGTTTGAAAATAGACGGAATGGAGCCTGTTCCCAAGCTTATTCTTGAAATAGGCAGGGCGGTGCTTTTTACCGCAGGACCTATTCTTCTGGCTTCAATTTTGATTCCTGTTATTGTGACGGGGATTCAGACAAAATTTATCTTTTCAAAAAAATCCATACAGTTTAAATTAGACAAGCTGAATCCGTTTCAGGGTATAAAAAAGATGTTTTCCATAAGCTCTCTTTTCGAGCTGGCGAAATCTATTGCAAAGCTTGTTATTCTTATTGCCGTGGTTTACGGCGAAATAAAAGACCGTGTGGTGGACTTTGCAAGGCTTATGCAGATGGATGTTGTTTCCGGTATGCTTTATATGGCGGAGGCGGTATTTGCTATCTGTATGAAAATTGCAGCGGTTTTTGTTGCGGTGGCGGCTATCGACTTCCTTTTCCAGAAGTACAAGTGGGACAAGGACATGAGAATGACCAAGCAGGAGGTCAAGGAAGAATACAAACAAATGGAGGGCGACCCTCAGATAAAAAGCAAGCGCCGTCAGAAACAGCAGCAGATGGCTATGAGCCGTATGATGCAGGACGTTCCCCAGGCGGACGTGGTCATAAGAAACCCTACTCACTTTGCGGTTGCAATAAGATACGATGAAAACAGAGACCGCGCGCCTGTGGTGGTTGCCAAGGGTGCGGACAAGGTCGCTTTCAGAATTATAGAAAAGGCGGAGGAAAACGGAGTTTCCGTTGTTGAAAATGTTCCGCTGGCAAGAGGACTTTACAAGTCCGTTGATATAGGCAGGGAGATTCCCTATGATTTTTACCACGCCGTTGCTGAGGTTCTGGCTTTTGTTTACGATATGAAGGGCAAAAAGCCGAAGGGTCTTTAACGGTGTTCAGATAGAAAGGCAGGCTGCGTTATACCGTGAAAAAAATAATGAATAACATGGTAACGGTATTCGTTATCCTGGCTATATTCCTGATAATCATTCCGCTGCCCACATGGCTGCTGGATATGCTTTTCGTTGTGAATATTGCTCTTTCACTTGTTATTCTGCTTATTACAATGTACATCAAGGAGCCGCTGGAGTTCTCTATTTTCCCGTCTATGCTCCTTATTACTACAATTTTCAGGCTGGGTCTTAATATTTCCTCGACCCGTCTTATTCTGTTCCAACAGGGTTATGCCGGACAGATAGTTAAGTCCTTCGGCGAATTTGTTATGAAGGGCAACGCTCTTATCGGTTTTATCGTTTTTATACTTATTACGGTAGTTCAGATGCTTGTCGTTACCAAGGGTGCGGAAAGAGTTGCTGAGGTTACTGCAAGATTTACTTTGGACGCTATGCCCGGTAAGCAGATGGCTATTGACGCTGACCTTAACTCCGGTATCATTACCGAGGACGAGGCTAAGCTGAGACGTGCCAAGATACAGCGTGAATCCGATTTCTTCGGCGCTATGGACGGTGCTTCCAAGTTCGTAAAGGGCGACGCTACGTTCTCTATCGTTGCGGCTATCGTTAACCTGCTTGGCGGTGCTGTTGTAGGTCTTGTTTTTGACGGTCTGGACTTTATGACAGTCCTTTCCACATATACGATATCAACTGTCGGTGATGGTCTTTGCTCCCAGATACCTGCTCTGCTGATATCTACGGCGATGGGTATGATAGTTACCCGTTCCGCTTCTGAGGACAGTCTCAATATCGACATCAAGAACCAGTTTACATCGCAGCCTTTGGTACTTATCATTGCAGGTATCGTTATGCTTGTAATGATGCTTATTCCGGGATTCCCGAAAATTCAGCTTATCGTTTTGGGCGGCGTGCTTCTTGCGCTGGGAATCATTCTTATGCGTGATCAGCGGCAGCTTGCAGCTGAGACGGATTCTGTGGCTCAGGAAATGGCAGACAACAAAGAAGCGCTTTCCGAGATGGAGTATTACAAGGATATTGACAATGTGTACAAGCTGCTTAACGTTGAGCCTATCGAAATGGAGTTCGGCTACAGCCTTATACCTCTTGCGGACGAAAGCTCCGGCGGTACGCTTATCGAACGTGTGGTTATTTTCCGAAAGCAGTTTGCTATGGATATGGGTATGGTTTTCCCGTCGGTAAGAATGACCGATAACCAGCACATAAATCCGAATCAGTATGTAATAAAGATAAAGGGCGAGATCGTGGCTCATGCGGAGATACTTATGGACCACTACCTTGCACTTGACAGCGGAAGCGTTACGAGAGAGGTGGACGGTATCGACACCGTTGAGCCTGCCTTTAACATTCCCGCAAAGTGGATCTCCGAGCAGAACAAGCTTCAGGCGGAGATCGCAGGCTACACGCTTATTGACCCGACTTCGGTAATTATTACCCATCTGTCGGAAATTATAAAAAATTACGCTCACGAACTGCTTTCAAGGCAGGATGTGAAAACTATGCTTGACAAGCTCAAGCAGACAAATCCCTCGGTCGTGGAGGATATCGTTCCGAATATCGTTTCACCTGCTTATTTGCAGAAGGTGCTTTGCCTGCTGCTTAAAGAGGGTGTGCCTATCCGCGATCTGCAGACAATTCTTGAAACTATCGCCGACAACCAGCACAATATGAAGGACGTTGACATTACAACAGAGTATGTTCGTCAGGCACTGAAGCGTACCATCACAAGACGGTTCTCGGACGGCGGACAGATAAGAGTTCTTACTCTTGACACCGAAACGGAAAACAAGATAGTGGCTTCAGTGAAAAAGTCCGAGCAGGGTTCTTATCTTGCCATGGACCCTCAGACGATACAGCAGCTTATTGCTTCTCTTAACGAGCAGATCGACAAGGTCAAGGACGTTGTTCCTATGCCTATCGTTCTCACCTCGCCTATCGTGCGTATTTACTTCAAAAAGCTGATAGACCAGTTTATACCGAATGTTACGGTTCTTTCATTCAGCGAAATTGACAACTCCGTTCAGATCCAGGCGGTGGGAAATGTTGCGCTTGACTCGGTTGAAGTTTAACAGCGTAAGAACAGCTAACGGAGGTGAGTTTTGTGGCTGATAACGAAAAAGAGGCTAAGGCGCTTCTGCTCCTCAGATATAAGGAAACCGGCGACAAGGCTCTCAGAAACGGCGTTATTTTGGCTTATATGAACATTGTTAAATACGCGGCGCTTTCCACGAGAAATATGTATATCAAATTTGCCGATACCGATGACGTCATCAACGAGGCGACTCTCGCTCTGATGAGTGCGGTGGACAGCTTTGACCCCAAAAAGGGTGTTAAATTTGAGACATATGCTTCGATAAAGGTGCGCGGCGCTATTATAGATTTTATCAGGCGGCAGGACTTTGTTCCCCGTAACATAAGACGCTTTGCAAAGGAATATGATTCGGCATATTCCGCCCTTTACGGCGAGCTTGACAGAGAGCCTACGCCTCAGGAGATGGCGGACTATATGAAGCTTCCGCTGGAAAAGCTTGAAAGCTGTACGGCTCAGGCTGCGGCGGCTCAGACCCTTTCCTTTGAGGAGATGGTCATGGACAGCGGCTTTGATATTCCCGACAAGGCTGATGAGGACGGAATGTGGTCCCCCGAGGCTTCTATCCACCGGCAGGAAAAAATGCAGTATCTTGCGGAGGCGATAAAGTCTCTGAAAGAACGGGAAAGACTTGTAATTACGCTTTATTACTACGAAAAGCTGAGATTTTCAGACATAGGAAAGGTTCTGGACGTATCGGAAAGCCGTGTGTGCCAGATACATTCACAGGCAGTCCAGAAGATGAAGAAATTCATGAGCGATTACCTTAACAGATAAGGAGGATTTTTATGCTGAGAGGTTATTATACCGCGGCAAACGGTATTATCAACGAGCAGAGAATACTTAACGTTATCACTAACAACATCGCAAACGCAAAGACAGCAGGCTACAAGGCGGATGAGGCTATACCCACTACCTTTGCCGAGGAGCTGCTGCTTATAAACAGCAGAAAAAGTGCGACGGGTACTATACGCTACCGCACAATTGACTATACAAATACAAACCTTGAGCAGGGCTCTTTTGAAAACACAGGCTCGCGGCTTGACGCTGCACTGGTCGGCAACGTTTATTTCAATATCGAGGAGCGCAGGACAGGCGAGACTCTTCTCAGCAGGAACGGTCAGTTTACTATAAATGCAGAGGGCTATCTTACTCTCGGTACCACAGGATATGTTCTGGACGAAAACGGCGAGAGAATACAGCTTGGCACTGCCGATTTCCAGATGGACCGCTTCGGAAATATTACTACGGGCGACGGCAGGACCTTTGCTCTGGGGCTTAGCTATATCGCTCCCGATACCGACGTTGAAAAGGTTGATGATAACCTTATGAGACCTTATGAGGACGCTCCTATCGGAAACATTCCCGAGGGCGAATCCTATCAGGTAAAGCAGGGCTGGTTTGAGCGTTCCAACGTTGACGTTGCTGAGGAAACTATCAGGGCTATGGACGCTCAGCACGTTTTTACGGCGTGCAGCTCGGCACTTAAAATCGCAAACAGCATAAATCAGATCGCTGCAAACGATCTGGCGAAAATATAAATTAAACGGAAAGGAAGTTGATATTTTATGGGTAAGATAGGTTATCATACTGCCGCTTCGGGCGTTATCAGCTATCAGCTTGCTATGGATATTACTGCAAACAACCTGGCAAATGTCAATACAAACGGCTTCAAGGCTTCAAGACCTTCCTTTGCCGACCTGATATACACTGAGAGAAACAATAACAATGAGGAGACACAGTTCGGTCACGGTGTAAGAGTTCAGAAAACCGACATGATGTTCGAGCAGTCGCAGCTTCGTGAGTCCGGAAGAGAGCTTGATTTTGCGGCTCTGGATGAAGGCTTCTTTGCTGTGCTTACTCCCGAGGGAAACATAAGCTACACCAAGGACGGCGCATTTTATATGTCGCAGAATGCAGAGGGTGTTTGGGAGCTTTGCAACGAGTACGGCGCTTATGTGCTTGATTATGACGGCAACAGGATAGAAATTCCTTTTGTTGAGGGTACAACGGATATTGATTCTGCTGCTCTTGCGGAAAAGGTAGGCGTTTACACATTTGAAAATCCATACGGACTTGACCAGATAGGTGACAACTACTTTGCCGCTACGGCTTCAAGCGGCGAGGCTGTTTCAAATCCCGAGGCTCGCAAAAAGCAGAAATGGCTGGAGGCTTCATCCACTAACATTGCAAACGAAATGTCAAAGGTTATCGAATATCAGAGAGCTTTTCAGCTTAACGTGAATATGGTCAAGACCCACGACCAGCTGGAGGATATTATAAATAATCTGAGAAACTGATTTTGGATATGCTTTATACGGGTATGCAGCGCAGGATACGGAATTGATTTTGGAGGTAAATAATGGCTATACAGAACGTTGAACAGCTTCAGGATATGCATCTTGACGTGCTGAAAGAAATAGGAAATATAGGGTCGGGAAATGCCGCAAGCGCCCTTTCCGAGCTTTTGCAGTGTGAAACGGATATTACCGTTCCGTCGGTAAAAATGCTTGATTTCGACGAGGCGGTGAATTTTCTCGGCGGTCCCGAAAATATTGCCATCGGTATGCTTGTGGGAATTAAGGGCGATATTAACGGAATGATGCTTTATGTGCTTCAGCAGTCCTTTGCAAGTAAGATGACAAGTACGCTCTTCGGCAGCGAGATCGAAGATCTTACCAACATGAACGAAATGGAAACGTCGTTTATTTCCGAGGTGGGAAATATTATGGCGGCTTCTTACATGAATGCGCTGGCTTCTTTGACGGGCATGATGATAGATATTTCAGTTCCCGTTATGACGGTGGATATGGTAGGCGCAATTTTAAGCGTGCCTGCGGTTGAATTTGCTCAGGTGGGAAACAAGGTTCTTTTTATTGACGACAGCTTTATAATCGGCAGCGGCGAAATCAAAAGCAATATGATACTCGTTCCCGAAATGCAGTCGCTTGAAACTCTTTTCACAAGACTGGGAGTGAGTGTATAATGGCTAATGTTACGGTCGGTATTGCAGACCTCAATGTGGTAAAATCGCCTGACGCACTTATTACATATGCGCTGGGTTCATGTGTTGGAATATGCCTTTATGACGCCGAAAAGAAAATAGCGGGAATGGCGCACATAATGCTTCCTCTCAGCAAGGAGGCGGCTCAGGGCGTTGATAACAAGCGCCGTTATGCTGATACCGGAATAATGGAGCTTATCCAGACGATGAATTTGCAGGGTGCTTCGACTTCAAGGCTGACTGCTAAAATTGCAGGCGGAGCCCAAATGTTCAGCGTTAATTCGGCGGTTTTCAACATCGGTGAGAGAAATGTTGCTGCGGTAAAAAGAATACTCGCGGCGTATAAGATAAGAATAGTTGCTGAGGAAACAGGCTCAAACTTCGGACGTACTGTATTGTTTCATGCAGATACGGGTATGATGGAGGTTCGTGCAGCAACAAAGGAAACTAAATTTGTGTAAAAAAAGCGCAGGCTGTTCGAGAACAGTCTGCGTATTTTATATTTTCTGTTAAATTCTCCTGCGGCAATATCCGGTATGCTTGCGGTGAACAGATTTCTGGTCATACATACGCTCGTCTGCCGCTTTGATAAATTCGTCGATAGTCTTGCCTGTTGCCGGAACAAGTGAGTATAATCCGCAGCTTGCTTCTACAAGATATGGCTTGCCGGAGTTTTTATTATAGTTGTCAAGATATTCCTTGACGCGTGTGACAAAATTTTCGGCATAACTTTCTGAAACACATATTCCGGCAGTAATATATTCGTCGCCGCCGAAACGGGCGTTGATATCGTATTCGTTTGAAGCGGAACGCAGTGCGTCGGCTACTGTAATTATCGCATTATCGCCCTCATGATGGCCATAAGTATCATTGATACCCTTAAGGTTGTCAAGGTCGATGGAAACTATCATAAAGCCTACGCCGTCTGAAATGCACTTGTTGTATATCTGCGGTGCAAGCTGATAGAAGCCTCGGCGGTTGTAAAGATTTGTCATCGAGTCATGGATATACATATCTTCAAGACGGCCTACTACAGCTTTCAGCTCGGATTGGATACGGGCATTCTCCAGCACCTTGCTTACATTTGTAACAAGCGAACGCAATATGTGGTAATTCCTTTCGGAAAATGCAAATTCAAATCCTATATAGCCGATGGCTCTCTTCTGGAAATGAAGCGGCAGGAACATTATGTTATTATACTTTTTAAATATCATATCCAGCTCGGGGAGCATTTTTTCTGACTTGAACGGCGGCAGAAAATCAAATTTTTTGTCATCAATACCGTGAAGAACATATCCCATTACATCGCTGTAGCCTTCTGTGCGGTAGGAATTCTGTGATTTGAACACGTCTTCAAGGGTATTTGCGCTTGAAATAAAGTCGTTGCAGATACAGAGCCAGCATTCCTTTGTCCATACATTTTTCAGGAAAAGCGTGATCTTATCAAGCGTTTCTTCAAAGGAATAATTTCCCGTTGCAGCTTCAGACATTTGAATAATTGAATCTGAAAAGCCGTTCCATAATTCTACCTGACCGTACAGATCATGCTTCTGTTTGTTATCATCTATGGAAAGCCTTACAGGCTCACAGCCGCAGGATTCACGGTATAGAATAGTGCCGTCAACGGTTTCTTTTCCTACGGGGGAAAGCTCTCCGCTGAATATCTGTGAAAGTCTTAGGGCGGCAGTTCTGCCGGCTTCGCTCACATCCCTCATAAGAGTCGTTATTGACGGGATATGGGTATTGCCCTCGGGTATACCGTCAATTCCGGTCACGATAACGTCATCGGGAATTTTATAGCCAAGCTCGTTCAGCTTTGAGCATACTCCGACTGCCATGGAATCGTTTGCGCAGACAAACGCATCGGGCATTGAGCCGAATTTGTCATAATGACGCTGAACCGCGTCTGCGGCGGATGACCACCAGAAATATCCGTAATCTATATTGTCCTCTCCGCATTCAAGGCCGTATTCCTTCATAACATTGCAGAAAACGGCTTCTCTTGCATCGGAAGCGTCATTGCCTTTATCTCCGCCGATAAATTTTATATTTCTTGCTCCGTGTTTTGTAATAATATGGCGGATAACCTCTTCAAGAGCCCTTTCATATCCCAGTGATATCGAATATGCAGCTTCAATATCCTCATCAATTGAAATTACGGGGATATTTTTTTCTTTTGCCTTTTTTATAAGTGCATATGCCACGTCGTCGGCTTTAAACGTCATTGTCATTATAACAAGGGCGTCGATGAGGTCAAAATTTATCAGGTTAAATATATTCATTTCGCCTTCATCGCGAATTTCATCATTGAATTTTCCTGACAGGGACTGAAACCACAAAACGCGAAAATCGAGTTCTTTGCAGGTATCAACAAAGCTTTGAGAAAACGGGTTATGGTATGATTCGTCGATATCGCAGGAAACGAGTGCTATCGTTTTCATAACTTGGGCAGTCCCTCCTTTTACACGGATGATGTACAAAATAAGTATAACACATTTCCTCATTTATAATAATGTGCAAATAATTTCTAAATTAAAAACAATATTTTAATTTGCATAATTAGTGCAACAAAAAGCACAGAACTAAAATAAAAGTTCTGTGCTTTTTGACTAAATATTACGGACTGATATTTATTTCCTTGAAAGCCATGCATAAGCGATATCAAGAGCCTCATAAAGGCTGTTCTTTTCGCTCTGCTTTACGATAGCTTCGATTGGATTAAGCTTTTCGTCTGTAGCCATTTTGTATATTTTTACCTTGCTTGCCACGTTCATATCGCCGATCTTTGTTTTTTCTGTTATCTGCATCCAGACAACGTATTTATCGGTCATGTTGCCATAATAAATTTCGTCCTTATTTCTTACAAGAGGGTAGCCCTTATAGCGGAGAAAGCTGTTCTCCTTGTTTTCTGCACTTGCCTGTATTGTATTTTCTGCCATTGCATATCCTCCTTTTCAGTATTGCGTTTCCGCATTTTGCCGCATAGAATTATGTTAAATATTTTAATTGATGGCTGTTTTGAAAATACAGCACATAATAATTTTTATATACTTATTATACCATAAAATATTCATAAAATCAAGAGAAAATGTTAAAAATGCGGAAAAATATTATAGTATGTTTTTAACAGCCTTAATATTGTACCATATCGGCGCTGAAAAGCGGGTCGAAACGTGTACCGGCATTTACCAGTTAGCAACGATATCCTCGCCCTTTTCATAAAGCTCAAGGTTTTTGATAAGTCTGTCGGCATAGGCTGCTGCGCATTTATAGGTTGATTTTCCGTTAAGACGGATTATCGTCTGTCTGTTTTCAGCGGGTATAAATTCGATAAGGTCGCCGCCGCTTGCGGTTTTCACGTTAATTGTGAGTATCGGTTCCGCAGTTGTCTCTTCAAAGTAAAGCTCACTGCTGGGCGCACGGAGAATGAACTGGTACAGGTCCTTGAACAGGTCTGTATCGGTATCGCTGCCGTTAAGCTTTACGGCAAAGTCGTCGGCGCTGCTGCCTGTTATTGTGAAGTTAAGCTCCTTGCCCTCGCAGGTGATATCAAGAGCCGTAAGACTGTATATATAGTTGCTTGTAAACATTGTTGTTACAATTTCAAGGGGCATAACGTCAAGCCAAGGAAGGCTGCTTTCGTCAAAGATATAGATAATGCTTATGCCGTCGGCATAAACATATCTGCCGTCCTTTTTGCCGTCCTCGTTGATAAATTCGTTGCCGATAACGAAATGCAGGGTGTCTCCGCCGTTTATCTCAGCGGTGACCTCTGCGGCAGGTTCGGTGAGACCGCAGGCTGCCATGTCGTTTTCGTTGGGGTTAACGATGGCAAGCTCTCTTGCCGAGAGTCCGAAAATGCCGTCCATGACCGTACTTGATTTTTCGGGGTTAAGGTCGCGGAAAATAGGCTCGGAAATTACATAGCTTGACGAGTTTGCAACCATAAGGCTCTCGTCATCAAGACGGACGTCGTATTCGATAACGATATCGTAATCAATATCGGGACGCTTGATAGTCATTTTGTTTATTCTGGTGTAATCGGTAGTATCGCTTTCGCTTGCCGCAGCTTTTGCAGTATATATCGTCTTGTTTACCACGTCGTACTTATCGTTGAGGAAGCAGCTTACTGCTGTATTGTAAACGGTATAAACATTGGGGTCGCCCTCAAGCATAAGGTAACGGTTTCTGCCATCGGGAGCAAGGTTGCCGATGATAAGCGTTTTAACGGTGTTGGAGCTGTCTGTAAAGGTGGCTGTGACCGTTGCAGAGGGGGCGTCAAGACCGTAAATTGAGATATCCTCGGCGTTTTCAACGACTGTCTGCTGTGCGGTAAGAGTTGAAGCGTTTTCAATAAGAGTACCCAGAGTGGTATTGTTCATGGGAAGATTAACGATATCCATGATAGTCCAGAGAGATTTTTCGCCCTCTCCGATACGGACTATCTCATATTCCCCGTGTTCATTTTTGATTTTAACGGAGGAAATATCGTAGGGGTCCTTATCGTAGAGGAGAGAGGTTTTTACCTCTTCCTCCGCAGTAGTTTTTTCCTCTTCTTCGGGAGCTGTAAGCTTGAGGAAGACCAGCAGTCCCGCAAGGACGGCAACCACTGCGCAAATAATGATAATAAGCTTGATATTTTTTTTCATTGCAATTTACTCCCTACGGGAGCGCGACTCCTTTCACGGTTTAATTATTTATTTCTCCTTCTGAGCCATACTGTTATACCTATTGCCGCAACGATGGCAGGGATAACAAACATGAATACAACTCTCAATGTGGAAACCTGGGCGTTGGTCGCCTGGTAGGTCGTACCGGAAAGGTCCTTGGCAACAATGTAAATGCCGTTTTCCTTGCCGGATATCTTGTTTACGATGGACATGAAATAGTCGCCGTTGTTGAAGTAGGTCTGGCTTGTGAGTCCGGAGTTGAGCATCTCGTCTGAGCCGAACACAACGATATTTGAAAGTACCTGAACATTGTCGATAAAGGTATACTTGTTTGCAAGTGCCATTATCGTTACGGGCTGTTCCTCAAATGTTGGCGCAACGCCTGATTCGATGTATTCCTGCATCATTTCGGTAGTGATAACAACGCCTGTTTCAGATGTGTCAAGCAGAGATGTTGTATAAACATTGCCCTGAACGTCGAAAAGCCGTTCAACGGGACGGACATTATAAGCCGCAACGGGATTTGAAAGAGTTTCCGATGGAATGCCGCCTGTATAATCGTTGCTTTTGAGGTAAGAAGCGAAGGCATATCCGCCTGAGCCGGAAAGGATATTCTGCTCGTTGTTTTCGCTTACTATGCCGTTGCCTACCTTGATGCCCCATTCGGCAAGGAATGCGTCAATGTTGGGGGTCGAATTCTGTGAAACGCCTGCAAGATATATCATGTTCTTGCCGTAGTTTCCTTCGTTCTCCATAAATGCGTAGATCTTGTCAACAAGGTCCTGTGAAAAGTCGTTCAGAGGAGCGTTGATGACCATAAGGTCGGCGTCCATGGGTATCTCTTCTGTAAGAGGGTCTACCGTAACAACGTCGAAGCCGTTGGAGTCAAGCAGGGTCTTGATGTTTGAACCGTTTGCGCTCTGTGTTAAAACGTCAAGATAAACGGCGGTCTTGGGGTTCGGGTCGGTGATATACATAAGCGCCGAGGTAAGGACCTGCTCCGCCTTTGAAGAAACTATGCTCTGAGACATGGTGTAATAGTTTATCTCGGTGTTGAAAAGCTCGTTTACCGAAATTACCTTGATACGTTTTGTATCGGCGTTGAAAATGATTATGCTGTTTTCGGTAATGCTTCCGCTGTAATACTGCTTGTATTTTTCAACATATGTGGGGTTAACGGTCATATCTACAAAGTTAAGGGAAATTTTATCGCTGTTCTGAGTGTACTTTTTAAGTACCTCGTATGCCTGACGGAAATACTTGCTTTCGGTAGTTTGGAAAACAAGCTCGTCGACTGTTGTGCATATCTCGACGTTTTCGGTTATGGAGGAAACATAATCCTTTGTTTCCTGACTTATCTCAAAATCTCCGCCCGGAGTAAGGTCAAAGCTCATGTTGTATCTGTCCGCAAAGGCGGCAACGATAACGTTGAGCAGGATGACTGCGGCAATTACGGCAACGGTTATTACCGCTGCAACGGAGCCGTATTTAAGCTTCTTTTTATTTATCTTCATGGCAGTTACCTCCTATCAAGCCCAGCGGCGCTTTTCAAGCACACGCACGGTAAGAAAGTTGAAAATGAAAATTACGCTTGCAAAGAAGATAACGCTGGGAATATTGAAAAGTCCGGTTGAAAATTCGGAATATCTTGTATAGAAGCCCAGAGAAGCCATAATGTTTCTCAGCCAGCTTATCTGAACGTTTCCTGCAAGCATATCTATAAGGTAGAAAGCCATATTGATGATAAAGCTGAGAATTGCGGCTACGACCTGATTTTCCGTAGTAGCGGAAACAAAGGTACCGATGGAGATAAAGCTTGCGCCAAGAAGCAGCAGAGCAATAAGGTTTCCGATAACGGTAGCCCATGCCACCGAGCCTGCAAGCGCAACGAGGGTTATAACGTAAACAACGTAGATAGCCATTGCGCAGAGGAAAATACAGGTAGCTGAAAGAAATTTGCCCATAACGATGGAGAAAAGATTAACGGGCGCAGTCAGCAGGCACTGGTCGGTGCGGAGACGGCGTTCCTCGGTGAAAAGTCTCATGGTCAGAAGCGGCAGAAGTATCATCATGATAACGAATGCGCTTGTGAAAACATAGGACATATCGGCGGTGCCGTACAAAAGATTGTAATTTACGAAATATGTTGCCGTGTAGATATAGAATACGGCAATGAAAATGTAAGCGACAGGCGAGGTAAAATAAGCCTTCAGCTCACGTCTGAAAATTGCGCCCATTATTCCTCATCCTCCTTTTTATTTGTTTCGGCTGTTTCGTCAGCCTCGGCAGTTGTTGCTTCGGCGTCCTTCTTCTTTGTTTTGATAACAACGTTGTCGCCCATGGTGATTTTAAGGAAGATATCCTCAAGGGTCATTTCGGTAGTTTTAAGTCCGAGGATCACCCAGTTCCTTGCAACGATGCGCTTGAACAGCTCTCGGCGGATATCGGAGCCCTCACGGGTCTCGATCTCGTAGTCGTAGATGCCCGGCTCACGCTCCATGTCCGCAACGACGGAGATAACGCCCGGAATGTTCTTGATAGTCTTGAGTATTTCCTCTCTTGAACCGTCGATACGGGCTATTATCCTGTGGTCGGTGGAGATGTTCTTCGTCAGGTTTTCCGTTGTATCATCAGCGGCAATCTGTCCGTGGTTGATGATTATAACTCTGTCGCAGACTGCCTGTATCTCGGAAAGAATGTGAGAGGAAAGAATTACCGTATGTTTTTTGCCCAGCTTTTTGATGAGAGTTCTTATCTCAATTATCTGCTTGGGGTCAAGACCAACGGTAGGCTCGTCCAGAATGAGGATAGGGGGATTTCCGATAAGAGCCTGCGCAAGACCTACTCTCTGCTTATAGCCCTTTGAGAGGTTGCGGATAATTCTGTTGTACACGTCCTTTATCATAACAAGGCTGCAAACGTCCTCAAGGTGAGCCTTTCGGGGAAGCTTGCACTTTTTCAGGTCGTAGATAAAATTAAGATAATCCTTAACGGTCATATCAAGGTAAAGGGGAGGAATTTCGGGAAGATATCCGATATTCTTCTTTGCTTCGATAGGGTCGTCCAGAATGTCAATGCCGTTGATGAGAGCCTTTCCCGATGTAGAGGAAATATATCCCGTAAGCATATTCATAGTAGTTGATTTACCTGCGCCGTTCGGTCCGAGAAAGCCTAATATCTCGCCGTCGTTGACGGTAAACGAGAGGTCGTCCACGGCTTTTTTTGCACCGTACTGCTTGGTAAGGTTCTGAACTTCAATCATTTGACGTTACCACCTTTCGGTTTTTCATACGCTTTGTGCGCACACTTCAATGTTATTTTATCGGTCCAATGTGATTGTTTTGTGATAAAGCAATAAAATTCGCCGATATTTTTATTATGCCAGCATTTCAAGAGCTTTTTTTATTCTTGCGATACTCTCGTTTTTACCGAGAACAGCTGCAAGCTCGATTCCGCCGCCGGGGGTGAGAGCCTTTCCTGAAAGCGCAACTCTTACAGGCCAGAGCATCCAGCCGTTTTTAACGCCCTGCTTTTCAATTTCCGCAAATACTGCTCCGTGGATATTTTCCTCGTTCCAATCGGATTCGGGGATAGCCTCCAGCACGGGAAGCACCGCATTAAGCGCAGGAACAGCGGTCTCGGCGTTGGTCTTCATTTTCTTATTGAAGTAAAGGTCGCTGCTGTATTCGGGCAGAACGTCAATAAAATCAACCTTTTCGGGAATATCCGTCAGCAGCTCGGTGCGTGGCTGGAGGGTCTTTACAAGCACATCAATATTGATATCCTCACGCTTGCAGGTCTGTCTGATATATGGCAGGGCAAGCTCCTTGAATTCTTCGTGGGAAAGTCTGCGAAGCCATTCTGCGTTGATAGCGGTCATCTTTACCGGGTCGAAAATTGCCGGAGACTTGGAAAGTCCGCTGATGTCGAACTCCCGAACAAGCTCGTCAAGGGTGAATATCTCCTGCTCGCCTTTTGGAGCCCAGCCAAGAAGTGCGATATAGTTGAGGATAGCGGGGATATAGTAGCCCTTTTCAACGAAGTCGCCGAAGTAGGCGTCGCCGTCACGCTTGGAAAGCTTATGGGTAGCATCGCGCATGATATGCTCAACGTGGATATATGTGGGGACTTCCCAGCCGAAGGCCTCATAGAGCAGGTTGTATTTCGGTGCGGAAGCAAGATATTCGTTTCCTCTTACAACGTGGGTAATGCCCATAAGATGGTCGTCTACAACGTTTGCAAAGTTGTATGTGGGCATACCATCGGCTTTGAGCAAAATTTGGTCGTCAAGGTCGGCGTTGGGTACGGTAATGTCGCCGTAAAGCTCATCGTGGAAGGTTGTCGTTCCGTCAAGAGGGACTTTCTGGCGAATAACATAGGGAACGCCTTCGGCAAGAAGCCTGTCTATCTCCTCTTTAGGCAGGTCTCGGCAGTGGCGGTCATAGGTGGGAGTAATACCCTTTGCACGCTGCTCCTCGTGGACCTGCTCCATGCGCTCCTTGGTACAGAAGCAGTAGTAAGCATGTCCCGATTTTACAAGCTGCTCAGCATACTCCTTGAAAATTCCCATACGCTCGGACTGAACATATGGACCGACCGGACCGCCTATATCGGGTCCTTCGTCCCAGTTAAGACCGCACTTGCGGAGCGTATCGTAAATGACCTCGGTAGCGCCTTCTACAAAGCGTCCCTGGTCGGTGTCCTCAATACGTAGGATAAATTTACCGCCGTATTTTCTTGCGATGATGTAGGTATAAAGCGCAGTTCTGAGGTTGCCGATGTGCATATATCCCGTTGGGCTGGGAGCAAATCGGGTTCTCACATTTGAAGTATTCATATTATCTATCCTTTCGGAGTAATTTACATATTATCGGACGAGCATCTGCATCTTGTATACAGATACTTGCTTTCCGGGATAGCCATAACGGCTGCGGTATCTTCCGCTATCTGACGTTTAAGCTCGTCCATTCCGTCAAATTTAATTTCGGGGCGGATAAAGGCTATAAGCGAGACCTTTGCCGTTTCGCCGTAAAGCTCCTCGCCGCTGTAGCCGATTATGTAGGTTTCCGCAAGCGGAGCGTCGCTTCCCACGGTAGGCTTTACGCCGATGTTGGTCACGCTTTTGTATATTCTTCCGCAGACCTCGGTTTTTGAGGCGTAAACGCCGTATTTGGGAGTTACCTGCCTTTTGGGAAGATACTGGTTTATGGTAGGGAAATCAATAGTTCTGCCAAGCTGTTTTCCGTATGCAACGGGCAGCTTCAGCGTAAACTGGGAGCCGAGAAGCATATTTGCTGTTTCGATTTTTCCGTCCCTGATAAGCTCTCTTATCATTGTGGAGGATATTCTCTCGCCCCTGTTTTCACGAACGGGCGGAACGACATAAAGCTTAACGCCCTGTTTTCTGCAAAGCCTGTCAAGCTCCTTTACGCCGCATTCAGCACCCTTTCCAAAGCGGAAATCCTCGCCGCATATCACAAATTTTGCAGCAAGCTTGTCGCAGATAACAAGCTCTACGAACTCCTCGCCGGTAAGGTCCTTAAAGTTCATAAAGTCGGGGGAGTAGATATATCGCACTCCCAGAGCCTCGATAAGCTCGAATTTCATATCTCGCGAAAGTATGCACTCCACGCCGCCTGCTCCCTTGGACGTAACGCTTGCCGTATCAAAGGTAAACACGGCAGGGTCTGTGCCGGGGTTCTGCTCTGCAATGTCTATTGCATAGCGGATGACCGTTCTGTGTCCGTAATGAAGTCCGTCGAAAAGTCCCATAGCAACGGCAGTGAAGTTTTTCGGAACGTCGTTTGTTCCGGTAAGGTCAACCATCTGTGTCGCTTCCTTTCAGCGGTTTGTTTACTGTTAGATAAAAAAATTCCTGTCGATTTTCAGTACGCCGTTTTCCCTGTCGGGAACGGCAGTTCCTATAAATCCGCTTTCGCCGTATACTCTGATACGCTCTGCGGCTATATCTGTTTTTATCCTGTTAAGGTCAAGCTTTATCCCGTTGCGGTACATTCTTTCCTGTGCGCCATGAAGCTTCAGCATGGGCAGGTCTGCGAAAACCTCTTCAACGGGTTTAAGATACTGCACAAAATTTCTTTCCGAATCCGCTTCACGCTGCAATTCTTCAATTGTAACGCAGTCGTCAAGTGAAAATCCGCAGGCTGTTGTCCGCACAAGGGAGGTCATTATACCTCCGCAGCCGAGAGCTTCTCCGATATCGTTTATAAGCGTTCTGATGTATGTTCCCTTTGAGCAGGAAACTGTCAGTACGCCGCAGTGAGCAGCTTCGTCATATTCTTCAAGCTCAAGGCTGTAAATCGTTACGGGTCTTGCTTCGCGCTCGACCTCGATACCCTGACGGGCAAGGTCGTAAAGACGTTTGCCGTTTACCGATACTGCCGAGTACATAGGCGGTATCTGCATTATATCTCCGCGGAAATTCTTCAAAGCAGCAGAAACCTTCATAGTGTCCGCACCGGAAGGGTCACGCTCTTTTGTAATTGTGCCGGTGCTGTCCTGCGTATCGGAAGTTACTCCAAGCCTGAAGCCTGCACGGTATATCTTGTCGTGGTCGGGAAGAATATCGCACGCCTTTGTGGCACGTCCGACGAAAACAGGCAGAACGCCCGTTGCCATAGGGTCGAGAGTTCCTGCGTGGCCAAGCCGCTTCATTTTAAGTATGCCTCTCAGCTTTGCGATAACGTCAAAGCTTGTGAAGCCTTCTGGCTTGTTCACGCAGATTATCCCGCACATTTCCGTCTCGGACGTTTTAACGCTTACGCCAGCCACAGGTCGAACCCCATAGCAGGAGCTATTCCCGAAAGCAGACGGAGCTTTACGTCGTCAAGAGAGCCTTCAAGAGAACAGCCTGCTGCCTTCACATGACCGCCGCCGCCGAATTTGGCGCATATTGCGGACACGTCTATGTCAGAAGCCGAACGCATCGAGACCTTGAATTTTCCCTCGTCCTTTTCCTTGATGATAACGCCTACCTGAACGCCTTCAAGCTGGACGCTCATTCCTGCGATACCCTCAAACTCCTCCTGCGCAAGACCTGTCTTTTTAATAGTATCAAGAGTGACCGCCGCCATTGCGCATTTGTCGTCAAGGTAATATTCCATTGCCGAGTTGATATACTGCTCTACTTTTAATCGTGCCTTGCTTTTTATATCGAACATTTCACGGTTTATCTGTTCTATATTTATGCCGTACTCCATAAGCTTTGCGGTAATTGTGTGGGCAAGCTGGGTCGTATTTGCATACTTAAAGCAGCCTGTATCGGTTGCAATACCTGTATAAAGACACTCGGCGATTTGTTTGTCGGGTTCAAAATCCATTTCGCAAAGTACACGGTAAAGAACCTCGCAGGTCGCCGAAGCGTCCGGATAGACCAGAAGCTTTTCGGCGTAGTCCTCGTTGGAAACGTGGTGGTCTATGCAAAGATCTACATAATCGCCGTACTGCGCAAGCTTTGACCCGAGAAGCTTTCTGTCGGCAACGTCAACGGCAACAATTGTTTCGGGGGAGAATTTCTGCGGCTCATAGCCCTCATACATAAAATGATATCTTTTCGGGAACTCGTCTGAGCAGAGAACATTAGCTTTTTTGCCGCTTTTGCGTAGAGCATAGCACAAGCCGAAGCCGCTTCCCATAGTGTCGCCGTCGGGACTCTGATGGGTCAGGATATAATAATTGTCGTGGCTTTTGAGAAATTCCGCGGTTTCTTTCAGATTTATCTGCAATGAGCATTCTCCTTTCTCATTTTTCGGGCAGACGGCTTATTATTCTCCGTCGCTGTTTTCCTCGATCTTTTCAAGCATTTTTGCAATTTCTGCGGAATGCTCGATAGAATTGTCTGCAATGAATTTCAGCTCGGGACATTTTTTCAGATGAAGCTTGTTGGAAATACTGCGCTTCATCATTCCCGACGCGCTTTCAAGACCCTTTACCGCAGTTTTTGCAGCTTCGACTCCGTCAAAGCTGGAGATATATACCTTACAGTGGGAATTATCTCCCGACAGCTCGGTCCTTACGACCGAGATAAAGCTGCCGTTTACTCTGGGGTCTTTTATCTCCTCACGGATAAGCGCTGAAATTTCACGCTTTATATCTTCGGACAACCGTCCGTTTCTGAAATTAGGCATATAAAACTCCTTTCAGAATTTATTGCTGTGCTGTTAATTATATTCGGAACCGTTCTTAATCGGGACGGTACTCCTCCATAAAGTATGCCTCGAAAATGTCTCCCACATGAACGTCGTTGAACTTTTCAAGAGTGATACCGCACTCGTAGCCCTCGGCAACTTCCTTGACGTCGTCCTTGAAGCGCTTGAGGCTGGACATTTTATCATCTGCAATGATGATACCGTCACGGACAACTCTTATCTCGGCATTTCTTGTTATCTTGCCGTTCAGAACGTAAGAGCCCGAAACAGTACCGACGTTGGATATCTTGTATACCTGACGAACTTCGACACGTCCCAGATTTACCTCACGGAACTTAGGCGCAAGCATACCCTTCATAGCGGTGGTTATCTCTTCGATTGCGTCGTAAATGATCCTGTAAAGACGGATATCAACGCCGTCTCTTTCGGCATTATCGGCAGCAACGGGGTCGGGACGTACGTTAAATCCGACGATAATTGCATTTGAAGCGCTTGCGAGCATTACGTCGCCCTCGGAAACAGCGCCTACTGCGCCGTGGATAACTCTTACGCGGACTTCATCATTGGAGAGCTTTTCAAGGGACTGCTTAACTGCTTCAACAGAGCCCTGAACGTCAGCCTTGACGATAATGGGAAGCTCCTTGATCTCACCCTGTTCGATCTGACTGAACAGGTTGTCGAGAGTAACCTTCTGGTACTGCTTGAACTGCTCCTGTTTAGCTTCGTGCTTACGCTGGTCAACAAGCTCTCTTGCAAGGCGTTCGTCCTCAACGGCGTTGAATACATCGCCTGCGGAGGGAACTTCTGCAAGACCTGTTATTTCAACAGGATATGAAGGTCCTGCTTCCTTTACTACTTTGCCCTTGTCGTTGGTCATTACGCGGACGCGTCCCACAGCTGTACCTGCAATGATGATATCGCCTGTACGGAGAGTACCGTTCTGAACCAGCAGCGTTGCGATAGGTCCTCTGCCCTTGTCAAGTCTTGCTTCGATAACAGTACCCTTTGCAAGACGGTTTGGATTAGCTTTAAGCTCGGCAACTTCGGCAACGAGAAGAACATTTTCAAGCAGTTCTTCGATACCCATGCCCGTCTTTGCGGAAACGGGAACGCAGATAACGTCGCCGCCCCATTCTTCGACAACAAGGTCGTATTCGGTAAGCTTCTGCTTGATAGCGTCGGGGTTTGCGCCCTCTTTATCCATCTTGTTGATAGCAACGATAATGGAAACGCCTGCTGCCTTTGCGTGGTTGATAGCTTCGACTGTCTGGGGCATGATACCGTCGTCGGCAGCAACGACAAGGATAGCGATATCCGTTACGGACGCACCTCTTGCACGCATTGATGTGAATGCTTCGTGACCGGGAGTATCGAGGAATGTGATCTCCTTGCCGTTGCAGGTAACGCGGTAAGCACCGATATGCTGAGTGATACCGCCTGCTTCGGTGGAGGTAACGTTAGCGTTTCTTATCTTATCAAGGAGAGAAGTTTTACCGTGGTCAACGTGACCCATTACAACAACTACGGGAGCACGCTCTTCGCCCTCGCCGTCGTCGTCGGAATCGTCAATAAGACGTTCCTCAATGGTAACGATGACTTCCTTTTCGACCTTTGCACCCAGTTCCTCGGCAACGAGTGAAGCTGTATCAAAGTCGATGACCTGATTTATTGTACACATTTCGCCAAGCTGCATAAGCTTTTTGATAACCTCTGTTGCGGCTACCTTCAGTCTTGATGCAAGTTCGGAAACCACGATCTCATCGGGAATAAGAACTTTAAGCTGCTGCTTTCTCGCACGTTCAAGTTCAAGTCTGCGGAGCTTCTCGGTCTCAGTCTCACGCTTGTTTGAATACTGCTGGCTCTTTCTCTGCTGGGACTTCTGAGTAAGCTTCTGCTTCTTGGAGAAGTTGTCTTTCTTTCTGTTGCCGCCGCCGGACGCATTTGCCATGTTGTCGTACTTTTCGTTGTACTTATCCATTTCAACATATGAGCCTCTTGTATCGACGGTGTGTATCTTCTGGTCAACAACGGCAGAGCTGTCGGCAAATTTTACGTCCAGCTTTTTCTTGTTGGACTGCTCGGCAGGCTTGTTCTGAGGCTTCTGCTCAGGCTTTTTCTTCTTGTCGCTGCTGAGTACCTGCTGTGCGTTGAAGCGGTCATTTTTGTTCTGCTGCTGATTATTTGCAGGCTTTACAGGATTAACGGGCTTTGCTTCCTGCTTCGGCTCGGATTTTGTCTCGGACTTGACTTCCTGCTTTGGAGCAGGCTTAGTCTCTGTCTTGGCAGCTTCCTTTTTGGCAGCTTCTTTCTTGGGTGCTTCCTTTTTAGCTTCTGCCTTTTCAGCCTTTGGCTTTTCTTCCTTAGCCGCAGTTTTAGGCTCGGACTTCTTTGCAGGCTTCTTTTCAGCCTTTGGCTTTTCCTCCTGCTTGGGCTGCTCGGGCGCAGGCTGATTTCTTGTTGCAAAATATTCGTCGAACGATTTCACCTGATTGTTCTGTGAAAACGCTTCAAGGACGTAGTTCATCTCGTCCTCGGTAAGCGACGCAGTCGGCTTCTTTGTCACGTCGAGCTTTTCCTTTAAAAAATCGGCAAGCTCCTGACCCGTAACGTTCAGATCCTTGGCAACGTCGTTTATTTTAAGCTTTGTCTGTTTTGGTGTACTCATAGGCTGTATACCCTCCGTTTTGATGAGTTTTATTTCATGTTACCTGTATCAATTTCTTTTTCGCAAAGGCTAAGTGCTTTGTCGGCAAAGCCTTTGTCGCATATTGTGATGATCCCCGCTTTTTTCCCAAGCGCATAGTAGATACCGTCAAGCGTAAGCTCTGTTTTTACGGCGGGAACGTTATGCTTTCCCGAAAAGAAGCGGACTTCTTTTTCGGTTTTAGGCGAAATATCCGATGCGATAATGACCGCACAGGCTTTTCCGTCAGAAAGAGCGTCCTTCATGGGGTCGAAGCCCATAACAAGCTTTCCGGCTTTGCGGCATATTGTAAGCAGACCGGTCAGATTACTCATTGTCGTAATCATGCTCCCGACAGGGAGCATATCCTCCTTTTCGGCGTTTTGTGCGGTTTTGCGTGCAAAATGAGTGACGGCAGTCACTCAAGCGCAAAACCCGTACCTTGAAAATCATTGATTTTCAAGGTTCAACTCCTTTTCCATACTGTCGTAAACTTCTTCGGAGATCATGCAGGAGAAGTTCTTTTCAAATTTTCTCGCCTTGCGTGCCTTGCGGAAGCATTCGGTGCTTCTGCATATATAAGCGCCTCTGCCGGATTTCTTTCCCGTCAGGTCTATCGAAATATCGCCTTCGGGGGACTTTACCGCGCGGATAAGCTCTTTCTTAGGCTTCATTTCTCCGCAGCCGAGGCACATTCTCATAGGTATTTTCTTTACGCCTGCCATCATATCACAACCTTATTATTCGATGGGATTTTCGGGCTTGATGTCGATCTTATAGCCCGTAAGTCTTGCGGCAAGCTTTGCGTTCTGTCCCTTGTTGCCGATAGCAAGAGAAAGCTGGCTGTTGGGAACAATTACCGAGCAGGACTTCTGCTCGCCCTCGTCAACTGTCACGCTGATAACTTCGGCAGGAGCAAGAGCGTGTGCAACAAATACCGCAGGGTCTTCGTCGTAAACGATAATGTCGATCTTTTCGCCGTTAAGCTCGTTTACGATATTCTGGATACGGCTGTGCTTGGGACCGATGCATGAACCTACGGGGTCAACGTTCTTATCCTTTGACCAGACTGCAATTTTTGTTCTGGAGCCTGCCTCACGGGAGATAGCCTTGACCTCTACCGTACCGTCGTAAATTTCGGGAATTTCAAGTTCAAAAAGGCGCTTTACCAAATCCTTGTGAGTACGGGATACCTTTACCATAGGACGTCTGTCCGGGTTGATGATATCAACGATGTAAAGCTTGACGATGTCCCCCTCTTTGAGAGTTTCTCCGGGGATCTGTTCGTTCTTGAATAAGTATACCTCGTTTTTGTCGATAGTAAGCGTAGCGTTGCCGCTTTCGGGTTCGATTCTCTGTACCGTAGCGGAAACCGCTTCATGTATCTTGTCGCTGAACTGGTTGATGTACTTTTCACGCTCAAAGCCTTTAAGCTCAGTTCTGATAGCCTGCTTTGCGTTCTGTGCGGCAACTCTGCCGAATTTTGCGGTAGAAAGCTTGAACGGAACAACATCTCCGACTCTTGCCTTTTTGGTGCATACCGCAATTGCCTCGTCGATGTTTATCTCGCTCATGTCGATAGGCTCGCCCTCAACGACTGTTCTCATAAGACAAACCTCAAATTTTTTCTTTTCCGGGTCGATATCAACAATATAGTTTTCGCAGTCGGGGTATTCCTTTTTAACTGCTCTTGCGATACCCTGCTGGATCTTCTCGATAAGAAGCTCCATAGGTATACCGTTTTCCTGCGCCAGCAGTTCAAGCGCTTCAAAAAATTCCTTGTTCATTTTTATGAATTCCTCCTAAATGCAAAATGCGTTAAGCTGTTTTCTATATAAACTTTAAAACTTACCGTTCGTTATTCGCCGTCATCGGCAAAAAGCTCGTCGGGGTCGTCGTCAAAAAGACGTATAAACGCCGTGTCGGAAATCTGAATTTCCTTGTCGCCCTCCTCGGTGATCACCGAAACTGTGTCTTTAGTATAGCCCTTTAGAATAGCGATAAACTCCTTCTGACCATCAGTCTCACGGATATAGCGTATTCTCACGGGACATTCAAGAAACTCCTCAAAATGTTCGGGCTTTTTAAGTTCACGTCCCAGACCGGGTGAGCCGACTTCAAGCATATAGCTTTGCTCAATTGGGTCAGCCTCGTCAAGAGCCTTTGAAAGCGGACGGGTCATTGCCTCGCAGTCCTCCATATCGAGAGCGCCATCAATTTTGTCGATATAGACTCTCAGATACCAGAGTGCGCCTTCCTTTTCAAAAGCCACGTCCCAGATTTTAAGACCCAGCGAATCCGCAATGGGTTTGGCGATGTCATAGACCTTTGCAACGGTATTACCGCCTTTTTTTCCTGCCATTTGATCATTCCTTTCAGTGCCTTATACAACACAAAAGACCGGAATGTTCCGGTCTTTGTGAATCTATTCATAATGCTGTATATATTATACCACTTAATTTCCGAAATTGCAAGGGGTTTTTGAAAATTATTTTCCAACTATCTTTGTAACGGTTCTGTTTAAATCATTAAAACAACTTTTTACAGCGCCAAGTTTAATCAATGCAGATAATGATATGCTTTTTTGCAATGGTACTTTGGAATTTAATATTCCTGTACTGATAACGTAAAAATCCCATTGAGAAATATCAAGAGGATTAATCGTTTGCATATCTGTATGATTATGTACGCAAAATACATAAACGTCAGATTGCCTTTTACATACATCATCATATAAATTTGTGTTTTTGTCCCACCCGTATGTAGGACGTATACTGAATATAATTTTAGATAACTCATTTTGATTCCATGATTGTAAATATGCTGATGCTTTTACTTCTACTTTAATATTATCAGAAGTAAGAATATCATATTTATCCCATTCAGTTCTGGTCTCGTTAACTGCATTTAATGCTTTTGCTACAAGCCATTCTGCAAAGATACCTCGTTGCGAATTATTCATTAAATCTGAATACGCCCATTGCCAAAAATCGAGTAAATGAGCATTGTCGACACCTAAAATTATTTCATTCCCATTTTTCTTTAATGGAATGATTGCCGGATATGTGTAATTATTCATATCTTTCACCCCGTACTCCCAAAGCCGCCGGTCCTCTCGCCGTCGGCGTTGTCGTCAACGGTGATGCCGAAGGGCAGGAAGACCCCCTGTGCAAAGCCTTTTCCCGATTCCAGCAAAAGGGTCTTGCCGTTCCTTCCGTCGTTGGTGACCTTTATCATAATGTGTCCCTCATTTGCCGCATTGTAATAATCACTATCAATTATACCTATGGTATTGTCAAGCTGCAAGCGGAACTTAAATCCAAGACCGCTTCGGGGGTAAATGTTAAGCACCCAGCCGTCGGCTATTTTCGCCCGTATGCCCGTAGGGATAAGCGCGCCCTGTCCCGGTTCGAGGGCTATATCGTCCGGCAGGAAAAAGTCATATCCCGCCGACCCCGATGTTGCACGGACAGGCAGGGCAATACTGTCATAAATCTCGCTTATGCGGCTGTCGGAGTCTTCCGGAAAAGCCGTGCTCCAGTCGGTAAAAAAGCGATTATAGCTTACCTTTTCAAATTTTGCAATACGTTCCATAATATCTCCTTTTTTCGGGGTATAATAGCTTTTAAGAATATTATATTTTATTCTGCGGTGTTTGTCAATCGGCTTTTTAGTGCAATATTCACACCGCTGTACTTCAAAGGGACAGCGCAATATGTGTAAAGGGGCGATAATTTGCAGGAATTTTTAAAAATGCTTGCAAATTCGGGGAAAATGTATTATTATATAATTTAGACTGTAATGATAAGTGTACGTCTGCGGAAAACAAGTGTATTTTTACGCGGTACATTTTGATGCTATGTAATATAATAAAATGTTCTTTATCGAAAGGAAAGATTGCTATGACTCTTACGGAAATGAGCAGGGAACAGATTTCCGCATTCAAGTCGGAGTGCGAAAAGGAATACGAAGAATACAAGGCTATGGGCATGAAGCTTGATATGTCCAGAGGAAAGCCCGGCGCAGACCAGCTTGACATTGCTATGCCTATGTTTGACGTTTTCACCAACGCTGCAAGCATGATCGCCGACGACGGAACAGACTGCCGCAACTACGGCGCACTGACGGGCATTTCCGATGCGAAAAAGCTTTTTGGTGAGCTTCTCGGTGTGGGTACAGACGAAATAATCATCGGCGGAAACTCAAGCCTTGCAATGATGTATGATACTGTTTCCCGTGCAGTAACTCACGGCGTATATGGCAGCGACAAGCCCTGGGGCAAGTGCGAAAAGGTAAAGTTCCTTTGTCCTGCTCCCGGCTATGACCGCCACTTTGCCATCTGCGAGACTTTCGGAATTGAAATGATAACCGTACCTATGCATTCTGACGGTCCCGATATGGATATGATAGAAAAGCTTGTATCCGAGGACGAAGCCATCAAGGGTATCTGGTGCGTTCCCCTTTACTCAAATCCCGATGGTATCGCTTATTCGGATGAGGTAGTAAGGCGATTTGCAAGGCTTTCCCCCAAGGCTAAGGACTTCCGTATTTTCTGGGATAACGCTTACTGTGTTCATCACCTTACAGATACTCCCGACCACATTCTCAACATTCTCGACGAGTGCAAAAAGGCAGGCAATGAGGACATGGTCTTCATCTTTGCTTCGACTTCAAAGATATCTTTCCCGGGTGCAGGTGTTGCAATTATGGCAGGCTCGGTAAACAATATGAAGCATACTGCAAAGATAATGGGAATCCAGTGCATAAGCTATGACAAGATAAACCAGCTCCGTCATGTGAAGTATTTCAAGGATGTTGACGGAATAATGGCTCACATGGCAAAGCACAGAGCGATCATTGCTCCAAAATTCAAGATGGTTCTCGATATGCTTGACAGCAGCATCGGCGGACTCGGAATACTTGAATGGAACAAGCCTAACGGTGGTTATTTCGTATCGGTAAATACTCTTGACGGCTGTGCAAAGAGAACTGTTCAGCTTTGCAAGGAGGCAGGCGTTGTTCTTACGGGAGCAGGTGCTACTTTCCCTTACGGAAAGGACCCCAACGACAGAAATATTCGCATTGCTCCCACATATCCTCCGCTGAACGAGCTTGAAGCGGCAATGAAAATTTTCTGCGTAAGCGTAAAGCTTGCTGCTGCCGAAAAGCTTCTTGAAGCATAAAAAATCAAATATATAAAAATTACCGGACAGTCTGAACTGTCCGGTTTTTCTTTTGATATTTATTCCACCGAAGCGACCTTCAGCATATTTGTTGTTCCTGCAATACCGAGGGGTATACCTGCGGTCAGAACAACAACATCGCCGGAAGAAATAAGGTCTGCGCCTTCAGCCGCCTTGATAGCGCTGTCGAACAGCTCGTCGGTATTTTCCTTTTCGTCCATCAGAACGGGATAAACGCCCCAGCTCATACTCATCTGACGAAGCACTGTTTCATTTGGAGTACAGCCGATTATCATGCAGGACGGACGGAATTTTGAAAGATTTCTTGCTGTAGAGCCCGACTTTGTAACTGTAATAACTGCCTTTGCGCCAATGTCGTGGGCGGTAGTTACAGCTGCGTGGGAAATAGCGTTTGTCTGGTTTTTAACTATCGAAACGGGACGCTTGGAAAGTCTGCTGATATAGTTGATGTCCTTTTCGGTAGTTTCGGCAATAAGCGCCATTGTGCGTACCGCTTCAACAGGATGCTTGCCTGCGGCGGTCTCTCCCGAAAGCATTATTGCGGAGGTTCCGTCGTAGATAGCATTTGCAACGTCGGTTATCTCGGCACGGGTCGGACGGGGATTGGTTATCATTGATTCAAGCATCTGAGTTGCAGTAATGACCTGCTTTCCTGCAAGGTAGCCCTTTTCGATAATATCCTTCTGTATTGCAGGTATCTGCTCAAAAGGAATTTCAACGCCCATGTCGCCTCTTGCGACCATGATTCCGTCGGAAGCCTCGATTATTTCGTCGATATTGGTAACGCCGTCCATATTTTCGATTTTAGCGATGATTCTCGGAGTTGTCCAGCCAAGGCTCTTGGTGAACTTTTTCAGATAATTTATATCTGCGGAAGAACGTACAAAGGATGCGGCAATGAAATCAAAGCCCAGCTTTGAACCGAATTCAAGGTCGCTCATATCACGTTCGGAAAGATAAGGCATTGAAAGCTCAACTCCCGGAACGTTTATACCCTTGTTGTTGGAAAGCGTACCGCCTGCAATGACTGTGCAGACGATATCGGTAGCGGTGATCTTTTCGGCTCTCAGCTCTATAACGCCGTCGTTGATAAGTATAGCCGTACCGATGGAAATATCTCCGGGAAGTCCCTTGAATGTAATTGAAGCACGTTCGGCTGTGCAGGGGATATCCTCTGTGGTGAGGGTAAAGGTATCGCCGTCGTGAATTTCAACGGGCTTGTCGTCAACGAATCTTCCCAGACGTATCTCGGGTCCTTTTGTATCAAGCATTGTTGCAACGGGAAGTCCAAGCTCCTCACGGAGTCTTACTATCTGCTCGAAGCGGCGCTTGTGCATTTCATAATCCCCGTGGGAGAAGTTGAATCTTGCGACATTCATGCCGGCAAGCATCATTTCACGGAGTATGTTGTCGTCGTCGGTAGCGGGACCTACGGTACATACGATTTTTGTTTTTCTCATACAGCAGCATTCCTTTTCGGTAAATTGTAAAAATAGTTTAACATAAATTTAACATAATCAGGCGATTCCAAATTTACGCCGTATACCATATTACACACAAAATGTCAAATTGTCAATAGACATTCATCACAATTTTATATAACGGTTTGCTGTTAAAATTATGCACAAAAATAATATGGATTATACAGAAAAGGGTATTTAAAGCAAAAGCCGCTTCTGACGCAAGGCATCAAAAACGGCTTTGATTTATTTGTAATTTTCAATAAATTTTTTCAGCTTTGAGTATGTTTCCTCGCTGAGGATATGCTCGATGCGGCAGGCGTCCTGTTCGGAATTTTCCGCCGAGACTCCGAGAATTTCCGACAAAAATCTTCTCAGCATAAGGTGACGGTCATAAACCTGCTCCGCTTTGAGCCTTCCGCTTTCGGTAAGCACTATCTGACCGTTTTTCTCAACATTTATATAGCCGTCCGATTTAAGAATACCCACAGCGCGGCTGATGCTCGGCTTTGAATATCCAAGCTCGTTTGCAATATCAATTGAACGGACAAATCCTGTTTTTTTATGCAGGATAAGTATGGTTTCAAGGTAATCCTCACCCGATTCGCGGATCGACACGGCAATTCCTCCTGTCGGTAAATGTTTGAATCATTATACCATATATCCGCATATTTGACAAGTGTTTTCAGTTCATTTTAAGCGTTCCCTTTATTGTCGGTTCAAGGAAGCTTTTTAATTTGTATTCGGCTATATCCGTTTCAAGTATCGTCTCAACAGTTTTCTTTGTGCTGTCTTTGAGAGAGGGCATTATCATTCCGGCGGCTTCGTCAAGAGCGCCGTAAAGCTGGGGACTTTCCCGCAGCTTCAGTATTATGCCGTCTGCTCCGAAAATAAATTTCAGTATCTTTGTATAAGAGGTCTCAACAAAGCACAGCATGATTTTAAGCACGGGGAAGCCGTCCTCATCGGAAATAAAGCTTCCCACAGAACCGACGTGAAAGCTGCTGCCGCCGAGTTCAAGGTCAAAATAGGCAGGCTCTTTTGTAAAGCTGACGGGAATATAGACGGACGTTCCGCTTTCTTCAATACGCAAAATAAATCTGCCGCTTTTTACCGCAAAGGAGACCTGACTGATGCCCTGTTCAGAAATGCCGTCCATTATACGGATAAGCACGGGAAGAAGTCCTGTGTTGTTTTTCTCAAGGGTAATAGTTATTCCGTCAAGCATTTCAGCTGCTTCGGGAATAAGCGTATCCGTTCTTATCCGTGAAAGGCTTTGCCGCAGACGGGAAAAGAAGCTCTGTCTGCCTTTTATTTCAAGAGGCTCGCCGAAACGTGCGTCCGCAAGAGAGGTGCGCAGTGCCGCAGCGTTTGCGTAACGGAAATCCTTTATCGGCGAGTTGCTGAAATTTGCGCCGTTTTCTATAAATTCTTCGATGATTTTCATCGCTCTGCATTTTGGAAAAAGATTGGAGCTTCCGGCAGTCATTGCAATGACCATATCCCGTTTCGGAAAAACAAAAACATTCTGACCGAACATACCGTTAAAAACAAATCCGTTGTTTCTGTGAGTAAGCCATATCTGATATCCGTAGCCGTCATAGCAGGGACTGTTCGGCTTTGCTATCTGTCTTGAAACAGAATCCGTGACCCATTCGGCAGGTACAAGTCTTACGCCGTTCCACACGCCGCCTTTAAGATAAAGAAGTCCCAGCTTCGCATAATCGTAAATGTTCATATAAAGTCCCCAGCCGCCTTTTTCAATGTCGTCGGGACATTTTTCCCAGTAAAAATCATCTATCCCCATAGGGCCAAAAAGCCGTCTGTCCAGGTATTCGGAAAGCGAGATACCGGTGCGTCTGCATATTGCTGCGGAAAGCATATAAGTATTAAGGCTGTTGTACATAAAGTCTGTGCCCGGCTCGAAAAGTACATCGGACGACAAAAAGCCTTTTATCCAGCTTTTGCTTATAACGGCGGAGACTTCGTTGAATCTGACTCCGCTTGACATTGTAAGCAGATGTCTTACGGTAATTTTTTTCATAAGCTCGTTGGGGAGTGCAGGCATTTCATCGGGGAAAATATCCGAGATCTTCTCGTTGACGGAAATGTATTTTTCCTTTGCGGCGATACCTACAGCCATTGAAACTATGCTTTTGCAAAGTGAATGGGAAACGTGGGGATATGCCGAAGTAAAGGGTGACCAGTCCGCTTTTGCGATAAGCTTTCCGCCTTTAAGCACAAGTATCGAATGAGGGCAGATCTCTCCGCTTTCGGAAAGTGCGGAAAACATTTTAAGAAGTCCCTCGGAGCGCACTCCCGTCTGTTCCGGGAGAAGCTCTTCAAACACGCCGGAATTATCTCTCGGCTTAAAAGGCGGTTTCCCTTGTGAGGTTTTGCTTTCCGGCATTCTGCCGTTTACTATTCTGTAAAGAGTTTCAAGCGTTTTTATCTGCATTTTCAGATCCATACTCAATACCTCCCGTAGAAGTTTATGCGGATAAAAGTATTAAAATACACGGGAGATAGGTATTAATGAAAATAAAAAACCCGAGAGGGAAAGCTGTCCTCTCAGGTCTAATACTAAAAACCAATTAAACTGTAGACAAAAAATTTTCGCATAATCCATATACGCAAGATGATGCTCAATTTTTTGTACAGTTTTTAAATGGTTTTTAGTATAATTGATTTATTTGCATTATCCAAGCCTGTCGCTCAGGATGTTTGTTGCTATGGTAAAGTATATCAGCAGCGAGCAGGAGTCCACCACCGTGGTGATAAGCGGCGTAGCCATTATTGCAGGGTCAAGCTTCAGCGCCTTTGCCGCCATGGGAAGCATTGCTCCCACAAGCTTTGCAAGGATGACCGTACCGATTATCGAAAGCGCTATAACAAGTGCAAGCTGAGGGTCCTTGTAGGATATCCAGATACGCAGGCCGTTTACGATGGAAAGCACTATTGAGCATATAAATGCCACACGGAACTCCTTGAAAATTACTTTGAAGAAGTCTCTGAGTCTTATCTCCTCCAGCGCCATGCCGCGTATGATAAGTGTTGAGCTTTGCGAACCGCAGTTACCGCCTGTACCCATTACCATAGGCATGAACGAAACAAGCATCGGTATTACTGCTATCTGCGCTTCAAACTGCGAAGATATCCAGCCTGTAAGCGTTGCGGAAAGCATAAGTATCAGCAGCCACGGGATACGGCTTTTGGCGTGCTGCCATACGGAGGTCTTAAAGTAGCTGTCCTCTGCGGGAACAACGGCAGCCATCTTTGCGAAGTCCTCGGTATTTTCCTCCTGCATAACGTCCATGGCGTCGTCGAAGGTAACGATTCCGACTATCCTGTCCTCGTTGTCAACAACGGGGATAGCGGCGATATCGTATTTGGACATGGTATGAGCAACGTGTTCCTGGTCGTCATGAGTTCTGACCGAGATAACGTTGGTTTCCATGATATCTTCGATTCTGGAATCCTCGTCGGCAACGAGCATATCCAGCACGGTGACAACGCCTACAAGCTTTCGGCTTTCGGTAACATAGCAGGTATAGACTGTTTCTTTTACAAGACCTATTTTTCTTATTCTTTCAAAGGCTTCCTTAACGGTGATATCCTTATTCAGATAAACGAACTCGGTAGTCATTACCGAGCCTGCGCTGTCCTTGGGATAATTAAGAAGCTGATTTATCTGCTTTCTTGTATCAAGGTCGGTGTTCCTGAGAATACGGGAAACAACGTTTGCAGGCATTTCCTCGATGATGTCAACGGTATCGTCGATATAAAGCTCGTCGATAACGTCGCGCAGCTCCTTATCGGAAAATGCGTTGATAAGCACCATCTGGGTATCGCTGTCCATATAGGTAAAAGATTCCGCCGCAAGCTCTTTTGGCAGAATACGGTAAAGCAGGATAAGCTCTTTTTCGCCGAACTCCTCTGCCTCGTTCATTTCCTCCACGAGAAATGCGATATCGGCAGGGTTCATTTCCTGCAGATCGGATCTGAGCCGCACGAACATTTTGTTCTGGAGCAGCTCAAGAGCAAGCTCTTTATCCATAAAAATTCCTCCTATTCGATCAAAATAGAAGGCACAAAACGGCTACGGCTGTGAAACGGACGCACTTCCGGTTATATCCGCTTCAAAGCCGCAACTTCGCGGTTTTATGCCTTTACTGTTACCGGCGTCCATTTATTTCACTCCTTTATAGCCATATAAAAATTATGTACACTAGCGTACTTTATTATTATACACATTTTTTAGAATTATGTCAATCGGAATTTTGTTAATTATGCGTAAAGAACGAAATCCGGAACTTGTCTTATAAACTGACAAATTCCGGATTTTTATTTTTATTACCGCTGCTTTCTGTGGTATCTGTATTTGCTGTAAGTAAAGCTGCGTTCGGAAAGATCAAGCTTCCATGTTACCATCAGCTTGCCTGTGGTTTTCATTCTGTACATACTCAAAACAAAATCGACCGTCATCACCGCCATAAGCAGTATGCCGTAAGCAAGCAGCTTGTCGGGGCTGCACTTCATAAGTCTGTTCATTACAGGTTCGTAGAAGCAGTCCATGAATGTGACAATTGCCGTACTGAAGCCGAGGCTTGTGGGAATGGAAGTGTATTTTGTTATGTGCAAAGGAATGCTTGTGTAATCCCACCAGACAAGTCCGCAGCTTTTTTCAATTATTGTTCCGAGGAGCATTTCACCGATGGAAACGAGAACGAAAGTAAATATAAAATATGCGGCAAACTGTGCTGCAGGGCTGCTTTCGGACGGTCTTCCCAACAGCCGCAGGTCGCTCGGAGTACCGAGAATAAAATAAAAGCCCGTTATGGCAATTCCGTATCCAAGAAGAAACGGTGCGTGCATATTGCGGTTGTCTATGTATTTTTTACGGGCGGCAAGCCAGATGTTTTCAAGAGCAAATCCCAGAAAAGAAACAAAAGCTATCATGACAAATACGGCGCCGAGGCTGTAACCCATGTTTTCAAAAATGTTCACATTGAGTTCTCCTTATCAAGAGATATTCCCCTTTTCCCCATGATGTGACATTATATAACATATTTAGTCAGTTGTCAATGGGCAAAATAACAGATTTGTCCGAATATAAATTCCTTTTTACATACAAAATCTCAAAAAATACTGGGGAAATATGCTTTACAAATACTGCTGTTTATAGTATAATAAAAAAGTATAATGTTAAATGGGGTGCTGCATTTTTATGCGGCTTGAAAATATGTAAAAAAGGAATGGTAAAAATTATGAATCTGAAAAAAATTATAACGGCTGCGGTTCTTACCGCTTTTTCTGCGGCTTTGCTTACAGGCTGCAAGGGCAGTCCCGACGGCGGCAGCACTGCTGTTACCGACAGTGAGGGAAACGTTGACAAAAGCACAGTAAAATGGCTTCCCGATGTGGAAATACACAATTTCATCAAGCCTGAGGTCGGTGAAAAGATCGCAGTTATTACAGTCAAGGACTACGGTGAGATAAAGATCAAGCTTTTCCCTGAGGACGCTGCAAAGGGCGTTGAAAATTTCACGGGTCTTGCGGATATGGGGTATTACGATGAGCTGATATTCCACAGAATAATACCTAACTTTATGAATCAGGGCGGCGACCCCAAGGGCAACGGCACAGGCGGAAAGTCTATCTGGGGTGAGAAGTTTGATGGAGGTACTTCCGAAAATCTTTATCACTTTACGGGTGCTGTAGCTTATGCGAACAGCGGCTCTACTGCAACAAACGGCAGTCAGTTCTATATTGTGAACACTCCCGACGGATATATGGAGTATTCCTGCGCAGACCTTTATGCAATGGATTCCGAGCAGTACAACTGGCCTGCAAACGTTGCCGCAAAGTATGACGAAGTCGGCGGCGTACCTTTCCTGGACGGCGGCTACACTGTTTTCGGTCAGGTTTTCGAGGGCATGGATGTTGTCCGTGCTATGGCAGAGGTCGAAACAGATGATAACGACAAGCCTCTTACACAGATAATGATGGAAAGCGTCCGTATCGAGGAGTATACAGGCGAATAAAAAACAAATGCAGAACGAAAAACATCGGGAGAATAGCTGGTCCAGCGCAGCCGCGCTGGCGAGGATTTTTAAGGGCGAGAAGCCCTTAAATCGCTCGTCGCAACGCGCGAAACTCCTACTTGCGCCCGCAGGCGCGCCTTTGAAGCGCTCTGCAAGGTTGAATTTTGCAGCGGCAAGCTGCAAAAGAAGGACGCTCTGAAAGAGAGAGCGTCCTTAACAACGGCGTAAGCCGTTGCAATAAAACAAATGCTGATGCATTTGTTTCCGATGTTTGCAATTATGAAAAAGATTAATTATAAAGGAAGTTTGCTATGGCTTTAAGAGTTGGTATGGTCTCACTGGGCTGTACAAAAAATCAGGTTGACGCCGAAAGAATGTTATACAAGATACAAAAGGCAGGATATCAGCTTGTAAGCGACGCTGCTCTGGCAGATGTTGCTATTATAAATACCTGCGGCTTTATCGAGTCGGCAAAGCAGGAGGCTATTGAAACGATATTTGAATTTGTCGCTCTGAAGAACGAGGGCAGGATAAAGAAAATCGTTATTACGGGCTGTCTTGCGGAGCGCTACAAGGGTGAGGTTTCAGAGCTTATTCCCGAAGCGGATGCTGTTGTGGGTATCGGCTGCAATGAGGATATAGTTTCTGTTCTTGAGAAAATTGCGGCAGACGAGCACGTTGAAGTCTTTGACGAAAAGGAAAAGCTTTCTCTTACAGGCGGACGTGTTCTCACTACGCTGTCGTTTTTCTCGTACCTTAAAATTGCCGAGGGCTGCGACAACCGCTGCTCATACTGCGCAATACCGTCCATCAGGGGCAAATTCCGCAGCGTGCCTATGGAAAATCTTATTGACGAGGCGCAAAAGCTTGTACATAACGGAGTCCGTGAGCTTATCCTTATTGCGCAGGATACTACCCGTTATGGTATTGACCTTTACGGAAAGTATATGCTTCCCGAGCTTCTGACGGAGCTTTGCAAGATAGAAGAGCTGAAGTGGATAAGGGTACTTTACTGCTACCCCGAACGGGTCACCGATGAGCTTTTGGACGTTATGGCAAGAGAGGACAAGATAGTAAAATATATGGATCTGCCTATCCAGCACTGCGATGGAGAGATACTGCGCAGAATGAACCGCAAAGGAGATGAAAAGTCCCTGCGTGAGCTGATGGAGAAAATACGCACGAAAATTCCCGGAATTATCCTCAGAACAACGCTTATCACGGGCTTCCCCGGCGAGACCGAGGAGCAGTTCGGCAGACTTGCGGAATTTGTCAAGGATGTTGAATTCGACCGTCTCGGCTGCTTTGCTTATTCCGCAGAGGAGGGGACTCCCGCTGCTGAGATGGACGGTCAGCTTGATGATGATGTAAAGCAGCACCGTGCCGATATCATTATGGAGCAGCAGATGCTTATTGCAGTAAAGAAAAACAATGCTCTTATCGGAAAGACCATTGAGGTCGTTACCGAGGGCTTTGACCGCTACGGAGAGTGCTATTTCGGCAGAAGCGCTGCCGACGCTCCCGATATTGACGGAAAGATATTCTTTGCTTCTCCCGATAAAAAGCTTGTACCGGGAAAATTTGTGAAAGTTACAATAAACGATATGCTCGACTATGACCTGATAGGAGAAATTGCCGATGAATCTGCCGAATAAGCTTACTCTGCTGAGAGTGATACTCGTTCCCTTTTTTGTATTTTTTATGCTGACGGATATTGTGCCGTTCAGTCCCGTTATTGCTCTTGTAATATTTATTGCGGCGTCTGTTACCGACGCTCTTGACGGACATATTGCAAGAAGCCGCAATCTTGTTACCACCTTCGGAAAATTTCTTGACCCCCTTGCAGACAAGGTATTGGTAATTTCGGCGCTCATCTGTCTTAACAGCAGAGGAGTTATCGGTGCTGTTCCCGTTATAATAATCGTTGCAAGAGAATTTATGGTTTCGGGACTTCGTCTTGTTACCGCAAACGAGGGCGTTGTAGTTGCTGCAGGCATCTGGGGAAAGCTTAAAACAGCCTTTACCATGGTTGCCGAGGTCGTTATCATGCTGGGACTTTGCTTCACTTTTACAGGCAATGCGGTTGTTATTGCCAATATAGTTTATCAGATCCTTATCTGGATAGCAACAGTCCTTACTGTTATTTCCGGCGGTGTTTACCTTAAAGGCTATTGGAAATACATTGACGCTTCCAAATAATTTTGTTAGCAATACAGAAAAATTAAAAAGCCGCTTCCGGCGAATCATACCGATTTGTCTTCTGAATCAAAATCAGTGTAATTCGCCGGAAGCGGCTTTGTTTTCATTATGTCATAAAGTTGTGTTTGTGTTTTGCCGTATGCTTTGTTTTAAATCTCACTTTTTCTCGCATATAAGGCGTATTGCCGTTCTGCTTTCGCCGTCGATAGTAACATTTGCAAATGCGGGATAGCAGACCAGATTTACGCCGATGGGCGCAAGATATCCTCTTGCTATCGCTATTGCTTTTATTGCTTGATTTGCTGCGCCTGCGCCAACTGCCTGAACCTCAACGGATTCGCTTTCGCGCATTACGCTTGCTATTGCCCCTGCAACTGAATTCGGAAAAGACCTTGCTGAAACTTTTAGAACTTCCATTGGTAAAGCCTCCCGGTATAAATTAGGTTAAAATTGGTAAATATGTTAACGCTATAAACATTATACAACATATTTAACCAAATTGCAATATTTTTTTAACTATTTTGGAATATCATCTAATAATAAGCCGTTCTATTGCAACACATTTACCATTATTTTGCGTAAATTCAACCAGTACGCCGTTTATAAAAGGTGGATTGTCTGATTCGACAAATCTTACGGGAGAGTGAAAGCGCTGTTTTTCTATGGCGATCTCGCTTTTTACTCCCAATACGGAAAGCTCCGGACCGCACATTCCTGCGTCGGTGATGTATCCCGTATGTCCGGAAAGTATGGTTTCATCGGCGGTCTGGACATGGGTATGCGTTCCGAAAACCGCAGTTACTTTGCCTGCAAGGTACTGTCCCATAGCTTTTTTCTCGCTTGTGGCTTCGGCGTGGAAATCCACGAAAATATTCGGTGTATCAATTTCATCCAAAAGCTTGTCGATGGTAGAAAACGGGTTGTCAATAGCTTCAAGATATACGGTTCCCATCAGGTTTATTACGGCAATCCGGCATTTGCCCATGTCATAAATGCAGAATCCGTGGCCAATGTTGCCATCGGGGAAATTTGCAGGACGAAGAAGAAATTCCTCGCTTTCCATCATTTCATAAATTTCTTTGCGGCGGTAGCAATGGTTGCCCGTAGTGATGATGTCAACGCCGTGATTAAAGAGGTATTTTGCCGACGATGGAGTTATACCGTTTCCGTTGGCGCTGTTTTCTCCGTTGGCAATAATAATATCAGCTCCGTAATAATTTTTCATTGTACGAAGCTTCGCACCGACAAACTCGCTGCCTATCTGACCTACAATATCGCCGAGAAATAATAATTTCATATAAAGCTCCTTTTTATTACGGTAAAATAACGGGCATAAGGGGAGCCCCCTTTGGCAGTCCGTAATAAAATATCAAGGGTATCGAGTTTTGTTGCTCGGTACCCTTACATACTTCTATACGGTCATTTTCCCAAATCCGCCCGAATTTGTTTTTACGGGATAATTTTATTCTTCCGAGTTACTTTCGTTATCCTTATTATCCTCAATTATTTCGGCAGTATCGGAAGAAACATTTTCCTCTGCCTTTTCTTCAGGTTTTCTCCAGTCAAGTTCGCCCTTCATAAGCTTTTCAAAGTCGTCGCCGCTTATCTTTTCATTTTCGATAAGGTATTCCGCAACTTCGGCAAGCTTATCCTTATGCTCGGTGAGAAGCTCTTTACACTCGTCGTAAGCTTCGGTAATAATACGCTTTACTTCACTGTCGATAAGGTTTGCGGTACTTTCGCTGTACTGGTGCGTATGACCGTAGTCCCTGCCGAGAAAAACCTCGTTGGAGTCACCGCCGTAAAGTACGGGACCAAGCTTGTCGGAGAAGCCGTATTGCGTTACCATTGCTCTTGCACGTTTTGTAGCCTGCTGGATATCGCCGCTTGCACCTGTGCAGACATCATCAAAGGTGATTGCCTCGGCAACACGTCCGCCCATTGTCATAACGATATCCTGATACATTTTGCCCTTTGTAACGTGGCTGTCGTCGGTATCGGGACGGCTTACGGTCATACCTGCAGCTTGACCTCTCTGAATAGTTGTTACCTGATGGATCTTATCGCACTCGGGCAGGAAGTACCCTGCAACTGCATGACCTGCCTCGTGATATGCCGTAATACGTCTGTCACGGTCGGTAATGATATGAGATTTCTTTTCGGGACCTGCAATTACCTTGAGTGTAGCTTCCTCAATATCTGTTTCGGTAATAGCCTTGCGGTTTGCTCTTGCTGCAAGAAGAGCAGCCTCGTTAAGGAGGTTTTCAAGGTCTGCGCCGGTGAAGAACTGAGTCGTTTTTGCGATAACGTTAAGGTCAACGTCGGGAGCAAGGGGCTTGTTCTTGGAGTGTACTTTGAGGATAGCCTCTCTGCCCTTTACATCGGGATAGCTGACGGTAATTTCACGGTCGAAACGTCCCGGACGGAGAAGCGCCGGGTCGAGAATGTCACGGCGGTTTGTGGCTGCCATAACTATAATACCCTCATTACCCTCAAAGCCGTCCATTTCAACAAGGAGCTGGTTAAGGGTCTGTTCACGCTCGTCGTGACCGCCGCCGAGACCTGCGCCTCTCTGACGTCCCACGGCGTCGATCTCGTCGATAAAGATGATCGATGGGGAATTTTTCTTTGCAGTTTCAAAAAGGTCGCGGACTCTGGAAGCACCTACGCCGACGAACATTTCAACGAAGTCCGAACCGGAAATAGAGAAGAACGGTACGCCTGCTTCGCCTGCAACGGCTTTCGCAAGAAGAGTCTTACCTGTACCCGGAGGACCCATGAGCAGTACGCCCTTGGGGATACGGGCACCCATTTCTGTATATTTTTTCGGGTTTTTGAGGAAGTCAACTATCTCGGCAAGCTCCTCCTTTTCCTCGTCAGCGCCTGCAACGTCGTTGAATGTATGCTTCTTTCCTGCGGCGTTTTTGACGTTAGCTTTGCCGAAATTGTTCATTTTTCCGCCGCCGCCCGCCTGTCTCATCATAAAGAAAAAGAAGAATATCATCAATCCGATTATGAGCAGCGAGGGAAGAAGATTATACAGCCATGATGTATCCTGTATTTTGTAATACTCCATTTTCAGCGGAGCGTCAGGGTGTCTTTCGTTATACTCGCGGCGGTAATTTTCGCTGCCTGTCTGTATTTCATTAAGGAACACCGACACGTTCGGAACGGTATAGCTGATAGGCTTCTCCTGTCCCTCAACGGTCATTTCCAGTTCGCCTGTACCCAAATCAAAGGTCATTTCGGAGACCTGATAGTTGTCGAAATACTGCATTATTTCCGAGTAGGAATACTCTGCCGCAGGCTTTGCCGCCTGTCTGAGAAGTACAACCGCAAGCGCAAGAAGAGAGATTATTACCAGCGCATATGCAATTGCAAATTTGTTGCTTTTTTTACCCAATTGTTATCAATCCTTTCTTATTGAGTAGGAGCCGTAAACCTGTTTTTCTGCTCCTTATTAAATGTCATATTCAGCAATATACGGCAGATTGCGGTAAAGCTCGCCGCAGTCAAGACCGTAACCAATGACGTACAAATCGGGAATTGTGAAAAGCGGCATATCCGCGTCAAGCTTGACGACCCTCCGGTCGGGCTTGTCAAGAAGTGTAACTATCTCCAGCGAAAGCGGCTCACGCGCCTTCAGCAGTTTCATCACATCATTCAGAGTTCTTCCCGTATCTATTATATCTTCAACAATTACCACATGATAATTGCTTACGTCCTGTTTTAGATCCATAGTAATATTTACTATGCCCGAGGAGCTTGTGCCGTTATAGTAGCTTTGGGCGCACATAAAGCCTATCTCGCAGGGAATGGTCACCGCCCTGCAAAGGTCTGCCATAAAGACGAATGCGCCTTTCAGGATACTAACCAGCAGCAGAGGCTTGCCTTCATATTTTTCGCTGATAAGCTTTCCTGCCTCGGCGATCTTCTGTTTTATTTCTTCTTCGGTAATTATTACACGCTTGATTTTTTTGTTGACTTCTTCCGGGTTGAAGTTCATTTCTTTGTTGTCTCCTTGATCACTATTTGCCGTAAATTTTAGGTCGGCTAATCTTTGTTTTTTATTTCGATAATAAGATAATTTTTTGTATTTTCGTCTGCCTTTACTCTGTCGGAGACTCCTGCGTGCTCCGCCCAGATTATGCCGTTTTTGTCCTCAAGCACGGCTGAGACTTTCCGCTCCTCTTTGGGCAGACGTTCCTGTAAAAGCTTACGCAGTTCCTTTGTATGCGCCGCCCCTGCAAGCTTGATCTTATCCCCTCTGAGCCTGTTGCGCAGAACGATACTATCTTGTATTTTATCACAATCCACGTAATAAATTGTGGACTTTTTATTAACATTGCCCTTGGGGAACATCTTTTCGTCTGTTTCTTTCGAGATTTTCACAATTTTATCACTGTAAAAAGAATATTCGCCGTATTCCGTGATAATTTTCGGTTCGGGAGTGTTTGCTTCACCGTCGGAATATACACGGAGCTTTCCGTTTTCGCACAGGACGTAGATACCGTTTTCCGCTTCCGTTTTGCCGTTTTCCGAAAGAGCAAGGGACTCTATCTCCTCGATTTTTGCGGCATTTATTTTAAGCTTATGCGTTTTCAGCAGATTTATGATGACCCTTTTTCTTATCGCCGGATGAAGAGTACGCAGGTCGGCGTTTCCGCATTTCAGCGCTTCTTGAACAAGGAAATCCTCGTCCTCGGCAAGGGAAACAGTCATACGGCTCACGCAGGAGAGAAACCCTTCGTGAACGGATGACATTTCCGGCATAATTTTATGGCGTATCCTGTTACGTGCAAAGTCATCGCAAAGGTTTGTGCTGTCGGTAACAAAGCCCTGCCCCTTTGTATGCAGGTACTCCTCTATCTCGTCACGGGTACAGAAAATCAGCGGACGGATAATTTTACCCCGAACGGGCGGTATTCCCGTCAGCCCGTGCAGACCCGTACCCCTCGCCATACGGAAAAGCACCGTCTCGGCGTTGTCGTTTAGGTTGTGAGCAGTAGCTATCTTATCGGTGTTCAAAGAATCAAAAAGCTTGTAGCGAAGCTCTCTTGCGCCCGTTTCAACCGATACTCCAAGAGAACGTGAAAAAGCGGCAGCGTCCTCACGAAAAACCGTCAGAGGGATATTCATTTTTCCGCACAGTTCACGGCAGAAAGCCTCGTCACGGTCGCTTTCTTTTCCACGAAGCATATGGTTGACGTGAACGGCAGCAAGATTAAAATTCAAGTTTGCTTTTTCCGAAAGCTCCGCAAGCACAAGAAGCAGGGCAACGCTGTCTGCGCCGCCCGACAAAGCGGCAAAAACAGTTTCCCCTGCTGAAAGCATATTATATTTTGCGATAACTGCTTTAACTTTTTCCTGCATGGCTGTCCTTTTATTTTCGGGCGGATATGGAATCCGCCCCTACGATTTGCTGCTTTTTATTTATTTCCCGGGAGGCTGTTGCTTATTGAACATATCCGCACCCAGAAACAATGTATACTGTCCGTTCCAGCGGAGGTTAACCGTACCCGTTTCACCGTGTCGGTTTTTGGCTACGATACATTCCGCAAGGGTCTGGTCGGGGTTCTCCTTGTTATAGTACCCGTCACGGTACAGGAACATTACAATATCGGCGTCCTGTTCGATTGAGCCCGATTCTCTCAGGTCTGACAGGATAGGACGCTTGTCCGTTCTGGATTCTACCGAACGTGAAAGCTGCGAAAGAGTGATGACTGGCACGTTCATTTCCTTTGCCATAAGCTTCAGCTGACGTGTTATTTCAGAAATTTCGTTTACACGGTTGTCGATACGCCGGCTGGAATTCATCAGCTGGAGGTAGTCTATGATAACAAGACCAGGATTTTTCAGACGGCGCAGCTTGGCTTTCATCTGAGGTACAGTTATGCCTGCGGTGTCGTCAAGGTAGATATTCATGCTTGAAAGCCTTTCTGCACCTTCGGCAAGCTTTACCCACTGGTCGCCGGAAATATTGCCTTTCATAAGGTATTCGCTTTCAACAAGGCTTTCCGAAGAAAGCATACGGGTAACAAGCTGCTCCTTGGACATTTCCAGAGAGAAAATAACTATCTCCATATCCTTGTTTCTGCGTGCAACGTTGGAAGCAATGTTGAGTACAAAAGAGGTCTTGCCCATTGCGGGACGCGCCGCAACGATAAGCAGGTCGGATTTGTTCAGACCTGTTATCACGCTGTCCAAGTCGGAAAATCCCGATTTTGCGCCAATATACTGCTCCTTGTCGGGACCTGATTTTCTTCCCAGTTCGTCGTAGGCTTCAAGTACGACCTCGTCTATCTTCATCATACCATCGGTAGCCTTGCCCCTGCGGATATCGTATATCTTCTGCTCGGCGTAGTCAAGAAGCTGCGAGGCACTTTCCTGTCCTGCGGATGAGGCTTCTATAATATCCCTTGCAGTAGTGATAAGGCTGCGGATATAGTATTTTTCCTCAACTATCTTACAGTAGCTTTCAATATTTTTTGTGGTGGGCACGCCCTCCATTATCGAAGCGAGATACTCCTTGCCTGCGGTAGTGCTTTCAAAAATGCCCTCTTTTACGGCGTCGTTGATAACGGTGATGATATCCGCATTTACGCCGAGGGTAAAGAGTCTGATTATAATTGCGAAAAGGTCCCGGTGCTTTGTGACATAGAAGCTGTCCGGCTTTATGTAGTTCATTGCAATGCTGAGCGATTCGGGGTCAAGAAGCAGCGCACCCAGCACGGTCTGCTCCGCTTCAAGGTTATAGGGCAGCTCGCCTATATCAAGGTTAAGATCCATTTTGCACCTCCGGTAACTTTTAACTCTTCACCATTCATTTTAACGGTAAGCAGTAAATGCTTATTCCTCAACGACCTCAACGGTGAGCTTTTCCGAGATGCCTGCAAGGAACTTTACCTCTGCGGTGTAAGTACCGAAGGCTTTGATCTCGGTGCTGAGAGATATCTTCTTCTTGTCTACCTTAACGCCAAGCTGTTCAGCCATAAGGTCTGCGATATTGCCTGCCGTTACCGAGCCGAAAAGCTTTCCGCCCTGACCTGCCTTTGATTTGCATACGACCTTTTTGCCCTTTATCTGAGCAGCGGCAGCAAGAGCTTCCTGCTTTGCAACGTCAGCCTTGTGCTGCTCCGAGGACTTCTTTCCTGCAAGGTCGGACATATTCTTTGCGTTAGCTTCAACTGCCAGTCCCTTGCCGATAAGGAAGTTTCTTGCGTAACCGTCGGAAACCTCTTTTACCTCGCCTTTTTTAGCTGTGCCTTTTACGTCCTGTAAGAAAATTACTTTCATTTTTAACATCCTTTCGTATTGTAATAAATTTTGAATAGGAAATTTGAATTATAAAAAAATATCACTTTCCACTTTTCTAATTTCAAATTATTATGAAATATTCGCAATAAACTCGTCAATAGCGCCGATAAGTTTTGCCTTCGCCTCAGCGACCTTTATTCCCGTAAACTGCGCCGCCGCCATAGTCTGATGACCGCCGCCGCCCAGCTTTTCCATGATTATCTGAACGTTCATTACGCCCAGCGAACGTGCGGAAATGCTTACGCCGCCGTCGGGAGTGCGAAATATTACAAAGCTTGCGTCTACGCCCTCGATGCCGAGCATTTCGTCCGCCGCCTGAGCTGCGCTTACTCTTGAATCGGCAGAGCCGCTGTCGTCCGCTGCAATTGCGCAGCGGTTATATATCTCGGTTGAGCTTATAAGCTGCGAACGGTGTCTGATACACTCGAAATCGTTGGCGAAAAGTCCCTTTACGGCAACCATATCCGCGCCAAGCTTTCTCAGAAAAGCCGCCGATTCAAAGGTTCTCACGCCGGTACGCATAACAAAGTTTTTCGTATCAAGCATTATTCCGGCAAGCATAGCGTCGGCATAATAGCTTGGCAGCTTGTCGATACCGTTAAAATACTGGATAAGTTCTGCGGTCATTTCGCTTGCAGAGGACGCATACGGCTCATGATGGAAGATAACCGCATTGTCAATGTAATTAACCGTCTGGCGATGATGGTCGATAACGGCAATACGCTTTGCACGCTCGTAAAGTGCTGTGCTTTCAATTATCTCCTTGTTGTGGGTATCAACGATTATAAGCAAAGTATCGTCATCCATACGTTCAAGAGCCTCTTCGGGAGAAATGAAAACGGGCAGCTCGTCGGTCAGATTGTCATTAAGACGGTTTATTATCGGCTTGGCAAGATTGCGTTCGCCGTCGACTGCCATATATGCCTCAATATCGGGATTGAGCCGTCTTATGGCACCAACCATGCCTGCGCCTGCACCTACGCTGTCAAGGTCGCCGTAGCGGTGACCCATAACGATAACGCCCGATGATGAATTTATAAGCTCGGCAAGAGCTGTGGAAACAAATCGTGTCTTGACCTTTGTGGTCTTTTCGATACCCTTTGTAACGCCGCCGAAAAATTCAAAGCCATTTTCGCTTTTTACAGCGGTCTGGTCGCCGCCTCTGCCCTGAGCCATTTCAAGAGCCTGCTTTGCTGACTGCTCCGCTTCGGGGATGTTCTGTGCTCCCGTGCCGACTCCTATTGAAAGGGTCGCCTGCGACTTTTCATTTACGGGAATAGCCCTTACATTATCAAGTATCTTAAACTTGTCCGCGATCATTTTGTTAAGGTCCCGCTCTTCGGCAACGGCGATAAACCTGTCGCTTGCAAGCTTTCTCAACAGAGAGTGATGCTCCTCGAAATATGTTTCCAAAAGCTTGTCTATCTGTATCATAATGTGGGCTTTTTCGCTGTCTTTTTCGTTGGAAAGAATATCGTCATAATTATCCACGGAAATAAGTATTACAGCAGGACGTATATCGTTGAAGCGGTTTTCAAGAGTGATATAATCGCTGATATCGTCGAAGTAAAGCAGAGTCAGGTCGGAAATAAGCTCTGAATCCGAATCACGCTTTTCGGTAGTTACCGCCGATACGCGGAAGTGTCCTGTTTCATAGCTTATGGTCGTGTTTTTATTTTCAAGGGTTTTCTGCAGATCTATGTCGATGATCTTCGTGATATGCAGACCGAATGCGTCTCCGCCGTATACCTGTTCGGTAAATGCAATGTTGTACCATACGATAATTCCCTCGCTGTCCACGATTATCGCAGGCGCAGGAAATTTATACAGCGAGTCTCTTTCTGTAAGATTAAGCTGGGATTCCATTTCCGTCACGAATTTATGCAGATTTTTCTGAGAAGCGGAAAACAGCGTCAGAAAAGCCAGCGCTGTCAGTGCGGTTATTGCAAGAAGCGTCCAGAAGCGTGCTTCGTCAACCTCATACACCGAGAAAGCGCAAGCAAGGGATACCACTACCAGCAGCAGCGACACCATTTTAAAAGCTGTCCAGCGTTTTCCTGTCATAGGCATTTCCTTTCAGTAAATGTGGAGTAATAATTTTTGCAAGGGCGGATAATATCCGCTCATGTTTTTTCGGCGATTAACGGGCGGAAATAGATTCCGCCCCTACAAAAACAAACGCTTGCGTTCATTTTTATGTGTTAATCCAAACAAAGCCCCGATGTTTTTTCGCAATGCGAAAAAACTCGGAAATGAAAGCTTTAGCTTTCGTTTTAATTACGCATTACGCATTACGAATTACGAATTCCGCATTAATTAAATTTCCATAATAATGGGTAATATCATCGGGCGGCGCTTGGTTTTCATATAAATATAGTCGCCCAGTGCGTCCTTCATCTTGCCTTTGATAGTGTTCCAGTCGTGGGTATCGCCGTCAAGACATCCCTGAAGCGTTTTCATAAGCAGAGCCTTTGAGGACTCGATAAGCTCCTCCGATTCTCTGACATAAACAAAGCCTCTTGATACGATATCCGGACCTGCCAGGATAGCTCCGCTTTCCGATTCGATAGTTGCAACGGCAATGATAAGTCCGTCTTCGGAAAGATGCTTTCTGTCCCTCAGTACGATAGAGCCAACATCGCCGACGCCAAGACCGTCCACAAAGACTCTGCCCGAGGGGACCTGTCCCGTAACGCGCATACTTACGCCGTCAGTTTCGATAACGTTGCCTATGCTGCCGATTATAACGCTGTCCTGCTCGAAGCCAAGGCTGTAAGCAAGACCTGCGTGCTTTTTAAGGTGCTTGTACTCGCCGTGTACGGGAATGAAAAATCTCGGCTTTGTCAGTGAGAGCATAAGCTTCAGCTCCTCCTGGCAGGCGTGTCCCGAAACGTGTACGTCGTACATCGACTCGTATATCACCTCTGCGCCGGAGCGCATAAGCTCGTTTACGACCTTTGTTACCAGCTTTTCGTTTCCGGGGATAGGCGTTGCGCTGATGATGATGAAATCCATAGGAGTTATTGTAACGCTGCGATGCTCGTTCATTGCCATTCTCGACAGCGCCGACATAGGCTCACCCTGACTTCCCGTAGTGATAAGCACTATTTTTTCGGGCGGAAAACGGTTCATAGCGTCAATATCAATGATAAGTCCCTCGGGAACTTTAAGATAGCCAAGCTCCATAGCAGTGCTTATAACGTTAAGCATACTTCTGCCGAAAACGGCTATTTTGCGTCCGCAGCGTACAGCACTGTTTACTATCTGTTGTATCCTGTGTATATTCGACGAGAATGTTGCGATAATTATACGCTTTCCCTCGGCGGTGTCAAAAAGTCTTTCAAAGCTGTTGCCTACTGTGCGTTCGGTAGCGGTATGACCTCTGCGCTCCGCATTTGTGGAGTCGGACATAAGCGCAAGAACACCGCGGTTTCCAAGCTCGCCGAAACGTGCAAGGTCGATAATTTCGCTTTCAATAGGTGTGTAGTCCACCTTAAAGTCGCCCGTATGCACCACAATGCCGGCAGGTGTGTGGATAGCAAGAGCAACTGCATCTGGGATAGAGTGGTTCACGCGGATAAATTCTACTGCCATGCAGCCCATTTTTACGGTCTGACGGGGAGTTACCACGTTAAGCTTGGCAGTTGAAAGTATGCCGTGTTCCTTGAGTTTCCCCTCGATAAGACCTATCGTAAGCCGTGTTGCATAAACGGGAACATTCACTTTTTTCAGCAGGTATGCAAGTCCGCCGATGTGGTCCTCGTGACCGTGGGTAATGACGATACCCCTGATTTTTTCGGCGTTCTGTTCAACGTATGTGAAATCGGGCAGAACAAGGTCAACACCGGGCATATCGCTGTCGGGGAAGGCAAGTCCGCAGTCCACGATAAACATATCGTTTGCGCACTCGAAAACGGTCATATTTTTGCCGATCTCGTTAAGACCGCCCAAAGGAATTATCTTCAGCGGAGTTTTCTTTATAGACTTGTGATTTGTGGTGTGTATGGGGAGTCCCGTTTCGGGGTGAATTTCGGGGGCTGCCGTCTGTTTTCTTTCTGCTTTAGGCTTTGCAGGCTGCTCTTGACGGGGCTGAACTGTCTGGCTTGTCTGACGGGGTTTTCGTGCAGCAGCTTTGCTTGTGAAGAGTCCCTCGGCTTTTTTGCTGTCTGCTTTTTTTGCTGAAGTTTTTTTAGCTGTATTTTTAGCGGTTTTCGTATTTTCAGTTTCTTTCTTTTTTGACTGTCTTGATTGCTTGGGCGCAATTTTCTCGCCGTAAGCGTTCAGCTCAATGTCATTCTTTTCATTTTTTGCCAATGTAATACCAATCCTTTCAAAGTAAAAAATATGTACGATTCATAATTCAGGGTATGCTGATCAATGGCGCAGGGTCCGTTTCAAACATTATGGGAATGTTTCTTATCTGCGGCTGAAAAAGCTTTGCGCATCCCGTAAACAGGGCTTCAGGACGGTCGGTTTGATGAAATGTCCCTGTTGGGTCTTACGCATTAAATGGAGTATATCCAAATCCGAACATAATAAATCAAAATATATTATACTACATAATTTTGTTCTTGTCAATTATATTTAACGGAATATTGTTAAATATTGGATTTTGTAAAATGATGTCTGCCATATGGTTTTTGCAATAAATTAAAGTTTAGCGGAATATCGCGAAGCGACAATAGCCGGTCGAGCGCGGCTGGCGCTCGCAGGGTTCTTAGGGGC
>CAMCPM010000012.1 GCA_945876755.1 uncultured Clostridia bacterium
ACAATATCCGCACGGACATTTTCAAGCTGTGCCGTATGCTTTTCGATTATGCGGATACTGTCGGCGGAAGAGTGTATTCCTCCGATGACCTCGCTGACCGCAGCAGCAGTATTTTCCATACTTGCGCTTTGGTCGTTGATTATCTGCTTTGCTTCCTTCATTGTTTTCATGGTAAGCGCAGAATCTGAAGTAAGACGTTCTACGAGTTCCTGTATCTGTTTTCCGCACTTTGTAGATTCCACAGCAAGAGTCCTTACCTGAGAAGCGACTACTGCAAAACCACGTCCATAAGCTCCTGCTCTTGCAGCCTCGATATTGGCATTGATACTAAGGATAGAGGTTTCCTCAGCTATTTCCGACACCATTTTTGCAGCTTCGCTTATCTCATTGATCGAGCTGTCTGTCTGAGCCGTGCTTTCACCGATTATATCAATAGAGTCTCTTACCTTACTGTTTACGTCAAGGAGTTTTTTAAGATTTACCGCCGCAGTATCGCTGTTTCTGAGCATACTTTCCGAGTTTTCATTAAGTGCGGCAATTTCATCGGTAGTAGTGCCGATAACGCTGCTCATTACAGACACGCTATTGCCTGCGCTGTTCATTTCTTCAGCCTGTCTATTTGCGCCCGAGGTCATATCCGATATCGCAGACTCAAAACCACCAAGAGTGTTCATAGTCCTTGCTGCCATATTGTTGAGTATTTCCGATGCCTTAAGCAGCGAATCTGAGTTTGCTTTAAGACGGGAGATGATGTCCGTCAGAGAATTTTTCAGTTCCTCAACCGCCCTTGCAAGCTCGCCGGCCTCGTCTCTGCGGCGTGTGATACTCCTCGGTACGTTCGCCGACAGATTGCCCGAAGCAAGCTCCTTGAGAACATTAACTCCCTTATTTATTGCGCCTGTCACCGACATTGCCACGAACACTGCCAGAAGAAGTCCTGCCGCTGCAATAACGAACACTACAACAAGTATCTTGCTGATAAGGCTGTTAATGCTGCTGTCTACCTGCTCCTTTATCTGTCCAGCAAAGACCATTCCCACAGGAGAGCTGCCGCTGTCCTGATAAACGGGTATGTAATAGCCGTAATAGACTGTTCCGTCAATATATACGGAACTGCTGAAATATTCGTTTCCGCCTTCCAGCACCTCAGATACTATCTTATCTCCTGCAGGAGTATCAAGAAGCCTTCTGCCATCGCTATCCTTGGCGGAGGTCATTATTCTGTCTGCACCGTAAAAGAATGTTACAACAGTTCCGTCATCTCCTGCTATACCGTCAATAAGATTGTCGGAGAGGGAAATATTATATCCGCCCTTCCAAACATCGCCGTTTTTGGAAATATAGTATTCTCCCGAATTTGTTTCATAAGCGGCAAGAGTACAGGTAGCTGTATTTCTCATCGCATTTTCAGCCTGCTCCAGAACAGAGCTTCGGAAAGTTGTCTCGGCAATGTAGTAAATTACTCCTCCCAGAACAAGAATAGGAAGAACCGCTCCGCAGAGAAATTTAGCAAGTATGCTTACTTTCATTTCATATTCCTCCTTTATTCAAGCACGGTCACGGTCTTAAAATACCAGTCAATGCCGCCTGTTATATCAGCGTCGCTGAGAGTTGAGCCTTCCTCACCCACAGTTTCGCCCGTATTTGTCTCTATAACTCCGTCAAATACGTTGAAGCTTCCGCTCAGCATCTGTTGTGTAGCCTCGGCAACCTTTTCATCACATTCGGGATTGCAGAAATCGGACATATCTGTTATGCCCACAAGACCCTCTGCAAGTCCGCCGTAATAATTCTCGCCGTCCCATGTGCCGTTAATAATGCTCTGAACAGCTTCGGTATAATAGGCGCTCCATGTCCATATTACGCTGCACAGCACCGAATCGGGAGCTTCCTTGCTCATATCGGAATTGTATCCGATAGCGTATGCGCCCCTGCTTTCTGCATTTATGGCAGGATAAGCCGTATCGGCGTGCTGAGTGATAACATCGCAGCCTGCGTCAAGGAGATCGAAGGCATACTGCGATTCAAGATCGGGGTCATACCAGCTGTTGGTGACCTTGACAAAAACCTCTGCATCCGGATTTACGGAATAAACTCCCAGAGCAAATGCGTCAATACCTCCGGTCACCTCGGAGCTTGCGGTACCCATTGCCGCAACATAGCCTATCTTGTCCGACTCCGTGTTAAGCCCTGCGACGATACCGCTAAGATATCTTGCCTGATAAATTCGTCCGAAGTAGTTAGTAAAGTTCTTTCCGTTGGAAAGGTAGCCCGTTCCGTGTGAGAAATACACATCGGGGTATTTTTCTGCACAGGCAGCAGTCGTTTCCATATAGCCCCAGCTCGTGGTAAAGATAACATTGCAGCCGTCCCCCACAAGGGTATCTATTGCTTGCTCGGTAGCCACAGTATCCAAATCATCAACAATAACGCGATGTATTTGACTGTCGGCAAGGCCGAGATTTTTCTGCATTCCCTGAATACCCAGGTCATGTGTGTAGGAATATCCGCTGCCCTCGGCAGGGTCGGATATATACAGAACTCCTACATTTATGTCTTCCTTTGGAATGCCTATGACCGTTTCCGTGTCGGTCTGAACTTTTTGACCATTTGATGCAGCAGTATTTACAACATAATCATCGTAGCTTTCAAGCTCAGTATGTGCAGCACAGCCGCCTAAAATTAAAACGGACATTGCAAGACAAAGAGAAATAGCAGAAAACTTTCCTGATTTCATTTGATCACTTCCTAAATAAAATATCAACATTACAGAAAAAATTCATACATTACGACTCCGAACATAAAGACTTCTGTTTTTTTATAGCAAAAGTATGTAATGCTTTCATCAATTGATACAATTATTTTATCACATTTTGTCTAAATTGTCAATAGCTGTAAGCAGTATAATCAAGGTATTTTAACGAGTAAAAAAGCTGTAAACGAAATGTAACCAGACAAAAGGAAAGAATCATGGTATAATAGAAAAAAAGCCCAAAGGAATGAAATCCCACGAAAAACTGAGTATTGAAGAAATACTTGAAGGAATTGAGGATAGCCGAAGAATCAACAGTGTAATATATCCACTGCATAACTTATACCTCCATTTCTGCTTCCGAAGCCAAAGCACTTATGGACAACGAAACAGGCTATATTATTCTTGATGTCAGAACCGAATAGGAATTTGCAGCATGAGATATATCATTTTTTCAAATCCGATTTTTTCTGATTCGGTTGATTTTGAGGGCTCAATATTGTATAATGTATTCAACATAATGTCGGGTAAAACTGCCCGACAAATCGGAATTTGTGAGGTGCAAAATGAAAAAAATTATATACTATTTCAGTGGTACCGGAAACAGTATGCGCGCAGCAATGAAAATAGCGGAAAGAATTGGCGGCGCAGAATTAGTCAATGTTCGTTCTGACCCGGATGATGTTTCAGCCGAACAAGCCGATGTCATTGGATTTGTTTGTCCTGTTTATGAATGGGATATCCCCGGAGCTTTCAAAGACTTCATCAAGCGGCTTAATGTAAATCCTAATGCTTATATATTTATGTCAGTAACATATATTGCAGTCCTTGGAAAGAGCTTTGAAACGGTTGAAATGCTTCTTTCAGAAAAGGGAGCGCACCTCAACTATGGTCGGGCAATACGCTGTGTTGCAAGCCAGTGTATAGCATATCCGCCTTTTCCGCCGGAGAAAATTATGTTGCCTTATATGGAAAAGCAAATGGAACAAGTTGGAAATGAAATAACTCAAAGAAAACAAAGACCCTATCCCAGAATGTCGCCTATAACTCGCAAAAGATTTACAAAGGTAATGGGACCGTATTTGAAAATTGAAAAAGAGTATGACAAAGGTTTTTATACAGACGACAGATGCACAGGCTGTGGTACTTGCTCAAAGGTATGTCCTACACGCAATATCTCAATGAACGAAAAAAGACCCGTGTGGAACCATAATTGTCACGGCTGTAATGCCTGTGTTGCATATTGTCCTACAAAAGCAATTCAATTCAAAACACCTGAGGCTTATAAAGAATTGAAAACGCTGGTGTCAAGAAACCTGCGCTTGCCCGATAAACGCAAACGCTATCATCATCCGCTAATTAAAGCGAAAGATATGATGTGTGACAGAAAAGAACTCAATTCTGATGAATGATTATTCATACTGAACAGAATCGACAAATTCCCATTTGTAGGGCAGTTTACATTTTCAGCTTAACGGAATATACCCATAAAAGGAGCTGCGTTCACCTATGTGTGAAACGCAGCTCTCGCTGTTATATACAAAATAAAATTCCCTGATTTTTCCGCCTGATATGACAAAAAATATAAAAAGCAGTTTTAAACATGAAATGTATAATCCAAAATCTCCGTGAAAAACTATTAAAGCAACAAAAATAATGCTAATAAAACGGAGGAATATAAAATGAAAGCAACAGGTATTGTCAGGAGGATCGACGACCTCGGACGTGTGGTTATACCTAAGGAAATACGCAGGACCATGCGCATACGCGAAGGCGACCCGTTACTGACAACAATTACACTTGCAGAGAGGGTTATTGGTTTGGCGGAGAGGTTCGGGGGTACATAATTTTTCTGTTCTAATTTTTTCATAAATATGCTTTTGGAATATAATATAAAAAACGAATATGACAAAGCCGTTATCTGCAAAAAGCCGATCGCAAAGTATGACAAAGTCAATAAAAGAGCATATATAGAAACCGCTGACGGAGAGAGAAAGTATGTCTGAATTCATATAACTCTTGTAATAACGCCTACAATAGCGGCAACTCTTTTGCTGTATGTGATAGTGATATCCACGATCTCGTCCTGAATGTGTATTCTATGCAATTCGTGCGATTTCCGAAACATTTCTTTTGATTTCGCACTAAATATGTTGACTTTTTTCTGATTTTCGCATATAATATAGATATAATAAGAGTCGCAAAGGAGGAATACCTATGATCGTTACAGCTACTGAATTCAAAACTAATTTTGGCAAATATCTTGAACTTATCCCCCGGCTGCAGGAAGATATTTTTATCACCAAAAACGGAAAAACTATAGCGAAATTGAGCAATCCGCAGGTCAGCGCCGTTGACTCCATAAGCGGCATTTTATCCGGATATGATATTGATAAAACTTCTCTGAGAGAGGAGCGTTTTCTGAAATATGAAATCAATGATTGATACCAATATCATTATTGATGTTCTGACCGAGCGTGAGCCGTATTTTCAAGAATCACATAAGGTTTTGTCCCTATGTGAAAATAGAAAAATTATCGGATATGTTACCGCTTCCACAATAACAGACATTTTTTATGTTGTCCGCAAATACACCCACAATACCGATATTGCATATCAATGTCTTGGTAATTTGTTGGATATTGTAAAGGTTCTTCCCGTAACAAACGACAATGTTGTTGCTGCGTTCATTGCAAAGGCGAAAGATTTTGAGGACAGATTATTAGCCGAATGTGCAATGGCTAACAGCTGTGCCTACATAATCACCCGAAATACAAATGATTTTTCCGACTTTGGCGTTCCCCTGCTTACTCCAAAAGAAGCAATAGAAAAATTCGATAAGTAATTTTGTAGGATTTCCTGGCAGGAAGTCCTACTTTTTATACTAAGGGTACCATATTATAGGCTTAGTCAAGTACGATCAGGCAAATTATGCTTGACTAAATTCGATCCTTCATTCGACTTCACAAATCCTACGCCCTTTTCTCAAACCAGCTTTATGTTAGGATTTTCGGTTCAGCTGATCGTATTATAAAGCAATATCAGGATCATAGGCAGGCACAATGAGGTACACAAAAATTTCCACGAATTGACGCTCATGGGCAGCAGGATATTATCCTCAACGCTGAGATTCTGCACCAGATTATAAAACTGGAAAACAAAACCTATCTTTTCAAGGCGAAGCTTTGAAAGCTGTTTTTCCTCCATAGGTGATATTTTGACTATCAGATTTGAAAAAAACTTTACCAATGATAATTGGTATCGTATGAATAGTCGGTGCTCTAATTATGCGATTCCTCAAATTCAGCGGAAATAGTCACATTTTCTTCGGGCATTTCAAATGTACAGCTGTCGCTGGTGATGATAGCCGATCTTTATATTATTCGGCTTCATTTTTTTTAATAATTTTTTCCAAGTCATTGCATACCGAATCATACAGTGCTTCCAATTCGGGACGGCATTCCAGAAAAATCTTTCCGAGCTTCGGGTCGAAATGTGTTCCGACAGATTCCTCGATTATCGAAAACGCCTTATCATAGGAGTATGGTTCCTTATAGCATCGCTTGCTGACAAGCGCGTCGAACACATCCGCAAGTGCCATTATCCTTGCTTCGATCGGGATATCTTCACCCGAAAGTCCATCGGGATAACCCGAGCCGTCCCATTTTTCATGATGATAGTGAGCAATATTTTCGGCTATTTTCACGAACTCCGCTTCTTCGACACCTTCGAGGATATGCTGTACGATCCTTTGTCCCTCGGCAGAATGCTTCTTCATCTCGGAGTATTCCTCCGGAGTAAATCTGCCCTGTTTGCGGAGAATTCTGTCATCGACTGCGATCTTTCCGAGGTCGTGCATAGGCGCAGCTCTGATGACCTTATCGAGAAAGCTTTTCGGTAGGCTGTACGGCTCATTTGAAAGCTTTTGCGCAAATATTCTCACGACCATGCTTGTACGCTTGATATGTCCTCCGGTGGAAAGGTCGCGGCTTTCTACCATTGTCGCCATGCCTATGACCATCATTTCCTGAATATACTTTATATGAATGGTGCGCGCTTCAAGCTCCGCCGAAAGATCCCGTCGGAGTGCCTCCAGTTCGAGAGCATGGCTTATTCTCGAAAGCATAACATTCTGTACAAACGGCTTTGTGATAAAGTCCATCGCTCCCTCTTTAAGGCAGCGGCTTTCAATTTCCGGATCGTTGTCGGCAGTAAGAAAAATTATCGGAATATCCGCGAGGGAAGTATCTTCGCGTATCTTCGCCATAACCTCAAATCCGTCCATCTCGGGCATATTAATGTCAAGCAGGATAAGGTCGCAGGTATTGTTTTGCAAAAAACTAATAGCTTGTCCTCCGGAAGTCACGGCGGTTATCTTATAAACTCCCGACAGAGCGTTTTTGGCGGCGGACAGATTTATTTTGTCGTCGTCAACAATCAGTAAATGGTACATAATAACCTCGTATCTGCTTGTAAAAGCAGGTTTTTTTAATGAAAACATCGGTAATACCGATCACAAACACACTTTTATCGGAAATTGTTTCGGTGAATGCCGAACTCGACATCATTTCCACAGCAAGTGCAATAAATATGCCTAAAAAATGACAATGATCTGCACTACAAAAAAACAATGAAAGGAACCATTGCTGCAAAAAAGCTTCCTATATTCTTTAATACCTTCATTTTTATTCTCCAATATCCTATCAGAGCTTTTCGGCATATTTTTCCGCAGCTTCGGCCGCAGCTTCGTATTCAAAATCCTCTGCTACAGCTATAATTTCATCAAGCACAGGTTTAAGAGGCTGACTGTTTACAGAACAGCCCGAGATCTCACCGCACAGCCTTTCGGCTTCATCGGCGTCATATGCAAGACAAGCCTCCTTGATGGCATTGAAGTATTCCTTTGCCTTTTCCGCCGTAATTTCGGTAAGCTGCTCATTTTCGGCATAAGTTTCCTCCTTCGGAATATCGAGTTTCTCAAGATATTCTTGTCCAAGCTCTGCGACCTTTTGGTAAAGTGCAAGGAGCTCGCTGTTCTTTTCTTCAATAACTGTGTAATTTCCTGCTTTGCCCGAAAGCTCAAGCTCCTTTGCAAGCTCGGAAAGCTGCTTTGAACCGATTGTAAGCGAGGAACTCTTTAATGCGTGTACTTCTATGACGTAATTTTTCCAGTCTTTTTCATCGAAAAGCTTTTCAATACGCTGTGAAAGCTCGGGAGCTTTGCGGACATAAAGTGCAAGAATATCGTTGTAAGCCTCAATGTCTCCGCCCGTATATTTTGCTCCCTCTTCTGGACTGAAAAGAGTATTTGTATCCATTTCGGCAGGCTTGGCTGAGGTTTCTTCGGAATTTTTCTCCGCGATCTGTACTTCTTCTTCGCAAAGGCTCGGCGAAATATGTCCGAAAAGGCACTTTTCAATATCCATTCCCGTAAACGGCTTTGAAAGGTAATCGTCAAAGCCTGCGTCAAGGTAGGTTTGTCTTGCCCCGTGGATAGCGTTTGCCGTAAGTGCGATAAAGCAGGTATCCGCTGCAAGGTTTTCCTCTTTGATCTTCTTCAAGGTTTCGATACCATCCATTTCGGGCATCATATGGTCAAGGAATACAATGTCGTAGCGGTTGTTTTTCAGCAGTTCAATACACTTTGCACCGCTTGGTGCCGTGTCAAGGTTTACCTTTGTTCGTTTAAGCAGGCTCTTTGCAACAAGCAGGTTTGTTTCGTTATCGTCAACCACAAGCACTCTTGCCTTTGGAGCAATACGAATAACAGTGTCGGAAGTATGCTCCGCCGCCGCTGCCTTGAACCGCTGCTCAAAATCACCGATAGGCTCGGCTTTTACTATCTTCTGTTCTATTTCAAAGGAGAAAGTGGACCCCGAACCGTAAACGCTGGAAACCTTTAATTCGCTGCCCATCATATCAAGCAGGCGCTGTACGATAGACATTCCCAGCCCCGTACCTTCGATACTGCGGTTCTTTTCCTGATCAAGACGCTGGAATGAGGCAAAAAGCTTATCCATATCCTCTTCCTTGATGCCTATTCCGGTATCTGTTACGCTGACTTCAAGCTGCAGAATATCATTCTCGATATTCACGACATTCATTCTCAGCTGCACATAGCCCTCGGGAGTATATTTTACTGCGTTGGTAAGAATGTTTGTAATTACCTGCCTTATTCTTACATCGTCACCGTAAAGCATTGACGGGATATTCTCGTCTATCTCGTAAATAAATCTCAGCTTTTTCTTCTCTGCCCTTATCCTTACCATGTTCACAATGTCATTCACAAGGGAGCTGACATCGTAGGAAACGGGCACTATCTCCATCTTGCCCGACTCTATCTTTGAAAAATCCAGAATGTCGTTGATAATGGAAAGAAGCGTTCTGCCCGAGCTTTGGATATTTGCGGCATATTCAACGATCTGCTTTTCGCTCGATTCGCGCATTATCATTTCATTCATGCCCAGAACGGCATTTATAGGCGTTCTTATCTCATGGGACATATTTGAGAGAAATTCACTTTTGGCTTTACTAGCCTTAATAGCCTCCTGCCTTGCCTTATCCAGTTCAAGCATAGTATTATTCAGTTTCTGATAATCGGGCGTTTCCATGAAAAACAGAATGACAATTAAAGAAAGTGTTGATACAAACATTGTAAGCAGCACATAGGGGAATATTAACTGTAATATAGCTCCGATTATAAGCATAGGACAAAAGGATGAAATAGCTACAATCTGTTTTCGTTCATATTTTCTATGATTATGTATCAGCAATGCAGAAGTGTAAATTGTATAATAAAGAGGGGTTAAATATATCAAAAAATAAAACTCGGTTTTCAGATAATTCCCTTCGCTGTCGAAATCAAAAATAAATCCGAGAAATGAATTGGCCGCCAATAAAATCAGATAAGCGCCGTATACGCATTTATTGAAAAATAACATGGTTTTATTTTCATCATTATACACTAATATATCTATGTATCTTGAATAACAAAAAATCCCACTAGCTATAACAGCAAAATCAATTGTATTTATAAGAATATTTATCCATACAGGCACATACTGGCGATAATTTATTGTTATTCCCGATATTGTATCAAAAAATGCTGCAAAAAGCATTACAATAATCAGATTACTAAAGCGTTTACTTTGTACTGAATTATTTGAAATTCTAAAGGTGACACAAAAAACAATTATTATTAATATACAAACTGCTGCAACACCGAACAAAACGTTGTAAACCATTGGCTTCCTCCGTAAATACCACAAATCATAAATAAATTATAAATTTCCATAATAAGTATATACTATTATACATCATTTGTCAATAAAGCTTTTGTCCCCACAAAATCAATGCTTATGATATACTGCCGTCCCTTTTTTAACTTATCCGCATTTCTGCTCATCTTTGTATATACTGTCTGCTGTGTATATTCACCTCAGCGGAAAAGTCTATTTTGCAGTTTTGACAGATATCCGAATAATAAACAGGAATAGCGTTACTGTATCATGCCCACAGAATCTGAACGGCTGATCGTTTTGTATGGGAGCAGGATATGCTTCGATAAGCTTGTCTATTTGCGACATATTTATATCAAGCAAAATTATGTCACACTCGCCATTTTCAAGGTAGGTAAGCTTGCTACAGGAGTATGACATCAAAAGTACACAGGACATTGAAGAAGTGCTTAAAGATCTGCTTGGAGGAACCATACAGGAGATGCTTGAAGCGGAAATGGACGAACATCTCGGATACGAAGCATACGAGCGTTCAGATAGCATAGAGCAATGTGTCATTTTCAGGATATTTTAGAATTAATAATCGTAATCCTCCCAGGCGTCATTATAATAATCCTCTGCATCATCCAATCCGTCGAAATCCTCAGAATAATCGTAATAAAAGTCTTCATAATCGGAGTAATCATATACATTGTAGTCATCATCCGGGTAATTGTAATTGTACTTATAGCTTTTGCCGCTTGATTTGCCCGAAGAAGAACTGTCATCGACGTATGAACGGCCGCTTAGATCGGGGAGCCCGTTTTCCCATAAAAATCGGTTATATATCGTGATATTGGTTACAACACATTCTGTTACATAGTCAATACATATTGCATCCATAAGAAGATACTGTCCTACTGATGTGCACCACGTATACTTGTACCGATCGTAATATACTCCATCTCTTTCTATCTGACTTTTTTCAAGTTTATACGGCTTGCCCATGTAGGTCCTGTCTATGTAAAAAATTGACATACCTTCAAACGGGATGACGTCCTTGTATTTATACGGATCCTTGTCGGCTTCTTCTTTAAGCTTGCTGAATTGTTCCTCACATCTTTTTTTAAGCGATTTCTTTTCCCTTGCAATTGTATCGGCAAGCTTGCCGTTGTAATAATCGCTTATGTTATCCAGATATATCTTTTCCTTTGCAAGGTCCGTGCCCTTGCAGCGCAGATAATTTGCATAATAGCCGAGCATTAAGCCTTCGTAATTTTTTTCGTCCCGAAGCTCGTCAAAAATTTCTATTGCTTTGTCATATTCGCCGTTCTCCAGATAATCTATGCCCTTATTGCACATATTCTCCTGCATGATTTTTTTAGGCATACCCAAAGCAAAAAAGCCCAATGCGAATATGGTCACAGATATTGCAACGATAAGAATTATCATTGAGCGTGTGCTGCTTTTTGTGGTGCTTTTATCACCCATTGTTATTCCTCTTTTCTGTAAATACATGAGTTGTTTTCATAGGATATATACGATCTTTTCTGACGGCATACCTGTAATTGCTTGTATTGCGATAATTATATCACAACAGAAATTAGTTTTCAAGGCTTACCGATAAAAGATATATATCTATATTATACAGCAGATATTGTTTCATTTTCAGGACATTTGAGCATGGCGCTCTGAAATCGGTTTTTATGCAATTACAACAGGAAAATATGTTAACGCTAATTTTTCATGTAAATTGGGGCGTTTGTTACCAAACTCATTAATAAAAAAATACATCAGGGCAGCGCTACATTTATTGCTCACGCTTGCACACAATAAAACAGGCTGACCGACAGATTTTTCCGTATAACATGACAAAAAATATAAAAAGCAGTTTTAAACATGAAATGTATAATCCAAAATCTCCGTGAAAAACTATTACTGCAACAAAATTATTGCTAATAATTATTGATAATAAAACGGAGGAAGATAAAATGAAAGCAACCGGAATTGTCAGAAGAATTGACGACCTCGGACGCGTGGTTATACCTAAGGAAATACGCAGGACCATGCGCATACGCGAAGGCGACCCGCTGCTGATATCATTGGAAGATGAACTATCATTCTTCGAAAGCGTTTTGCAGGTTGTGAAAAGAGTGGGAGTTACATAATTTGAGCCGTATCCGAAAACAAATCGGGTACGGCTTTTGTATATTGACATTAATATCTGGATATGATATAATAGTAACGAAAATGAAAATATAAATTTTAAAAACGTTATAAAGGAGGATGTTTATGCTGTGGCAGTATATTACAGACAGATACCAAGCAGGTGAGCCGATAATTGCATCAGATATTGAATTGAGCATAAGTGAAGTATATCGCCGTCAGCAGTTCAAGAAACTTACTGACGAAGGTAAGTTGAAACGCTATGAGAATGGCGTTTACTATATTCCAAAGAAGTCAAGACTTGGTACGGAAGTAGCTATGCTCCCTGATGATGTAATCGAGTGCAAATATATATCACGCAACAAGAAAACCTTTGGTTATTACAGCGGTCTTGCTTTTGCAAATCAGATTGGGATTACAACACAAATGCCATCTGTGAAAGAAATTATTACAAGCGAAATGGGAAATCCTATTAAACGAATTGAAAAAGGTAATCGTATCTTTGTAGTTCGTAAGGCTCGTACAGAAATAACGGAAAGTAATGTGAGAGTATTGCAATTTATGGATTTGCTGAAGGATATTGAGCAGTATTCAGAGATTGATGGCAAAGAACTTACAGATTGTCTTGCAAGGTATGTCAGAAGCTTTAATATTACAAAGGCTGAAATGGATAAATACTTACCGTTGTATCCCGATAAAATCTACAAATCTATTTATGAAACGGGGCTTATAAATGTATTTGCATAATGATTCTGAATTGTTCAGAGATGTAATATCTGAAACAGCTGCTTCACTGGGTATTGACCCATCAATTATAGAAAAAGATTATTTTGTAACAGTTTTTCTCAGAGATATTGTAAAAAGACAGCCAGATATTATATTCAAAGGTGGTACTTCGCTTTCAAAATGCTACAAGCTGATAAATCGTTTTTCTGTGGATATTGATTTGAACATTCAATGTGAAACAAAACCCACAGAAGGACAACGCAAGCATTTGAAAACTAACATTGTGTCATCAATTGAGCAGTTCGATTTTACTCTTGTAAATCCCGATGAGATTCGTTCAAGACGAGATTTCAATAAGTATATTATCAGCTATCCAACAGTGTTCAATGCTGCATATCTTAAACAACAGTTAATAGTTGAAACTGCTGTGTTTCTCCGCTCTTATCCAAGTAAAAGATTAACAGCAACAAGCTTTGTTTATGATTTTCTTGTAAAGAATAATTATAGTGATATAATAGCTGAATATGAACTTGAACCCTTTGAATTGAATGTTCAGGCAGCAGAGCGTACTATGATTGATAAGTTGTATGCTTTGGGAGATTATTATCTGAATGAAACAATCAACGGTCACTCCAGACATATTTATGATATCTATAAGCTACTTGAAATTGTCAATGTTAATGATGAACTGAAACAATTGAAAGAGCATGTGCGTATTGAGAGAAAGAATGATAAACAATGTTCCTCTGCAAATGATGATGTGAATTTTAAGGCTCTCCTTAATGAGATAATTGAAAAAGAAGTTTATAAATCAGATTATGAAAATATCACATCTGCATTGTTGTTTGAAAAATTGTCATACAATGAAGCTGTAATGGCTCTTGAAAAGATATTAGATAGTGAGTTATTTGATTAGGCACAAATTTACAAGACACACCTGATGATGTTCAGGTGTGACCTTTTGTTGATTATTTTTGCATAAATATAATATATAATTCAACTTATACAGACATATATTGACATAATTCGCATTTATAACAGTGACCCGTTACTGACAACAATTACACTTGCAGAGAGGGTTATTGGGGTGGCGGAGAGGTTCGGGGGTACATAATTTATCCGTTATAAAATTTTGCAAATGCCGTTTATTTTTCGATTTAAACATACGTCATTCGACAGATTATATAAAAATATCTTTACAAAAAAATAGTATTATAGTATAATCAAAATAGAACAATACAGAAAGGGGCTATTTATGAGAACAAGTAATCTGCCCGAGGAAAACCTTCGCCGCTGCAACAAGCTGTTGAGAAATACGCAGTGGTTCATGGTATTCAGCATTTTTTTCATCGAGATCGTAACGAACATTGTGCTCTATAAAACCGGTGACCCGAAATATACAGATGACAATGTGGGGTATATGTTTTTCCGTTATCTTGTCGTAACAACGATAATCAATTTCAGTGCGCTTTTTTTGAGCAGAATTGCGATAAAGCTGTTCAAGCTGAACATTTACACCGAAAGGTATGCGCTGATGGCAGGACTTATGACAATAATGGCCGATGTATGCTTCTCACATTACGACTTTTTCATTGTGTTCTGCTCGTTCATAGCGCCGATAATAATTGCCGCACTTTACGAAAACCGCCGTTTTTTTATCGCTGTGTGCATATTCAGCTATGTAGGAATGGCGCCCGGACTGGTCGGAAAGCTGCTTGACCCGAATTTCGGGCTGTCGGCGATACCGGAAACCGTGCTTACGGTGCTGATAATCACGTCCTTTTGTATACTCGGCTGGTTTACCACAAAATACCTTTCAAATCGCAGCGCAGCGCTTGCCGATGCTATTGAGGAAGTGGAGGCTGCGAACAGCTCAAAGAGTAATTTCCTTGCAAATATGAGCCACGAGATACGCACGCCGATGAATGCGATCGTGGGAATGACCGAGCTTATTCTGCGCGAGCATGACATCAGCGAAACCGTGCAGGAAAACTGCTTCAACATACAAAATTCAGGTCGGAGCCTGCTGTCGATAATCAACGACATTTTGGATTTCTCGAAAATCGAGTCGGGAAAAATGGAGCTGATCGAGGAGAATTTCAACATTGCATCCACACTCAACGATGTGATAAATATGGCGATAACGCGAAAGAGCGACAAAAAGCTGGAGATCATAGTTCACGCCGATCCCGAAATTCCATGTGGGCTGATCGGCGATGAGATCCGCATACGCCAAGTTATCATAAACCTCGTCACAAATGCGATCAAATACACGCGTGAGGGATGCGTTTCAATAAGAGTTTCGCAAACGAAGCACGACTATGGGATAAATCTCTCGGTTTCGGTTTCAGACACAGGTATCGGCATCACAGAGCAAAATCTCGAGAAGCTGTTTTCGAGCTTCCAGCAGGTTGACACGAAGAAAAACCGCGCTGTTGAGGGAACGGGCTTGGGTCTCGCGATATCAAAGAAGCTGATAACGCAGATGGGCGGATTCATAGACGTGACGAGCGAGTATGGAAAGGGTTCGGAATTCCGGTTTGTGATACCGCTTAAAGTGAGCGACGCGAAGCCATTTGTGACCATCACCGACGCCGACAAGATCCACGCAGCAGGCTTTATTGATTTCAAAAAATACTCGCACCCGAGAATCGCCGAAGAGTACCGTTTGCTCATCAGCGAGCTGTCGCAGACGCTGCACACCGATATCAAGGTGTACGAAACGATGGACGAGCTGAAGGAAGCGGCGAAACACAACAAGTTCACGCACTTTTTCACGCCGCGCGAGCACTACATCGAACATTCGGATTTCTTTTTGAGCCAAGTAAAAAATGCCGAAGTAATTGTCGTGCAGGATAGATTGAACGCGATCGAGATGCCTGATGGTGTGAAATGTATGTACAAGCCGTTTTACATATTGTCGGTCGGTGCGATTTTCAACCACGAAAGAGTTGTAACAAATCTTGGTGAGCGGAGAACTCTGACAACGCATTTCTCCGCATCGAAAGCGCGCATACTCATAGTCGATGACAACCCCATAAACCTAAAAGTTGCCGTGGGACTTATGCGGCCTTATCATATGCAGGTAATAACCGCCGACAGCGCAAAAGCGGCGTTTTCACTGCTGCGCTCGAAGGATTTTCACCTTGTCTTTATGGATCATATGATGCCTGAAATCGATGGCGTTGAGGCAACGCAGATCATACGTGCGACAGATGGCGACTATTACAAGAATTTGCCGATAATCGCGCTCACGGCAAATGCGGTGAGCGGTGCGCGTGAAACGTTTCTGGAAGCAGGAATGAACGACTTTATCGCAAAGCCGATCGAGTTGTCGGCACTTGACAGAGTGTTGAGAACATGGCTGCCGAAGGAACTGATAAAAGCGCCGACTGAGGACAAGTTCAACGCCGATGACAAGCGCAAAACTGCTCCGAAGCCCGATAAAACAACTGCGCTTTTTGATGCGGAAACGGGAATTTTCTACACGGGCGGCGACGAGGAAGCGTACCTGGAAATTCTTGAAATATACGTTGATAAAGCCAAAGAAAAACAGAATTACATACAAAAATTGTTTGAGGAAAAATCCTGGAAAAACTATGTTATCGAGGTACACGCGCTGAAAAGCACATCTCTTACGATCGGCTCAAAACCGCTCTCCGAGCTTGCGAAGGAGCTTGAACTCGCGGGAAAAAATGATAACTTCAAGCTGATTGAAGAAAAGCACGAGGCGATGATCGAGCTTTACGAAAAGGTGACGAAAATCGGAAGCGAATACATCGCTCAGAAAAAGCCCACACCCACAAAAGAGAAAGTTCCGCAGGAAAATCTGACGGAAATATCAATTGATGAGGTCGAGAGTTTTATTAGTGAGATCAGAACGGCTTGCGAGAATTTTGATGTTGACGCGGCGATTGAAGTATGCAAAAAAAGCTACGGGAAAAGCTGCGGTGGAATTGACCTTAAGCCCCTGTTTAACGCGGTTGAGGAGTTCGTGGAGGACTTCGAATACGAAGAAGCGGAACAACAAATCGAAAAAATTCTTGAGGACTTGAAAGGCGGTACGGTAAGTGGCTGAACAAAAGGTGAAAATCGTTGCGGAGTGCGTGTGTGATATGCCGGCGGATTGGCTAAAAGCGCACAATGTGGACATCGTGTATTTTACGATTGAGACAGACCGCGGCGTGTTTTTCGACACACGCGAAATCACCTCCGACAACGTCATTTCATATATGCTGGAGGGTGGCAAAAAAGCGCATTCCTCCGCGCCCGAGCCGGATGTTTATAAGGAAGCTTTCGAGAAAAATCTCGCGGAATATGACGAGGTGATTTTAGTTGCAATCAGCAGCGGAATCAGTCTTTCCTGTGAAAACGCGGCTAAAGCTGTCGCACAGCTTTGCGAAAACAGCAAACGCGTGTACGTTTTCGATTCGGGGCATCTGTCGTCGGGTCTTGGGCACCTCGTGATAAAGGCAGCGAAAATGGCTGAAAACGGGCACTCGGCAAGCGAAATTCTTGCGGCTCTCGAGACGCTTAAAAATAAGGTTTCGACGAGCTTTATTGCCGAAAGCGTGGATTATTTGTATAGGAACGGCAAGGTTTCCGAGAAGGTGAAAAAAATATGCTCGGCGTTCAACATTCACCCAATCCTGGTGATGAAAAACGGCGAGCTTACGCTGAAATCGGTGACGCACGGCGACTACCGAAAAGCGTGCAAACGCTACATCAGAAAGACGCTGTCAAACACAAAGTCGATTGAGAAGAACACGGCTTTCATTACGCAGGCAGGCTGTAACACAAAGATGATCGAGTGGATAAAAGCCGAGGTTTTAAAAGACTGCAATTTTGAAAATCTGATCGTGACAAAGGCTTCGGCGACCGTTTCGAGCAACTGCGGACCGAATTCCTTCGGGGTAATTTTTATCGAGAAGTAATACTAAACACCATTTAAAATTTGGAAAAATCAAGCCGACAATCTCGAATATGTTTGATTTCGGACGTGTTGCCATATCGCAATAGATACGCCGCACTATGTGAATACATGATGGAGACATTACTGACAACAATTACACTTGCAGAGAGGGTTATTGGTTTGGCAGAGAGACTGGGGATTACATAGTATATGATAAATGCGAAGCAATGTGGTTGCGGTATGAACAAAATCATTAATTTAAGCAATGACCGCACCGTCAAGATCATTATGCCAAATAAGCCGACAGATGGTATATCCGAAAGTGATGCGGAAATGGATAAAAGGGCAAGAGAAGCTGTAAAATCAGCGATAAACAAAGCCGTTATCTGCAAAAAGCCGATCGCAAAGTATGACAAAGTTAATAAAAGAGCATATATAGAAACCGCTGACGGAGAGAGAAAATATGTCTGAACGAAAACCGATGGTTTTTGTGCTTGCCGATTCAAACGGCTCGGGGAAAAGCACAATTCTTTGATATTGTCGGAAATTACACAAATGCTGATGATATGGTTGCATCAACGGGAATGAGTAACGAAGAAGCTTCTATTCTTGCTGACAAAATGAGGTATCGCTCCATTGAATAAAAGGAAGACCTCACTTTTGAAACTGTTCTTTCCTCGCATTATAAAATGGATATCCTTGAAAAAGCAAAATCAGAAGGATATTTTATAAAGTGTATTTTTGTACTTACGGTTGACCCCTCCGTCAATGTAGCACGAGTAGCCGCAAGGGTTACTTCCATCGTGAGATTACCTACCAGCAGACCGCTTATTATATCTGCGCTTCTTTCTATATGATCCGGAAGAGCGACAATATTTCGACAGTGAAGCTCTGCGTTCGTCAGAGCAAAGATGTGCCTTCGGAGCAGGAAAACTATAATCCCGTTCAGAACTCCTATGCGGCACTGTGGGAAGAACTCCGTGATCTTCAATCCACGATCCCTGCGCTAAATGTGATGCGCAGGATTCTGGAATATTACTTCCTTCAGCTTTGCGGCTACGAGGGCAGCGACCTTCGTGAGCTTGTTCTGGAGAAGAAGGAAAACCGGGATAAGTTCATCAAGCAGGTCGAAGGTGGCCAGCCTGATATGACTGATTATCAGCTTGCTTCTTCCTTGCTGGCTTATATCAATAATCCCAATGGAATCAGTGACGGCCTCAATTATGTAGAGGACTGTGACGATGTCGAGGCGTACAAGAAGGTATTCAGAATGATCTTTGAAGCCTTGGGCCAGAGCCAGCACTACAACATGATGACAAACAAGGCAAAGTCCTGATAATGGAACAGATGGCGGTATATAATAAAAAGTGAATTAACTAATGGAGGCGTAATTATGGCAAGAGCAAAGAAAGCTACACATGAAGAACCTATGGAGCAGGTGCTTTGGACAGCTGCAAATAAACTCAGAAAGAATATGGATGCTGCCGAGTATAAGCATGTTGTTTTGGGTTTGATCTTTCTCAAATACATCTCCGACAGCTTCAATGATTTATATGAAAAACTGAATGCTGGCGAAGGCGAATACGAAGGTGCTGATCCGGAAGATCCTAATGAGTATCGAGCAGAAAATGTCTTTTATGTCCCTGAACAGGCAAGATGGTCATATCTTCAGGGCAGAGCAAAACTTGGGACAATTGGAAAAGATGTTGATAGCGCGATGGAGGCCATCGAGGAATTAAACCCCGGATTGCGAGGAGTGCTTCCTAAAGAATATGCTAAAGAAAAATTGGACAAACAGTCTCTGGGTGGCCTAATTGATCTTATTGGCACAATAGCATTAGGAGATTCAGTTTCAAAGTCTAAAGATGTGCTGGGAAGAGTTTATGAATACTTCCTTGGCCAGTTTGCTCTTGCAGAAGGAAAAAAGGGTGGACAATTCTATACGCCTTCTTGTGTTGTACAATTACTGGTTGAAATCTTGGAACCTTATCAGGGCCGCGTATTTGACCCTTGTTGTGGTTCAGGCGGAATGTTTGTACAAAGTGAAAAATTTGTTAATGCTCACAGCGACATTTATCGCAGACAAGGAACCGAATTTGATAATCTGTTTGACAAAGTAGTATCGATCTATGGTCAGGAAAGCAACCAGACAACATGGCGGCTTTGCAAAATGAATCTGGCAATCAGAGGAATAGATAGCTCAAATGTGAAATGGAACAATGAAGGCTCATTCTTGAACGATGCACATCAAGACTTGAAGGCCGACTTTATCATTGCGAATCCACCGTTCAACGATAAAGATTGGAGTAGCGAATTGCTCACTAACGATTATAGGTGGGTATACGGAACTCCTCCGGATAAAAATGCGAACTATGCTTGGATACAGCACTTTGTTAGTCACCTTGCACCATCTGGGAAAGCTGGCTTTTTACTTGCCACAAAATCGCTTGCTTCTGAATCGCAAGCTGAAACAACTATTCGTGGCGGGATAGTCGCCGATGCGCTACCAGAGTGTATTATTCTTTTGCCGGGGAAACTGTTTTATACTACGCCCGCGCCTGTTTGCCTTTGGGTTTTATCGAGGAATGCATCTGCGAGAGATAAGAAAACCCTATTTATTGATGCATCTCGCATTTTCACGGTGGTAGATAGAACTCACAACAAATTGTCTCCAGATAACATTCGAGATATAGCAAAAATCTATCATTCGTGGATACATAAAGATGGCACTTATGAAGATGTTCCCGGTTTTTGTAAAGTGGTAAGTAACGATGATATTGTTAAAAAAGGCAGTTCGTTATATCCGGGTGATTACATAGGCATCAAAGAAGATTCGTCTGATCGAAAAGACCCAAACGAAGCAAAAGCAAAGATAATGGATAACGCCCGGCTTGCAAAAGAAGAGATAAAACAACTACAAGAAAGTATTAGTTCGCTTCTCTCTTCAATCGAAAAGGAAGTATCTGGAGAAACATCTCCTTTAGTTTCCTTCAAACTTTCTGATGTGCTGTATGAATCAACGGATGTTTTAGGAAAACAAGAAGAACCAGAAATATTAACCTGTACAGAAAATGCGGGCCTTGTCCTGCAAAGAGAGAGGTTTTCAAAACGCGTTGCTACAGAAGATACGAGTGATTATAAAATCGTCCTCCGAAACGACATAGTCTATAACCCTTACCTTCTGTGGGCAGGAGCAATTGACCAATGCAACATAGTTGACAAAGGCATAACCTCCCCTGCGTATATTGTGCTTCATGTAAAAGAGGGCTTTGCTCCTGCACTGGTTGGACATGTACTAAAATCTGAATACATGAAAAAGCATTATTGGAATATCTCAATCGGAACACACGAGCGTAGAAGAACAGCTCCAATTGATAAGTTTTTGGATTTGGAGATACAACTTCCGGATAAAGAGGTTCAAAAGCATATTATGGAGCTGTCAGAGCAGATTATGCAACAGAGCGAAAGGATAACCACAATTCAAAAATCTTTGCTCGCAACATCTGCAAGTATGAATGAGTTCTACACCAGAAGGTAGGTGCGTTATGGCATATTTGTATGAATCAGAAATCGAAGAAATGGCAATAGATGAACTCCAATCTCTTGGATACACCTATGTTTCGGGAAATGATTTGACCCCGGATATGGCACCGTTGGAGAGGAATACCTTTGCCGATGTGGTATTGAGAGAAAGGTGTCTCAATGCGCTAAAACGAATCAATCCACAGCTTCCTGATAATGCTATTGAGGCAGCATACAAATCGGTATGTCAAGTTGTAGGGACTTATCAAGTTACAGACAACGAAAAGTTCCACAGGTATTTGACGGACGGTATTCCTGTTGAATATCGCAAAGGTGGAGATATCGTTGGCGATAACGCTTATTTAATTGATCCAACAGACGCTCCCGGAATAAATGATTTTCTTGCAGTAAATCAGTTTACGATAATCGAAAAAGGGATTAACAAGCGGCCCGACATTATCTTGTTTGTTAACGGTCTGCCATTAGTAACATTTGAATTGAAGAATGCGGCTGATCTTAATGCCACAATAAAGAAAGCCTTTGAGCAGATCAAGACATATAAGGAAACGATTCCGCAATTATTTGCATATAACGAGATTTGTGTTATTTCTGACGGGCTGGAGGCCAAAGTCGGGTCCTATACTGCGCCGTTTTCGCGTTTTAGCACATGGAAAACTAAAGATGGGCTTTCCGACGCTTCACCTTTTGAAGACGAATTATCTGTGGCAATTAACGGGCTCTTTAATCGTGCAACTTTGATTGACTATATTCTGAATTTCGTTGCTTTTGAAAAAACGAAAATTGAGAATGACGAAAAGAAAATTGTTAGAATCGAGACGATAAAAAAGATTGCGGCATACCATCAATACTATGCTGTAAACAAAGCTGTTGTAAGCACCATTCATGCAGCGGACAAAGACGGAAACAAAAAAGCAGGCGTTGTGTGGCATACCCAAGGCTCTGGAAAGTCCTTATCCATGGTGTTTTATACCGGTAAACTTGTAAAAGCAATGAACAATCCAACCGTCATTGTTATAACAGACCGGAACGATCTTGATGATCAGCTCTTTGATACTTTTGCAGATAATATGGAGCTTCTGCGGCAGCCTCCTCAGCAGGCAGAAAGCACAGAACAGTTGAAAGAGCTTCTTCGTGTTTCGTCTGGGGGGATCATCTTTACAACTATTCAGAAGTTTTCTCCTAACGATGGATCGGCAAAATTTGACACTCTTTCGGAACGACACAATATTGTCGTAATAGCTGATGAAGCACATAGAACGCAGTATGGCTTTGATGCCAAATTGCATGATATCAAGGACAAAGATAACAATATTATAGGGCAAAAAGTTTCATATGGCTTTGCAAAATATATGCATGATGCGCTGCCAAATGCGACTTATATTGGTTTTACGGGGACTCCTGTTGAGTCAAAAGACGCAAATACTCCGGCAGTGTTTGGAAACTATATTGACATCTATGACATTGCACAGGCTGTCGAGGATAAGGTAACCGTTAAGATTTACTATGAGAGCCGCCTCGCAAAAATTAATTTGACCGAAGAAGGAAGAGCTCTTGTTGAGCAATTTGATACCGAATTGGAGTCTCCATCAGAAAATGATGAAGGCACTTCTTCCGATGCTGACGAGGCAAAGGCAAAATGGACAACCCTTGAAAAAATTGTGGGTAATCCTGAGAGAATAAAAAATGTTGCAAATGATATTGTAAAGCACTTTGAGGCTCGTCAAGAAGTATTCGAGGGCAAAGCGATTATTGTTGCTATGAGTCGAAGAATAGCTGTTGATCTTTATGATGCGATAGTTTCATTAAGACCTGAATGGCATAATGACGATCTTGACAAAGGCAGTATCAAGGTCGTAATGACTTCATCAAGCTCCGATGGACCAAGCATTCAAAAACACCATACTACAAAGTCGCAGAGAAAAGCACTCGCTGCAAGAATGAAAGATGTTAATGACCCGCTAAAAATTGTTATTGTTAGAGATATGTGGCTAACCGGTTTTGACGCACCATGTCTACACACAATGTATGTGGATAAGCCCATGAAAGGACACAATCTCATGCAGGCTATTGCAAGGGTGAATCGCGTGTTCTTAGATAAACCGGGCGGACTGATTGTTGACTACATTGGAATTGGAACAAGCCTAAAGCAAGCGTTGAATTTCTATGCTGAAAGCGGCGGCAAAGGAATGCCTGCTGAGAATCAGATTCGGGCAACAGAAATAATGATCGAAAAAATAGAAGTTGTTCAGCAGATGCTTCACGGGTTTGATTATTCTCATTTCTTTGATTCCAGCGTTAAAGCAAAGCTCTCTATAATTCTTCAAGCAGAGAATCACATTTTGGGACTCCCCGATGGAAAGAACAGGTTTGTAAAAGAAGTTTCTCTGTTGGGGCAAGCATATGCACTTTCAAAGCCATCAGAAGAGGCTATGAAAAATGCAGAAGAGATCGCTTTTTTCCAAGCAATAAAAGCAAGACTGTGTAAATTTGATGGCGACAGGCATGAAGGAAAAGAACGGTATGATTCCGTTATAAAGAGTATTGTCAGCACAGCCATTTCATCCGACGAAGTCGTTGACATTTTTGAGGCGGCAGGGATAGATAAACCGGACATATCAATTCTCTCGGATGAGTTCCTGCAAGAAGTCAAATCGATGCAATACAAAAATGTCGCATTAGAGCTTTTGCGAAAATTGCTTAACGATGAAGTTAAGATTAGGACAAAGCGAAACATAGCTCAGTCAAAAACGCTAATGGAACTGCTGGATGGTGCAATAAACAAGTATCAGAACAACTTACTTACGACGGCAGAAGTAATTGACGAGCTGATCAAGATTGCGCAAGATCTAAAGAAAGCAGACATGCGATCCTCGGAGCTGGGGTTAACGAGCGATGAACTTGCTTTCTATGATGCGCTCAGTTTGAATGATAGCGCTTCAGATGTTTTAGGGGACGAACAACTACGAGTGATTGCTCGTGAAGTTGCAGACAAAGTTAGGAAGAACGCAACTATAGACTGGGCTGTCAAAGAAAGTGTAAGAGCGCGATTAATGGTTATCGTTAGGCGGATTCTAAAAAAATATGGTTATCCACCGGATAAGCAAGAACAAGCAATACAATTGGTATTAACCCAAGCCGCAAATCTTGCGGATGACTGGTCGCAAGAATAATGAAGTTGAGGTGATAAAATGTTTGACACAATGAGATTAAATGAAGTGCTGTTCCAGTATAAGCAGAACTTCGTTTCCAAGCAGTGGGGAGACGAAAAGTACAAATGGGAAGCGGTAAAGTGGTTTCAGGACAATTGGGATGTAAATGCGCCTGATTTCACCGAAATGCTCAACCGGTCGTTGGAAAAGACATATAACCTGCTGGCATCGAATAACAACTTCCCGAAGGGCATGATTGTCGGCTTTGCAAAGGCCGCTCCCGAAGAAGTCCGTTCTATGTTTATTGCGCTCTTCGACGAGAGCAAGGATGTCTTTGAGAGAATGGATGCATTCAAACTTCAGTCATCCGTCCTTTTGGAGAAATACGGTAACGGCGCTGCACAACACTATCAATACGAAAATGCCATCAGCACTTACCTCTGGCTCCGCTATCCGGACAAGTATTATATCTATAAGTTCGGTGAAGTAAAAACGGTCGCCGGAGAGCTTGCATCAGACTATCGCTTCAAAAAAGGAGCATATGCTGATAATATTCGCAATTTCCTTAAACTCTATGACGAGATCAGCTTGGCTCTGAAAGCGGATAGTATTAAATAGAACTTTCGCACATACATACAAATTCTTTGCACCGACTTTTTATGAAAATCTGAAGTCAAGTTTATGTTAGCATATTGACAATATTTTGCTCGACTGATACAATAATTCTATCGGATATGTTCAGATCAAAAAACGGAGTGAGTATTATGAAACCAACTATAAAATCAGCAATTGCGATTATTCTTTGCTGCCTTATGTGCGGATGTTCTGTTTCGGAGGAAAGCCGTGCGGAGCATAATGAGGAAACACAGCTGACATTTTCGGAACAGCCGGATATTAAGTCAGCGGAAATACCTGTGCTTTCAATCGTAACAGACAACGGAAAAAATGATTTTGCCGAAAAACCTGTTTCGGAATTTGTTTCGGAACAGATAGCTTCATGGACTCCGGGCTATGTTATTCCGCCTGCGCCGTATTATGAGGATTGTAAGATAACATTAAAGAATGGAAACAATACTCTGATAGATTCAGCCGAAGCAAGTGTTAAGGTAAGAGGAAACTGGACTACAAACTATTCTAAAAAGCCATTCAGAATAAAATTTGCCGAAAAGCAGTCCATGCTTGAGCTTAATGGCGGAGAAGCCTTCAAAAACTGGGTACTGCTGGCAGAATACAAGGATGCTTCAATGCTCCGAAATAAGACTGCATTTGAATTATCCCGTGAAATTCTGGGAAAGGACGGACTATATGTGTCCGATGCAGCTTTTGTTGATGTTGAGATAAACGGCGAATACTGGGGAGTATATCTTCTGGCAGAATACCAGCAGGCAAACAAAGGAAGAATAGATATTACCGAACCTGAAGACAATTACGGTGGGATCGATATAGGATACTTACTCGAATTTGACGGTAATTTCATCAATGAAGAACCGCTGAATCAATTTCATGTTGATTATCATAAAAACGCCGCACTCAAACCATTTGACGGAAATGACGGCAGCGGTAGAACAATACGCTGTCTGCCTCTTTTAAACAGCGATCCCAAAAAAGATATCGGTTTTACTATCAAAAGCGATATTGTTTCTCAGGAACAGCACGATTTCATTGCCTCATATGTTAATAATGTTTATAATATAATGTATGAGGCTGCATATTATAACAAAGCTTTCATTTTTAACGAAGATTATTCGGAAATAATCGAGACTGACGAGCTCACACCTCGGGAAGCGGTTGAAAGAGTTGTTGATGTCAGCTCCTTGGCTGATATGTATATCATAAGTGAACTTACCTGTGATGCCGACCTTTATTGGTCAAGCTTTTTTATGACAGTTGATTTCGGCGAAAACGGAAACCGTAAGCTGACATTTCAGGCCCCCTGGGACTTTGATTCTGCTTTGGGAAATAAATCAAGGTGTCCTGACGGCAAAGGCTTCTACGCAGCAAATATAATGCCCGATGTAAACGGAGATACATATGAAACTATCAATCCGTGGCTTGCTGTAATAAGCTATGAGGACTGGTATCGTGAAATAATCAGTCATAAATGGACAGAATTATACGACAGCGGTGCATTTGACAGAGTGTACGAAATGATCGTAAAGGATACAATACAGTATAAGGATGCTTTTGCGAAAAATAACGAGAGATGGGGTATAAGCACCAATGATAATTCTGTTACGGGCGAGCTTTCAGATAATGCACTCAAATGCAAGACTCAGGAAGCTGCTGCAATTTATCTTGATGAGTGGCTTCGCAGCAGAGTTGAGTTTATGAATGAAAACTGGCACAAATAATTCTCATATATTATCAAAACAAGTGGCTGCTGCGATGTTGTAACAGCCACTTGTTTATTATGATATTAATTGTTCAATACAACATTGTCGTTTTTCCAATACTTTGTTTCAAATTGATCAACCGACACAGGCTTTAGGCTAGTGTTGGTTGAGGGAATGATCCTACATTTCCATTTTGGGCTGGTATTCCTTATTTTATGGAAATAAAAACCTCAACTAATAGCATCTTTCTATTTTTCAAATTCGACATTTGTATAGAAAGGAAAGAATATTGTGGTAACGGATATACCCACATCAATGGTTTTGTAAACACTGTTAGTTCTGCATACAGAGAACTTGTAATCGTTCGGACAAGTATACTGCAATCATTAAGTTCCACTTTGTTCCAATCGGTTAAAGCAGAAATCAATAATTTACAGTCCTAAATTTATGTTTTCATCACGGTTTTTGTTTTTACATATGCTTTTTCGCATGACAATTATAATATCTCTATCCTGCAAACACACTCCAAATCAATCTCCGTCCCATCCGAAAAAATGATTTTTTTAGCATACTCGTCAATACGCCTCAACTGTCCGCTGAAAGTAAAATACGCCCCGCCACTTTTCTTTTCATCGGGCACAAAATATTCTACCTTGACCTCGGGGCGCTCAGACAAATTATCCCTCAGAATATTAATCTTGGCGTTAAGCTCGGAAAGTCTGTCCTCATCAAGTTCCAAACGGCTGTCGGTAAGACGTGCCGCTTCGGATACCTCGGAGTCATATCCCGTAAGTGCCGCAAATGGCGAAAACTGCGCCGCACGGTCTGCAATCGCCATTGGCTTATGCTTCTTCAATACGGGACGGGGCAGATCTATTATATCGTCATATTTGTGTTCACCGTAATACATATCCACACCTCCTACGCCTTGTGTCCTCCTACCTGACCGTTGCGCTCAACGGTAGTTGCGCCCTCCTCAAAGTTCATACCCTTGAGGATAGCGTTTTTGCCATATTTCTTCTTTATCCCAAGCATAGCTTTCTGCATATTTTTCTCACGTTCAAGCCGTCGTACTTCTTCATCTTTTCTGCGTTCTTCCGCTTCAAAATCAGTGAAAAAGTCAAGCTGCACGTCCGTTTCCTCGGCAACGCTGTTTTCGGGGACAACGTGGTTTGCCACAACATACATTCTGCGGACAAGCAGTCTGTCATCGACTATTCGATTATACAGCTCGGTCACTTTCTCCATGATGATTTTTGTGGACGAAGTCTGCCGCCCAAGATTAATTGAGCCGTGAGCAGATTTAGGTATCTTTCTGCCGTACGGGTCGCTTGTGTACGGTCCGTCATAGCTGTTCGTGCCAAGCATATCATACCCGACGGTAAGCACCATTTGGTCCGTAACAAGCCCCTTGTCCACAAGGTCAAGCACAAGCAGGTCGGTCATTTCCCGTACAACAAGCCTGCCCTTTTCAAAATCATAAGGGTGCTGCAAGACCTGTCCCGAACTGATACTGTTGCTACGGGGCTTATACGCCTTTATGTCTGCAATTGTGCAAGGCTCATACCCCCAAGCATGGTCGATAAGTAGCTCCGCATTTACGCCGAACATTTTATACAGCATTTCTTCGTTCCGCAAAGAAAGCGCCGCAATATCTCCCATTGTGAAAATATATCTGTCCTCCAGCTTTTTTGCATAGCCTTTGCCCACTCGCCAGAAGTCGGTCAGTGGTCGGTGATCCCAAAGCTGCCTGCGGTATGACATTTCATCAAGCTCAGCAATACGCACCCCGTCCTTATCGGCAGGCATTTTCTTTGCAACGATATCCATTGCCACCTTGCAAAGATACATATTTGTGCCTATCCCTGCCGTTGCGGTAATTCCTGTCGTTTCAAGCACATCTTTTATCATCAAAATTGCAAGCTCACGGGCGGTCTTTTTATATGTTTGCAGATAAGAAGTAACGTCAATAAAAACCTCGTCGATTGAGTAAACGTGTATATCCTCGGGAGCAATGTATTTCATATATATCTGATAGATTTTTGTGCTGACCTCCATATAATGCGCCATCTGCGGCGGGGCAACGATATAGTCTATTTCAAGGGCAGGGTCATTTTGCAGCTCGGGCATATTGTATGATTTTCCCGTAAAAGTGCGGTTCGGCGCTTTGTAACGCCTTTGCTTGTTTGCGTTTGAGACGGCTTGTATAACTTCAAACAGCCGAGGTCTGCCGGGTATGCCGAGAGATTTGAGTGCAGGAGAAACCGCAAGACATATGGTCTTTTCGGTGCGGCTCTCGTCTGCCACAACAAGATTTGTTGTAATCGGGTCAAGCCCTCTTTCAACGCACTCCACGCTTGCGTAAAAAGATTTCAGATCAATTGCAATATATGATTTTTCCTGCATTTCATCGCCTCCTCCGTGTTATCTATATCAATTATAGCACAAAAGTTCGATAAATGCAATGGAAATGTTTTGTAATGTATAACATAATTTTATGACAATCCACCAAAACACAGTTATATATTATACCTCTGAAGGAACAAAAAGTTCCGATTAAAGGAGGTATAGTCATGCTAAGAAAAATACTTGAAGCGGTAAAACAGCTTCTGGAGATTGTTATCAAATTTTTCGGTAAGCGAGCGTTCGGGTGAGACAATTCCCGAAACGGTTGTGGAAAAAATCATTGAAGCAGCCGTGGTTTCGGTTGCCGCAGTTTTGTGCGCAATAATTGATTCGATACTCGAAGACAAAGGGACATAGCCGTTCTGGCTATGTCCCTGATTTTTTGAAGGAGGTAATATGTTTGATTCAGAACGCTACCTGACCCGTGGAGTTCAGAATGAGATTCCGTTTGAACTCCAACTCTTTATGTGGAGCCTTATCGACATACTCCCCGAGCCGAAGGACTATCTGCAAGTCTTTCGGCTTTCTGTTTGCGATGACGTTCAGCACATTATCCATGAGCAGGAAAATCCCGAATATCATCGGGAGTACAAGATTAAAACTTCAAATCCTGTTACAGCTAAAGTCTATGTGATAGATGGCGGCGACCACAGCACCATGCTTTTATCGGAAGAATATTAACACAGGGCAAGTTGAAAGGCTTGCCCATTTTCTATTTTGGGAGGAGATTAAAAAATGAACGAAACCTTTGTATGTACCCACTGCGGAGAAACCTGGGATATTGAGGACAGAAACTGCTTTGACGGCTCCGAGCTTTGCCCCGATTGCTTTGATGAAGAAACCGTTGTCTGCGAAAATTGTGGAAGACGAATTTGGGCGGACGACGCTGCCGACAGCAGTATTGTCCTATGTCAACGCTGCTACGACAACTATTACACAAGCTGCGAAAACTGCGGACGCACAATTCATCAAGACGATGCCTATTACTTCGATGATGGCGATGATTACCCCTACTGCCACAGCTGTTATGAACAGCGTTCGGGAAGCGAGTATATCCACGATTACAACTTCAAACCCGAGCCGATTTTCTATGGCGACAGTACGCGATATTTCGGTGTAGAACTTGAAATTGATAACGGCGGTCACGACGACTCAAATGCCGAGAAGATATGCGATGTTGCCAACACCGACGATGAAAAGAGAATCTACATAAAGCATGACGGCAGTTTGAACGAAGGCATGGAAATCGTTACGCACCCCATGTCGTTAGAGTATCATCTCAACGAAATGCCATGGGAAGATGTGATGAATAAAGCCAAAAGCCTTGGTTATCTCTCCCATAAAACCAACACCTGCGGCTTGCATATCCATGTTAATCGTACTGCGTTTGGTGATAACCGTGAGGAACAGGATGAATGTATTTCAAGGGTACTATTTTTCGTTGAACGCTTTTGGCAGGAGCTTTTGAAATTCTCACGAAGAAGTGAAAGTCAGCTTGCACGCTGGGCGGCACGTTATGGAATAAAGGAAAATCCAAAAGCCACCCTTGACAACGCCAAAAAGAATTACTCGGGACGGTACACCTGCGTAAATCTTACGAATTATCACACGATTGAATTCCGTATTTTTCGCGGTACTTTGAAGTACAACACACTTGCGGCAACTTTGCAGTTGGTAAACAAGATTTGCGACATTGCCGTTAGCATGACCGATGAAGAACTGACTTTGCTGAACTGGTGCGACTTTGTTTCAAGCGCGGAAGAGCCGGAGCTTATCACTTATCTTAAAGAGCGTGTGCTTTATGTAAACGAACCCGTTGAATGTGAGGAGGACATGTAATGTGCTGTTTATTTGGTTTAATTGATTATGGAAATACATTTTCTGCACGGGAGAAAAACAAGATTATCAAAATTCTTTCTACCGAATGTGAGGCGAGGGGAGTTGATGCGACGGGAATTGCTTTCAACACTCACACGGGACTTCACATTTTCAAGAGACCGCTTGCCGCACATCAGTTGTGGTATCGTATTCCCGAAAACGCAAATATCATTATGGGACACACCCGTATGACTACTCAGGGTAGTGAGAAGTTCAACTACAACAATCACCCCTTCCCGGGGCATGTTGACAAGATGAGTTTTGCACTTGCGCACAACGGTGTTCTGCATAATGACATAAGACTCAGAACAACGGAACAGCTTCCCCATACGCATATTCAGACGGACAGTTATGTTGCGGTGCAGCTGATAGAAAAAGAAAACGCCCTCGGCTTTGATGCCATACGCAAAATGGCTGAAAAGACTGAGGGCTCTTTTTGTTATACGATACTTGATGATAAAAATAATCTTTACATTGTCAAAGGCGACAATCCTATGGCGCTGTACAAATTCAATGGATTTTATCTGTATGCGAGCACGGACGAGATACTGACAAGGGCAATAAAAAGGTTGGGTTTCACCAATTACAGCAAGGTGAACATTTCCTGCGGAGATATCCTGAAAATCAATGCGTATGGAACAATCGAGGTGCAGCAATTTGAGTTTCCCGACCCGTTTGGAGATTACTACGGCTTTTTTCGCGAAACGGCATACGACGATGACGCTATCGACACGCTGACCGACTATGCCGGGTATTTCGGGATCAATGAGGAAGATGTAGTTATGCTGCTGGATTATGGTTATGATGAGCTGGAAATCGAGGAAATGCTCTATGAGCCTATGATTATGCAGGAGTGTATCTCTGAGCTTAGAATGATGGAGATGTGCTTATAAAATTATCCCGACGGAGTTCTAAAACGCTCTGTCGGGATTTTTTTAGAATAATTTAGGATAATCTGTTCTGCCGTCAGCTATATGATAAATTTCAATAATATCCGTACCGACTTTATAAAAGCAAAGGTATTTTTCACAAATCAGAACTCTGAATCCCATATCGGCAATTTGCGAATATTTGGGTTCGACGCCAAGATATGGATTATCTTCAAGCAGCGCAATTGTGTTCAATATCTTATCTGTAATTTTTTGTGCAGACTTAACGCCGACAAGATGAATGTGAATGTCGGCTATTTCATTAAGTTCATCCCATGCAGAGGCAAGAAGTTCAATTTTATATTTACGCATTATTGTATTTCTCCTGCAATCTTGCTTTTGCATCGGTTAAAGATACATTCGGCTCACCGGAGATCTTGCGCTGTTCGGCGATTTTCAGCTTTGACTGTAAACGGAGAATTTCTTCATGCTTTTCAAAAGCTTCAATGCTCATAACAACAATATCACCTTCACCGTTTTTAGTTATATATATAGGCTCGTCAACTTCATGTGCAAGCGCCGAAACCTTGCTGTAATCATTTCTTAGCATAGTAGAACTTTTAATAATCATTGTTATTCCTCCTCATTAATTATTCTGACATTATTATATCATAATTATGCTTTCATATCAATAGCAAATACAAATTTTTAAAGAAGTCTGAAAGTGTAAAGTTAGGCTTTGACCTGCGTTACAAAGTGTAAATAAATGCGGAAAATGATTTTATTTTTACACTTTATATGGCTTTTGACAGGTGCAAGTTAGGGTGTACTTTATTTTTACAGAAAGGTGCGTTATTATGGAAAACAAAAAATTGGCATATTTAATTATTGACAATATGAGTGAGGAACAACTTGAAATATTCGTGGCATTTATGCTTTCACTTTTGAATATGAAAAAGGAAGAGCTGATAAAATGAACATAGCTTACGTCAGAGTGTCAACTGTCGAACAAAATGAGGCACGGCAGGTTGAAGCACTTGAAAAATACAAAATCGACAAGTGGTATATCGAAAAAATCTCAGCAAAAGATGTTAACCGTCCCAAGCTGCAACAGATGCTTGATTTTGCCAGAGAAGGTGACACAATTTTCGTACACGATTTTACCCGCCTTGCACGCAGCACAAAGGACCTGCTCGATATTGTTGAGCAATTGAAAGTCAAGGGTATTCACCTTGTTAGCAACAAAGAAAGTATTGACACTTCGACTCCAACCGGCAAGCTTATGCTGACTTTTCTTGCCGGGATAGCCGAGTTTGAACGTGAAAATCTGCTGGAACGGCAGCGTGAGGGCATTGCCATTGCCAAGCGGAATGGTGTGTATAAAGGTCGCAAACCCTTCTCATCGGACAAGTTTGAGGAGTTGTATCAGGAATATTTGTTGCGGAAAATCTGCAAGACGGAATTTGCGAGGCTGTTGGGTGTTTCACGTCCTACGCTTAATCGGTTGATCAGAGATAAGGGAAGATAGGCGTTCCTTCATTCCGCGTTCCGATTGAAACAAAACCGTATATATATCCTTTTTAACGCAAAAAAATGGTTATATATACGGTTTATTTTTTATCGGAACAGAGTACAGGGTAAGGTGTAACCTCAATTCAATATTATATCAGCAAATCTTCATTCATACCGGTACCGCTTGTTGATGAGATACTTTTGTAATTGATTTCTACAGAAGAACTGAAAATAGTCAAGGTGATTTTTGTGCGGTCGTTTACATTCCATTTCAATTCTGCCTTAAAATTATACGGGTCAATAAATTCAGCCCTTCTCATATATGCAAGCATTTCATCAAGTGAAGTGAACTTATTTGTTAGGTAAAGATTATATGTATCTCCGTACTTGCCCACAAGGTCTTTCACTGCCGCTTCAAATATATCAGCAAGTTCATAATATTTACCGGAAATGTCATATGTGCCGCCGGTAAACTGCATATTGTCATTGTAGGATAAATACACATAAAAATCATGTCCATACAGAGTTTCCGATACTGATTTTGTAGTGAGGCTGTTTGATACATACAATGAGTCTTCTATTTTAAATCCCTTGTCAATAAGCGCGCTTTGTACATCGTAAATGCTGTCGCCCCAATGAAACCACATAAAATCATAATCGGGAAGGTACACATAGCTGTCCTGATAAATAAATGCAAAATCACTGGGGACATTCGTATACACAGAGAAAATATTATCAGGGTCCGGTGGACACCACATATAGTTCACATCATATTTTTCACAGTTTTTCAACGTGATAAGGCGCGGAGCATAATGGGAATTTGTTGCGGCGCTCCAATACAGATCCTTGCTGACGTCAAGCGGCGGGTCAAAATCGTCCATTGACGGTGAAGTGTCCAAGCCGTTAATTATTACTGCACTGTCTTTACACATAACGCCTGCCGCAAAAGCGTATGTGCCGTCAATAAGAATTGTGTAAGGCTTTGCCGTTGCAGGGTCATAATCCGCAAGGTTTAAAATCAGGTCATAGTCAAACCCGGCTGCATCAATATCTGCAATAGGCTCACCAACAAGGTCGGCGGCGCAGGTGTACTCTTTTGCAGGAACAGCCGTGGTTTCGGCAAAATAATCGGGATAATAGCTGTCCGAGGATGAAGAGCTTTCCTTAGCTCCGCATCCGCCAAGGACAAATGCTGATATAAGAGCCAGTGAAATTATTTGTTTTTTCATAAAAATTCCCCCTATGATTTTATTACAGATTTGCTGTAATTTTATTATATCATAGGGGGATAGACAAGGGGTGACTATGTAAATAAAACGTATTATATCAGTAATAATTGAGCGTAAATAAAATAAATGTTGTTATACATTACTTTCTGCCCAAGCTCTGTAACTTTGAATATCATTATGCAAGGTTGTTAAGGCAAACCCAATAACTGCAGCATCATCAAGATATCCAGCTATAGGAATCCAGTCAGGAATTAAATCAATTGGAGAGAGAAAGTAAATAAGTGCACCAATCGCCGTTAATATGCTTGCTAAAGGGACTTCTTTATAGTTACCCTTTACATAATCTTGTACCATATTAACTAAAAGTCGGACATCTTCTATCATGGTACCGATAACAGGAATGTTTTGAAGTTTGTCCAATACCTTGTTTATAAAGTCTTGAAATTTATTAGGATCATTTATAATTTCCTCGGCTTCTTCATTATGCTTATTTAAAATTTTGCTTATCTCATTTTCGTTGGGGATATCATAATTATTGTTCATTCATTTTTCCTCCTTTATAGTGTCCTTTGACCCTCACGCCATTTTTTTTATAATATGTATTTACATAGTGCCTTTTGGGTGGTTCCCGATTTTCAGGATAATCAACTTCTTTATGAACATTATCGCTATTTTTATAAGTTATACCATACTTTAATTTATTTATTTCGTTTTTGCTAACGTTATTTCGCTTGGATTTTAAGTGCAACTTGCTATTATAATCATGCGTTTTAACTTGAAATGGATTCAATGACTTATTATATGGTGCTGGTGGTGGAAGTTTTTTTGAGTTTTTGTTTTTTTGTTCGTTAATGTTTTCTGACGCACTTTTTTTATTACTATTATTTATGTAACTTTGCTTAACAATTTTAACATCATTAAGAATGCTCTGTATTTTTTCTTCATCATTCCAAGAAAATTTTGTGTTTTGTGATTTTAATTTAACTACTGTTGAAAATATTTGAGCATTAGCCGCTATACCAAGTTCTTTTTCTAAATTATGTATTCTTCCAAATCCTAAATGCCAAGATTTAGGAACAGCAACAGCTTGTCCATCTCCACCAATATGGTGATGAACCAAGGTTTCTCCTATATGAGCTTTATATGAATCAAAATATTTTACAAATTGTTCATCACAAATAGGATTTCTGCAATTATTAATTAAATCTATATTTTGATTGCTAAAATATTCAGGATGTTTTTCAAGTAACATTTTAAAGTAATAATTACTATTTCTAAGCCATAACTGTGAATTTGATTGTTCATCTGTTCCTATAAATGGCATATTTATTACTAAATCACTTGGTAATTTGGCACAAAAATTTATCTCCTGACCTTCATCATTTATGAAACTAATAAATTCTTCTAATTTCTCATTTGAAATATCAATATATGAATATATAACGCTCATATCAACACCTCGGTTCTATTTTTGAAATCAAATCTTCAAGATTATTATTTAATAAGACTAAACTGCTATTATCAATGTCATATGAATAAACGGCACCATTATGGTTATTGATTAATATGTTTATTTCATCATTTCCAGAATCCTGTAAGTATCCAATTTCTAAATAAATGTTGTTTTTTATTTCAGAAATATGATTTTTTATAAAAAAATCAATTTTTGTGATTGGTGTAATCGGGATAAAGTTCAAATACAAATTTTGATATTCCCCACTTAATTCCATGAAATAGTAAGAATTAAGATACGATTTGATAAGTGGATGTAACTTAATATTTAGGTTTTTCTCAATATCAGAAAAATTATATATTTTATCTTGAAGAACAGGTTTCCAAGTAATATATCCAAATGAGTCTTTTTCTCCATTGTATATAATATTTGGCATTTGGGGATTAAAAGGAACTTGTGGCTCAATGTTACGCTGTTCAATCCATACATTAGTTAACTTGTTGAAATAACTGTTCATTACATTTTTTAACACACTAACCATCTCCTTGTTTGAAACGCATCTATTTCACCATCTCCACCATCCCCCCCTGACTCCTCAACCACATATCGACCCCGTCGCCGAAAACTTCTGCGGAGATAACAGCGCCTTCTTCTCTGCGCTCGATAATTTTTGCGGTTGGAAGCCTGTCAAGAACGGCTTCAACGTTTTTGCCTTTGTACAAAAACTTGATTTTTTTCAGCTCACCGCCGTACATAAACTGTATGCGCTTGCGGAACTCGCCTTCCTCAAACCGGTCTTTGTACGGTATATCAAAGTGCCTGTCCAGCACCTCAAAACTTTGTATTCTGTCAATTCTGTAAATTGTCGGGTAAGCGTCCTTCTTGTTCCGGAATTCACTTTCCTTGTCAATATTTTCAATGTACGCCGTCAGATAGAAGTAAAACTCCGAAAACATTATCCCCACAGGCTTTATAACACGGTCAACAGTTTTCCTGTCAAGCCTTGTATATGTAATTTTCATGCACAAATGCTTATGCACCGCCTCACCAATGTCCCACATAGAATTCACGAAATTCTTATGATGATTCAGCTCGGTGTAGTGAAACAGCTCGTTGGAAATCAGATCCTTTACCTTGCGCTGATTTTTCGGCGGCACGCAGCAGGTCAGCAACTTGTTGATAATTGGCGTCATTTCCTCCTTGGTAAACGCACGGCTTTCAAGCAGGATCTTGCAAACCGCAAGCACCTCGCTGTTGCTTAGCACCGACATATCACGGCTTACAAGGTGATATCCGTTCAACTCTTTGCTGTACACAAGCTCTTTCAGTATTTCGCCGCGGTCAGCTTGCTCCGCAAAGAAGCAGCGCAGGTCTTCAATATCACGCTGTATGGAGCGCTGGGTCACACCGAAATTCTGCGCCTCCTCAGCCTTGTTTATAACTTCGCCGTTCATAAGCTTGCTGTAAAGCATAAGTACACGGTTATACTTGAACCCGGAACTGAAATTGTCATTTTGCATAAACCTTACTCTCCCAACTGCTTGACATTTATAATTATATTACAATAAATTACATTATACAACATATTTGTATGAGTTTCTACACTATTCTCGAATTTTTTAGTGCGGATTTATTTAAAATGCACATAATATTCTGCTCTTTATTGCATTATATCAAATTCAGTTGGACATCCGGTGTCTATCTACAAATTTTTTGTCTGAATTTGTCTTTTTAAATATAATAACACAATATCTTGTAAAATTCAATATCTTTAGCAAATAATATTAAAGTCTATAAGCATTTGTTAGAATTGCTGATAAGGTATAAAGTAATATTATAAAATAAACGGGCGGTGTATTATGAGCTTTGAAAGAGAAAAAATCGCATATACGGTCGGAGCAAGGATCCGCGATTTCAGAGTTATGAAAAAGATGAGCCAGGAGGCGCTGGCATTTGATTCGGACATTCATCCTGCATATTTAAGTCAGGTCGAACGGGGCGAGAAGTGTCCTACCGTGGAAACCATATGCAAAATATGCAAGGGGCTCAAAATTCCGATGTCCGAGCTTATGGATTTTTCCATTGAGCCTGAGCCAACATCAGACGAGGCTGTACAGCGTATCAAGAATGCGCTTTCAAAGGTTCCTGCCGAAAAAGCGGTCAAAATTGCACAGATAGTCGAGGAAATGGTGGATATAATATGACAAAAGCCATAGCGGTGTGCTATGGCTTTTTCTATATGCAATGATGGTATAAGTTAAATTAGTCGGCGTTTTTTCGGACTTTGTAAATATATCCACAAGTTCTGCAATTGATTATAGACATCCTTGCCAAATGATGTTATACTTAAAGTGACAATAAATCGGCAGGCGGTGATGACCATGGCACGAATATCCGTTGATTTGGGAGATTTGATAGTATCGAGTTTTGCTGTAATTTCTTTAAAAAACAGTATGCAGCTTGCTCAAAGTCTTGACCTTACTTCACTTGAAGAGTGGCATAAAAAATACCTTTATTTTTTTACAAAATATAAAACAAGATGCACAGAAATAAATGTGGACATAAAAAATGTTGTTTTTTCCGGCAATGTGAAAACTGTAATTGATACTTACATTCATTACGATGATATCAAAGCAGAAGCCTTATCCGTTAATTTTTCCGGATATGCACAAAAGGCACTTTCCGAGCTTGATAAAATTTCCGACGATGATGTTCAGGGCTTTGAAGCCTGGGTCAATCGAAACAGAAAAGTAGGCATTGCCGCAGAGTTCCTGATAAGTTACAGCAAAGCTGAACAAGGAACAATCATCGGTACGGCTCGTGAAGCGGCGGTGAAATTCCATACGATTGCCGATAAAAAAGACGATGCAATAAAAGCACGGCTTGAAGAAAAACGCATTATGCGTGAACAGCTTATCAAAGTTATTCAGCCAGTCGAGGGGAGAAATCTTGACAGCCAACAGCTTGAGAGTATTATTTGCGATGCTAACAATCAGCTCATTCTTGCCGGGGCAGGTACGGGAAAAACCACAACTATTGTGGGAAAGGTAAAATATCTTCTCAGAACGGGAAAGTGCAAGCCGGAAGAATTGCTTCTGCTTTCTTTTACACGCAAAGCAGCTGAAGAAATGAGCGGACGTGTTGAAAATGAAACGGGTCTGAAGCTTGATGTAAAAACATTCCACAAATTGGGCATGGATATTATCACGGAAGTCAACGGCAGATGTTCTTCGATATACTCAAAATCCGTTCAGGAGTTTATACAAAAAAATATAAAAAATCAGATAAATGATGCCGACTTCAAGAATAATCTTCTTATGTACTGCTTTTTTGCACCGTCAAAATTTATTTCCCGATTTGATGTAAGTTCACAAAAAGAGTACGACGAATACATTGAAGTTAATCCGCCTGTAACCATAAAGCGCGAAACGGTAAAGGGTTACTGTGAAATGGAGATTGCCAATTTTCTTTATCGCAACGGGATAAATTACACCTATGAAAAGCCTTATGAGTACGATGTTGCAGATAAGGAGTACGCAGGTTATCACCCTGATTTTTATCTTGATGATTACGGCATTTACATTGAGTTCTATGCTGTGGACAAAAACGGAAATGTTCCTTCATATTTCACTTCAAAGCACGGTGGAAGCGCATCTGCCGAATACAAGGCAGGAATAGAGTGGAAGCGCAGGATACATAACGAAAATGGTACAGTTCTGGTAGAGATGTTTTATGCCGACAAGCAGGACAACGCTCTTACGGAAAGGTTGCAGAAAAAGCTTGAAGCACATGGTGTAGTATTTACTCCTAAAACCGATGACGAGCTTTGGGATGAGGTGCGGAAAGACGATAAAAATATTCTTTCGGCGGTTTGCGATATTATCGGTACGGTTATTTCTCTTGCAAAATCGAGAGGATATTCCTATGAAAAGCTTAGAGCCGTAAACAATTCTGTACGCAACTTGCCGCTGCTTAATCTTATAAAGCCTATATTTGCGGATTACGACAGAATGCTTGCAGAAACCGGGCAGATCGATTTCAACGATATGATACAGATCGCTGCGCAATATGTTCGTGAGGGAAAGTACACAAACAAATATAAATATGTAATTGTTGACGAGTATCAGGATATGGCAGTGGCAAGATATGAACTGCTGAAAGAGCTGCGAAAGAGTTCCGATTATAAGCTTTTCTGTGTTGGTGATGACTGGCAGAGTATCTATCGGTTTGCAGGAAGCGACATAGGTTTTATCCTCAATTTTGAACGTTACTGGGGCAAAACTGTTGTTTCAAAGATAGAAAACACCTATCGTTTTTCAAATAATCTTATTGCTATAAGCAGCAGATTTATAATGAAAAATCCCAATCAGACAAGGAAAAGTCTTAAATCCGGATCAAGTGATTTTTCTTTTCCGCTGGGAGTGATCGAGGCATACAATAATAAATATATGCTAAAATTTATGGAAGAAAAAATATGCGACCTTGAAAAGAACAGCACGGTGTTCTTTGTGGGAAGATATAAATTTGATAGAGATATTTTCATAAATTCTGATTTTAAAATTGAGTACATCAACGAAACTTCTTCTTATAATGTAACATTGGACAGCCGTCCCGATTTGAAGATGGAGTTTATTACTGCACATAAGTCGAAAGGCTTGCAGGCGGATTATGTTTTTATTATCAACAACAAGAAAAAGGGAGCAGGTTTTCCCAGCAGAATACAGGACGACCCGCTCATTCAGATTTTGCTTGACGGAAGCGACATATATCCCTTTGCCGAGGAACGGCGGCTTTTCTATGTTGCAATGACGAGAGCTAAAAAGAAAGTCTGGCTGCTGATAAATCGTAATGACAAGTCATGCTTTGCAGAGGAATTGTGCAGGGAATACGAGGAATATCTGAAGCCGCCCCATGAAGAAAGGCAGCAGGATATGCCGACTGACTCGAAATGGGTCTGTCCTCAATGCGGCGGCAGGCTGGTAAAGAGAAATGGCAGGAATGGTCCGTTTATCGGGTGTTCTAACTTTTCTAAGCTTGGGTGCAGGTATACGAGGAATATTGGGAGGTGAGGCTTTTATGCCTCACCTATTTTTTGTATAAAATTGCGTCAAAGGTAACTGATACTAACGTATTAGTTACCTTTGACGAGTAAAAACAAGGGCTCTATTTCAAGAGCCCTTGTTTTTACTTTGCGACTTTGAACTTTTGAATTGTTCTTTGAAATCTTTTACTGCATTATTTGTCTCATTAAATGGAAAATTTGAATATTTTTTTCTAGATTCATCTAAATAATGTTTAATTAAAGATGCTGGCACCAAAAACGATAAAACCGCCTTAAACGATGGATAATTCAATAATAAATAATGGATATCATCAAAGGTTAAATCAAATATTAATTTATAAATTTGGGGTATATTAATTAGTTTTGCCCAAAAGCAATAGCTATATTGGCAAGCTTCGTGTGCGGTATTAATTAGGTTAAAAAGGGCTTCAGAATTATCACAAGTGTTGTTTACTTCTTTTTGATCAGGATTATAAAAACAGCTAAATGGAGCCAATTTATTGTCATCTAAATTTAAAAAAGTGGTGAGAGCCATAGTAATATTATTTAGTTCTTGCTTTTGTATAAATTCAAGATCAGAAATATTAATTTTTAATTGATTGCTTTCAATTGTATCGAGATAGGTTTGTTGAAGTATCTTATCAAAGTTTCTGTATTTTTTTATAATCAAGTATGTATATGTACATTCTAGAAAATTGTATACAAGTTCTTTAAATAATGTCATCGTTATTTCAATTAAAACAAATTTTGCATCATGACCTTCTTCGTACAATATAGATAAAACATAATCACTTAATTTTCTTAATATATTAAAATCTTCATTTTCAAATAGCCATATTGGAGGAAGCTTTTTTAAAATACTAATATACCTTAAATAGTCATACTCGTCATTTCTAGAGTTAATTTTTATGTGAGAAAAATTATATAAATGAAGGACTTGATTAATTAAGCTGGTTTTAAAAATGTTTTCAAATTCCCAGATCAGCGAATTTTTGCTTGCCTGATTTAATACGCATAATTTTTTTCCATTTATAAATAAATCCGGAGCAATTATGCCTAGATTATCAACGAAGTACAAAATATCATTTGATAATTTTTCCAGAAAATTAATTTCAAATCTCATAGCAATATGTTCATTATGATCCTTAGTGTTTTTATTCCTTGAGTACAAAAAATTAGATAATAATACACTGTGCGAAATTACTTTATTATTTTCTTGATTTGCAGCTTGCGTTAAATAATTTAAATAAAGTGATTTGCAGTGTTCTTCTTCGGGAGTATTAGTAATAATCGATTTTACAACTTCAATTAATGATTGAAGCTTTTTTTTAGCCCCTTCTGCATTTTTTCTGGACGTTTCTTCTATATTCTTGAGCTCAATATCTTCTTCAGAATTTGTTAAATCAGAATTATAGATTCCATGAGTTATTACCCCATTATAATCTTCTGCTTCATATTGATAAAGATCATTGGACATTTTGGTTGCAAAAACATTAATAGATGAGGTAATGCTTTGGAAAATACAATCTTTTACATCTGATAGTTCAAAGCCCATATAAATATTACTGTTTTTCTTAAAGAAGTTAAAACGGTTACAGTAATCATTGATAATTTTATAAAGTTGTTCCCAAATTTCAATGAGAGACAGATTATCAATATTGGTTTCTAATTTTTTAAAATCACTAGGCAATGTTAACTCACACATATTGATTTCAGAGTACTTTTTCATAGCACTAAAAAAATCATCTGTTTTTTCTTTAAATTGTTTCAGAACATCCTCCATTGCCATTTATTAGCCTCCTTATATATCTTGTTAAATAATTTATTATACCATGATATGATGTATTTGTCAAGGAATGTAATGCGTTAGAGTAGATGCTGGCTTATTCGTACAACACATGCTATACTATCATTACAACTTTAATAAGGAGGAAATTACAATGGTTAATAACAACAAACTTGACGCTGAGAAACTTTTGACAGAAATTTTAAAAGAAAATCGTGTCAAGGTTTCTAAAGGCGTTTTGTATGTCTTTACTCAGGGAAGGGTGTGGTTGCCTTGCGATTCTATTAATATTAAGCTGTGGCTTATGAAACATGTTCCTAAAAATAAACGTATATACGTTTATGATAGGGAAATAACACTTGTTTATAAAAAGCTTCTTATTGAGCCCACGATTCAGGTAGATATTGAAGAGCTTGTACAAAAAGACAAGCTAAACGTATTAAACGGAGTCTATGACTTTACGGAAAGAGTGCTTAAGCAAAGAAATCCAAATGATTTCTTTACATATTGCTTGGACTTTAGGTACACACCTGATGCAAAAATAGAAGATGCCAAAGCGTTTATTTCTTTTTGCAAATCAAGTCTGGATTACGAAAAATCTCCTCAGAAAACAAAATATCTGCTACAGATTATAGGGTATGTTATAAGTTCACTTGAGGGTGCTGAAAAAGCATTCTTATTGATCGGGCCTTCCAACTGTGGCAAATCAGTTGTTCTGAATCTTGTTGAAAAGGTGGTTGGACAAGAAAATGTATGCAACATACCGATTAACAAACTTGGAGATAGGTTTAATATCGGAGAGCTGCGTAATGCAAGAATCAACATAAATCGTGAAATTACTTCAGGCAAGCTTAAAAATATTGATATATTTAAAAGCTTGGTAAGTAATGAACGTATACCCGGAGAGAAAAAGAATCAGGATCCGTTTTATTTCACAAATCACTGTAAGCTTCTTTTTGCCGGAAATAATCTTCCTACGTTTTCAGAAACCGACGGGACAAATGATGCGGTGTTCAATAGGCTGTGTATATTGAAATTTCCACACAGTATTGAAGATAGCAATAAAGATCTTAATCTTTTTGACTCTTTGTATGCTGAACGTGATATTATATTTAGTTCTGCTATTGATGAGGTATCTGATATTATCAGCTCAAACTATGATTTCAGCATAGATGAAGAGAGTAAGGAATGCTTCACTATTTATAGAGAAAGTCAGCAGGCACTGTCTACATTTGTATCTGAGAGGATGGACATTAATCCGGATTACAAGGTACATTTGAAAGATGTTGTTGCTGCTTTTAAAGTGTATTGCAGGGATAACTGTATTCCAAACTGTTATACAGAAGCGAATATCAGATATTATCTCACAGGTATACCGGGTGTTAAGTCCGAGAAATTCAGAATTAACTGTTCAAATCCGTTAAGTGGGTTTACAGGAATAGCATTAAAATGTATATACACAGAGCAAGATTAGCATTTGTATATACATTTATATTATTAAAAGTTAATTTTGCCGTTACGCATTGGAACGGCTATTTATAAGGAGGAAAAACCATGAATAACAAAAAAGAAATGTCTATCAATGTGCGGTGCACTCCAAGTATGAAAAACGATATTGTTCAGAAAGCCCAACAGGCACAAATGAACATTTCGGAGTTTATACTTACGGCTTGTCAAAAAGAAGTTATATATGTTTTGGAAGGAGGCGATAAAATTGCAAGTGAATTACATAAATTGCGGCTGCAAGTAAAAGAGAGCGGTTATGAAGTTGCTCTCGATAAAAAACTTGAAGCGGTTATGCTGAAACTTGACAGCATTTTGGATAAAATTGAATCTTATCAGGATGAGGATAAAGAATATTTACACTCGTCTGATGACGAAATTGAAGAGGACGAAGACTTTTGGGAGGGTGCGGTATGATTATTAAGTTCGTTAATGGTGCTAATAATAGCAAATCCGGCCTGAAGAAAAAAATCGAATATATTTGTGATCCTGCGAAAACAAATGAATCTCTTACGGGAAGCGTCTGCTGCAGTAAAAAATATCCTTACAATGATATGATTTCAACTAAGCGACTGCATCATAAAGCATCAGGAAAGCAATATGAGCACTATGTTGTTGGATTTGCTCCTGAAGATAGAATTGATTTTGATAAGGCGCTTAGGGTAATTAATGACATTGCTTTATACTTTAAGGACAACCAATCGATTTTTACACTACATAATAACACGGAGCATTTGCACGCACATGTTATTATGAACTCTATTGACTGCAACGGCAAAAGATTTCGTCAATGGAAGCCTCAGTTAAACGAATTTAAGGTTTATGTCAACCAAGTATGTAATAATTATGGCATAAAGCAGGTAAATGGAGTGCTTTTAAGAACGCCGACAGAAAATGAAGCGGAATATGAAATACTTGCTGAAGAAATCAAAAAAATAAATTTGGGAGGAAAAACTATGAATAACAATAATTATCCATCCGTAAGAATGGTGGAAACTACAGCTAATGTTGATAATACTAATAATTATGCAGGGAATACAACTATCGGGTACTTCAATTCAGGAATGTCAAATTATCTTCCTGTTCAAAACGCTCAACCGGCATATGTGTTACCAAGTCAGTGTTCGACCGTAACAACAAATCAATTACCGGAAGAACCTACAAAAATACATATTAATATTGGCGACAATATTAATGTTGCTGCACCCTCTGCACCAGAATGCATTCAGCTGCTGAGGGCTGCAACCGCTGAAAGTCAGGACTCTGAAATAAATTTAGATGTTAATGAACTTTTTGCCGCGTGTGCTGCTTTAAATACTCCGGTTAATATTAATTTTGGAAGGACATATAACGTTGTTCTTACTTCAAAGGATAACCTATAAATCTTCAATGATATATTATATTTATGACACCGACAGCAGATCGAATAAATCTGCTGTCGGGTGTCAAATATAATATCAGAGGTGATGCCATGGAAGTTAATGTTCTGGAACAGAAAAGAAGAGTTGAAATCTGGCTTACAAATGATGACAGCAATAACGCTGAAATTCTTGAAGCGGTTGAACAGATAAAGAAAGAATACCGTACACGAAGATTTTTCACAGTTGTATTTCATTCGGGAGCAGGTGACTTGCTTGCGAACACCGAATTACTGCTGTCACACAATAAAACAGGATAACCGACAGATTCAGATAAATGAAGCTGTCGGTTATTTATTTTTTATTATTGCAATTAAGGATAACTTGTGTTACAATGTTATCATAATATTTTGTTTAGAGGTTACAACAATGCAGAATGTTTATAATATTGCAGGATACTGCCGAATTTCCGTTGATGAGGAGCTTGACAGAGACAACACATCCATAGAAAATCAGAAAATGATTATCAAGGATTTTACCGAAAAGCATTTTCCCGGTTCAAGTCTGACCTTTTATGAGGACAGAGACCGTTCCGGGTATACTTTTGAACAGCGTGAATCCTATCAAAAGCTGCGTCCGCTGCTTCTGAATCATGATATTGATATTCTTATAATAAAGGACTTCTCACGTTTTTCAAGGCGTAACAGCAAGGGCCTTGTTGAGCTTGAGGATCTGCGTGATGCAGGTGTACGCATAATTTCCATAGGCGACAATATTGACTTCCCTACCGATGATGACTGGACGGCTATTCAGTTCCGTTTCCTTATAAACGAGATGCCTGTTACCGATACCTCCAAAAAAGTCAAGTCGGTTATAAAGCGCCGTCAGAATGAGGGAAAATGGATATGCTCGGTTCCTTACGGGTACGTTATAACAAACAGCAAAACCATGAGCTTTAAGGTTGACGAACCTGCTGCTGAAATTGTTAGAAAAATTTTCGACCTTTACATTGAGGGCTGGGGCTATAAAAAAATTGCTAATCATCTTACGGAGCTTAATATTCCTACTCCGAGAGCGGTTGAAAAGGAACGCAAGGAGGCAAAGGGCGAGGAGTACAAACATTCCGTGAAAAATGAATGGAGCATAATTACTGTACAGACCATACTTGAAAATGATTTTTACATTGGAACGCTTCGTCAGGGCAAGTACAAGCGTAAAAACATCAACGGCAAAGATATAAAAAACGATGAATCCGAACACATTGTATTTGAAAAAAATCACGAGCCGATCATTGATGATAAAATTTTTGCTCGGGCTCAGGAGCTTAAAGCAAAACGTTCCACCAATCACTACCGCGGAGTAAAAAAATATGACAACTTTTATTCGGGAGTTTTATTCTGCGGTGACTGCGGTTCTCCGATGTTTTCGATGAGCCGTCCGGACCTGGCTCCCGCCTACACCTGCGGAACATATCACAAACGCGGACTAAAAGGCTGCACATCACACCATATTCGCTGCGATATGCTTGACGATGTTCTGAAATCATATATCCGTAAGGTGCGTGACAACTGTTCCAATATGATGGTGCAGCTCGAACAATCACTGAAAAATGAAAAAGACAATCTGAAAAACAGCGATGAAATTATAGATACGCTAAAAAAACAGATTGACAATGCAAAAGAAGAACTTAAATTTACCAAACAACGGCACATAAAAGAAATTATGCGAAATCCCGACCGTGAAGATATCATTGAAGAAACTTACCGCGAAATTGAAGATGACCTTGTAATAAGAATTGCAGGGCTTGAAAATCAGCTTGCTATGGCTGCCGATAAGCGCAATATAATGGTGCAGGCAAACCGCCGTGCAAAAACTGTCATTGAAGTTTTTGATGATATTATCAGCAAAGACAAGCTTGACAAATATGACATTAATCTTATCGTTGAACGGATAGATGTTTTTAACGATCATATTGATATCAAGCTTATGTCGGACATTGACTCGCTGCTTAAATGCGGAAACATAGGAGAAAAAGAATTAAATTTTCCCGATGACATTATAGATGAATATCAATGCCAACTTATCCAGAAATCACGTAATCGTAAGGATAAGATCTATAATGTCAATGTTGTCAGTGGCGTTGACCCCCTTGAAATTTACACAAGCAGCGACGGCGAAGTCATCTTTAAGAAATACAGTGCTATCAATGAGATGGCAGGCTCTGCAGCGCAGGTTGCAGAAGTCATGACAAAGCTGGCGAACTGCCCGACAGTCGTTTTCGACCGTGATCATGTAGTTGCAGTTGCAGGCGTTCAAAAAAAGGAATTCAGCGAAAGACGTGTTTCTCAGGCTCTTGAGGAGTATCTTGAAAGCCGCAAAAACTATCTTTATACGTCTCACAACGACGTAAAAGTCTTTCCCGTTGAGGGCATTGACCGTCCGGCAATTGCCTGCTCGCCTATTCTTGCTTCGGGCGACGTGACAGGCGCAGTTGCATTCCTTGCGCCTAATAACGAAGCGGTCGCAAGCGAGGTGCAACAGAATCTTATTCAGGCAGCTGCCCAGTTCCTTGGCAAACAAATCGAAGAATAACAAAAAGAGAGATCCACTTAGGGTAGTACCGATATAGGAGTATTATCGGTACCGAGCCACCAACTTTGAGCATTTCGTAATGTAACCTACGAATTGCCAAAGGGGGCTCCCCTTCGTGGATCTCTCTTTTGAATTTACAATAATTTTTATTCTTTATTTCCGAACTTGGGCAACTCATCAAGGGTTATTACCTTGTCATTGTTGTAAACTTCGGTAAGATTTGCCTTATCGTTTCCGATAATATGATCTGTATGCCATATCATGAACCATGACCACATACATCCGTCACGCTCGAAGTCAGCCACAGGCGGAACATTTCCGCACTCGTGGAATGCTATCGGTTTGCTTTCGGTAAGCTTTACAAGTCTGTTCCATGCATTGACATTTGTTGAGTTATTATAGGTGTCGGAACCGATAATATCACAGTAATCGTCACCTACATACCAACCGTCCTTAACATCGCCCGAATAGCCGAGCACCCAGATAAGATTGGTCAGTCCGAACTCATTCGTGTAGCGGTCATACATCATCTGCCACAGCTTGATGAAGTTTTCCGAACCGCCCTTGCCCCACCAGAACCACTGTCCGTCAAATTCATGGAACGGTCTCCAGAGTACGGGTACTCCTGCGTCGCGCAGTTCGACAAGAGCATTTGCAGCTTTGTCCCAGTTGGCGATCATGTTGTTGTATTCTTCTGTACCTTCTGTAAGGAGCTTGTCGAAATCGGGTACATCATCGAGAGATTCCTGATATCCCTTGCCGTTGATTCCCGTGTGCCAGCAGATGGTAACAAGTCCGCCATTTTCCCACCACTCAATCGCACGCTGGTTTACGCCCTTGAAATCTCCGTTCATGTAGTCAAGACCGCGCATTGCAGGCAGCTTGCCGGTAGTTGCTTTGATATAATCCATTTCATAATTGGGCGAACCCTTCCATGTGGACTCCTGCTGACAGGAAATAATGCTGCTGCCGAAATTATCGCAAATGTAGCTGTATACCTCTTTTGTAACTTCATCTGCATTTGGGTTTGAAAGCTTGTATTTTGATTCTGCGGAAACGGCTTCAGCTGCAATAGATGTTGTTTCTGAAGCATCATTCTCTTCGCTGCCGCTGTCCGTGCCGCATCCTCCGAGAATGGACGCCGTCATTGCCGCAGCGCATATTATTGAAATAATTTTTGCTTTTTTCATTTTAATTATCCTTCCTGTTTTTTATTTTTGTAACAAGTTCAGTGATTTTGTCGGAATGCTTGTATTCGTCCTTGTGCTTTTCATAGTAATCTTTCAGATGTTGATTTATAGGTGCAGAAGAATACATAGACAGCAGAAATCTTGCTTTTTCCTTACGTTCTGTCTTGAATTCCGCAATATGTTCTTTAAGCTCCTCATATTTCATTACAATGCCATTTTCGTCCGCAAACCTGCGTATTTTTGCCACAAGGTTTGTGGAGTAAACCAGGTCGATAACGAAAATGCCGTAAAAAAAGCCTATGCAGAACGAGAACGCAAGATTTTCCGCAAGCCAACCCAGAGCGTCCAGAATGTAGGGATGTACGCCGAAATAGTAAGCTGCGCTGAGTACCGCCCAGAAAAATGAAAATCTCGGACAAATTATGCCGTCAATATTTCCCCATTCATTTGAATAATCCCACAGCTTTATCTTCATATGCTTGATAAAAATCAGACCAGCTATGTATTCAACGACCGTAATGCACAGAGCCATAATTATAAAAAGCACAGCCTTTTTCAGCCAGTCAGTCTCAATGGGAATAGCGTTTTCGAGTCCTGCCATCAGATAAAGCACACAAAGACTGAAGCCGTAAAGCGGAAGCCACGGACCTGTGAGAAAGCCCGGATTGACCCACTTTTTTGCCGAAAAAAATCTTCTGAAAATAACTTCAATGCCCCAGCCGATAAGACTGCCTGTTGAAAAAAGAAACGCCAAAATAAGAAAATTATTCATTTCACATCTCCGAAATATTTGAATTTAATATATAATATCATATTTTCAGCAGCATTTCAACAGTTAAAAGTAAATTATATTTCACAAAGGTTTCACACAAGCCGCCCGTGAGTTAACATTGATTTAACATTGGAACGGTAATATGTATTCAGCCAAGAGAAAAGGAGGCATTGCAATGGACGGCACAAAATACCGCCATGAATACAAGCATTATATAAGTATGTCGGATTTTTTGTCCCTGACCGGTAAGATACGCTTTATTGCCGAACCGGACGGGCATATGACAGACGGCTCGTATTTTATACGCAGTCTTTATTTCGACAACTACGCGGACAAGGCGCTTCGTGAAAAAATCGACGGCGTAAGCGTCCGTGAAAAGTTCCGTATAAGGTTTTATGATTTTGACGACAGCTTCATACGTCTTGAAAAGAAAAGCAAGCGTTCGGGACTTTGCCTGAAGCAAAGTGCAGAGCTTTCACGAAGTCAGACGGAAATGATAATAAACGGGGAATACGGCTTTCTTGCCGAATCGGAAGATCCGATGCTTAACGAGTTTTACGCAAAGCTTACGGGAGAGCTTCTCCGCCCAAGGCTTATCGTAGATTATACCCGTCAGGCGTATGTCTATCCGCCCGGAAATGTCAGAGTAACGTTTGATTACAACATTCATTCTTCGTGTGACGTGAATATGTTTTTCACTCCGGAAGTATCTCCCGTACCTGTTCCGGGAGCAGTTATCATGGAAGTGAAGTATGATGAATTTCTGCCGCAGATAATTGCCGATATAACTCAGCTTTACGGCAGACAGACAGGCTCGTTTTCAAAGTATGCGGCAGGAAGATATATTTAAATATATTATAAAATTTTATTATGGAGGAATTAATTATGACTTTCAGCGATATTTTCAAATCAAGCTTTCTTGAAAAGGTAAGCAGTTTTTCGATTCTCGATGTTATCATTGCAATGGCAGTAGCCTTTGCTCTTGGACTTTTTATTTATATTGTTTACAAAAAGACCTTCCGGGGAGTAATGTACAGCAGCTCCTTTGGCGTTTCACTTATGGCTATGACCCTCATCACTACCCTTATTATTCTTGCGGTAACATCAAACGTGATTCTTTCTCTCGGTATGGTCGGCGCACTTTCTATCGTCCGTTTCAGAACAGCCGTAAAGGAGCCGCTTGACATTGCGTTTCTTTTCTGGGCAATTTCGGCAGGTATAGTTACAGGTGCAGGACTCATTCCGCTTGCTGTTATCGGCTCGGTAATCATAGGTATAGTGCTTATTGTTTTTGTAAATGCAAAAACCTCTGATACGCCCTATATCGCAGTAATAAGCTGTATTGACGAAAACGCAGAGCAGAGCACAATGGCAATACTCAAAGCCAATACCAAAAAGCAGCTTCTGAAGTCTAAAACCATTACTCCCAACGGAATAGAGCTTACCGTTGAAGTAAAGCTTTCCGAGGGTTCGTCAAAGGTGTGCAATCTTCTTTCCGAAACGGCAGGGGTAACCAAATGCGCTCTTGTAAGCTATAACGGCGAATATATGTCATAAGCAGGTGAGCAGGTTGATTGAAAATAAAAAGCTTAATATTATAACAGCCGCTGCTATGGCGGTAATTATCCTGCTTACGGTACTGCTGCTTGTCTTTCCCGACGGCGAGGTAAAAGCGGCGCTGACCGCTTCTTCCGAACCGCTTTATGCAGAAAAGGTATTCGGCACGGACGTTATAACAATTGATATTATTGCCGATAAAAATGACTGGCAGGAAATGCTTGACAACGCCATGAATGAAGAGTACATTTCCGCAGACGTTGTTATAAACGGCACAAAGTTTTCCAACGTGGGAATACGTCCCAAGGGAAACAGCAGCCTTCAGCAGGTCGTATCCTCTGACAGCGACAGATACAGCTTTAAGATAAAGTTTGACGAATATGTTGACGGTCAGACCTGCTTCGGACTTGATATGCTTGTACTTAATAATATGCTCGGCGACGCGACCTGTATGAAAGAATATATCACTTTTGATATGATGAATGAAATGGGTATAGATACGCCGTATTACTCCTATTCCAGCATAACGGTCAACGGCGAAGCTTGGGGATTTTACTTTGCGCTTGAAGCCTACAACGACAGCTATGAGCAGCGTGTGTCGGGAGACGAAAGCGGCAAGCTTTACAGCGTGAAGAATTCAATGGGGAAGGGCGGCTTCGGCGAAAAGGACAAAACGGATTTTCCTGCCGAACGTAACGAAAATGCCGCAAATACGCAGGAAAACGCAAACAGTACAACTAATGAAACTTCCGAAAGAGCATTCGGCAAGCCCGAACGCGGAAACAGCGGCATGGGCGGAGCAGGTGCGTCCTCATCGGGAGGAAGCCTTATTTACACCGATGATAACAGTTCAAGCTATTCCGCAATTTTTGAAAATGCAATAGGCTCTGACAGTACAGAAGAAGATTATCAAAAGGTGATAACCGCTCTGAAAGCGCTGAACAGCGGCGAAAATATCGAGGAATATTTCGACGTCGATGAAATTCTGCGCTACCTTGCGGTGCATACAGTCTCGGTAAACCTTGACAGCTATTCCTCAAACATGGCGCAGAACTACTTCATTTATGAATATAACGGTGTGATAAAAATTCTGCCGTGGGATTACAACTATGCATGGGGAGCTTTCCAAAGCGGCTCGGCTTCAAACACGGTGAATTTCCCGATAGACACTCCCGTCAGCGGAGTAGAAATGTCAGAAAGACCGCTTATTTCAGAGCTTTTTGAGAATGAGGAATACCTCGAACGCTATCACACTTATTTAAAAGAGCTGATGGACAGCTATTTCTCAGGCGGAAAATTTGCGGCAAAAATTGACGAGATAAATTCCGTTATCGGCAGTTATGTACAGAATGATGCTTCGGCTTTTTACACCTATGAGGAATACATTAAAGCTCTTTCAGCATTTAAAAATATCGGTGAGCTGCGAATGAAAAGCATTTACGGACAGCTTGACGGAACTGTTCCGTCCACAACGGCAGGGCAGAACAGCGATCCCGACAAGCTTGTTGATTCATCTTCGGTAAATCTTTCCGACCTTGGTACTGCAATGGGCGGCGGAGAAAAGAATTTTGGCGGAAACAGGGGAGACTTCGGGAATTTCGGCGGCAGAAATAACAGCTCAGACAGCGAAAACGATATTCCCGTAATGAACGGCGGAATGCCGCCGCAAGGCAATATGCCGCAGCCGCCAGACGGTATGCCCTCTGAAATGCCTGACATAGGAAATATGCCGATAAAGCCAAATGAGGAAAATGTCCCGAACGGTGCGGCTCCCGAAATTCCGCAGAACAATTTCTCTGAAAATGATTTTAAGCCTGACGTAAAAGGTACGGAAACTTCTTCGGGTATTGTCGTTACCGCAGTATCGTTAGGAGTGCTTGCCGCTGCAATTGCCTGTGTTTTATTAGTAAAAAGAAAATTCTGAGTTGAAAAAACGGGGCGGAAGTGGTATACTTTTCAAAAAGGGGGCGGCGAAATGTTTGGTATTCTCGTTTGCGAGGACGATAAAAACATAAGGCGGCTTATGTGCGAATATCTTACACGGGAAGGCTACACCGTTTTTGAAAGCGGAAACGGTGCGGAGGCGCTCGGAGTATTTGAAGAAAATCACATCGACCTGCTCATCACGGACATTATGATGCCCGTGATGGACGGGTTTGAGCTTGTTAAGGAGCTTCGTGAGGCAGGTTATGAAATCCCCGTGCTTATGATAACAGCAAAAGGTTCAATGGACGATAAAAAAGCCGGCTTCGGCAGCGGTGCAGATGATTATATGGTCAAGCCCTTCGATATGGAGGAAATGCTTCTTCGGGCATCGGCTCTGCTAAGACGGGCAAAGGCGGCAAGCGAAAAAAGGATAGTCGTTGGCGGAACTGTGCTTGACTATGATAATTTTACCGTCTGCTCAGGCGAAAAAAATATTCAGCTTACAAATAAGGAGTTTTTGATACTTTTCAAGCTTTTGTCCCAGTCTGACCGCATATTTACCCGTGCGCAGCTTATGGACGAAATATGGGGCTATGACAATGAAAGCTCCGAGCGGACAGTGGATGTTCATATCAGGCGGCTAAGAGAAAAATTTGACGGCTGTACCGATTTTGAAATAATAACTGTAAAAGGACTCGGCTACAAGGCAGTCAGAAAGGCGGCTGACGCATTATGAAAAAGCTGAAAAAAATATTCGGCTCGGTTTATTTTCGTTTTCTTGCGGTTTTTATCGGAGCATTTATGATATCGCTGCTTATTCCGGCAATCGGAGCAAACGTTGCACGCGCTCCGGAAATAAAGCGTGATATGAATACGTCTATTTATGAGACTGCCACAAAGATAAAGCAGTATACCGACAGCGGAGAAATGCCGCTGGGCGAAGCGGTAAAGCTTTTTTCGGGCAAAGGCTTTGATATAAGGATCATAGGTACTCTTAAAGAATCGGGAATACGTCTGAATGATGAGGATTTGAAAATACTTATTGATGAAAACGGTATCCTTGCAAGAAGCGATTCACGGGGTATGCGGGGCGGCAGAGAAATGCCCGAAATGTTTGCAATGTTTTCCGCAGATGGGAAATGGGTAATTATCACTCCCAACTTCCGAAGCGGACCTATGGCTGATTTCAGAGCAAATCAGATATGGTTCGTGCTTGTTCCGCTGGTACTTGGCACAGTATTGATAATACTTGCGTCAATAACCGTAGCAAGACCGGTAAAGGAGATATCAAAGGCATCCAAGCAGGTCGCAAAAGGAGATTTTTCGGTACGGCTAAAACCCTGCGGCAGCGGAGAGATACGCGAGCTTGCGGAAAATTTCAACAGCATGGTAGGGGAGCTGTCCTCAAACGAGTATCTGCATAAGGAATTTGTCAGCAACGTTTCCCATGAATTCAGTACCCCGATAACCTCGCTTAAAGGCTATGCAAAGCTTTTGAAGAATGATGATATCTCTCCTGAAAAGCGTGAGGAATATGCGGATATAATCATAAGCGAGAGTGAACGGCTCTCACGCTTGTCGGCTGATCTGCTGAAGCTTTCGGAACTTGAATACAAGGGCAGGATCTCCGAACGGAAAACATTTTCCCTTGACGAGCAGATACGGTCAGCAATAATTTTGCTTCAGTACAGCTGGGAAAGCAAAAATATAGATCTTGATATTGACCTTGACGAGGTTAATTTCAGCGGGGACGAATCGCTGCTTTATCAGGTCTGGGTGAACCTTATCTCGAATGCTGTACGGTATACTGACAGCGGAGGAAAGATACGCATTTCACTTGCCGACGGTGAAGCGGTAACATTTTCAATAAGCGACAGCGGCAGAGGTATGACCCGTGAGGAGACGGAGAACGTTTTCCGCAGGTTTTATAAAGCGGACAAGTCACGAAGCTCAAAGGGTACCGGGCTGGGACTTGCCATTGCCAAAAAAATCGCTGAGCTTCACGGCGGAGACATCACCGTTTCAAGTGTGCCTTCAAAGGGAACGACTTTTACTGTGGTGCTTCCGAAAAACGAAGAATAAGCCATGATATCAAATTAAATTGGATTTTCCCATTGACTTTAGCGCCAAAACGTAATATAATTAATAGGTATACATTTTTATAAAATTATCCCGATTGGAGTGATTGGATTGATCAAAGCCGCTGAAGCAATGGTAAAATGTCTGGAAAACGAGGGCGTTAAAGTCGTCTTTGGTTATCCGGGCGCTGCAATCTGCCCGTTCTATGACGAGCTTACACATTCAGATATACATCACGTTCTTGTCCGCCGCGAGGATAACGCAGGTCATGCCGCAAGCGGTTATGCAAGAATTTCCGGAAAGCCTGCCGTTTGCATAGCTACATCTGGTCCCGGCGCAACGAATCTGCTGACAGCTATCGCAACCGCTTATGCCGACAGTATCCCCATAGTGTGCATTACCGGACAGGTCTCCACCGACCAGATAGGCTGCGACGTTTTTCAGGAAGTGGACATCACGGGCGCTGCCGAGCCGTTTGTAAAATACAGCTATCTTATCAAGGACGCTGCACAGCTTCCGAGGATTTTCAAGGAGGCTTTTTATCTTGCAGGTTCGGGAAGAAAAGGTCCCGTGCTTATAGACGTGCCGGTTGACATTCAGCAGACTATGATTGATTTTGATTACCCCGAAAGCGTTGAGCTTCGTACATATAAACCTACTGTAAAAGGCAATACCATGCAGATAAAGAAGGTATGCGAAGCACTTAAAGCAGCCGAAAGACCCCTTATCTGCGCAGGAGGAGGAGTTATCGCCGCAGACGCTTGCCGTGAGCTTCGGGATTTTGCTGAAAAAACAAGGATACCTGTTGTTTCAACTATGATGGGACTTGGTATCTTCCCGACAGAACATCCTTTATATATGGGTATGCTGGGTATGCACGGCGTAAGGACTGCCAATGAGGCTGTTTCAAAGTGCGATACTATGCTCCTTATCGGCGCAAGAGTAGGCGACAGGGCAGTGTGTTCTCCGAAGTTTTTGGCGGAAACCACTAAAATTATCCACATAGATGTTGACCCCGCCGAGATAGGAAAGAATATTCACGTTGATATCCCTCTTGTAGGCGATTGCAAAAATATTCTCGGCGAGCTTTCTGCTCACATAGATAACGCCGAGAGGAAGGACTGGCTTGAAGAACTTTCAAGGGTCAAGAATACCGTTCCTCACGAGGACGAAACACAGGGCTATGTCAATCCGAAAATGTTTATCAGAAAGCTTTCCGCAAAGCTTCCCGAAAATACGGTCTGCGTTGCCGATGTGGGTCAGAACCAGATATGGACCTGCAACAATTTCAATTTCAAGGGCGGACGTTTCCTTACCAGCGGCGGAATGGGTACAATGGGTTACTCGATACCTGCCGCAATAGGCGCAAAAATGGCCTCTCTCGAATCGGAAGTTGTGGCGGTCTGCGGAGACGGCTCTTTCCAGATGCAGATGATGGAGCTTGCTACAATTGTTCAGGAAAAGCTTCCGGTAAAGATTATCCTTATGCGCAATAACCGCCTTGGTATGGTAAGAGAGCTTCAGACAAACCAATACGGCGATAATCAGACTGCGGTGCATATCGCAGACGGAAATCCGGATTTTGTAGCGCTTGCAAAGTCATACGGTATCAATGCCGAAAGGGTTTGCACTATGGCAGAGGCCGAAGCTGCGATCGAACATCTATGTGAGTCAGCCGAGCCTTATCTGCTGGAGTGCAACGTGTGGAGAAACGAATCCACGCTATAATAACAGGTTATGCAATTTATAACCTATATTCACTTTACTTATGACAGAAAGTGTGTTAAACTGTTACTAAGAAGCGTTTAAAGGAGTTATCCCATGAAACATACTATATCTATTCTTGTGGAAAACCATGCAGGTGTGCTGTCAAGGATCTCAGGACTGTTTTCACGCCGAGGATTCAATATCGACAGCCTTGCAGTGGGGGTTACCGACGACCCCAAGGTTTCACGCGTTACCATCGTTGCGGACGGTGACGAGCATACCGTCGAGCAGCTTGAAAAACAGCTGAACAAGCTTATTGACACAATAAAAGTCAAGGCTCTCGAACCGGACGAGCTGCTCTCCCGTGAGCTTCAGCTTATCAAGATCAACGCCTCTTCACAGCAGAGAAGCGAGATACTTACCATTTGTGAGATAATGGGCGCAAGGATCATTGACATTTCGCCTAATACGATGACACTTGAGATATCCGATACTACTATGCATCTGGCAAGATTTGAGGAGCTTATAAAACCGTATGGCATTAAGGAGATAGTCCGCACAGGAGTTATTGCTATCCAGAAGGGCGCGGACACTATTAAAAAGTAATTGAACGGGCAACCGTTTGATAATGTACCAAAACAATTAATATATATATGGAGGTTTTCAAAATGGCAAAAATTTATTACCAGCAGGACTGCGATCTCGGCAGACTAGACGGCAAGACCGTCGCAATTATCGGCTACGGCTCACAGGGTCACGCTCACGCTCTCAACCTTAAGGACAGCGGCGTAAACGTTGTTGTAGGTCTTTATGAGGGTTCAAAATCAAAGGCTAAGGCTGAGGCTCAGGGACTCAAGGTTCTTTCCGTTTCCGAGGCTGCAAAGGCTGCTGACGTTATCATGATACTTATTCCCGATGAGAAGCAGGCAAAGCTTTATAAGGAGGATATCGCTCCCTACCTTACAGAGGGCAAGACTCTTGCATTTGCTCACGGCTTCAACATTCACTTTGGCTGTATCGTTCCTCCCAAGAACGTCAATGTTATCATGATCGCTCCTAAGGGCCCCGGACATACTGTAAGAAGCGAATATCAGGCAGGCAAGGGCGTTCCGTGCCTTATCGCTGTTGAGCAGGACGCTACAGGTGACGCAACTGATATTGGTCTTGCATATGCTCTCGGTATCGGCGGCGCAAGAGCAGGCGTTCTTGAAACAACATTCAGAACCGAAACTGAAACAGACCTCTTCGGTGAGCAGGCTGTTCTCTGCGGCGGTGTATGTGCACTTATGCAGGCTGGCTTTGAGACTCTTGTTGAAGCAGGCTACGACCCCAGAAACGCTTACTTTGAGTGTATCCACGAGATGAAGCTTATTGTTGACCTTATTTACCAGAGCGGCTTTGCAGGCATGAGATACTCCATCTCCAACACAGCTGAGTACGGCGACTATGTAACAGGTCCAAAGATCATTACAGAGGAAACTAAGAAGGCAATGAAGAAAGTTCTCGCAGACATTCAGGACGGTACATTTGCAAAAGACTTCCTGCTTGATATGTCCGACGCAGGTTCTCAGGTTCACTTCAAGGCAATGAGAAAGCTTGCTTCCGAGCACCCCTCCGAGGTAGTAGGTGCAGAGATCAGAAAGCTTTACAGCTGGAGCGACGAGGATAAGCTTATCAATAACTAAAATTACATAATAACAACAAATCCCTCTGTCATATAGGCAGAGGGATTTTTATTTAAATAAAAATAACCCGGGAAATTTTCTTCCCGGGTTAATTTAAAGCTTACACAATTTTATTAAGCTCGTCAAGCAGCGTTTTCTTTGCGTCCAGACTCTTCATACCCTTTGCAAAGATGCAGTCCATACGGTAGCGGATATAATCCTCGTAAAGCTTTGTACCGAATACATTTTCGTGGAGCAGCTTCTGGTAGGAAACAGCGTCCATGTTGCCTGAAATTACATAGAGAAGCTTTTCAAGAGCCATCATCTTTTTGTCAACTTCCGACAGATTCTTTGAAGCGGGGAGAGAGTTTATCTCAACAAGAACATCTCTCTTGTCGGAGCGGATAGTGTAGCCGTCCGAATCAAGACTTCCCAGAACACGGATAATGTTGGTTTCAAGTGCAGGACCGGCAAACGGGAACATACCGAGAGGCAGATCTTCCTTCTTGACATCAACATAAATTGCTTTGTCGCAGGCAGGAGCAAGTATTACCTTGTAAATGTCGGTAAACCAATAATCGCTGCCGGATTTGTATGTAAGCGGATACTGATATCCCTTCATATCAGCGCTGAGACCGAATTCAAGCACAGGCTCGCGGTCGGAAACATAGTAGCTGTCATGATTTGCGGCGCACTTGTCCGAAACGATTTTTGTGACTTTTGCGACAGTAAATTCTCCCATGTCGTTCTTGTCAGTGTCAAGGAAGGTACGAACGCCGTCAAAAGTATTTTTCTGAAGATCCTCGGCAAAGCTTGCAGCGCAAATGTAGTCCTTGTTGAACTTGCTCATAGCATTTACCATAACGTCATCGTTGATCAGACCGTCAGTCTCGTTGAAGTCATAGTTGTTCATGATGCAGTTTTTAAGAGCTTCCTTAACGGTCGCATCCTCTTCATCGGTAAGACCAGTGAAATTGAAACGGTAATAAACCTGTTCCATCATTACGTCAAGAGGGATCTCTCCGCTGATATACTTGAAACGGTCGTTATTGAGCAGCAGAGCCATTTTGGGCAGTATTTTCTGCTTTGCAGTCTCGCTGGTTGTTATCTTATTTGACATGATACCAAGGCATACGAGGAATTCGGCATAGTCCCTCATGACCTCCTGCTCGGAAAGATAGTTGAAGAAATAGCCGTAAACATAGCCTGCAAAAAATTCCTTCAGGCTGTTAAAAAGGTCGGGATTTTTACCTATTTCGGCAATGTACTTGTCTTTCAGTGCAGCAACATCGGTAACGTTAACTGACTTTTTGCCGCCGTTAAGAGCAACAAGCTGTTTTTCCTGACCCTTGAAGAAAAGCTTGAGAAATGTGCTGTACTGAGCTTCCTTTCTATTTTCCGCAATATCCTCATGGAACGTCCAGATAAGGAAAGCACGGTGCATATTTTTCACAGCCTCGGAGGAGTTTTCCACAAAGCTTTTCACGTCGATATCAACGTTCTGACCGAACTTAGCGTTCTTGTTGAAATCGGCGAGGATCTTCTCGATTTCTTCCTTGAAAGCGGCATAAGCAGGAGATTTCTCCATAAATATTACCGCGTCCAGTATTTCGGGACCGGCAACCGTCAAATCAAATACGACACTCATTGTAAGCTCCGTTTCTCAGCGGCTTTTGTAATTTGTTTAAATTTATTTTTATGCCCGCCCGTCCGCCGCTGTGAACGGGCAAATAAGGACTCAAACGCCGTAAACCTTGCGGTATTCGATCATCTTTTCGAGATATTCCTTGCCGGGAACAACATCGTTTTCAATTGCTTCGATAATGTCGGCGATCGTAACGATGGAATAAACGTCAATTCCGAAATCACGCTTTACTTCCTGTACGGCGGAAATATCTCCCTGACCCTTTTCCATACGGTCAACTGTGATGACCATGCCCGTAACGTTCACCTTAGCTGCACTCATAAGCTTTGGCATGGATTCACGAAGAGCCTTTCCGGAAGTCATAACATCATCGATGATGACTACTTTTTCGCCATCAGTAAGCTGCTTGCCGATAAACATACCGCCCTCGCCGTGATCCTTGACCTCTTTGCGGTCGAAGCAGTAAGCAGCGTCAACGCCGAACTTTCTGCTGAGAGCCGTTACAGCTGAAACTGCAAGGGGAATGCCCTTGTAAGCAGGTCCGAAAAGAGTTTCAACAGGGATCTTGTTGTCAACGATACATTCCGCATAGAATTCTCCCAGTTTGTTGAGCTGTGCGCCGGTTTTGTAATTGCCGCAGTTTATAAAATAAGGCGCCTTACGTCCGCTTTTAAGAGTAAAATCACCGAATGTCAGAACGCCGCTGTCCACCATAAATTTGATAAAATCCTGTTTGTAGCCCATATAATAGCTCCTTCATACATTTTTCATAGATACAATTAAATTATATCACATTTAATTAGTAAAATCAACACTATATTTCATATAAAAAATTTGCTTTTTTTATTGCAATATGCTACAATATAGTTTGTAAAAAACCAAAAATGCATACGGAAAGGGATTTATATGAGAATAAGACGAAAGAAATGGGCTCGTCCCGAGCTGGCTGTCTGCCCGTACTATATTGAACACGCCGAGGAATACAAGGGAAAATGGAATACAGTTTTTGCTGACGATAAACCTCTTTATGCCGAACTTGGCTGCGGAAAGGGCGGCTTTGCGGCTCAGGCTGCATTGAAATATCCCGACATAAACTGGCTTGCAATGGACATCAAGAGCGATATGCTGGGCGTCGCAAGAAGAACCGTTGAAAAGGCTTTTGAAGCAGCAGGCAGAGAGGTCACTAACCTGAAACTTGTTTCCCAGAATATAGAAATGATACTTACGTCCTTTGATGAAAACGACAGTATCGACAGGCTGTATATCAACTTCTGCAACCCGTGGCCGAAGGATAAGCACAACAAGCGCCGCCTTACCCACACACGCCAGCTTGAGCAGTACAAGGTTTTCCTGAAAGACGGCGGAGAGATACATTTCAAAACGGATGACGACGAGCTTTTCGAGGAATCGCTGGATTACTTTGTCGAATCGGGCTTTGAAGTAAAATACCTGACCCGTGACCTTCACGCAAGCGACTATCCGGACAACCTTGTTACCGAGCATGAAAAAATGTTTTCCGACGAGGGAAAGAAAATCAAGTTTTTGATTGCAGTAAAGCCCTGAGAAATTCAGCTTTTTATCTTTGTGTAACATATGCAAAAATTCTGCATATATTATCATAAAGAAATTTATAGAAAAAAGCTAAAAATTACTATTGATTTTTTGATTTGTTTGTGCTATACTACTATTAGTTCAAGAGATTTCTGCCTTGTTCGATGAAGTGTGATTTTATAATCCAACACATTATATAAGGGATTCGTCCTCCGTAAGCGGATTGCAGACCTCCCGCCGCATTAGATGTGCGGACCAACGGACGCAGGGAGCGTGAAACTGACGGGGCGTTGCCCACCTGCCGAGTGCGGGTTTTATGCTTCACATGGCGGCAAGGCGGTTTTCTTATAGAATTTCCGGAACTGCTTTTGATTTCAAGTCAAAGGCAGTTCTTTTTTTCGTTTAATGTGTTATGCAAAAAATCGGGGCGGCAGTCACAGTAATGTTAGTATAGAAGCAAGTAAGGGTACCGGGCGGCAAAGTCCGATACCCTTGATTTTATTCAACCAGTACCTTTGAGCTGTCCTCTTCACGAAGCGCAATAACCGCACCTCTTATAAGATATGCGATAGGGTCACCTGACGGGCTTCTCTGCAAGCAAATTACAGATGTACCCTCAATAAGTCCTATATCCTGCAAGCGGCGGCGTATACTGCCATCGTTGAGCAGACACGAGACCCTTGCGGAAGTTCCCTCACGCATATTATGCAGCGTCTTTGCTGTATTCATAAAAGCAACCAACCTTTTATATTTATATTAATAAGTATTTAAAACCGAACAATATAAGCGCATAAGCGCAGCTTCGGCTATAATTATTTTATGCTATGAAATTTTTTGTGACACGTTATTTTTTAGGACTTGCCTGCATAAACATTAAACAAACGCTGCAAAGGAGCTGTTAAATGTGAGCAACAGTAAGTCAAAAGGAAAGAAAATTTTCCTGTTTCTGATTCTTGCGGTAATTACCGTAATTGCCGTATTTTTCTTTACAAAGGCAAAAAACGAATCCGAAGCGGACGAGATGTTTACAATGGCGACTAACTCGGAACGTGTTGAATTTCTCAACGAACAAGGATGGATAGTAAAACCCGACCCTGTCTCAAAGGAGGAAGTTACCGTTCCGTCGGTTTTTGACGGCGTGTATGCAGATTATGCGGCACTCCAGAGGGAGCAGGGCTTTGATTTGGAAAAATACAAAGGCAAGCCTGTAACAGTCATAAAATATCAGGTGCTTAACTATCCGGATCATCCCGAAAATGTTATGGCGACCATGATGATATGTGACAACAGACTGATAGGCGGAGACATATCGCTGGCAGGCGATAACGGCTTCACAAAGCCGCTGATATCACTTACGGCGCAGACCTTTCTCACCTCTGCCGAAGAATAGCGGTTACAAAGCATAAGCAAGACCCGGAAGGAGCGATTCTTTCCGGGTCTTTGCATTAAAAAAATTTGTCCGAAAAAATTGACAAAACACCTGATTGTATGGTATAATAAATTTCTGCATTTTGCTTAAAATATAGGAAAAAGCTGATAAATGCACAATGATTTAAAATCAGCTTTTCCGCAGTATGTGTTACGGCGCCGGAATATTAATTTTCTTTACGGTTTGTCCTGCGCCCCGATGTGACAATGTAACGATGTGAAAGGATTTTTTTATGTTATTCAGCGAACTTGGACTTCCCGAAGAAATAATCAGAGCAGTCGATGAGATCGGCTACGAGGAAGCCACAGAAATTCAGTCAAAAACAATTCCTCTGCTCCTTGAGGGCAGAGATGTTATAGGACGTTCCCACACGGGTACGGGAAAAACTGCCGCTTTTGGTATACCTGCCGTTGCCTCGATTGGCAAAAATAATAAAAATACAGTGAGAGTGCTTATACTTTGCCCGACAAGAGAGCTTGCTATGCAGGCGTGCGATGAGCTGGACAAGTTTGCCGCATATATGCCATGGGTAAGGACCTGTGCAGTTTACGGCGGTGCGGATATCGAAAAGCAAATAGTCAGCCTAAAACGGGGCGTAAATATTGTTGTGGGTACTCCGGGACGTGTTATGGACCATATTAATCGCCGCACTTTGAAGCTTGACAATATAAATACCGTTATTCTTGACGAGGCGGACGAAATGCTAAATATGGGCTTCCGTGAGGACATTGAGACGATTCTCGGTTTTGTTCCCGAAGAACGTCAGACGGTGCTTTTCAGCGCAACTATGCCGGAACAGATAATGGCTATTACCGAGCAGTATCAGCACGACCCCGTCGTTGTGGGTGTTGAACAGAAATCCCGTACCGTGGACAGCGTTGAGCAGTTCTATTTTGACGTTCCCATGGGAAGAAAAACCGATGCGCTGCAAATGCTTCTGCTTGCATACGAGCCTAAGCTTTCAATGATTTTCTGCAATACCAAACGTATGGTCGACGAGCTTACCGAACAGCTTGTTTCCAAGGGCTTCAAAGCGGCAGGACTTCACGGCGACATGAAGCAGCAGAGCCGCACTCAGGTGCTTAATGCTTTTAAATGCGGCAGACTGAACATTCTTATTGCTACGGACGTTGCCGCAAGAGGTATCGATGTCGATAACGTTGACGCTGTGTTCAACTATGACATTCCGCAGGATAATGAGTATTATATCCACCGTATCGGTAGAACCGGCAGAGCAGGCAAGACAGGTGCGGCTTATACTATTGCAAGCGGCAGACGTCAGGTAAATGACCTGATGGAGATAGCACGCTACACAAAGGCACACATTGAACACCGTGAGCTGCCGTCACGGGATGAGATAATTGCTGCAAAATCCAATGCGGTTATTGAAATCGTGAAAAACTGCGTAATGTCGGGCAAGTATGCTTCATACGCAGAACAGGTCAATGCACTTTCCGAAGAGGGCTTTACTGCGGAAATGCTTGCGGCGGCTCTTCTGGGAATGAAAATTTCTTCCGAAACGAGAAATGTTCCCGAGTTTATCAAACCTGTTTTTCGTCCCGAAAAAGGCAGAAACGGCAGAGACGGCGGAAGAAGCGTTAAAGTAGAAATTTCAGTGGGCAGACAAAATAAGATCGCCCCGAATTTTGTTCTCGGAGCGCTTGTTGACGCCACAGGCATGGCAGGAAAGAATTTTGGCAAGATTGACATTTACGACCGTTTCACAACGGTTGAAGTACCCGAAGCTGACAAGGAGCATATTATCGAGTCCATGACGGGAACGAAGATAAACGGTCAGAAAATCAAGATCAAGCTTTACGAGGGCAGGGAGACCCGTCACGGCGGCAAGGATTACCGCAATCTTGATCGCAAGCGTGATAACGGAAAACGTCCGCACCGCGGAAAACCCGTTGGGGGAAACACCGCAGGCAGACGCAGCAGTAAAAGATACCAATAATATTTCAACAGTGGACAGGCTTAACGTTCAAGTCTGTCCTCTGCTTTTTCCCAGTTGAGAATGTTCATAATGCCGTTAAGATAATCCTTGCGGCGGTTTTGCTTGTCAAGATAATATGAATGTTCCCATAGGTCGATGTTCATCAGCGGAGTAAATTTATCAAAATCAATGGTGTCCTGATTTGGTGTTGTAAGAACTTCAAGTATTCCGTTAGGATTTTCGGCAAGCCAGATATATCCCGAGCCTGTATGAGCAGTACCCGTGTCAATAAGCTTGTTTCTCATGTTTTGCTCAGAGCCGAAGCTGTCCGAGATAAGCTTTTTCATTTTTGCTGACGGCTCTTTGTAATTAGGAGTCAGCGAGTTAAAATAAAGCTCATGATTATATACTCCGCCGGCATTTTTGCGCAGGTCGGCATTTTCGGTTTTGGTAAGCACCTCCAGCGGAACGTTCTGCATAAAAGGGCTTGCCGCAAGCAGTTCATTAAGCTTGTTCAGATAATCCTTATAGTGCTTGTCATGGTGAAAATACAAAGTATACTCGCTTATGTAGGGCTTCAGCGCTTCAAAGTCATAGGGAAGCGGCGCAGGGGTGAACGGGTAGTAATTCTCAAAATTCATATTAAACCGACCTTTCAGAAAAGTTATCGGTAAATTATATGCGCACACTTGATAAATAAGAACAAAAAAGCCACTCCCGAAGGGATTTAGAAAGCTTGTTGTTATTGATACCAAGGTATCTGTTAGCGTTTATCGCTGTCATATTGTGCTGTACTACCATAAAAGTTACCTCCTGTAATTATTTGGCTATGTGAAATCCATTTCTTAGCCTTTTTTTATTAAAGTATGCTTTAGCGAAATATAAATTTTGGAAAATCCGCTTGATTTAATAATTATTTCATTAAATATTAATATAAAAACCATAAAGTAACCCCGATTATTGCCGATATATAAGACAGAAGTAAGGAGAACAGACTCGAAAGTGAGAAACTTCTCCTCGAAAATGTTCTCTTTACGGGAACGACTTCTAAAAAAGGGTGTTCCACCCAAGTTTTAGCGGAAAGTTCGGAAGATTCCGAGATGCGCATTAGGAAAATGACGGACAATTTCGCTAAAGCATACTTTAATGAAAAAAGGCTAAGAAAAGGATTTCGCATAGCCAAATAATTACAGGAGGTAACTTTTATGGTAGTACAGCACAACTTAACAGCGATGAACGCTAACAGATACTTCGGTATCAACAACTCTAAGCTTTCTAAATCTCTTGAAAAGCTTTCTTCCGGTTACGCAATCAACCGTGCAGGCGATAACGCAGCAGGTCTTGCAGTTTCCGAAAAGATGAGATCTCAGATCGGCGGTCTTACACAGGCTGTAAAGAACGCTCAGGACGGTATCTCAATGGTTCAGACATATGAGGGCGCTCTCACAGAGACAGACTCCATTCTCCAGAGAATGAAGACTCTTGCTACACAGTCCGCTAACGGTTCTTATGATGACCCCGTTGACCGTAACGCTATCGAGCAGGAATTCCTCCAGCTCAACGACGAACTCGACCAGATCGCTGATACAGACTTCAACGGTGTTGTAGTTCTTAACGGCGGTGTAATGGCTGACGGAACAAGAGCAACTAACGGTGTTATTGACTACACTACAACTCGTGCAAGCAAGGCTCTCGGTGCAAGTGATTTTGTTCTCGGTGATGCAAAATATGCAGGCACAAATAATGAAACAGTAACATTTACAGCATCTAAGGATGAAGCAACCGGTAAAGTTACTTGGAAAGAAGATGCTTCTGCTCTCCAGGCAGCAACATCAAATGATAATGGTGGTTTCTCTTATGATGGTGCAGTATTTGCTATCGATACAACTAATGTTGTAACAGGCGATACAGTTACAGTTGATTTTACTAAGGGTTCAGCACAATTTGCTGAGGGTGCTAAAACAGCAGGTTATAGTGTTTCTGATGATAAGTTTGCAGGAATCCTTGGCGCTGCAAATGCTGTTGATTTTGCTCCCGGAAGCGACAATATGGAAGAACTGATCAATGCTCTTAAGGGTGCTGAAATCACTCTTACATATGACAAGGCATCCGGTTTAGTTGAAGCAGCTTCATTAACAATGAATGGTACTCCTGCTGCTACTGGTGCTGCTACAGCTGCTGCTAAATATGGTATTAAGGTAGATGGCGGTGCCATTACAATCAGTGTTTGGAATGCTGACATTGCAACTCCTGCATCACAGGATTTGTTTACAATAGCAGCAGGAACAGCTGATAAGACTTTAACAGATGATGCTACTTTTAAAACAACACTTGCTTTTGCAGATGCTACATTTGACCCTGCAAAGATCGGTGATGTAAAGATTCAGAAGGGTTCTTCAGTTTCGACATCTGATGCTTATAATAATTCAGAAGCTAAAATGACATATGCAAAGAATATTACCCTTCAGGTTGGTGCAAGAACTAAGGATGCTGTAAACTTTACATTTGAATATGCTTCTGACGCTATGGGCGACCTTGATGCTGACCTTAACTGTACAGCTAAGGGTCTTGGCACAGATAAGCTTACACTTTCCACTCAGAAGGATGCTAACGCTGCAATCGACAAGATCGACCAGGCTATCAACAAGGTTTCCATGGTAAGAGGTACATTCGGTGCTATCCAGAACCGTCTCGAACACAAGATCGACAACCTCAACGTTACTACAGAGAACCTTACTTCTGCTGAGTCTCGTATCCGTGACACTAACATGGCAGAAGAGATGATGAACTTCACAAAGCAGCAGATCCTCAGCCAGGCATCTCAGTCCATGCTTGCTCAGGCAAATCAGCTGCCTCAGGGCGTTCTCTCACTCCTCCAGTAAGAGGCCTAAGCAAATATCCTGCTCATACAATGATAAAAGCCACTCCCTCGGGAGTGGCTTTTTTATATACAGTATTTCATAATCATCTCAACGGCAAATGCCGCTATGCACGCCGCTGCCGCGACTGCGAGCAGTCCCTTGTCCTTAAATGCAAGCAGCACCGCCGCAAGAAGTCCTGCCGCTGCGGAAATTATGCTTCCCGTGGAATAAAGCACCGCAGGGATAGTCATTGCGCCAAGTACCGCATATGGTACATAGTAAAGAAAATCCTTCACAAAGCGGGATTTAATTTTCTTCCTGAAAATAACAAACGGAAGCATACGCACAAGATATGTAACGCCTGCCATTACGCCGATATAGGCTAAAAGCTGTACAGTCATTGCGCATCAGCCTCCTTTCGGGGGAAGAAAGTTGCGCCTGCCGCCGCTGCCGCAAGGGTGCAGATAATTATTGAAAATCCCGATGAAACGTGTGAAAACAACGGAATATATCTCAGACAGCAGCTCATTCCTGCCGAGATAGCCACAGTCACGAGCACGCCCATAGATTTTCTTGCTGGCGGAACAAAAATTGCAATAAACATTCCATAGATAGCTATTCCAAGCGCCGAGCAAAGAGTTTCGGGGAGAATACTTCCTGCTATGCCTCCAAGCAGAGTTCCTGCGCTCCAACAAAGAAACGGAAGCAGGATAAGTCCGTACATATACTTTGGTGTAACCTCTTTTGGCTTGCCCGAAGCAACGGCGAAAATTTCGTCCGTTATTCCGAATGCCGCCAGAAATCTGTGAGGCGCAGTAAAGCTGCTGTCAAGCTTCTGAGACAGCGACAGGCTCATCAGCGCATAACGCATATTTATTATAAGCTGTGCAAGAGCCATTTCGAGTAGCGTTCCTGCGGCGGCAATAATGCTGAGACCTGCGACCTGACCTGCCGAGGTAAGATTTGTCATTGATATTATTGTTGCGGTAAGCCACGGAAGTCCCTGAGAAACAGCAGCTATACCAAAGCTGAACGACACGGAAAGATACCCCAGACCGATTGGGATTCCATCGGTGAGACCCTCTTTAAATCCAAGCTTGTCCGATTGCATAACTTCATTTCCTTTCTTTACAAACAAAAATATATTATATCAGATTTCGCTATGCAATTCAAGTGTTTGATGTGAACAAACAAAGCCGCCCATATGGACGGCTTTATATATTTAATTATTTATTTTCATTTCTTAGGTCAACGATTCTTTTTGCCTTGCCCTGGAAACGTTCCAGCGACTTGTGCTCAACAAGCGATACTTTAGTGTCGATTCCCAATACGGTTTTCAGACTGTGATGAATATTGCTTCTGAGGTTTTCAAGATTTGCAAAATTCTCCAGCAGACCGTCATCAGCAAGCTCTACCTTGACTTCAAGGCGGTCGGAATAATCCTTTCTTGTTACCACAAGCTGATAGTGAGGAGCGATCTCGTCAAATCCCATAAGCACCGATTCGATCTGTGACGGGAAAACATTTACGCCGCGTATTTTGAGCATATCATCGCTTCTGCCCTTGATCTTATCCATACGGGCAAATGTTCTTCCGCACTTGCAGGGCTCATAATTGATTTTCGTAATATCTTTAGTCCTGTAACGGAGCATCGGGATACCCTCTTTTGTAAGAGTAGTAATGACCAGCTCTCCCGTTGAACCCTTGGGAAGTACCTCTCCGGTTTCGGAGTTGATTATCTCAGCAAGGAAGTGATCCTCATTAATGTGCATACCGGCTCTCTCGCGGCACTCGCCGGAAACTCCGGGACCCATAAGCTCGCTCATGCCGTAGTTATCGGTAGCGAAAAGTCCGAGAGTCTTTTCAATTTGCGTACGCATTTCCTCGGTGCAGCCCTCTGAACCGAACAGACCAAGCTTCAGGTTGATTTTGTCGATAACGCCCATTTCTTTAGCAAGTTCGCCTATATATTGAGCGTATGAAGGAGTTGAAACGAGAGCAGTCGTCTGAAAATCCTGCATAAGCATGATCTGCTTTTCGGTATTGCCGCTTGAAGTCGGTACAACGGTAGCACCGATTTTTTCAAGACCGTAATGGAGTCCCAGTGCGCCTGTGAAAAGTCCGTAGCCGAATGCGATCTGAACGATATCCTCGTCGGTTGCGCCTGCCGCCGTAACGAGACGAGCCATGCAATCGGACCAGATATCAATGTCACGCTGGGTATAGCCTACTACCGTCGGCTTGCCCGTTGTGCCGGAAGATGCGTGTATGCGGACAATATTCTTCATCGGCTGACCGAACAGTCCAAACGGGTATGTATCGCGTATATCCGCCTTTGTAGTGTACGGAATATACTGAATATCATCAAGACACTTGATCTTGTCTGCTGTAACGCCTGCTTCTGTAAGACGCTTGTTATAGAATGGAATATTGTCCATGCAGTATTTTACGAGGTGCTTGAGACGTTCAAGCTGGATCTCCTCGATTTTCTGACGGGGCATTGTTTCGATATCCTTCTGAAAAAACATTTTTAGTCCTCCCTGCTTTAACGTAAGAAAGCTTACAAGCTTTAAAGCGATAAATAATAAACATATTACCTTTTATTATATACCTTTTCAGAAGTAATTGCAAGTACTTATAAAGATAAATATGAAACAAATGCCAAAAATAAAGCTATTATCGTCAAGGTTTTATTTTAGTTTTCATAAATCCGTGTTCTGTACAGTAAAAATACAGCTCGCCGCCGATGCGTGGAAAGCGTACAGCAGCGTCCTGTTCGGGGTAAAGTCTTTGCATATATACTTTGTCGCAGTCAGCAAATGCTGCAAATGAAATGTAGTGTTCTTTCTTCATCTCGTGTGGAAACTCAATATAAAATTCGCCGTCAATTATATTACATGACGGGGCGTGAGCCTCATCGGGAGATGACGCTTCCAGCGGTGAAAGCTTTCTGCCGCAGCAGGTTATTTCCCCCGGCGATGATGCTGTAAAAATATTTCCGCATTCGCCGCAGACATAAAATTTGATTCTTTTCATATTTCCTCCGTTTCTTTCATTACGCACAAGCTCGCCGTTAAGGAGAGCCTCGGTCGATATACCGTAAAGCAGTCCGATCTCGTTAAGCACCGAAATGTCGGGCAGACCGAGTCCTCTTTCCCATTTTGAAACGGCCTTGTCGCTGACAAAAAGCTTTTCCGCCGCTTCACGCTGAGTTATACCTTTTTCTGTTCTGAGCTGTCTTAAAAGCGCTCCGACCTTTTTGCAGTCCATAAGCATTTTCCTTTCATTTTTGTTATTTCAAGTATAACAGAAATTCAAGCGGCGGTCAATAAACGTTTGGTAGAGAAGCTGCGCCTTAAAATTATGTATAAATTGTAAACATTGCCGTTATCCCCTTGAATTTACATTATAAAAGGTTTATACTGTATTTAGCACTCAAAGATATTGAGTGCTAACACTTATGGGGTTAAAGTGCTAAGGCTCAGCCGGACGGCTTGAGTAATAATATATTTGGAAAGGAAATGTTTTAAATGGCAGAAACAAAACAGTTCAAAGCGGAGTCAAAACGTCTGCTTGACATGATGATCAACTCAATTTATACTCACAAGGAGATTTTCCTTCGTGAGCTTATTTCCAACGCCAGCGACGCTATCGACAAGCTTTATTTCAAGTCCCTTACAGATGACAATGTCGGCATGAAGAAGGAGGACTTCTGTATCTTCATTTCAGCCGATAAGGATAATGGCGTGCTGACAATTACCGATAACGGTATCGGCATGACCAAGGACGAGCTTGAAAACAACCTCGGTACAATCGCAAACAGCGGCTCTCTTGCTTTTAAAACCGAAAATGGCGGCGCAGAGGATATCGACATTATCGGTCAGTTCGGCGTAGGCTTCTATTCTGCGTTTATGGTAGCCAAGGAGGTTCAGGTGCGTTCAAAGGCTTACGGCTCGGATAAAGCTTACCTGTGGAAGTCAGAAGGCGTTGAGGGCTATACTATCGAGGAGTGCGAAAAGGACGGCGTAGGTACGGAAATTCGCCTTGTACTTAAAGACAATACCGACGACGAGAGTTACGACGATTACCTTATGCAGTGGAAGATCAAGTCGCTGGTAAAGAAATATTCCGACTATATCCGTTTCCCGATAAAAATGGAGATGGAGCACGACCATCTTAAAGAGGGCACAGGCACAGACGACGTTCCCCCCGAGTATGAGACTCATACTGAGATCGAAACTCTCAACAGCATGGTTCCGCTTTGGAGAAAGAGCAAGTCTGAAATCACCGATGACGAGTACAATAAATTCTACCGTGAAAAATTCTACGATTACAACGAACCGCTTGCTCATATCCACGCAAAGGCAGAGGGCACCGCAACATACGATGCACTGCTGTACATTCCTTCGCAGGCGCCTATGGACTACTACACCAAGGAGTATACCAAGGGCTTGCAGCTTTTCTCCAGCGGCGTGCTTATCATGGACAAGTGCGAGGATCTGCTTCCCGACCACTTCTCCTTTGTAAAGGGTCTTGTTGACTCTCAGGATCTGTCGCTGAACATTTCCCGTGAGATGCTCCAACACGACAAACAGCTTAAGCTTATCGCAAAATCTCTTGAACGTACCATTAAAAACGAGCTGAAGAAAATGCTTACAAACGAGCGTGAGAAATACGAAAAATTCTGGAAAGCATTCGGCTTGCAGATAAAGTTCGGTATCTATAACGGCTACGGCGCAAATAAGGAGCTGCTCAAAGACCTGCTGCTGTTCAACAGTTCTTTCGAGAAAAAGCTTGTTACCCTTGATGAGTACGTTTCAAGAATGAAAGAAGACCAGAAGTATATCTATTATGCAGCAGGTGAAAGCGTTGCAAAAATCGACTGCCTGCCTCAGACAGAGGTTGTCAAGGACAAGGGTTACGAGATACTTTACCTTACCGAAAGCGTTGACGAATTTGCCATCCAGATGCTTATGACATATGAGGACAAGCAGTTCAAATCCGTATCCGCCGCAGACCTTGATATCGAAACTCCCGAAGAAAAAGAGGAGTTCAAGAAGCTTGCCGACGACAACAAGGATATGCTTACCTGCATCAAGGATGCTCTCGGCGACAAGATCAAGGAAGCACGTCTTTCCGAGCGCCTTAAAACACACCCATGCTGCCTTACCAACGAGGGTCAGATATCACTTGACATGGAAAAAACCTTTGCCGCTATGCCAAATAACGAGCATAACGTAAAGGCTGAAAAGGTTCTTGAGCTTAATCCGAACCACGATATGTTCAAGGTACTGCAAAAGCTTTATGAAACGGACAAGTCAAAGCTTGCCGATTACAGCAAGATACTTTACACACAGGCATTGCTTATAGAGGGTATGCCCATTGACGACCCGCTTGCATTTTCAAACCTCGTCTGCGGACTTATGATGGATAAGCAGTAATATTCAAATGAAAAGGAGCCGCCTTTATGTACAGATACGAAACTCATCTTCATACCGCCGAAGCAAGCGGATGCGCCCAGGCAACGGGCGCTGAAATGGCAGAAAAATACAAAGCTGCGGGTTATACCGGAATTATCGTCACCGACCATTTTTTCAACGGAAACAGTTCAGTACCCCGTAATTTGCCGTGGAAAGAACGTGTAGAGCTTTTCTGCAAGGGATATGAACACGCAAAAGCAAAGGGCGATGAGATAGGGCTTGACGTATTTTTCGGCTTTGAGTACGGTGACGGCGGCTCTGATTTCCTTGTATACGGACTTGATAAGCAGTGGCTTCTGGACAACGACAACATTCTTGAAATGGAGCTTACCCGTTTTCTGGAATATGCCCGTTCCTGCGGAGGAATAATCTTTCAAGCGCACCCGTTTAGGGATTGTGATTATATACGTTCAACCACTCATGCGCCCCATTTTGTAGACGGTGTGGAGGTAGTAAATATGTCCCATACCCGTCCCGAATTCAACGAAAGGGCAAAGCTTTATGCTCAGTGGTATGACCTTCCGGTAACCTCCGGTTCAGACTCGCACAATACAACCACACGCTGGTTTGCAGGCGGCGTTCTTTCAGAAAAAAAATTCACATCCGCCCTCGACTATGCAAGGGCAGTTGTGAACGGTGAAATTACTATTATAGAATAAGCGTTTAGTATTACTTATCGGCAGATCTTATCTGCCGATTTTTTTGCCTTCAAATTCAACACGGCGTTTGATGTCCTGCATAAGGGTATCGAACTGTTGAGGATTGAGGGACTGTGCGCCATCGCAAAGCGCCTTTGCAGGATTGTTGTGTACTTCTATCATAAGACCGTCTGCTCCTACTGCTACTGCCGCCTTTGCAAGAGGCTCAACCATCCATGAAATACCTGTCGCATGGCTTGGGTCGATGATAACAGGCAGGTGTGAAAGCTTTTTCAGCATAGGTACTGCGGAAAGGTCAAGAGTGTTTCTTGTCTTTGTTTCAAATGTGCGGATACCGCGCTCACAGAGGATAACGTTGTTGTTGCCGCCTGCCATAATGTATTCTGCGGACATAAGAAATTCTTCAATAGTATTTGCAAGACCACGCTTTAACAGAATAGGCTTGCGGCATTTTCCAAGCTCTTTAAGCAGGTCAAAGTTCTGCATATTTCTTGCGCCGACCTGAATTACGTCAACATCGGCAAAAAGGTCAACGTGGTTAACGTTCATGATCTCGGTAACGATAGGGAGACCGGTTTCTTTTTTAGCTTCAAGCAGAAGCTTCAGACCGTCCGCGTGAAGACCCTGAAAAGCGTAAGGGGAAGTTCTGGGTTTGAAAGCACCGCCGCGGAGGAGAGTTGCACCGCTTGCCTTAACGTCCTTTGCGACCTCGATTATCTGAGCTTCGCTTTCAACGGAGCAAGGGCCTGCAATTACCTGGAAAAGTCCCTCTCCGATTTTAACGCCGCTGCAGTCGATAATGCTGTTCTCGGGGTGCATTTTGCGGTTTGCAGCCTTGAAGGGCTCGGAAATACGGGTAACGCTTTCAACGATATCAAGTGCGGAGATGAGATCAACGGGAAGATGGGAAGTATCGCCGATAAGACCGATAATAGTGTGGCTTTCGCCCTCGCTGACGTTAGTTGAAAGACCCTTTTCACCGAGCATTTTAATGAGGGATTCAACCTTTTCTTTTTCGGGATTTTGTTTTAATACGAGAATCATTTTAATCACCTTTCTATGTAACGGAATAATTTCACTTTAATGCTTTTATGTTTTGATGATTTTAAGCTTTAAAGCTTTTATGTAATGAAGTATACACCCTTTTTGCCGATTTGTCAAGAGCTTTTTAAAATTTTTTTAGAAAAAAATACCCATATCAAAAAATGTTAATTTGAAATAAACAAGAATTTAGCGTACTATTTTAATTTATTAAAGCTGGTCCAGCGCAGCCGCGCTGGACTAGCTTTAGTCGCTTCGCTGTTCACTACAAAAAATAGTACGCTAAACTTTAATTTATAATTGAATTAAAAATATCATCAACATTACAAAAAACGTCCCCTTTGACAACTATCAAAAGGGACGCTTAACTTTGTTATAACTAACAGATATTTTTGTTAAATCAGTTCTTGCCTTTAATGTATTCGTCCATTGCCTTGGCTGCGGTCTTGCCTGCACCCATTGCAAGAATAACAGTAGCCGCACCTGTTACAGCGTCACCGCCTG
>CAMCPM010000013.1 GCA_945876755.1 uncultured Clostridia bacterium
TATACCGCTTTCAGGCTTTGCCTTAAATCCAATATTGAACATAGGAATAGCAATTTCAAGCTGCTGAACGACCTCTTTTTCACATACTGTTTCCGGTTCGTCTTCAAAAGCAGTTTCAAGCTCGGGATTTGCATTATTTTTGAGAAGCTTGTCACACAACTCAAGAACCTTGTCTTCATCAACATTTCCTGCAATGCTAAGAACCATATTATTGAGGTTATAAAATGTATAATAGCACTTGTAAAGCAGATCAGCATTAATTTGTGCAATACTTTCAACCGTACCTGCAATATCAATTTTTACAGGGTGATTATGGTACATTCCCTGAAGCATATTGAAAAATACACGCCAGCCTGCATTGTCATCATACATTCTGATTTCCTGACCGATTATTCCCTGCTCTTTCTGTACAGTTTCTTCTGTGAAATAAGGATTCTGGACAAAGCTCAGAAGGATTTCCAAAGACTCGTAAACATTATCTGTACAGCTGAAAAGATAGCAGGTTTTGTCAAAAGAAGTATAAGCATTTGCAGACGCACCTGTTTTGGCATAAAGACTGAATACATCGCAATCCTCATTTTCAAACAGTTTGTGTTCAAGATAGTGTGCTATGCCATTGGGAACAGTTATAAAATCAGGTTCATCTTTTGTTTTGAATTTAGTGTTTATAGAACCGTATTTTGTACCGAATAAAGCATGAGTTGTACTGTAATCCTCCATTTTCCAGATAAAAATATCAAGACCTGTCGGGTGTTTTACATAAGTGTACTGCTCTCCGGTACGTTCATTTTTCACAATTTTCTTTTCCATTATTCAGCACACTCCTTTCCTGTAAGAACATAAACAGTATCAAGCTTTAAAGATTTAGCAGCTTCAATTATATCCTCACGGGTAACCTTCATAAGCTTTTCAATCTGCTCTTCGGGAGAATATGCTGTTCCTGAATAGCTTTGATTAAAATACCATTCTGCAATTGAACGCGCTCCGTCGCTTACGCCCTTCCAGGAGTTTATAACGGATTTTCTTGCATTCTCCATTTCCTCATCGGTGAACTCGCCTTTGCACATTGCACTAAGCTGATTTAATATCTCAGCTTCAGCTTTACCTGTGTTTGCGTGTTCAACTCCGCTGTCAACGTACAAAACCCCCTTTTTGTCGTTATACCCTGATGAGCAATAGTAGCAAAGACTAAGCTTTTCTCTCACATTCATAAACAGCTTTGAAATAGGAGTTGCTCCGAAAACAGCATTCATAAGCTTCATAACTACAATATTTTCATAGTCGGTTTTAAATGCCATTACCATCTTGCTTTGAGCAACGTCATGTTCTTCCTTAACTCTGCAAACTTCAGATTTTACTTTTGATTTTTCAGAAGTATTATCTCCTGCGAAATTTCTGTCAACAGAAGCAAAAGTCTCTGTTAATATTTTTTTACAGCTTTCTGATTCTTCCGCACCGACAAATATTATTTCGACCTGTGCTGTTTTAAGAAGCATTTTGTACTGCTCATATGCTGTTTTTGCTGTAATTTTCTCTGCATGAGACTTGTCACCTTTTACAGAAACAGCGGCAGGCTCATCTTTAAAAATGTTCAGATTTGCACGTTTGAAGGCGTATGAACGCTTTTCATTGATTTCAGCTTCTATATCATCAAGAAGTTCCTGCTTTTTCAATTCAAAGTCTTTTTCATAGAATCCTCCGTTTTCAATGTGAGGATTTATCAGACAGTCTGATAAAACTTTTGTCATTTCTTCGGTAATCTGCTCTCCGTCAAATGTATATCGGTTATTAATGCAGCCTGCCATTAAGGACAAAGTCTGACTGTCTCCGATTTTTGAAACAGAACCCTTAACAACTGCACCATATAGCTCAGAAAGCTTTTTGTTTAAATCAGTAATTGTTGGATAATTATTACTGCTTCCGGCAAGAATATAGGGTATAATAGCATTTAGTGAAGCTGTTTCAGGTGAAAGCTTTGTAACTAAATGAATGATTATGGTATTGGTTTTCTGTCTCTTATTAATAATTGATGTATAATGAATACCATTACCAAGCTTTTCTCGGTTGTATTTTATTGCCAATTATATCAACTCCTGTAACAATATTTATCTTATTATAACATATCTTTTTTTATAATTCTATACCTTGACAAAAAAAATATTTAGGTTTACAATTAATGTACACAATATTAATTACATTATGCGAAAAACGGGGTGTATTATTACGGCTCAGAAAATCAATCCCAAAGAATGTCCTAATTATTTAAATGAATTTTTTACTTATCAGCGGGTAGTAAAAATTAAAGCTGAAAGAACTCTTGAATCATATTATATTGATTTACGGCTGTTTTTAAGATATGTTAAGCTCACTAAAGGTAATATTGACCCTAAAACTCCAATGAATGAAATCACTATTTCAGATGTACCTCTTGAGCTTGTAAAAAGTTTTACAAAGCTTGACATTCTGAATTATCTTAGTTATGTTGCAACTGAACGCAGTAATACCGCTAAAACACGGCATAGAAAACTGGCTTCTCTTAAAGTTTTCTATAAATGCCTTCATAGGGATTTAAATCTGATTCCCGATGATCCTACAAAAGATGTTGATTACCCTAAAATGCATGAGCATCTTCCCAAATTTCTGACCCTTGATGACAGTGTAAAGCTGCTTGAAAATATGAATACGGACGATCCATACTATTACAGAGATTACTGTATTATAACACTTTTTATCAACTGTGGAATGCGTTTAAGCGAGCTTGTAGGCTTAAATATGCAGGATGTTAATCTCGACGAAAGAACTATGCGGCTGCTTGGAAAGGGCAATAAAGAACGTATTATTCATATTAATGATGCCTGCGCCGATTCTATAATTCAATATATAAACGAAAGAGAACCGTCTCCGATTGAACCGAATGCCTTGTTTTTAAGCAAGAGGGGTACAAGAATAACTAACAGGCGTGTTCAGCAGATCGTTGATAATGCCCTAAAAGACAGCAATCTTGATAATCAGGGGTATTCTACACACAAGCTTAGACATACAGCAGCTACTCTCATGTATCAGCACGGAAATGTAGATACTCTTATCCTTAAAGAAATACTTGGACATAAAAGTATTTCTACTACTGAAATATATACTCATATTTCAAACGAATCGGTTAAAGAAGCTATGGACGCTTCTCCACTTGCAAACATTCATAATACTAAAAAACCTAAAGAAAAATAATAAATGCCGGCAAAGATACCTTATCCTTGCCGGCATTTTCCTATTCATGCCTTAATGCGTCAACAGGATTCAAAGCAGAAGCTTTAAAAGCAGGATATACTCCGAATATTCCTCCGATTAACATTGATATAAGCATTACGATTCCGCATAGCTTCCAGTTGATTAGGACATAACTTCCGGCTGCAATAAAAATTACGCAGGAAATTGATATGCCGAGCAGTATACCGATTAAACTTCCTATCAGCGATATTAATTCTGATTCTGCCAAAAATTCTATCATAATCGTTATACAGTTTGCACCTATTGATTTTTTAATTCCGATTTCACGAGTGCGTTCATTAACTGAAACAAGCATTACTGTCATTATTGATATTCCTGAAACGATAAGGCTTATCCCTGCAACGGCAGATAAAGCAACAGCGGCAATAGAAAGAATATTACTCATTTTTTCTTTCTGACTCAAGAGATTATCAACAGAATAGTCATTTGAATTGCTTTCATAAGAAAGAGCATTTTTTACGTCTTCTGCTGCTATTTGACTTTGTGAATTATCATTAAGCTTAACAGTTATCTGATCAAAAGTATTTTTCCCTAAATTTGATTGCATTACAGAATATGGTATATATATAAAGTCCGGAATAAAACCGCCCAGCATGCTTTGAATTGTGTTTACACCGTTTTTAACAACTCCAACAATTTCAAAATTTATTGGAGTTCCGCCAATGGTTATTGTAATATTTTTTCCTATAATATTACTTCGTTTATATTGTTCAAGGGCAATTGATTCATCAATTACACATACATTGCTCTTTGCGGCGATATCTCCCCTGTTGATCAGCCTGCCATGTATTACTTCAAGATCAATTACATTATCTGCGTCTTCATTTACGCCCCATGCCATACACGTTACCTTATTACCCTTGATCGTTCCTTCGGTAATTATACTCATTAATGGCATTGCATTTTTTACCATATTTAATGACTTGATCTTATCAAGCTCTTTTTCAGTAAGCTTATTTACAGCTCCTGATTGGGCAGAAACTACAAGACTATCCATTCCCATTCCCGATAGTTCATTATTTATTGAGGACTTTCCAAGTTCTCCAATAGACGATATAATCACAACAGACATTACACCGACTGCTATTCCTGCAATAGTAAGAAGTGAACGTATTTTCCCCGAAAGCAAACTGCGAAACCCTGTGCAAATTATTTCCCGCATATTATTTCTCCTACTCAGTAATTTTTACGGAAGAATTATTTTCGATAACTTTGTCAACTGTAATAATACACTCATTATCCATAATCAAGGTTTTTAGTTCAATTCCGTCACTCAATTCGGCTCCTGTTTCAACATAACGTTTTTCAGTCTTACCATCTCTTAAAATATACACATACTCTCCGTTTTCATCCTGATTAACAGCTTCATACGGAACAATATTCATTGTACAAGGGCTTGATGTAATTAGCTTTACATCAGCAGTATATCCGTGCTTTAACATTTCATTCGGTTCGTTAATTTTTACTTTTACTTCTACAGCAGTTTTCTGAGTATTTCCCACTTGTATTTTAGAGGCTGCGTCTGAAATACTGTCAACTTCTCCGGAATATGTTAAATTTGGAAATGCTACTCCGGTAATTTCAGCTTTTTGTCCGAGTTTGACTTTACTTATATCCTGTTCAGAAACATAAATCTGTACTATAAATTCATCGTCGCGAAGATTTTTTATAATAGTTCCTGATAATGATACTGAGTCAATATGCTGAATTTTTTCAATTTCAACTACTTTTGCTGTAGGTATATTTTTTAATACAATTTCCGGAGCTGCAATTAGACCTGCTGTTACTGCACCGCATATAAGCATAGTCCATACGGCACTTTTTACCTTCATTAAGTTTTCCTCCAATCTAATATTTTACAAATATAGTTTGGCTGAAAAATTATTTTTAATACATAAAATAAAAAAGTCACCGTAATTTCTTACGATGACTTTTGGAGGCGCCACCCGGATTTGAACCGGGGAATCAGGGTGTTGCAGACCCACGCCTTACCACTTGGCTATAGCGCCCTATGGAGCGGATTACGGGGCTCGAACCCGCTACCTCCACCTTGGCAAGGTGGCGCTCTACCAGATGAGCTAAATCCGCATTATATATGGCGACCTGGATGGGACTCGAACCCACGACCTCCGCCGTGACAGGGCGGCGTTCTAACCAGCTGAACTACCAGGCCATTTGGTGGGAACAATAGGGCTCGAACCTATGACCCTCTGCTTGTAAGGCAGATGCTCTCCCAGCTGAGCTATGCTCCCAAAAACCAGCTTATTGACGCCGCTTTCTCAACGACGATATTTATTATACAACATAAAATCTGATTTGTCAATAGTTTTTACAAAAAAACATAAAATAATTTTTGATAAAGAATAAAACGGCTTTATACCGTTTATTCTTTATCATTGATAATTAATACTATGCAGCATTTTCAACTGGTATTACATTTTGAGAACAATTATACATAGTATCTGCAAAAATAGCATAACCCTTAGTAGGATTATTAACAAATACATGTGTAACAGCTCCGATTAGTTTACCATTTTGTATTATTGGGCTTCCACTCATCCCCTGAACAATTCCTCCTGTTTCATCAAGAAGCCGTTTATCGGTAACTCTTATTATCATATTTTTTCCTGATTGTGTATCATGCAAATCTATTTTTTCTATAACTATTTTATATTTTTCAGGCTGATTCCCTTTTACTGTTGTATATATATATGCTTCACCTGACTCTATTTCTTGCTTCATTCCAAGAGGAATAGCCTGATTATTGCTTTTTAGCGACGGTATAAATCCGTATAACCCGTTATCGCAGTTTATCTCAAGAGAACCTATTGCTTTTCCCGATGAAAAGCTTCCTATTAATTCTCCCGGTACACCTGCTTTGCCTTTTTTTACGCCGTTTACATTTACATCGACTACTTCTCCTTCTGAAAGCGGTAAAATATTACCGGTATCAACATCACATACAGGGTGTCCCAATCCTGCAAAAACTCCCGTATCAGGATCATAAAATGTAATTGTCCCAATACCTGCTGAACTGTCTCTCACCCATAATCCTATTCGGTATGATTTATCCGATGAACAAAGTTCCGGTTTTACCTTTACAATAATATTTTTATCTTTTCTTACAATATTGAAATTAAGGTATGAACCGCAGCTCTGAGAAATAATTTTTTCAATATCTTCGTTGGATTCTATTTTTTGTCCGTCTATTGTTTTAATTATATCACCGGTTTTTATACCGGCTTCCATAGCAGGAGCTTTAAAGCCTGAGTTTGTTTCAAAGCTGCTGACTTCAACTACTATTACGCCGTCCGTGAGAAGCTTTATACCAAAAGGATTACCGCATGGAATAAGAACAGGCTCTTCAACTTCTTGAATATTAATTGTTTTTATAGGGATAATTCCTAATAGTTTAAGCTCTGCACGTTTAACATTACTTTTTTCTGTCATTGCTAAACGTTCATTATATACATTACCCGAACATGACATAGTTGTAATAATTTCCGAAAGCTTTAATTCACTTCCTGATGTAATGTAATAATTATTAGGAAGAATTGTGTTATAATAAATTACAATACCCAGAACAGCAAGCAATATAACATTTATAAAAAATGCTGTAATTTTGATAACTTTTTTCATTTCAATTCCGCTTTATTTCTCTTCTGGAAACAAAACTCTCCTTTCCGAAAACATATTGCCTTATTACTATTCTCAAATAAGCCTTATTTATAAATACTTATTATTTCGTTATTTTACACCTAAAGTTTAAAATAACTTGTCGAAAATAGAAATTCATTTTCCGCTTGCAAAAATTATATTATCTGTGTTATACTATGTATAGTTATTTTTAAAAGGAGAAGTCATTATGAACATGAAAAATGTCCGTATTTTAACCATGATCTTATGCATTGCGGCAACAGCAATAATTTCCGGATTTATAAATGTTGCCGGCGGAATCGGTCTTTGTTTTTTTGTTGAATCTGAACAGCAAACTTATACCATGTGCGGAATATCTTTATTTATCAGTTCAGCTTTTCTTATTGCTGCTTTGATAATTGCTTGCTTTAAACGTTTTTGGCTGCCATTGATTTTCAATTTTATAGGCACTGCTTTCTACATATACACAGTTGCTGAGATTTATGCTATCCCAAATACTTTAATTCCGAAAGAAAGCACTGAACCGCTTGCTGAGAGACATCTTTTGTCAGTTATTGTTACTTTATTGCTTCTTATTTTAACTATTTTAAATTTCTTTGATGAAAAGAATGTTCAGAAACGCATATCAAAACAAAATCTTAAAGATGAAAAACAAAACAGGGCTCTTAACGAAGACGAAAAGATAGTGTAAAACAAATTAAGATTTTTTTAGCCATAATGTCTATTGAAAACTGCCATAAATTATTATAAAATTATTATGTGATTCTGTTTAAAACCGATTCCCATTTTACTCCATTTAATTGATAGAAAGGAGTTTGCTTAGGACTGTAATTTATATTTACAGCTTTTGAGCATATTATATTATGAATGTAACGATCAAAGACGTTGCAAAGGCTGCCGGAGTTTCTGTTGCAACTGTTTCAAGAGTTTTGAATAACAGTGCAACTGTTTCTGAATCAGCTACGGAACAGGTAAATAACGCAATTAAAGAGCTTGGTTACAGCCCTAATTTTTTAGGAAGAAATTTGAGAAAATGCGAAACTAATGTAATTCTTGCTATTATCCCATCAACAGAGCAGACTTTTTACAGCGATATAATAAGAGGCATGCAAACTGCAGCATCCGAATGCGGATATGATATTCTGCTTAGTACGTCAAATAGCACATACAGTATTGAAATGCGGCTTTTAAATATGGTTTTTAACCGCACTGTTGACGCTGCTATTCTTTTAGGTACTCAGCTTGACGTTAAAACGCTTAATGAATTAAATCAAAAGCATTACATTGCTTTATGCTGTGAACGAGTTGAAGATGCAGATGTTCTGACTGTTACTGTTGACGATGAGGGCGGTGCTTATGCAGCGGTAAGTAACATGATTAAAAACGGTCATAAAAAAATCGGAATGGTTTCGACCAATGTCAATGCTTTATCATCTTCAGACAGGGAAGCCGGATACAGACGTGCCCTTGAAGAAAACGATATCGAATATAACGAAGCATATGTATATCGCGGAACATATGATTTTGTTCATGGTGCAAAAGCTTTTGAATATTTTAAAACCTTGCCTGAACCGCCTTCAGCAATTTTCTGCATATCGGATATTCTTGCTGTAAGCGTAGTAAAACAGGCACTTTCGGAAGGCTACAAAATTGGTGAAGATATTTCAATATGCGGTTTTGATAATATTTTGCTCAGCAGTATGTATACTCCCGGTATTACAACAGTTGAACAGCCCTGTTATGAAATAGGAAGAACGGTTGTTGAAGAACTTATCAGCAACATAAACAATAATACTAAATCAAACAAGAGCATTCGCCTACCGTATAAATTTATTGAACGCGATTCTGTCAAGCCATATAAAAAATAAAAAAAAGCTTACGGTTACTGTTTTTCAGCAGCCGTAAGCTTTTTATAACTTTTTTACTTTTGCAGATTTATTATTTCTTCCCTTGAGAATACATATTTCTTATCGCAGAAATGACAGCAAACCTCAATTTTTTCTTCTTCCTCAGCCATTTTAGCAAGTTCTTCCCTGCCGAGACTTATCAAAGCACGTTCAACACGTTCTTTATTGCAGTCACATTTGTATGACGCATTAAATGAATCCATAATCTCAGGTTCAAAGCCGTCAAGAACTCTCTTTGCGATATCTTCTGCACTCATTCCCGAATCGAGCATAGTAGTTACGGGAAGAAGCGTTTTAATGTTATTCTCAAGCTTGTCAATACAGCTTTCGTCTGCAAAAGGAAGAAGCTGTATCAAATAACCGCCTGCGGCTTTAACTGTCAAATCGGGATTAACCAAAACGCCAAGTCCGCATACGGTAGGTATCTGCTCGCTGACAGCAAAATAATTTGCAACATCCTCAGCAATTTCTCCGGAAACTATGGGGACTTGTCCGATATATGGCTCTTTTAACCCCAAATCCTTTACAACAGAAAGCGTTCCGTTATTTCCTACTGCACCGGCGACATCAAGTTTTCCGAATTTATTCAGCGGAATTTCAACGACCGGATTGCTTACATAGGATTTTACATTTCCTCCGCTGTCTGAGACAGCTATGAGGATACCTGTTGCTCCTCCACCGTCCATGCGTACAGTAACGGTATCGTCAGCACCCTTCAGACCGTGACCTATCAACGAGGCAGCAATTGACAGCCTTCCAAGAGCAGCTGTTACAACAGCAGATGTTTTATGAATTTTTTCAATTTCCGATACAATATCTGTAGCGTCAATTGCAGTTGCCACAACAGATGCGTCATTTGAAATTGTTCTGACGATTTTTGCCATATAATTCTTCCTTATTATTTTATAGGTTTTTTTGCAACAAATACAAGCTTCTGACTGTCAGAAGCCGGTTCATTTACAGTATCATAATCATAAACTGCTTCAACTTTCATGCCGGATGATACAAGTTCTTTTTCAATAGTTTCCCGTTCAAAAGCAATTTCGCTGAACTCATCGCAGTATTTCTTATATGTTCCGTTTTCAGTTTCCTCAAAAATATCAAGAGAAATATCAACACGGTTATCCTGTGAATCTGTATAGCTGTTCTGCCAAACACAGTAAATATCGTCAAGGTCATATACAAAAGTATTGTTTCCAAGAATATTTTTGTGTTTATAAGGAGTATTTACATCAAATATAAACAATCCGTTTGGTTCACAGAAAAGCGATACGCGTTCAAAGGTTTTTCGGATATCCTCAATACTGCCGAGATGATTGAGACTGTCTAATGCGCAAATCGTTACATCAATCGTTCCGAACATATCAAGCTTTGTCATATCCTGACATAAATACTGTATGTTCAGTCCGCTTTCAAATTTCTTGTCAAGAGCCTCGTTTAGCATATCCTCAGAAGCGTCAACGCCGATAACATCGTATCCCATTTTGCTCATTTCTTCCGAGAGACTGCCGGTTCCGCAGGCAAGGTCAAGCAGTATATTTTTTTCCCCGTTATGCTTTTTTATAAGCATATCAAAATATACTGCTCTATCCTTATATGATATATTTTCAGTAAGCTTATCATAAAAATATGAAAAGCTGTGATAACCACTCATTTAATTTAATTATCCTTTTTATTCATACGGTCGAAAACAAGAGCATAACCCTCGCTGCCATAGTTAAGAGTTCTGTTTACACGGCTTATCGTAGCTGTGCTTGCGCCGGTCTGTGCAACGATATCACTGTAAACCTTTTTCTGAACAAGCATTTTGGCAACCTGCATTCTCTGCGACATAGCCTTTAACTCAAGAACAGTACAAAGGTCTTCAAAAAATGCGTAGCACTCCTCTGTGTTTTCAAGGGTAAGAATTGCTTTAAAAAGGTCGTCCATATGCTCATCTTTAAGCTTGTTGTTCATATTTTACTGTTCCTTTCTCAATGTAATTAAAAGTACACACAAGAATTTTATGTCCATAATTATTTTAACACATTATAGTGAAAAAGTAAATAGTTTTTTTGAATTATTCCAAATCATTTCTGATTATATCTTCAAGTGTTTCACGTTTAACTACAACTCTTGAACTGCCGTTCTTAACCATTACAACAGCAGGCTTGGGAATTCTGTTATAATTTGATGACATTGAATAGTTGTATGCGCCTGTTGCAAGTATGGCAATTATATCTCCTGCTTCAACGTGCTGGATAGGCATACCCTCGCCTATTAAGTCACCGCTTTCACAGCATTTACCTGCAATCGTTACAGTTTCATTTTTAGGCTCCGAGGCTCTGTTTGCAACGACAGCGTCATATTTTGACTTATACAGCGCATATCTCGGATTATCGCACATTCCTCCGTCAATTGACACATAAGTGCGAATATTAGGAATATTCTTAATTCCGCCGACAGTATAAAGAGTTACACCTGCCGGAGCTGCAATTGAACGTCCCGGTTCGATAAGTATAAACGGCAGCTCAAGGTTCTTCTCGCTGCAAAGCGCTTTAACTTTTGCAGAAACCTTTTCCATATACTTGTCATATTCGACAGGTGTGTCCGCATCGGTATATTTAATTCCGAAGCCACCACCAAGATTAAGCTCTTTCACCTCATATCCAAGCTCTGACTTGATTTTAGCAATAAAATTGATCATTACTTCGGCAGCATGAACAAACGGGTCAATATCGAAAATCTGGCTTCCGATATGACAGTGAAGTCCTACAAGATTAATATTATCAAGTGCAATTGCCATTTTAACAGCTTCAAATGCTTCACCTGTTTCAAGAGCAAATCCGAACTTGCTGTCGATCTGTCCTGTCTTGACAAAATCATGTGTATGTGCGTCAATACCTGGCTTTATTCGGTACATAATATTCGCCTTTATACCGGCTTTACAGGCAATTTTATTAAGTCTTTCAAGCTCAAAAATATTGTCAACAATTATTCTTCCGACTTTCTTTTCAATTGCGATAGAAAGTTCGCCGTCAGTTTTGTTGTTGCCATGGAAGCATACTTTATCCATCGGGAAACCAACACTTGCTGCGGTATAAAGTTCGCCTTCCGATACAACATCAAGTCCGATTCCCTCGTCCATCATGATTTTACACATTGCCTTGCAACAGAATGCCTTGCTTGCATAGCATACAAGTCCTGCACCGCCGTAATATTTGTCAATAGACTGCTTAAAGCTTCGGCAATGCTCGCGGATCAGATCCTCGTCCATAACATAAAGCGGCGTTCCATATTTTTTCGTCAATTCAATTGAGTCTATTCCCCCAATTGTGAGATGTCCCTTTTCATTTACTGCAAGATTTTTTGATACAAACATATAATTTTATGCTCCTTTCGGATTTTATTTTAAACCGTTACTGAATATCTTCTGATATAACCTCTTCTATCACAGAGCGTATTTTTTCTACACCCTCCCCTGTTAAAGCAGAAAATTCAATAGCTTCAATCTGTTCAAAATATGGTATTTCTTTTGAAAATCCCGACATTCTTTCCTCACGCTGTTTTTTTGAAAGCTTATCGGCTTTGGTAAAGACAATAACGAACGGCTGCTCACGTTCAATAAGGAAATCTATCATCTGCAAGTCGTCCTCAGAGGGCGGATGCCGCATATCAATAAGCTGCATTACCAGCACAATATCACGTTCGGACGTGAGATAACCTTCTATAAGTTCCGACCATCTCAGCTTATCATTCTTAGCTATTTTTGCATAACCATAACCGGGAAGGTCAACCATATAGCAATTATCCGAACTGTAAAAATTTATTGTAGCGGTTTTTCCCGGTACAGATGATACCCGTGCAAGATTTTTACGGTTAAATATTTTGTTTATCAGAGATGATTTTCCCACATTGGAGCGTCCCGAAAAAGCTATCTCAGGCTTTTTACACTCAGGTATTTGCTTAAACTGACCATATGAGGCATAAAATTCGGTTTTATTGAAATTCATACGACTCCCCCGATTTGATTTATGAATGAACTATCTTACTTTCTGTGTTTTTCTCGGAGCGTTTGGGTTTAATATACTTCGGCTCGGTTTTTTCAAGAGCTGCATCAAGTACGTCTGAAATTTTTTCTGCATAAACAAATTCAACACTATTTTTTACAACATTGTCAACCTCTTCAAGGTCGCCCTTATTTCCTGCCGGAATGATTACTGTTTTCATGCCTGCTTTATACGCCGCCATTGTTTTTTCACGAAGTCCGCCAATAGGAAGCACCTTGCCGTGAAGTGTAATTTCACCTGTCATTGCAACGTCATGCCGAACAGGAATATTTGCCAGTGCTGAAACGAGTGCAGTTGTCATAGTTACTCCTGCTGAAGGACCGTCCTTTGGCGTAGCACCCTCGGGGGCATGAATATGAATGTCCTTTTCCTTGTAAAAATCGCCTGAGATTCCATATCTGTCGGCAATGCTTCTTACATAGCTTACAGCAATTTTAGCGCTTTCTTTCATAATGTCTCCGAGAGAGCCTGTGGTTTCAATAGTTCCCTTTCCGTCAAACACGGAAGCCTCAAGTGGCATTACAACGCCTCCGACAGACGTCCATGCAAGACCGTTTACCATGCCGATTTCATTTTTCTTTGAATACTCATCGTCAAGATATTTTTTAGCACCGAGATACTGCTCAATATTTTTGCTGCTTATGCGTACAGACTTTTTTTCTCCGCTTACAATTGTTTTAGCAGATTTTCTGCACAGTTCTGCAATTCTTCTTTCAAGAGTACGGACTCCGGCTTCCTTTGTGTAATTATCAATAAGAACATACAAAGCGTCATCGGAAATTTTCAGCATTGACGCTTTCAAGCCATTTGCTTTAAGCTGCTTGGGAACAAGGTGTTCCTTTGAAATATGAAATTTTTCTTCTCTTGTATAGCTGGAAATTTCAATAACGTCCATACGGTCAAGCAGAGGAGCATCAATTGTCTGAGTAGTATTTGCCGTTGTAACAAACAATACGTTGCTCAAATCAAAAGGTACTTCAATATAGTGATCGCGGAAAGCACTGTTCTGTTCGCTGTCAAGAACCTCCAGAAGCGCAGATGACGGGTCGCCTCTCATATCATGAGTCATCTTATCAATTTCGTCAAGCAGAATAAGCGGATTTTTGCTTCCTGCAAGCTTCATTGCATTAATGATTCTTCCCGGCATAGCGCCTATGTAAGTTTTTCTGTGTCCTCTTATGTCAGATTCATCGCGGACTCCTCCAAGAGAAACGCGCTGATATTTTTTACCGAGGGATTTTGCAATTGACTTACCAATAGAAGTTTTTCCAACGCCCGGAGGACCTACAAGACAAATGATCTGTCCATTAATATCGGGTTTAAGCTCTCTTACAGCTATGTTTTCAAGTATTCTTTCCTTGACCTTTTCAAGACCGTAATGGTCTTTATCAAGTACGTCTTTTACTTTATTAATATCCGTTTTGTCCTTGGTCATAACATTCCACGGAAGCTCAAGAACATTATCAAGATAATTTCTTATCACAAAGGCTTCCTGAGATGATGACGGCATTTTATTAAGTCTGTCAGCTTCTTTAAGAAGTTTTGTTTTTGTTTCTTCTTCAAGTTCAAGCTTCATGATTTTTTCGGTATATTCATCATATTCTTCCTGATAATCATCATCTTCACCAAGCTGGCTTGCAATTGCTTTCATCTGCTCTCTCAAATAATACTCACGCTGACTGCTGTCAATCTGGTCACGGATCTTTTCCTGAATACTGCGTTCAATGTCAAGAACCTCGACCTCTCTTGAAATCATTGCAAGAAGCATTCCGAGACGTGAAATAATATGACTTTCTTCAAGCAGCATTTCCTTATCTTCAACTGCAAGAGGAATATTAAATACTAAAGCTTCAAATATTTTATATGGATTTTTTTCGTCCATAATTGACATTACGAGTTCTTTAGGCATTCGCGGCATAAGTGTAGAATATTGATAAAAAGCCTGTTTTATGGCACGGCATACCGCCTCTATTTCGATATCATCTGTTCGTATTCTTGAAACTTCCGGAAAAGCTTTAATGTTAGCAACAAGATACGGTTCACTTTGGATTATATCTATAAGCTTAGCCCTGTATTTCCCTTCTACAAGTACACGGGTAATATTATCAGCGCCTTTAAGAGTCTGTCTTATTTCAGCAACTACGCCTACCTGATACAAATCCTTGATTACAGGTTCTTCAACCGAGTCATCCTTTTGAGCAGTAAGGAAAATCAACTTATTATCAGCTAATGCAGCTTTAAGTGCAGCCTCTGATTTTTCACGGGAAACATCAAAATGCATAACTATATTAGGAAAAACGACTAAGCCCCTCATGGCAAGCGCAGGGATCGTCGTTTCTTCGATTTTAGTTCTCATAGTAACCTCCTGTGTCGAAAAATCCGACATAAACAAATGTAATATATACATCTATTATATATTATTACAAACAATTTTGCAAGTAACAATTTAAGATAACAAATTTACTTTATATCGCCTTTGTAAAAAAATAATGAATAATTATATGCAAATTATTACTAATAACAACAATTTTATTTTTCGATATCTGCTAAGTGTAATACAAAATAAACGTTATAACGTATAAAAAATACGCTTTTCCTAAACAAAAAGCGTATTTTAAAATTTATTTTTTTATAACTTTCTTTTTGCCTATTTTGACCGTAGGCTTCTCGTCATTGAGAACACATGATTCACTTACAGTTAAGCCGCAAACATCACTGTCTGACGGAAGTTCAAACATAGATTGCTGTAAAATTTTCTCAACAATCGAACGCAGACCTCTTGCGCCGGTATTCTGAGAAATAGCTTTTTGGGCAATAGCTTTTAACGCTGACTGTTCAAAATTAAGCTCAATACCATCAAGTTCAAACAGCTTTTTATACTGTTTAACAAGTGAATTTTTAGGCTCAATAAGGATTTTTACAAGTGATTCCTCATCAAGCTCGTCAAGAACCGCAATAACAGGCATTCTTCCAACAAATTCAGGAACCATACCATATTTTACAAAATCTTGATGAATCACTTCTTTATAAATGCCCTTGGATTTTTCCGCCTTTGTTTTAATGTCAGCGCCAAATCCGAGAGATGACGATTCAGTACGCTTCTGAATAATTCTATCTAATCCATCAAAAGCACCGCCGCATATGAACAAAATATTCTTTGTATCTATATGGATGAACTCCTGATTAGGATGCTTTCTTCCGCCCTGAGGAGGAACATTTGACACAGTTCCCTCCACAATTTTAAGCAGAGCCTGCTGTACACCTTCGCCGCTTACATCCCTTGTAATTGAAGTATTTTCAGATTTACGCGCGATCTTATCAATTTCATCAATATAGATAATGCCGCGTTGAGCAGCTTCAACATTAAAATCAGCAGCCTGAAGGAGTCTTACAAGAACATTTTCAACATCGTCACCGACATAACCTGCTTCTGTGAGAGTAGTTGCATCGGCAATTGCAAAAGGTACTTCAAGAATTTTTGCTAAAGTCTGAGCCAAAATCGTTTTGCCTACACCTGTAGGTCCTACAAGAATTACGTTACTTTTCTGAAGTTCGACATCGTCAGTATCGGCCTGACTGTTAATACGTTTATAATGATTATAAACAGCAACAGCAAGCGCAATTTTAGCTTCGTCCTGACCGATTACATATTCATCAAGGTATTTTTTTATTTCTGCAGGTTTCATAAGCTTAACCGGCTGAGGTGAAGATTTTGCATTATTTCCGGAAGAAGTGTTATTTGGACGAATCAAATCATGACCCGCAAGCATTTCATAACAATAAATTACACAATCATCACAAATATTGCATGCACCGGCTGAAAACATATTCTGTACTTTATTTTCAGGCTTACCGCAAAAGCTGCATCTTTTTAAATTTCTATCGTTTACAGCCATAAATCAAACTCCAGACTTATCTTGTAAAAATCACTTTGTCAACCAGACCATATTCAGCGGCCTCGGCAGCGCTCATAAAATTATCACGTTCTGTATCAACACGGATAGTTTCAATAGGTTTACCGGTATTCTGAGCAAGGATACGATTAAGATTTTCTCTTGTTCTTACCAAATGTTCTGCACGAATCTTAATATCTGTACACTGACCTGACAATCCGCCGGAAATCAACGGCTGATGTATCATTATTTCAGAATTAGGAAGAGCAAGTCTTTTTCCCTTTGCTCCTGAAGAAAGCAAAAATGCACCCATAGAAGCTGCAAGACCAATACAAATCGTTGATACATCGCATTTGATATACTGCATTGTGTCATAAATAGCCATACCTGCTGTCACGGAACCTCCCGGGCTGTTTATATACAAGCTTATATCCTTCTCGGGATCCTGGCTTTCCAAATAAAGGAGCTGAGAAACAACAAGACTTGCTGAGGTATCGTTAACTTCCTCTGAAAGCATAATTATTCTGTCTTCAAGAAGCATTGAAAAAATGTCCTGAGAACGTTCGCCTCTGCCTGTCTGTCTTACTACATAAGGAACTAAACTCATAAAACCCTCAATTCTCCGCAGAAGTCTTTTATACACATACAAACCATCCTTCTGCGGAAAGATGGTTTGCACATAAGCTATTTTAATTAGCCATTGATTTTTGCAGAATCCTTAACAATTTTGCTTGCTTCAGCAACCTTAAGGTCAGCCTTAATAGACTTAGGACTAACAATAGACTTAACCTTATCGGCAGTGAGACTGTACTGCTCAGCGATTCTATTGATTTCTTCTTCAACCTGAGCATCGGTAACTTCAACATTTTCAAGCTCGGCAATCTTTTCAAGAGCAAGTCTTACCTTAACCTGATTCTGAGCCTGAGCCTCAAAAGTTTTTCTGAATGCAGCCATATCCATGTTAGTATACATGAGGTACATTTCCATATTAAGACCCTGCTGAGAGAGACGCATTTCAAAGTCTCTTACCATTTCGTCAATTTTGTTTTCAAACATTACCTGAGGAATATCAGCAGTCATCTTACCGATAAGAGATTCAAACAACTTGTTATCAGCTTCAATTTCAGCGTTCTTTGCAGCGCGTTCTTCAAGCTTTGCTTTAAGGTCATTTTTAAGTTCATCAAGAGTATCAAATTCAGTAGCGTCCTTAACAAACTCATCATCAAGTTCAGGAAGCTCCTTTGCCTTGATCTCATTAAGCTTAATCTTAAATTCGCAAGGCTGACCTGCAAGTTCTTCCATCTGATAATTCTCGGGGAAAGTTACATTAATAGTAAATTCTTCGCCTGTTTTCTTTCCGACGATCTGCTCTTCAAATCCGGGAACGAAAGTATTTGAACCGAGGGCAAGCTCATAGTTTGAATCCTTGCCGCCTTCAAATGCAACGCCGTCTTTAAATCCTTCAAAATCAATAACAGCAATGTCGCCGTTCTCAGCAGCTCTGTCCTCAACAGTTACAAGACGACCGTTTCTTTCTCTGAGTGCCTGGATCTGCTTATCAACATCCTCATCGGTTACAGCATTGACAGTTTTATCAACTTCTATACCCTTATAGTCAGAAATCTCAACATCGGGCTTTACGGTAATAGTAACCTTAAAGCTTACGCCGTCATTTTTGTTAAGAGAAGTAACTTCGATATCGGGAGCTGCAACAATTTCATAATCTGTCTCTTCAACAGTAGGTGCCACATCAGTATTAACAAGTGCGTTTACAGCATCCTCATAGAAAACATTTTCACCATAGAGCTGTTCAATCATTTTTCTGGGAGCTTTTCCCTTTCTGAAACCATTAACATTGATTTTCTTGCGAGCCTTCATGTATGCATCCTGAACAGCTTTTTCAAAGCCTTCAGCGTCAACATTAATTATAAGCTCATATTTTGTTGCATCGATTTTATTTGTTGATACTAAACTCATTATAAACGTCCTCCAATTTTATAACAACATATTTGTAATTATAACATATATTTTAAAATATTACTATACATACAGAAACATTTCAGCGCATTGCACAACTCAAAAAACAAGTTTAGGATAAAATTGCACAAAATCCCCTGAAATAAGATGGAAATTAATACCATCACGTTCGCCGCAAACCGCATATTTATGCGAATTACCATGCAAATGACCGTAATAACACTCTTTCACATTATACTTATACATAACATCAAGAATATCATAATTACTTTCATTTCCGAAAACAGGCGGATAATGTAGAAAAACTATTGGTTCAAGATTTTCTTTCAAAGCAGACTGAATTGAAACCTCCAGCCGCTGAGCCTCTCTTGCCAGTACCTTTGCATCGGCAGGTACGCTTGTTTCATTTATCCAGCCGCGTGTTCCGCAAATTCCGTAATTACCGTAAGCATAATGATTATTATGCAAAAATTTTATAGTGTTGAATCCATTGTCATTAAGGAATGCATTAAGCTTTGAAATAGTTGACCACCAGTAGTCATGATTACCCTTTGAAATAATTTTTGTACCGTTAAGTCTGTTGATATAATCAAAATCAGCCTTAGCTTCATCAAGATTTATTCCCCATGAAATATCACCCGGAATTACTACAACATCATTATTTGTGACTGTTTCATTCCAGTTTTGAGTAAGTCTCTCAACGTGATTAGACCAATGCTCGCCGAAAATATCCATAGGCTTGTCAACCGACAAAGACAAATGCAAATCAGCTATTGCAAACAAAGACATTGCATCACCTGCAATTCAGTATTAAAGAGAAAGCTGTTTAAGAACATAATCTTTCTGTTCTTCCTTGCTGATAACATCCTTGAAGCGTCTTTCCTTAGTTTTAAGAGCTGCAAGAGACGCAGGGATTTCATATCCGGAAATTTCAGCAAGTCTGTCAACCATATCAAATTCATCAAGCTCTGAAGGCTTGCCTTCAATAGCTTCAAGAACGCTTGCGCTGAATTTATAGGGACTTGCTGTTGAAGCAATAACAGTCTTTGTTGTGTCGCCGGTTCTTTCGCGGTAGTCCTCATAGACCTTTACTGCAACAGCGGAATGAGTATCAAGAGTATATGAATACTTATCGTAAATTTGCTTGATAGTTGCCTTGGTTTCGTTATCGTCGCAGTAGCCTGCTTCAAATTCATCGGCAAGCTTTTTCTTAATATCCTCAGTAACCTCATATCTGCCTGTCTTTGCAAGAGAACCGAACCATTCACGGATCTGCGCATCGTTTTCGCCGCACATCAAATAAAGCAGACGCTCAAGATTACTGGAAATAAGTATATCCATTGACGGTGAGATAGTTGTTACAAAGTCTCGGTTTCGGTCATAAATGCCTGTTGTAATAAAGTCTGTAAGAACTTTGTTTGAGTTTGAAGCGCAGATAAGCTTGTTTACAGGCATACCCATATGCTTAGCATAATATGCAGCAAGAATGTTTCCGAAGTTGCCTGTCGGAACAACAATATTGATCTTGTCTCCTGCCTTGATTTCCTCATCTTTAACAAGCGTTGCATACGCGGAAATATAGTAAATGATCTGCGGTGCAAGACGTCCCCAGTTTATAGAGTTAGCACTTGAAAACATAAGCTTGTTTTCTTCAAGCTTTGTCTTGATCTCTTCGTTTGTAAAAATGGCCTTTACGCCGTTCTGGCAATCATCAAAATTACCTTCAATAGCGCATACTGCAACATTTTCGCCGTCCTGAGTTGTCATCTGTCGCTTCTGCATCGGGCTTACACCGTCCTCAGGATAAAACACCATAATCTGAGTACCGGGAACATCAGCAAAGCCCTCAAGAGCTGCCTTTCCGGTATCGCCGGATGTAGCTACAAGAATTACAATTTTCTTATCAATGTTGATTTTCTTAGCAGAGGTAGTAAGAAGGTAAGGCAGAATCTGCAATGCCATATCCTTAAAAGCACAAGTAGGACCATGCCAAAGTTCAAGAATATAAGTTCCGTCAAAAAGGTGTGAAATTTCAGAAATATTCTCGGTAGCAAATTTTTTGTCATTATAAGCATTATCGGTACAATACTTTATTTCAACGTCGGTAAAATCTGTAAGATATTTTGAAAAGATATATGCTGCACGCTCAGAATATCTCATGTCCCCAAGCTTTACAATTTCGTCCATTGATATAGACGGAATTTCAGAGGGAACAAAAAGTCCGCCATCGGAAGAAATACCCTGAACAATAGCTTCAGCAGACGTTTTTTTAACGCTGCTGTCTCTGGTACTCTTGTAATACATAAACCAACAGTCCTTTACAAACAAATTATTTACTTGCATCAAATGCATTTTCAATATATTGAAATCCAACCACTTTCCTGCCGGAAACAGTCACCCAAACAATGTCAAAGCGCGGCTGTAAATCGTGAGGAAAACGGTATGAATATTCCTCGGAGGTTTTTATTATAAGCTTTCTTTTTGATGCCGAAACCGCTTCAAAACCGCTTACTAACGGTTCCGGCGCTCTTGTTTTGACCTCTACAAAAGCGATTATACCGTCTTTCTCGGCAATAATGTCAATTTCTCCGCCTTTTACGCAGAAATTACGCCGCAAAATTTTATAACCTTTTTTTTCAAGGTAATATGCAGTAACCTTTTCACCGAAATAACCAAGCTCTTTTTTATCCATTTTTAAGCAGCTTCTTTAGAAACGACATTCTATGTACAGGCGACGGACCGTACTTCAATATCATTTCATTGTGAAGCTTTGTTCCGTAGCCCTTGTGCTTTTCAAAGCAATACTCGGGATATTGTTTTGCCAGTTCCGACATATACCTGTCACGGCTTACCTTTGCAAGGATTGAAGCAGCAGCTATACTTGCTGACAAGCCGTCTCCTTTTACAACTGTTCGCATAGGACAATTCAAATCAGGCATACGATTACCGTCAATCAAAGCAAGCTCCGGAACAATTCCAAGTCCTTCTACAGCTCTTTTCATTGCCAGAAATGTAGCTTGAAGAATATTTAATGTTTCAATTTCTTCAACAGAAGCGGTTGCAATACAGTACGCTTTTGCTTTGAAAATTATTTCATCGTAAAGCATTTCACGTTTTTTTTCGCTTAGTTTTTTGCTGTCGTTTAAGCCGTCAATAAAAATGTCCTTATCAAAAATAACAGCAGCGGCGTAAACATCTCCTGCAAGCGGACCCCTTCCGGCTTCGTCCACACCGCAAATAACAGACACATCATTTCTGATTTCATTATCATACTCAAAAAGAGTCATGTTTTCACAATCCTTTAAGGAAGTTCCAGCGTAATTCTGCCAAGCTTGCCGCCTCTGAATTCATCAAGAACAGTAATTGCAGCCCGTTCGGTATTGATCTCACCGCCCGAAACAAGCATACCTCTTGCTTTTCCGACTTTTTTCAAAAGCTCGTAGCCGTCCTCATTTTCTGTTGTTTCAATTTTAAATCTTGCAGTAAGCTCATTTTTATATAAATCATTAAGAATATACAGCAATCTGCACGCAAGAGTTTCAATATCAACAACATCGTCCTTTACGGCGCCTGTAAAAGCAAGTTTTTCACCCACAGACATATCTTCAAACTTTGGCCACAAAACTCCCGGCATATCCAAAAGTTCTATGTCGTCTGAAAGCTTTACCCACTGCTTTGTACGAGTTACTCCGGGACGGTCTTCAACTTTAGCTTTTTTCTGTCCGGCAAGACGGTTAATAAAAGATGATTTACCGACATTAGGTATACCTACAACCATAAGATGCAGAACTCTGCCGTGCATACCTTTTGATTCATATTTTTCAATCAAATCCGCAAGAACCTGTTTTACTGCCGGAACAAACTTATTCAATCCCCTGCCGCTTCGACAGTCTGCCGCAATAGCAGTTATTCCATGATTACGATACCATGATATCCACTTTTGCGTAGAAGATTCATCGGCAGTATCACACTTATTTAATATTACAATTCTCGGTTTACCCTCAATCAATGACTGCAAATCGGGATTTTTACTGGATTCGGGTATACGCGCATCCAAAATTTCAACAACAGCGTCGACCAAAGGCAGAGAAGCCTTGATCATACGTTTTGTTTTAGTCATATGTCCAGGAAACCACTGAATAGATGGTATCTCGGTCATTTTAACCTCCAAATTTAAGCGGGAACGCCAATTGAAGTGAACGGGAATATTCTGAGTACTACTTTTCCGAGAACATCCTCTTCCTCAACAAATCCGACCCACTGACTTCTGCTGTCGGTAGAATTCATGCGATTGTCTCCCATTACAAAAACACATCCGTCAGGCACTGTTACAGGATAATTATGAAATCCCTCATCCTCTTTGGTTGCTTCAAGAATATAAGGTTCATCGAGGATAGCTCCGTCAACTTTTACTGTACCTGCTGATGCATCAATATCAACAGTCTGACCTGCAACAGCAATTACACGTTTAACAATTGCCTTGTCAAGTTTTTCACTGTTAACAATTATAATGTCCCCTGCTTTCGGGGTATAACCGATATGGGAAACTATAAGCCTGTCTCCGTCAACGAGTGTAGGCAGCATTGATTCACCGTCAACATTTGCAACGCGCAAAAGAAATGTAAAAATAAGTATTACAACGAAAAAGGCACAAATAACCGTTTCTACCCAATCAATGAACTCTTCGGCAGCGCTTGATTCCTTTTTCTTATCTTCGTCAAGTGCTTCATAATTCAATTCATAACCTGCCATAATAATACACCCTTCCTGCGCTTAATAATTAAAGTCTGTATAGCAAAAAAGGGACATTGCGTCCCCTTTTCATTACCGCAATCAGCGAATCTGTTCTTTAACCTTAGCAGCCTTACCAACTCTGTCACGGAGATAATAGAGCTTGCTGCGGCGAACCTTACCGCCTCTTACTACTTCTACCTTGTCAACAACCGGAGAATGAACCGGGAATACTCTTTCAATACCGCAGCCGTGTGCAACACGTCTTACAGTAAATGTTTCGTTGATTCCGCCGTGCTTCTTAGCGATAACAGTACCCTCAAAAATCTGGATTCTGTACTTCTCGCCTTCCTTGATCTTAACGTGTACCTTTACGGTATCACCTACGTTTACAGCAGGCACTTCTTTTTTAAGGCTGCTGTCGCTGATAAGCTTGAGTGCGTCCATGTTTATTTCCTCCTAAATTTCAAGACATTCTTACCTTTCGCAAGAAGCCGAACAAACAAACGGCATAAGGCAGCGGACTGTCCTTTTAATGTCAGCCTTTCGGCAGGCATTAATCTCGTCCGGGCAGAACTCGGGCGGATTTTCAAATGCTATATAATATTAGCATATTTTTATACAAATTGCAAGTATTTTTCCACAAAAAATTGTGAAATGTTATTTACTTAAAAATTTGACCATTAATACACAATATTTTTGTTCGTTCTGCACAAATATGTGTAAATGTGATTTTACTTACATCAGAAAATGTATCAACAAAAACATTGGAATTAATATTAAGTGCAAGTCCGGCAGGAAGTCTTATTACAACTCTGAGTTCGTCTGGCAAAATCTCTGTACTCAAAATATTTAAGTGCGGTTTTATATCTATTTTGACCGTACCTTTGCTTTTTGAACGCTTATCAATTTCGATTTTCTCCATTGACATCATTTCTTCGAGACTACTCAGCATTTTTTTAGGAGAGATGCTGCTCTTGAAATCAATGCTGTATTCCGCATACCCTATTTCTTTATTCTCAAAAACAGGTTTGTCTACACTTAAAATTTTAAGTCCCTCAGGCATTGATTTATTCAACATTTCAACAAGTTTTTCATTATCACACTGCTCGGTAACCGCAAAATCCATAAACTCTGTTCTGCCGATTACTCCAAGAGAAAGTGCAAGCGGAAAATTAAGGTAAATATGCGGATTGAACCCCTGCGAATACCATACCGGAATTTTTGAACGTTTTATCGCACGCTGCATAGTTCTTAACAAATCAAGATGCGATATAAAAACGGCACGTCCGCTTTTTTCAAACACTGCCCTAAGATTAATTTTTTCCAAAGCACGCACCTCCGATAGCTTTTGATACTCCGCATCCGGCGCATTTTTCACGGCAGTTAAACGTAGTTTTTTCGGAATGAGCAGTCTTGTTTTCTCTGATAAGAAATTCCCTTGTGATATAATAATCAAGATGCTGCCATGGCATTATTTCATTATATGGACGTGTTCTGTGAGCATAAAAATCCAAATCTGTTCCAAGGCGTTCAAAAACATCCATCCATGTATCATACTTATAAAATTCGTCCCAACTGTCAAACTTGCAGCCGGATTTCCACGCCTCATATATGGCATCGCATAATCTTCTGTCCCCTTTTGCAAGTACCGCTTCAAGTATGCTTACACGATAGTTGTGCCAGCTTACATTTATACGCTTTTTAGAACGTATGCTTTCCAGTAGGACTTTCTGCTTATGCTTGATTTCTTCAATTGATGCCTGAGGTTCAAACTCAAACGGCGTAAAAGGTTTTGGCACAAAGGTTGCGCAGCTTATAGATATCTGCAAATGTCTTCCTTTTGGACGGTTTGGGTTCTGATAAAACAAGTCCGTAATTTTCTCTGCAAGTTCTGCTATACCTCTTATATCATCATCTGTTTCGGTAGGAAGTCCAAGCATAAAATAAAGTTTTACGCTTGTATATCCGCCGTCGAAGGCAAGCTTGCAGGCTCTCATAATTTCATCTTCCGTAATATTTTTATTGATCACATCACGCAAGCGCTGTGTTCCTGCTTCGGGAGCAAAGGTGAGTCCGCTCTTGCGAACCTTTTGAAGCTGTTCAAGCAGTTCCTTGCTAAAGCGGTCAATTCTCATTGACGGAAGAGAAAGATTAATATTTTCATTGCTTGTATATTCCGAAAGCTGCTGCAAAGTTTCGTCAATTTCCGATAAATCGCTTGTACTCAGCGAAGAAAGCGAAACCTCCTCATAGCCTGTACTTTCGCAGAGAGATTTAGTCTGACGGCAAATAGTATCGGAGGTTTTCTCACGAAACGGACGGTAAATAAATCCTGCCTGACAAAAACGGCAGCCTCTTATACAGCCTCTTAGCACTTCAACAACAGCGCGGTCATGAACTATCTCGCAATACGGCACAACAAATTCTTCCGGATAAAAAACAGAATCCAGATCCTTTATAATACGCTTTTTAACAATTTTCGGAGCATGAGGATTATTTGGTACAACAGCTTTTACAGTACCGTCATCATTATACGAAACATCATAGAAGGACGGTACATAAATTCCCTCGATTTCAGCAGCTGCCTCAAGAAATTCTTTTTTTGAACAGCCTTGCTTTTTCATATTCGCATACAGATCCATAAGCTCAAGGTTTACTTCCTCGCCCTCGCCTATTATAAACAAGTCAATAAAGTCAGCAAGCGGTTCCGGATTGCATACACAAGGTCCTCCTGCTACAACTATCGGCATATCATCTGTACGGTCTTTAGCCTTTACAGGAAGCCGCGCAAGGTCAAGCATATTTAAAATGTTGGTATAGCATAACTCATACTGTATTGTAAAGCCTATAAAGTCAAACTCCTTTACAGGGTCGAGACTTTCAAGACCATAAAGCGGAATATTGTTTTTCCTCATAAGCTCTTCAAAATCCGGCCACGGAGCAAAAACTCTTTCACACCAGAAGTTTTCACGCTTATTTTTAAGAGAATAAAGTATTTTCATTCCCAAATGAGACATTCCCACATCATATGAATCGGGAAAACAAAAAGCAAATCTGACATCTACTTTACTTTTATCTTTTACCACACTGTTAAGTTCTCCGCCTATATAACGGGATGGTGACTTAACTTGCAGAAGCAGATTTTCTATCTGTTCCTTTAACATAATTTTTACATCCTTTCGTTAAGCTTTTAGGCTTAACAATTTAATATAAAGCTGACGAAACAAGCAAATAGCAAAGCGTTATATATAAAGTAATATTTCCTCTGCCTGTAAAGGAAAATGCAATTAACACAATAAAAATAAGTATCATGTTTATCCATTTAAGGTAACGCTCTAAAATGCAGGCACGCTGAAAGCTGCAAAGCTTTTGTATAATAAGCAGTATAATTTTTCCGCCGTCCCAATATTGCAGAGGAAGAAGATTAAATGCACCTATTACTGCATTAAATGAAGCAAATAATCTTAATTCCGGCATACTGCTAAATGACAAGGCTAATGAGGAAATCAAATTGAGCGCACTTCCTGCCAAATAGATAAGCATGGAAGATCTATAATCTGTAAAGTCAATTAACTTGTCAGGAATTATTTTTATTCCTGCTCCGTAAAATACAATTTTCTTTACTGGTACAGAACACATTTGCATAGCTGCAAGATGTCCAAATTCATGCCAAAGGCAAGCTGATATTCCAATTATTGCATATGCTCCGCTTTTTAGAAGTATTAAAAGAGACACGGTTGCAAAAAAGCTGAAATCAAATACAACAGTTACTTTTTTTAACTTCAATTCAAACATTATTTAAAGGAACAGACTTAAATAAGTCAATCAATGTTTTAAAAACTGCAAGCGGATTTCCCGAATCGGTTAATTTATTATTGTATATATCAAAAAAATCAGCGGCAAGCTCATTGTTAAAAATGTTTACTGCAATAAATCCCAAGGAAATTAATATACATATTATAACTTGTACAGTCAGTGTATCCCATAACGTAACTGTTTTTCTGCGCTGGACGAAAAGTTCGGTCAACTCAACAGGTTCTTCACACTGTAAAGTATTATCACTTTTCATTTCTTCGTTCATATAAACATCTCCTTTATAAAATAATATTTGTAAGAGGAGATGTTTATGTTATTTTTTCATTCTGATAATTGAATTTTTAGGATACACCTTTTCACATGGGATGGAAAGCTTCATCATTGCGTGATTTGCACTGTCGATTGCTTCATCGTTTTCATTGTAAAGCTCTTCCACTTTCATAGTATCAAAATGCATTCCGGGAGCAAGTATTTCAACCTCATCGCCTTTATTAAACTTATTGCGCTGGGTAGCATATATTCTTCCGTCTTTGCATTCATCAATTATGGCCGCAACGTCATATTCTCTTATATAACCGCTGTTTTCATAATACTGGCAATTCTTTGGATGTCCGAAAAAGAAGCCTGTGCAATATTTACGGTGACTGACCTTGAAAACCTCGTCGCGAATCCATTCAGGAAGTTCAAACCTGCCATTTGACTTTTTCAGGATATCAACTGCCATTCTGTAAGCATTTGTTACTACGGAAACATAATATGACGATTTTGCTCTGCCCTCAATTTTTAGGCTTGTAACGCCTGCTTCTGCCAGCTTGTCAAGATGTTCGATCATACAAAGGTCCTTGGCATTTAAAATGTAAGTTCCCTTTTCATCTTCAAAAATAGGATAAAATTCATCTGTACGCTTTTCCTCCATAAGATGATATCCCCATCTGCAAGGCTGCGCACATTCTCCTCTGTTTGCGTCGCGGTTTACCAGATACTGTGACAGAAGACATCTTCCCGAAAATGACACGCACATTGCACCGTGTACAAAAGCTTCTATATCCAGATCCGACGGAGTTTTGGCTCTGATTTCGGCAATTTCATCAAGAGAAAGCTCTCTTGCAACAACAACTCTTTTTACGCCCATATTGTAAAGCTCGTTTGCTGTAACATAATTCACAATTCCAGTCTGAGTAGACATATGGATTTCCATTTCGGGAGCATATTTTTTCACTAATGAAAGCAAGCCTAAGTCTGCAACTATTACGGCATCGACTTTGCAGTAAACAGCCTCTTCAATAAATTGCTGAAACTGAGGGATCTCATTATTTCTTGGAAGCGTATTGCAGGTGAGATATATTTTAACATTTTTAGAATGAGCAAGCTCAACGGCACTTTTAAGAGATTCATAGGTAAAATTCTGCGGACCTGCACGCATTCCAAAAGCCTGTCCGCCAAGATATACTGCGTCTGCACCGTAATCCAGAGCTGCACATAATCTCTCAAAATCTCCTGCCGGAGACAGCACCTCAAGTTTATCCAAATTCATTGACATTTACAATAAATCCTCCGCTATTTATTCGGCAAGACCTGCCTCGATAAGATTCTGGTTATGTTCGTCAAGTGTCTCGGCATAGAAGAATTCTCCTGTTTCAAGGTTGGAACAGAAATAATAATAATCCGTTTCAGCAGGATAAAGCACCGCATTAATCGCATCTAGTCCGGGATTGCAGATAGGTCCGGGCGGCAGACCTGTACCGCGGTAAGTATCATAAGCCTTGAACATTGTTTCCGATTTTACTTCAATATTAGGCTGAATAATATCTTCGACATAATTTGTTGTCGGGTCGGACTGAAGCAGCGGGTACTCATCAGGATTATTAAGGCGGTTATAGAATACCGATGCAACCTTTTTCATATCTCTCGTATTTGCCGCTTCCGCCTGAACAATTGACGCAAGTGTGAGAACTTCTTCAAGCTCCATATCAAGGTCTTCCATTCTGCCGTAGAGGTCAGGAGTAATTCTCGCTTCAAAGTTTTTATATATCTTTTTAGCAACAACACGCGGATCCTCGTCAAGATAGAACTGATATGTATCAGGGAAAAGATAGCCCTCCATTTTGTAAAATTTCATGGCGCTTACTTTGACCTTCTGCTCAAAATCAAATCCAAATTCAGACGTATTGAACACTTTGATAAATTCTTCTGCATTACAAACGCCCTTTTCTTCAAGTCGGTTTGCAGCATCAATTAAAGTTATGCCTTCAGGAAATACAACATCCGCAGTTTCTCTTTTATTTTCAGCTTCTTCCTGTAAAATTTCAATAATAGTACTGTAATCCATTTTGGCAGATACTTTATGCGTACCAGCAATGTAAGTACCGTCAGCACCCTTAGCTTTTGAAAAAAGTCTGAAAAGTGATGTATCGGAAATTATTCCTTCTTTGTAAAGCAGTTCTGCAATATCGTATGTACTTGAATTCATTGGAATATCTACAACGATTTCAACATCGGATTTGCCTATCCCAAGAAATTCTTTTGCACATTTCAGAATAAATGCCGCCGCAAGAATAGAAACAGAAATAATTACAACGCTGAAAATCAAACCGAATATAATATGTCCGTGTCCGCGTTTTTTCTTTTTCTTCTTTTTAGGTTTAAAAGAGTCAGGCTCGTCAAATTTATCTTCATTTTCGGATTTTTCATCCGATTCTTGTGTTTGCTCGGTATCTGAAATCTCAGTATCATCTGTATCTGAAACAGTATTCTCATTTTCGCAGTCATCATTTACAGATTCTTCTGTGAGGACAGAAACACCTGCATTATCAGAATTATCTGTAATTTCTTCTGAATTTTCGTTATCAGGCATACTATTCAGAATATCGTCAAGAAGAACATTATCTTCAATACGTTCCTTTTCTTTTTGTTCCATTAATCACTTTCTTCCTTTCCGCAGGTTTTTACATATTTTTCGGTAACAAGTATTTCTACGGGAACATCAAATCTGCCGTGAATGAGCTTTGTCGCCGTGCAGCAGCAATAACCTATTCCTATCCTGTGCATATTAAGATGTGCGGAAAGGAAACGGTCATAATATCCTTTTCCGTAACCGAGACGATAACCGTATCTGTCATATACAAGAGCAGGAACTATACAAAATGCTCCGTCAAATTCATTGAGTCTTTCACATTTTTCCGGTAAAGGTTCAAGTACCGAAAAAGTACCGTTTTCCAAATCTTCAAGAGATTTTATTACATAAAAAATCATATCTCTTGTTCCGTCAACACATCTTGGAACTGCAACAGTTTTATTGTCATTCAGTGCATACTTGATAAACTCAATAGTGTCAACTTCAATAGCCGTAGAAACATAGGTAAGGACAATATCACTGTTTTTGTAAACGTCAAGATTGATAAGATGAGAAAAAATTTTATTATCACGGGATTTTTTTATTTCCTCGGACATTTCACGGCGGATAGTCTTATATTTGTTTCTAAGCTCGGATTTATATGTCCGTATGTCAAACCTGCCGCTTATTTTTTCACACATAAAAGCGAGTCTCCCATAATTCTGCTTCGTTCCTTGGAAATCAGTACTTCAACAAGCTTTAAGCCAAATTCGACTGCAACGCCTGCTCCTCTTGCAGTAACTATTTTTCCGTCTGCTACTGTAGGCACGTCAAGTACATCCGCACCTGCAAGTTCCTGCTCAAAACCGGAATAGCACACTGCTTTTTTTCCGTTCAACAAGCCTTTATGTCCGAGAATAGACGGTGCCGCACAAATTGCACCAATGTAAATGTCATTGGCAACACAATAATCTATTGCTTTCTGAACAATTTCTGAAGCTTCAAGATTTACCGTTCCCGGCATTCCACCGGGAAGAATTATCATTTCAAGATTTTCGTTAAGTTCTATGAACTTGTCCTCTGTATCAGTTACAACAGGAATACCATGAGAACCTCTGATAATATTATCTCCGATTCCGACAGTAATAACCTCCTTGCCGCATCTTCTGAGAATATCGATCGGAGCTATTGCTTCGGTTTCTTCAAATCCGTTTGCCAAAAAAGCATAAATCATTTAAAATTCCTCCAGTTTATTATTTAAATGTTACAGTATTTTTTTGAAGCATTATAACAGGATAATAAGAACGCTTTGATTTTCTCAAGCCTTCAAGTCCAAGATCTTCTTCACGGTTTATATAAGTATAGCCATCCGTTGCCGATTTAGCAAATTCGTTGTTGATAGCAGCATACGCACCGTTAATTCCTGCATTGGCCTTTTCAATATGAATATCAAAGGTATCGGAATTAATTCCGTCACCTATTGTAAATCCCTCGACCTTTCCGTCAATGCGGATAACTCCGCCTTTCAGTTCAAGTTCTCCGAAATAATTCATAAAAGTATTTATCGCAAATTGTTCAGCAACGCTGGATTCATCGTCATAAGCTTGACTCAAATTATAGCTTTTTACGGCAAATTCTATACATTCGTCAAAGTCATTCTCGGTCATATCCGAGTATTCCCAGTTATTGCGGTAAAAATTAGCAAGATGATTTCGTTTTTTATGATATTTCTTGCCTGACAAGGTTCTAAGATTGTCAGCATCATAAATATAATCAAAATCAGATTCGTCACAAGAAACCGTATACTGCCCATCAAACAGTTCCTCAAATAGTTTAAGATTTTCATTTGTAACTGAGCTGACAATTAAAGGGCTGTTATTTTCTTCGGCTTCGCGTTGCAGAGTAAGAAACAAATCTTTGTAATCTCCGCTTCCTGCCGGAAAAGTAAATCTAAGCCCATACTTTTTGGAACGTGAAATATAAAAATCTTTATACCTGCAAATTGTTGTATTATAAAGCCTATGCCATGCAAAATTATTTGAAAAATTATATTCACATCCCCTGAAATCAGATTTTCTCAAAAGCTCTGTGATCCATGACCTGTCCGAAAGCTCTATAACCTTGAAATCAAGCATTTACCGTAAAACCTCTTTTATCAAACTTAATAAATTTTCTGTAACCTCTTCTATCGGGAGTGCTTCTTTGCCATTGCTGCACTTAACGACCTTCCATCCAAGCTTTTCAGCTGCATAAAGTGCAGATTTTCTGCACGAATGAAGATATGCTATATTTGCCTCATGTATATCTTTTCTGCTTTCATCACCGTTATAACGTCCTGACATTAACTTTTGAGAAATTTCAACAGGCATATCCAAAAATATTACCAAATCGGGTTTGGGAAGCCCAAGCTTAACATATTCATAATCCGAAAGCCATTCAAGGTACTTGTCCCACTCATTTTCAGGAAGCTTGACCATTTGATGGATTGCATTTGAAGATACATATCGGCTTGCAAAAATCAAGTCTCCGTTTTTATAGTTTTTCTCCCAGAACATTTTATAGCTTGCATATCTGTCAACGGCATAAAAGCTTGACGCTGCATAAGCGTTAATATCTTCTGCATTTTTAGATATTTCACCGTTAAGATACATTTTAACAAGTGACGATGATGGATTTTCATAATCCGGGAAGCTTATTGCCTTTACATTATAACTTGCCGATAATTTTTCTTTTATTATATCAAATTGTGTAGTTTTTCCGCTTCCGTCCAAACCATCAATAACAATTAATTTACTCATGGCAATATATACTCCTAAATACATATATATTTATTATATCATTAAACATTTAATTCGTCAACATTCAGCAGAATTATCTTTAAAAAGAATTATTCAAGTATTAAATGCTGCCAACGCAAGGCATTGACAGCATTTAATTCATACACTAACTTTATATTATGATTATTTTTCGTCAGTTTCTTCATCTTTGTCAAAGCAGCATTTTCCCGATTCATCGGAATTCGGCTGAGGGAAGAACTGTTCTGTTGGAAATTCAATTCTGTCAAAGACTTCGCACGGAGCCTCAGAAACTGTTGAACCTGAGCAATCTTTGCAAGGAATGCAATAATCATAAGCCGGTACAATCAGTGAAACAGGACGTGAAAGCTGTACGATTGAAAACAGACCAAGTGAAACGGTAAGAACTCTTTCAAACTGCTTCTTTTCACAATGTTCATAGCAGTCAGAATGGGATGACATATACTTGTTTTTACAAGGAACACAAACAAACTTCGCGTCAAGAGCTACAGGATCAACAACGTGAACTGTTGCTTTAGGCATACTTACCGAATTATTGTTATTACAGAAGCAGCAATCGCAGGGTTCAGACGGCATTGCAGGAGTAAAATCTTGTTCACTCGTAAATACCTTGGCATTTCCCTCTCCGCCGTAAAGAATCACCCTTTTATTCCACATTGCCGTACCGCAAAGAAGCGTTCCGGACTGCGGCTGACAGAATGACTTGCAGAATGCTTCGGCAGTAATTTTAAACTTGTAAGTAATGTCAACCGAGTAATATCCCGATTTAAACGGTACTGTATCAACCGAAATGCAGGTTGCTTCAACTTCAACACATCGGCTTCTTACTATGTTCATTTCGTCTGTTATTTCCGGAGAGTCTTCGCTTAATGTAACGGGAAGCTCATAAATGCAGTCACGATCGGAACAGCTGTCAAAGACGCGCGGAACTTCAATGCAAACCGCTTCTTTGAAGCAGTTATTTTTTTCGCTCATATAAATCCTCCTATGAAAATATTAAAGTATTAAAACTTCAATACCATATTATTCAAACGGAGGATAAAAAGTTACAATATCAGGTATTTTTATCTGTCTGATGGAATGTTTTAAGATTTCCGATCTTTTCGTTTCTTTCGTCGAGAACCTTTTCCACGTCAGACCACTCAAGTCCCTGATTTACTGCAAGAACCATAATATGGTAGATGAGATCGTTTATCTCATTCATAAGCTCGTCATTATCGCCGTTTTTTGCGGCAATAATTGTCTCTGCGGCTTCTTCGCCGACCTTTTTGCATATCTTGTCAACGCCCTTTTCAAAGAGGTAACAGGTGTATGACTTTTCAGGAGCCTCACCCTTGTCAAAAGCAGCCTTTCTTGCCTTTATAACTTCAAAAATCTCTTCATATACAGTCATGTTTATTCTCCCTTATTTTTTATTAAGATTAATAAGCTTCATCGTTTCCATATCAAGCTCACGGTAATAACAGTTATTGGCAACGCCGTTATAGCTTGTGTGGCAAATATTTCCCTTATCTGGAGTAACTTGATATACCAGCGAATTTTGCTCACAGTTCACAAATATATGATTTAAAGTAAATGTATTTCCAGATTCTGCGCCCTTAAACCAAAGCTTGTTACGGGAGGTACTCCAGAAAACTGCCTTTTTCAAACGTATAGATTCCTTCAAAGCCTCCTCATTGGTATATGCGACAAGGATAACTTCTTTAGTGTTAATATTCTGCACTGCCACGGGAATAACGTGATTTTCCTTGGGCATATTACGGATTTTATCCCAGTCCAGCATAAGCTCATTGGTTTCTTCTATCATACCCATATTACTGTTAAATGCTCCTTTTTTATTTATAGACCCATTAAGGCTCTTTCCAAAATCCGCCTTTGTGGAAGTTTTCATTTCCGAGGGGTTTTGCCGTCAGGCGGAATATTATACAGCCATCGGGACAAACAATGGTTTTGCTGTATTTGTCATCGCCGCCGAGATTAGTCAGATCTCCTCCGCTTCTAACCGCTTCCATAAGAGGATACAGCATCATCATTGTTTTGCTGCAAATGCCGAAGCCCTCATTATTCACGGGACAGCCGTATGTGCAGCGGTACTTATCCCCTATTTCTTCTCCGTTCCGGCAATATCTTTCCGTATGGTCGCCGCGCAGAAATCCCGTTACTTCGACTTCAAATTCGTATTCTTCGTCGTACCATTTTTTCATAGTTGTCCTCCCTGATTGCCATATTGATTTTCAAATTCTCACGGGAATTCCCTTGCTCTTTATATCCTGCTTGACTTCTCCCACAGTAAGCTCCTTAAAATGGAAAAGAGATGCAGCAAGTGCCGCAGAGCAATCTGTCTCGATGAACGCTTCCGCAAAATCGCCCAGCTTACCTGCTCCTCCACTGGCTATTACGGGAATTTTTACAGCATTGCAAACCGCTTTCAGCATGGGTAAATCAAATCCGCCCTTTACGCCGTCCGTATCTATGGAATTAAGGCATATTTCTCCTGCGCCAAGCTGCTCGCATTTTTTTACCCAATCAATAAGATCCAGTTTCATATCAATTCTTCCGCCGTTGATGAATACCGTCCATTTTCCGTCGGAAACCTTTTTAGCGTCAATGCCCACGCATATGCACTGGCTTCCGAAAATATCGGCACCCTCCTTGATAAGCTGGGGATTCTGAACAGCCTGCGAGTTGACCGAAACCTTGTCCGCGCCTGCACGGAGCGTATCTCTAATATCGTCAACGTTTTTTATTCCGCCGCCTACGGTAAGTGGCACAAAAACCTTTTCCGCGGTTTTTCTCACAACGTCAAGCATTACTCCCCGACCCTCATGAGACGCGGTTATGTCGTAAAACACTATCTCATCGGCCCCCTGAAGATTGTATTCGTACGCACATTCAACAGGGTCTCCGACTTCTTTTATTCCTTCAAAATTTACGCCCTTGACGACCTTGCCGTCCCTCACATCAAGGCAAGGTATAATTCTTTTAGCTAACATAAAGCTTCACCTTTCTTTAATGCGGTTAATTTTTATTAAGTTCAGCAAAGTTTCTGAGTATCTGCAATCCGACTTTGCCGCTTTTTTCCGGGTGAAACTGAGCGCCGAAAACATTTTTGCCGTCATGAACCAAAGCAGTCACCTTTCCGCCGTAGTCGCAGTATGCCGAAATATTCTTATCATCGCATTTTGCCGCAAAGGAATGTACGAAATACACATACGGGTTTTCGGGAAGCCCCTTCAGCAGCGGACAATCATTCTGAATTACAAGCTCGTTCCAGCCCATATGTGGAATAATCATATCTTCGCGCTCAAGCTTTTCAACCGTTCCGCCTATAAGACCGAGACCGTTAGTTTCCTCAAACTCATATCCCTTGTCAAAAATAAGCTGCATACCGAGACAAATTCCGAGAAAAGGCTTGATTTTTGTCTGCTCTCTGATAAGGGGTACAAAGCCGCTTTCGTTAAGCATTTTCATTGCCCACGGAAAAGCTCCGACACCGGGAAGAATAATAGAATCAGCCCTTTTAATTTCGTCAGCGGATTTTGTAAGTACACTTTCATATCCCAGATAATCAAGTGCATTCTTCACGCTGAATATGTTTCCTGCGCCGTAATCAATAATTGCGATCATTTATAACACGCCCTTTGTTGACAGTATTTCATTTCCGGCAACTGCTTTAGCGTCCTTTAATGCGTGAGCGGCAGCTTTAAAAAGAGCCTCTGCAATATGGTGGTCGTTTTTGCCGTACTCGCATTTAAGGTGCAGAGTTATACCTGCATTAAACGCAAACGCACGGAAAAATTCTTCGGTAAGGCAAGTATCAAACTCTCCTATTCTGTCATCGCTGAAATTTGCATCGAAAACAAGAAAAGGTCTGTTGCTTATGTCAAGGCAGGCAAATCCCAGAGCCTCATCCATTGGAATAAACGCCGTTCCATAACGTGCAATTCCTTTCATATCGCCTATTGCCTGCTTAAAAGCAGCACCAAGGACAATTCCCGTATCTTCCACAGTATGATGACCGTCAACATATAAATCGCCGTTTACTTTGACAGTCAGATCCATACCTCCGTGTACCGCAAAGGCTGTTAGCATATGGTCAAAAAATCCTATCCCGGTTGATATTTCATTTTTTCTGCTGCCGTCAAGGTCAAGCTTTACTTCAATATCTGTTTCCTTGGTTTTTCGATTAATTTCAGAAATTCTCAAAGATATTCCCCTCTTTCCATATTACCTAAAATTTCGTCAAGAGCTTTTATTACAGCAGCATTTTCATCTGTACTTCCTGCGGTAATGCGTATATAATTGCCCATATAACGTATTGCAATTGATTTTTCAAGAAGCTTTTCATATATCTCCTTGGCATACGCAGTTTTTATAAACACAAAATTTGTAACGGAATCATATACCTTTTCAAGCTTTGTGTATTTTTTTGACAGCGTTACAATATCTGCCTGCAATGACTTCCTGCTTTCTACAATATCACTGCAAAGCGACTTCAGCAATTCCTTTTCACTCAAAACAGTTTTGCAAATGGTCTGTGAGATCGAGTCTGTATTGTATGGTGATTTTACGCTTCTAAGTGCAGTTGTTATGGTTTCTCCCGCAACGGCAAATCCGAGACGGATACCTGCAAGTCCCATTGCTTTTGAACAGGTTTTGAGAATGATAAGATTATCATAATTTTCTATTTCATCAAGTACGCTCTGATCCCAAAAATCCATGTAAGCTTCGTCAACAATTACAAGGCAGAAAACATTTTTTACAAGCTTTATTATATCCTGTTTTGTAACACCAAGAGATGTCGGATTGCACGGATTTGAAAAAATTACCGCTTTGATATCATTATTATTGCAGTATTCGATTACTTTTGGTATGCTTATCTGAAGAGACGCTTCCTTAGGCATTGCTTCCACTTTAAGCTCGTACATACTGCTGTAAAAAGCGTACATTGAAAAATCCGGAGACAGAGTCAGGATTTTATCGTCTTTTTCAAGAAAACAGCTTGTAATAATACTTATAAGTTCATCGGAACCGTTTCCTGCCGTAACATATTTTTCAGGAACATTATAATAATCCGCAAAAGCTTTTATTGCGCCGAATGCCATAGGGTCAGGATAACGGTTCAAAGAAAGCTTGCTTATTTCCTGGCTGATTTTTTCGCCAAGCTTTTCGTTAATGTTATAATAAGACTCATTTGCATCAAGTCTTATTTTGTAATCTCCCTCAATAGGGTCATATGGTTCAAGCTTTTTTAATTTTGAGTTAAGTTCATACATCAGACGGCAGTTCCTTCCTGTTGGGGATTTTATTCAAATCTTACTTTAATTGCATTTGCATGAGCGGTAAGTCCTTCTCGCTCGGCAATGCAGACAATATCATTCTTGGCATCAAGCAGTGCCTGTTCGGTATAGTAGATAAAGCTGGAACGTTTTGTAAAGCTGTTTACAGAAAGCGGAGAGAAAAATCTTGCTGTACCGCTTGTGGGAAGAACATGGTTTGGTCCTGCATAGTAATCTCCAAGCGGTTCAGGAGCATATTTGCCCAAAAATACTGAACCTGCATTATCAATTTTTCCGATATACTGAAGAGGATTGTCAACTTGCATTTCAAGATGCTCGGGAGCAAGTCCGTTTGCAAGTTCAATTGCACGGTCAATAGTTTCGGTTACGATTATTGCGCCGTAATCCGAAAGTGATTTTTCGATGATTTCCTTTCTCGAAAGAAGCTTGCACTGTCTTTCAAGTTCAGCAATGGTTTTATCAGCAATATCGTTGCTTGTTGTAATAAGTATAGATGATGCAAGCTTATCATGTTCAGCCTGTGACATAAGGTCTGCTGCAAGATATTTCGGGTCTGCTGTTTCGTCCGCAACGACAAGTATCTCACTTGGACCTGCAATCATGTCAATATCTACCTTGCCGTAAAGCAGTTTCTTTGCAGTTGCCACAAAAATGTTGCCGGGTCCTACGATTTTATCAACCTTTGGAATTGTCTCAGTACCGTATGCAAGAGCAGCAACTGCTTGTGCGCCTCCTGCAAGGAATACCCTGTCTACACCGCATATAGAAGCAGCAACAAGAATGTCTTTATTGGGAGTACCGTCCTTTAAAGGCGGTGTGACCATAATAATTTCCTTAACGCCTGCAATTTTGGCGGGAATTGCATTCATAAGTACAGAGGAAGGATAAGCGGCAGTTCCTCCAGGAACGTAAAGTCCGACTCTTTTAAGACCTCTTACACGCTGACCGAGGATAACTCCGTTATCGTGAGGGTCAATGAATCCCTGCTCCTTCTGGCGATTGTGAAATGCTGCAATGTTTTCCATTGCATTAAGCAGAGAATTAACAAATTCTTCGTCAGCATCGTTAAGTGCATCATGGATAACGTCAAGCGGAACCTCATAGTATTCCGGAAGCTTTCCGTCAAATTTTAAGGTGTAATCCTGAACAGCTTTGTCACCATTTTCTTTAACATTATCAATAATTTCAGATACTATTTCGGTAACCTTTTTATCGGTCTCACCGTTGCGTTTTTCAACCTCTTTAAGAAAAGCGACCTCATCGGTGCCGTTAGCAATAATTTTCCGTATCATATTTATAACCATGCTTCAGATATGAAGCATGACCTCCTTTCGGCATAATTCAAATTATAAATTTTCCTCAATCAGCTTGATAAGCGATTCGATCTCCTGCTGTCTGAGTTTAAGACTTACCATATTTACAATAAGTCTTGCAGATATAGGAGCAATATCTTCAAACACTTCAAGTCCGTTTTCTTTCAGCGTTGTACCTGTCTCAACAATATCAACGATCGCGTCTGAAAGGCTAAGAAGCGGAGCAAGCTCAACGCTGCCTTCAATTTTTACGATATCAACATCCATGCCTTTTTTCTCAAAAAAAGTACGAGAAACATTAGGATATTTCGTAGCAATTGTTTTGATATTGTATCCCTGATAGAAATTATCGCCTTTTTTTCCTGCAAGAGCAAATTTGCACCTGCCGAAACCAAGGTCAACAAGCTCAAAGAACTTGCCGTTCATTTCCATAATTGTATCCTTACCTACAACACCCATATCGCATACGCCGTGTTCAACATATGTAATAACATCCGCTGCCTTTGCAAGAACGACTTCAATTGAGTCGCCTACCGGAAGGATAAGTTTTCTTCCCTTTTCACGGACCGCTGTGCAGTCATATCCGATCTTTTCAAGAAGAGCTACCGTATCTTTTTCAAGTCTGCCCTTTGTCAAAGCAATTCTGAGAGGTCTTTTTTCATTTTCCATTTCAGCAGCCTCCGTTATATATTTTCTTCGGATATGTTTTTTCCAACATAAACCGCTTTTTTGATTTTCTTGTTTTCGGCATAAGCCTTTGTTTCATCATAAGAAGCAAAAACTGAATTTTCAACGATAAGTCCATCGCTGCGCAGCTTATTTGCATACTTGATCGCTTCCATAACAAAACCGTCCTCACCGTATACAATTACGTCCGCCACAGGTGCAGAATATGTATGCGACTGCTTCATAACCTTTGCAACCGCGTCAACATTTACAGCAAATCCGGTTGCAGGAACGTCATATCCGAACTCAGCAAGCAGCTTGTTGTAACGTCCGCCTGAAAGAACAGCATCTCCGTAACCCTGCAAATATCCCTTCATAACAACGCCTGTATAATAGTCAAGCTTATTTACTATACCAAGGTCAATAGTGATTTTTCCGTTATAACCAAGCTGTGTAAGGCAGTTATATATTCCTCTGAGGTCGGAAATTATTTTGTTGATTTTTTCATCGTTGTAAAGCTGTGCAGCCTTGTCAAGAACCTCTTCACCGCCGAAAAGTCGCGGAAGTTGCTTCAACGCATTAGTAATTTCATTGTCACCGATACTGTCCAGCAAATCGTTCAGCGCAGGGTAATTCTTAACTTCAATAAGACTGCGGATTTCTTCTTTAGTGGAAATATCAGTATCAAGCTTATTTACAAGCTCGCGGAAAAATCCGATATCGCCAAGTTCAAAACGGAAGTTGTCACTTTCCAAAGATGAAAGCACTTCAATTGCGCTTGAAAGCACCTCAAGATCGGCACGCTTTGAATCAGATCCTATAAGTTCAATTCCCATTTGATGGATCTCATCGCTTCTGCCGCGCATAACTGGCTTGTTGCGGTAAACATTCTGACGGTAAAAAAGTCTCAGCGGAAGTTCCGCGTCACGAAGTCTTGTTGCGGCAACTCTTGCAATAGGCATTGTGGAATCTGGACGTACCACAAGAAGTCTGCCTTTATTATCAACAAGTTTATACATACTTTCCTGAGGAAAATATCTTGAATTAAGGTTAAAAACGTCAAAAAATTCAAGTCCGGGAGTAACTATTTCGCAATAACCCTTTGATTTGAATATTGCTGAAAGTTTTTCTTCAAGACTTCTGCGCATTGCACAATCTTCAAACAGCAAGTCCTTTGTTCCTTCGGGAGTAATTAAGTCATAACGTTTCATTTTATATCCCCTTTAATATGATAAAGTAGTGACGTGATATCTTGATATCATAATATCACATAATATTTATCTTGTCAACCCTTTTAACTAAAAAAGTGAAATTTGATTTGATTTCGGCAAAGCATCAAGCGCTCCTATGCTTTCAAGAGTTTCAATTACAGATTTTGTTGCTCCGCTTCTTTCCTGAAGTTCATCAATTGAAAGAAGCTCTCCCTCTTGAACAGCGTCATAAATAGACTTAGCTGCATTTGCTCCTACGCCCTTTGCAGAACAGAAAGGAAGTCTCAGCTTTCCGTCTTCAATTTTATATTTGGTCGCGTCTGATTTGTAAATATCAATCGGCAGGAACTCGAATCCCCTTGCCATCATTTCATTTACGATCATAAGCATATCAAATGTTGAAGATTCCTTTGCAGTACGCTCGTTGCCCTTGCGTTTAAGCTCTTCAATTTTGAACTTTACAGCTTCCCTGCCCTGTATTGCTGTTTCTGCGTCAAAATCTTCACCTCTAACGGTAAATATCGTTGCATAAAAAGCAAGCGGTTCATAGACCTTATACCAGCCAAGCTTCATTGCAGCAGTTACATAAGCGGCAGCATGGGCCTTTGGGAACATATACTTGATTTTCAGACAGCTGTCAATATACCACTGAGGAACATTATGCGCAAGCATATCCTGCTTCATCTCATCGGTAAGCAGCTTTGGAGCATTACCTTTACGAGTAATTTCCATAATTTTAAATGAAAGCTTCGGATCCATTCCATGGTAAATAAGGTACGTCATAATACTGTCACGAGTACCTATAACGTCTGAAATGGTGCATATACCATCCTTGATAAGCTCCTGAGCATTGCCAAGCCAAACATCAGTACCGTGAGAAAGTCCGGATATCTGAAGCAGATCGGAGAAATTCTTCGGCTGCGCTTCAATAAGCATTCCGCGTACAAACGGCGTTCCCATTTCAGGTATTGCAAGCGTTCCGGTTTCGCAGTCAATATCCTCTGGGGTTACGCCAAGCGCTTTGGTAGAGGTACAGAGGCTTATAACCTTTTCATCACCAGGAAAAATATCACCAGTTTTTACTCCTGTCATATCCTCAAGGTGCTTATAAAGAGTCGGCACATCGTGTCCCAGCTCGTCAAGCTTCAATATCGTATCGTGAAGCGAATGGAAGTCGAAGTGAGTGGTAGTAAAAATAGAATTGGGGTCTTCGGCAGGATGCTGAATTGGTGTAAAATCGTATACCTCAAACTTTGACGGCACAACGACCATTCCTCCGGGGTGCTGCCCCGTAGTTCGCTTTACACCTGTACAACCGATAGTCAGACGGTTTATCTCAGCCTTTGAAGCAGTTTCACCTTTTTCATCCAGATAATGCTTTACATATCCGTAAGCCGTTTTATCGGCAACTGTACCGATAGTGCCTGCCTTGAACACATTGTCCTTACCGAAAAGCTCCTCGGTATATTTATGCGAAAATGTCTGATATTCGCCGGAAAAGTTAAGGTCAATATCAGGCGCTTTATCGCCGTCAAAGCCAAGGAATGTTTCAAACGGAATATCATGTCCGTCACGATTATATGGCGTACCGCACTTTTCGCAGTTTTTCGGCGGCAAGTCATAACCTGAACCCACTGTACCATCGGTAATGAAAATACTATGCCGACACTTAGGACATACATAGTGCGGCGGAAGCGGATTAACTTCTGAAATTCCTGCCATAGAAGCTACAAATGAGGAACCTACCGAGCCTCTTGAACCGACCTGATAGCCGTGTTCATTTGAGTTTGCAACAAGCTTCTGAGCAATCATATAAAGTACAGCAAATCCGTGCTTTATAATAGACGTAAGTTCACGGTCAAGACGTTTTGCAACAAGTTCGGGAACAGGGTCGCCGTATATGGATTTGCAGCGTTCCCATGAAATGCGTTCCAAGTCCTCCTCTGCTCCTGGGATTTCCGGAGTGAATGTTCCGGGAGGAATAGGCACAACATCGGGATTTACCATATCCGCAATTTTATTTGTGTTGGTAACAACCACCTCATATGCCTTTTCCTTACCAAGGTAAGAAAATTCCTCCAGCATTTCATCGGTAGTACGCAGATACAGCGGAGCCTGATGATCAGCGTCTTTGAACTTCTGATATGTAAGAATTTTTCGGAATATTCCGTCAGACTTGTCCATAAAGTGAACATCGCAGGTTGCAACAACGGGAATATTCAATTCATCACCAAGCTTTACAATTTTTCTGTTAAGCTCCTTTAAATCCTCGATTGTAGTAATGTTGGGGTATTCTTCGTCTCTTATTAAAAATTCATTGTTAGCCACAGGCTGTATTTCAAGATAATCGTAAAAACGTGCAAGTTCTTTAACAGCCTCCCATGGATGACCGTCCTTTACGGCAGAAAAAACCTCGCCTGCTTCACAAGCACTTCCCACAATCAAACCATCACGATGTTTCATAAGCTCGGAAATAGGAATACGCGGATTACGCTTATAATATTTTATATTTCCGTAAGAAATCAGCTTATAAAGATTTTTAAGACCTATTGCATTTTTTACAAGAATGATCTGATGATACGACCGCAGCGAGCGTGGGTCGACTTTAAGCACACAATGATTAATGTCGCTGATATTCTTTATAGAGTGTTCTTCAATAAGCCTGTTGATAAGTATAACATAAATTCTTGCAAGCATTTTTGCGTCATCATCTGCACGATGGTGATTAAATTCGCCAAGTCCCAGATCTTTTGCAACATAATCAAGCTTGTGCTTTTTCAAATGTGGAAGCATACTTCTGCTCATTACAACTGTATCGATCATAGAAAATTTAAAATCAATATCGTATCTTTCGCTTGCTGTGCGAATAAACGAGCAGTCAAAACCTGCGTTATGAGCAACAAGTACAGGAGCTTGTCCGCAAAATTCTATAAACTTTTTTAACGCGTCTTCCTGAGAGGGTGCGTCTTTAACCATATCATCGTTAATTCCAGTAAGCTCGGTTATTCGTTCGGGAATGTGTCTTTCGGGATCAACAAAAATTTGAAAAGTATCAGTAATTTCAAGATTTTTTATCTTTACTGCACCTATCTCAATAATTCTGTCAGCCTGAGCATTAAACCCTGTTGTTTCAATATCAAATACTATTGCCTCATCTGTAAGACTCTTGTCGACATACAGATTAACAGCATTTGTTCTGTCGTTTACAGAATAAGCTTCACAGCCGTATATTACTTTAAAATTGCCGCCGTTTTTGCGAATCTTTGATACTGCTGAAGCAGCTTCGGGAAAAGCCTGTGCAACGCCGTGGTCGGTAATTGCCATTGCAGTATGCCCCCATGAAAAGGCACGCTCAATAAGCTTTGAAGCAGGTGTAACAGCGTCCATTGCCGACATATTTGTATGCAGGTGAAGCTCAACCCGTTTTTCTTCGGCAGTATCCTTTCGTTCGGATTTTTGCACCTGCATTATATCGTTTGCTTTGATTACAAATTCATTTTCAAAGGTATCAAAATCAGCTCTTCCTCTGATAAGAAGTGTTCCTCCTTTTTTAAATGCGGAAAAAACATTCTCTTCATATTTATCTTCAAAGCTTTTTATGGAAATTGAGCTTGTATAATCCGTTATACTTACAGAAACAACACGCTTTTCTCCATTTTTTGTACGAATTTCCTTTTCGGAATAATCAAAAACATCTCCCCAAATGGTTATGTTGTTCATTTTACTTTTTATTTCAGAGATATTTATAACAGGAGAATCAATAGAACGTCCTTTTATCAACTTTGCACCATCAAGCAAAATGGGCAAATCCTTGAAATCAACTGTAAAAACAGGTTCGGACGGAATATTTTCAGGCAAATCAGGATAAGTCTGATTATTGTTTGCATATTCAGGCGGAGCCTCTTCTGGGGCAGGCATTGCAGAAATAACGTTTGCCATGCGCTCAGCATAGTTGTCTCCCGATGTCTGAGTGCTTGTGTCATTTAAAATTACCTTGATATTAACAGAAAATACTTCCTTGATAATTTTTTCAAGTTCAGCTTCAACATTTGCTTTTTTCAGAGTGTTATATCCTGTACCGTTCACATTGACAGTAACAGTGTTACCATTAAAAAAGTATTCGGCATTGCTTAGATGACCGTTAATGACAAACATTCTGCGTTTAAGCATTGCCACTATATCGGGCATACATTTTTCATTAAAAAGTGCAGGAGTATAACGGCAGTTCAAAATAAAGCTGTTTATCTCCAGATTATTCTGCATTGCTTTTTCAAAATCAACCACATAGCTGTACTTTTGCACCTGTTCAAATGACGCAAAAACCGTAAGCGCACGCTGCTTTTCGTTATGCGTAAGCTTTAAAATTTCACCTTTGCCTATTGAATTCGGAATATCCGCAATGTATTCTGAAAACAATTCCTTTATAAGCATTCAGATTTCACCGATCCTATATTTTTTCTATTTCCTTTAACAGTTCCGTCAATATATCTTTTTCCGGAATCTTTCTGACAATCTCGCCTTTCCGGAAAAGTACCGCACAGCCGTCACCGCCTGCTATTCCTACATCAGCCTCACGGGCTTCTCCGGGACCGTTTACAACACAGCCCATTACTGCAACTGTTATATTTTTATCAATGTTTTTTACTGCTTTTTCTACTTTTTCTGCCAACTCAATAAGATTGATTTTGGTTCTTCCGCAGGTCGGACAGGAAACAAGCTTAACTCCGCCTCCATTTCCCAAAGCCGAGAGAATATCCTTTGCAGCGTAAATTTCTTCTATCGGGTCAGCAGTAAGCGATACACGGATAGTTTCGCCTATTCCGTCGGAAATAAGCGCTCCTATACCGATTGAGGATTTTATTATTCCCATTCTTTTTGTGCCTGCCTCGGTAACGCCGAGATGCAGCGGATAGTTCGTTTTTTCTGCAAGAATTCTGTAGCCGTCAATCATTGTCTTTACATCTGAAGACTTTATTGAAATAACAATATCGTTAAAATCGTAGCGTTCTAAAATTTCGGCATGACGAAGAGCGCTTTCGACAAGAGCTTCTGCTGTCGGAGAACCATATTTTCCAAGTATGTCCTTTTCAAGCGAGCCTGAATTTACGCCTATTCTGATAGGTATATTTTTATCGGAACAGGCTTTTGCAACAAGTCTGACCTTGTCAAAACCTCCGATATTTCCGGGATTAATACGAATTTTGTCAATTCCTGCACTAACACTTTCAAGTGCAAGTTTGTAATCAAAATGAATATCCGCAACCAACGGAATATTTACAGCATTTTTTATCGCAGGAATAAGCTTTACAGCCTTCATGTCGGGTATAGCCGCACGAATTATTTCACAGCCTGCCTTTTCAAGTCTTATAGCCTGTGCAACGCTTCCTTCAATATCGGAAGCAGGAACATTAAGCATAGACTGAATATATATTTTTTCTCCGTTAAGTGTACAGTTTCCGACCTTTACAGAATGAACAGAACGCATAAAGCACCTCGTTTTACTTTACAAATATATTTTTTATATCATTAAAAGTTACAAAAATCATAAGCAGCATAAGCAGTGCAAAGCCTACAAAATGAATCATACCCTCTGTTTCAGCTTTTAAAGATTTTTTCCGTATTGCTTCTATAACGAGGAATACAAGGCGTCCGCCGTCAAGAGCAGGAACAGGCAGCAGATTAAAAATACCTATATTAATTGTAATTAAGGTAGCCATATCAAGCAAAAAGCTGATATTAAAACCGCTTTTTTCGGCAATATCTCCAATAGTTGTGACAATTCCGACAGGTCCCTGCAAATCGTTTATACCGTATTTTCCTTGTATTATATCTCCAAGCGACATAAGAACTATTCTTCCGTAATACAATGCATTTTTAAAAGCATATGGAAAGAAATTGGAAAATGTTATATCTTCTTTAAGAACCTTAAAATCATATACAAGCACATTCTTGCCTGTCTCCAAATCGGTTTTGAATGCAAAGTGAACACCATTTACATTAACCTTTTTACCATCTCTTTTAACAACAAAATCAACTATTCCGTCTTCATCGTTTCCAAGCTGGTAAGTAATGTCCTTAACAGAAAAAATTCTTATTCCGTTTATTTTTATAATTTCATCATTAAGCTGCAAACCGTAATTTGGACTTACCGCGTCATCGGAAAAATAAACAATTTTTGAGGAAACATCAGCACCGTTTACCAAAGTAAGAATTAACGATAAAATCAAGCCAAGTATTAAGTTCATAACTGCGCCTGCAACAATGACTGCCATTCTCGCCCACACAGGCTTTTTTCTGAACGCATCGGGCGAGTCATCATCAACATCTTCTCCCATAGCACAAAATCCGCCTATCGGAAGCAGACGTACAGTATAAAGAGTTTCCTTCCCCCTTTTTTTGAATATAACAGGTCCCATACCTATTGCAAATTCGTCAACTCTTATACCGCACAGCTTAGCAACTGTAAAATGTCCAAGCTCATGTACGATTATTATTAAACAGAAAAAAAACGCCGCTATTAAAATTGAAACAAAAGTATCCATAAAACCTCGCTAAAAATTTATTTCATTATGAACAAAATCCCGTGCAAGAATCTCTGCTTTTTTTATGTCTTCATAGCTTTTACTCGGCATTGGAGCAAAATAATCAAGAGATTTTTTTACAAGCTCCCCTATTTTAAGAAAGGATATTTTTCGGCTGAGAAACAATGCAACAGCCTCTTCATTTACAGCATTTACAATACATGGATATGCTCCTCCGAGGTTAATAGCTTTGATACACCCGGCAAGACAGTCAAAGGTATCAATATCAGGTTTTGCAAATGTAAGCGTCCCGTAGTCTGTAATGGACAAACGCTTTACATCACAGCTTACTCTTTCGGGATACAGCAGCGCATACTGTATCGGTATTTTCATATCAGGAGTACCCATCTGTGCAATAACAGAATAATCGTCAAATTCAACAGCGGAATGCAGAACACTTTCGCGATTTACCACAATTTCGATATTATCAGGTTCAACGTTAAAAAGCCACTTTGCTTCAATGAATTCCAGACCCTTATTCATAAGAGTGGCAGAATCTATGGTAATTTTATTTCCCATATTCCAGTTAGGATGAGCAAGCGCCTGCTCAACGGTAACATTTTCAAGTTCAGTTTTTGTTTTTCCGAAAAATGGACCTCCCGATGCAGTTAATATTATTTTGTTCAGCTGCTTCGGGTTGTTCCCTTGCAGACACTGAAAAATTGCAGAATGCTCGCTGTCGATTGGATATATTTTTATACCTTTTTTTTCAGCCGAAGACATAACAATTTGTCCGCCTGCAACCAATGTTTCTTTATTGGCAAGAGCAATATCGTTACCAGCTTCAATAGCTGTAAGTGTCGGAAGCAGACCAACCATTCCAACTACGGAATTTACAAACAAATCAATGTCATTAAGCGAAGCTGCACGGCATAATCCCTCCATACCGCAAACAACATCAATATTTGTATCGGAAAGCCTTTTGCACATATCAGAATACAATTCTTTGTCATATATACAAACAAAATCAGGCAGAAATTCTCTTGCCTGGTTTTCAAGCAAAGCTGTATTTTGATATGCAGCCAAAGCCTTTACTTTAATATTATGCTTTCTGCAAACCTCTAATGTCTGTTTTCCAATAGAACCTGTTGAACCGACTAAAGAAATTGTTTTCATTTTATACCTCAAATTAATTAAAAACTGAAATACAAATTATACATACATCAGGCGTACATTAAGAATATAAATTCCTTTTGTACGCCTGAAAGATTATTTAAACAATGTTATATGGCTGAGAGTAAACATCATAAACGGAGCAACAAATAAAACACTGTCAAATCTATCCATAATTCCGCCGTGCCCCGGCATTATGTTTCCGAAATCTTTTATACCGAACTGACGCTTTATAAGCGACGCCGACAAATCACCGACAATACCCAGAATACCACAGACTATTCCAAGAATTACAAGATAAACGTAATTAACTTCAAAACTGTAACCTCTGTACCCTTGAACAAGCTGATAAAAGAAAGCGTAAACAGCAAATACCAAACCTACTGTAAGAACGCCTCCCACTGCGCCTTCAATTGTCTTTTTGGGTGAAATTTCAGGACAAAGCTTATGCTTGCCAAAAAATGTTCCAACAAAATAAGCTCCTGAGTCACCAAGCCATGCTCCTGCAAGACAAAGCACTATATAGCATACACCATGTAAGCTGTCAAGGTTTTTCAGAGAAACAAGGCAGCACATAGATAATGTTGACAGTAGCGAGGAAGTAAGCATACAGCAGAATTTTTCAAAGGAAATATTCTTATGATTTACTATATAGCCTGCGAACATGAGGAAAATACAAGATGAAGATACAATATACTTTACCTCCATTCCCTCAAATTCTACAAGGAACGGCATTACCGCAGCAAAAACAAAGCATATTATACTGTGATACTTGTACTGGATACATTTACATGCTGATAAAAGCTCATAAACCATTATAACAGCAATTGCAGAAACTGCCAGATTGTATACAGGCGTTGCTGACAAAAACAAAATGCCTATTGCGATAGCTATTCCGACCACCGCTGAAATAATACGGGTAACCATTTATTCTAACCATCCTTTTCCGATGATATTACAATAAATTGACACTTGCAAAAAAGTAACATCTTTATCAGGTCAATATTTTTCAATGATCAAACTCCGCCAAAACGTCTGCTGCGTTCAGCAAAATCAGCCAAAGCTTTATCGAGTTCATTTGCCGTAAAATCAGGCCACAGCGTATCAGTAAAATATAACTCTGCATATGCTGACTGCCAAATCAAAAAATTGGAGATCCTTTTTTCTCCGCTTGGTCTGATTATCAAATCCACATCGGGAATTCCTCCCGTATAAAGCAAGCTTGAAACCAGACTTTCATTAATATCGGAACAGCTTATTTCCTTGCTGTCTGACATGGAAACAATCCGTTTTATTGCGTGAACAATATCGTCTCTTCCGCCGTAATTCATTGCAAGCATTAAAGTCATTTCATCAAAATCACGAGAGGATTCCTCAAGTTGTGTCATTTTTTCAGCCATTTCCCTGCCAAAAGCAGACTTATCGCCTAAAAATATCAAACGGGTTTTGTCCTCGGCATATTTTTCAACTTCATCCAGATATTCTTTGAATAACCGCATTAATTCGTTAACTTCATCAGCAGGACGTTTCCAATTTTCGGTTGAAAAAGCATAAAATGTAATGTATTTTATTCCTATTTTTTTACAGTAACGGGCAATTCTTCTGAACGCAGAAGCGCCCTCCCTGTGTCCCATTTTTCGTGGGAGTCCGCGCTTCTGTGCCCATCTGCCATTTCCGTCCATAATAAATCCGATATGAACGGGAAGCTTATTTTTATCAATGTTACTCAAATCAATCCTCACAAGTTATATTGACATGATTTCTTTTTCCTTGTTTGCGATTACAGCGTCAACATCATCACAGAATTTATCAGTCAGCTTCTGAATATCTTTTTCATAGCCCTTCATGTCATCTTCGGTGATCTCGTTGTTTTTCTTCATTGTCTTGAATTTTTCAAGAGCGTCTCTTCTAACATTTCTGAGAGTAACCTTAGCTTCTTCGCCATACTTTTTGATCTGCTTTACAAGTTCCTTGCGGCGGTCTTCGGTAGGCTGAGGGAAAGCAAGTCTGAGAACTTTGCCGTCATTTGTCGGAGTAATACCGATATCAGAAGTCAATATAGCCTTTTCAATAGCTTTAAGCTGTGAAATATCCCAAGGCTGGATAATAAGGTTTCTTGCTTCTGATACAGAAACAGCAGCCATCTGCTGTACAGGGGTGGGTGTTCCGTAATAATCGACAAGAACTTTATCAAGGACAGCAGGATTAGCTCTGCCGGCTCTTACTGTTGAAAGCTCATGTTCAAGGCTTTTAATACATTTTTCCATTTTTTCCTGTGCATTTTTGATCTGTTCGTTCATAAAGATCTCCTCTTCCCGGCATTAAATTTTTACGGCTCATCTCCTGCCGTAAGTGAACCGTTTATTAAATTTATTATCTGTCAATAACAAGTGTACCGACATTCTTACCTATACATGCATCATAAATATTATCAGGTTTTTTCAAGTTAAACACTAAAATCGGAATATTATTATCCTTGCACATTGACGCTGCAGTGCTGTCCATAACAGCAAGATTCTTTACAAGAATATCATTGAAGCTGAGTTCGTCAAATTTAACAGCGTCATCATATTTGTTAGGATCCTTATCATAAACGCCATCGACCATAGTTGCTTTAAGAACGATATCCGCTTCAATTTCTGCTGCTCTTAATGTTGAAGCAGTATCTGTAGAGAAGAAAGGATTTCCCGTACCGCATCCGAAAATTACGACTCTGCCCTTTTCAAGGTGTCTTACAGCCTTGTTTCTTATATACGGTTCAGCAACCTGATGCATGGCAATCGCTGTCTGAACACGCACATCTACGCCAAGTGATTCCAAAACATCTGCAACGGCCAAAGCATTCATTGTAGTTGCAAGCATACCGATATGGTCGGCACGAGTTCTGTCCATTGCTCCGCTTGAACGTCCGCGCCAAAAGTTTCCGCCGCCAACAACGATTCCTATCTGAACGCCTATATCGGTGCATTTTTTGATGCTTTCACATATTTTGGATATAATTGAATAATCCAAACCTATTTTTTTATCACCTGCAAGAGCTTCTCCGCTGAGTTTTAAAAGAACTCTTTTGTATTTTGGCTGTTCGGTCATAAAAGCAACCACCCTTTCATAGCAACGATAATTTATACTATCTAATCTATTTTACAACATATTTGCAAATATGTAAAGTGTTATTAGAAAAAAATATAAAAAACGTCCTATTAATTTTCTATTAATATCAGCAAAATCAGCGATAAATCATTTCAAACATATTATATACAAGAATAGCTGCAAGAACTATATTAAAGATAAGAGACATGGTTACATAAGCAGCTCTTGTGGGCTTTTTCTTGAATTTGTTTGACATTACACCTACCAGACAGCTTGAAACTACGACAGCAATAATGTTTATTGCCGTATAAACAGTAAACTTATCCATAGGCAGAACAAAAGAAAGCTTGCCTGATACAGCATACGCCAATATATTCATTAGCGGAAGAACAAGCAGCGGAATAGTTGCAAAAGCATAATCTTTCTTGCCTCTTCGTATGTACATAATTACGACAACTAAAATTAAAAGAAAAATTGAAGTACACTCTATAAGCATATTAATAAACTGCTCCAAAGCAATGGAGCTTTCCCCTTTTCTGTAATTTAATTCCTTACATGCGTTAAAATATATTCAGATAATTCAGAATATGTTTCTTCTTTCAGTCTCATACCGTTAGCTTCAGCAGCAGAAGCCGGAAGCTTTCCGTCATTTCCTTTAAATTTTGTATTAATGTCAAGGTAATTAACCTTCATTTTATCAGCGAATTTTTGCAGCAATGAATTATATGTATCAATATCTGTATTCGATGCAATTACGCCATCGCTTTCAGCGGAAAGAGGCAAAAGTGACATAAGATAAATTTCAATTCCCTGATTTTTAGAATTAATACTATCAATAAAAGCTTCCAATTCATTAAAAAAAGTATCACTATTTAAATTATTCAAATCATACAGACCGACCATTATGTAAATCTGCGCTGCGTTTTTACGCTCAACTGCCTGAGCAATACTGCTTTCAGAACCGTTTTCGGATAATATAAGGTTATTGAAATTGTTTAGCTTTATCGAATCTGACAACAGCATATTTTCCGGTATTACATATCCGTAATCTGAAAGTCCCGATAAAAGTTTGCTGCCAATGAAAACAGAATTATTATAATAGTCTTCGCTTTGTCTTTCACTTAATGGTACAGGATTAACATTATAATTGTTTTGACCGACCGGTTCAACATAAACAACAGCTTCAGAACTGTCTTCAAACATATCTTCGGTTACTTCAAAATCTTCTTTCATATATAATGTAAAACAAACTGCAAAGCTTGCAAAAATAAACAGGAATACAAAAGAAATACGAAATTTCGCCTTTTTCTTTTCATATTGATTTACTTTCATTTAAATATCCTTTCATATATTAAAATTATCACAGTTAATTATTAATATTATACAACAAATTGCTTTAAAATGCAACCGCTATTATAATATTTTTATTTTTTTCAGTAAATTCCCTGAACTGTATGTCAAAATATTATTCCATTTACAAATAATATACTTGAAAAAAATGTATATCTGTGATATAATGATTTCTAAAATAACAGATAAAGAACCGAGGTCATTTTATGCCTGTTGTAAAATCTAAAAACAAAGCTCTTAAGCCTGCTGCAACAATTGTACTTAGCTTTGCTATAGTAATTGCTATAGGCTCTTTTTTATTAATGCTTCCTATATCGTCGTCAACGGGAAGCTTTACTAATCCTCTTACAGCAATATTTACAGCAACATCTGCTACCTGCGTTACCGGACTTGTTGTAGTTGATACCGGTACTTTCTGGAGTGAATTCGGCCAGATCATTATTCTCCTTATGATACAAATCGGAGGACTTGGTTTTGTAACGCTTGTTTCATTTTTTAACTTTCTGATAAGAAAGAAAATGGAGCTTCGTTCTATTCAAGTAGCTTCGGAATCGGTAAATACATCAGGTTTTTACGATGTTAAAACCCTTGTAAGATATGTAATAAGCATTTCATTTATCTGTGAATTTGCAGGTGCTCTTTTACTTATGACAACTTTTGTGCCGCGATATGGTATTTATGGCATATATATTTCATTTTTTATTGCTATATCAGCATTCTGCAACGCAGGCTTTGATATTATGGGAGCTGTTGAGACTCCATATTGCAGTTTAACAACACTTTCATCAGATCCTGTAGTTATGACAGTAGTACCTTTGTTGATCATCGCGGGCGGACTTGGTTTTTTGGTGTGGATGGATATAATAACATACCGCCGCAGAAAACGTCTCAGTCTCCAGTCGAAAATAGTGCTTCTTTTTACACTTATCCTTATTGTGACCGGAACCATACTTACACTAATTACCGAGTGGAGCAATCCTTTAACTATTGGCAATATGAGCGTAGGAAACAAAATTGTCAATAGCCTTTTTCACTCTGTTTCTTTAAGAACCGCCGGATTTAACACCGTTGACCTTGCTTCAATGCACTCAATAACCAAACTTATATCACTTTTCTTTATGTTTATAGGCGTTGCTCCCGGTTCGACCGGAGGCGGTATTAAAATTACCACGTTTTCAATTATAATTATGACAGTTGTCAGTGTTATAAAAAATAAAAATGATACAATAATTATGGGCAGAAAAATAGACAAAGAATCAGTTTATAAAGCTCTTTCAATTATTATTCTTGCTGCACTTATTACAAGCACAACAGCTGTTATTTTATTTTATAATAATACCGGAGTTACAGGTATCGACGCTGCGTTTGAAGCTGTTTCTGCTATTGCAACAACCGGATTAAGTGTAGGAGTATCAGGTATAAGCGGTATTATTTCAAGAATAATTCTATCTATTACGATGTTTATCGGCAGAGTCGGTCCTGTTTCATTTGCAATTTCATTATCGACAAATCGTGATAATATTATTAAAAATGAAGTTTATCCTGAGGGAAAAATGATGGTCGGTTAATCGGAAAGGAACAAATATGTCCGAATATACTTTTGAATCTTTAAGAAATGAAATTGATATTTGCGTATCAGATGAGCATAAATTCGGTACGGATGCATTTTTACTGGCTGATTTTGCTTCTCCGAGAAGAAAAGATAAGGTCTGTGATTTAGGTACAGGCTGCGGAATTATTCCATTGCTTATGCACATAAGCTTTTGTCCAAGTGTAATTTATGGAATTGATATACAACAACAGGCTATTGAACAATTTAATATTACGGTTAAAAGAAACAAGCTTGAAAATATTTTTCCGGTACACGCAGATTTAAAAGAGCTTTGGAGCAATGCGCCACTTGGAATGTTAGACGTTGTCACCTGTAATCCTCCTTATAAAGCAGCAAATGCAGGCATTGAAAGTTTTGCTGACGCTCATAAAATTGCAAGGCATGAAATACTTTGCAATATAAACGATGTTTGCAGAGCAGCGTCGAGACTTCTTAAATTCGGTGGAAAGCTTTGTCTGTGTAATCGCCCTGAAAGATTGGCAGATGTTATTTCCGCTATGAAAGCCAATGATATAGAACCTAAAACTGCAAGATTTGTAAGTAAAACTCCGGCTGACGCTCCATGGCTTTTTCTTATTGAGGGAAAGAAAGGCGGAAAATCCTTTATGAAAGTGCTCCCGCAGCTTTATATTAACGGTTCAGATGGATTTTCGGAAGAACTGCTTAATATTTACGGTGGCGGAAAAACTAACGATTACTTAAATAAAAAGGATTGATTGTATGTCAGGCAAGCTTTTTGTTGTGGGAACTCCAATCGGAAATCTCGGTGATATTACTTACCGTGCAGTAGAGACTCTGAAAAATGTTGATTTTATATGCGCTGAGGACACGCGTGTTACTGTTAAGCTTCTTAATCATTTTGATATAAAAAAGCAGTTAGTCAGTTATCACGAACATTCCGCAATGCAGGTTTCTGAGAGCATTGTTAATCGTATTCTTGCCGGTGAAAGCTGTGCAGTTGTTTCTGATGCAGGAATGCCATGCATTTCTGACCCCGGAGAAGACTTGATAAGGCAGTGTATAGACAAAGAAATATCTATAGAGGTTATTCCAGGCCCTACGGCAATGGCTTCTGCCGTTGCTGTGAGTGGACTATCCACATCCCGTTTTTCTTTTGAGGGATTTTTATCAGTTACTAAAAAGCAGCGTTATGAACATCTCGAATCCGTTGCTAAAGACACACATACATTAATTTTTTATGAAGCACCTCATAAGCTTGTAAGCACTCTTAACGATATGCTTGAATATTTTGGAAACAGAAGTATTTCATTGTGCCGGGAGCTTACCAAAATTCATGAAGAAGTCATAAGAACAACTATACTCGGAGCCATTGAATATTACACCGATAAAAATCCAAAGGGTGAATATGTTTTAGTTGTTGAGGGGTACAATAAAGAATATACTGCCAAAGAAATTACAATAGATGATGCTGTTGCAGAAGCTCAGCGCCTCATCAGCGGCGGAATGCGCGCTGTGGACGCTTGTAAGGAAGCCGCAAGAATTACCGGATTGAAAAAAAGCGATATTTATTCAAAATTACAGTCAAAATAAATCGGACAAATGGTGAACAAAACATAAAAATCCCGCCGAAATTCAGTTTTTACTGAACCTAAGCGGGATTTGTTGTTATTAGTCAAATGCCGTATTTAAGCCGTTTGATTAGCCCTTCATAGCCTCTTCAACCGCAACAGCACAAGCAACAGTAGCACCAACCATAGGATTGTTGCCCATGCCGATAAGACCCATCAT
>CAMCPM010000014.1 GCA_945876755.1 uncultured Clostridia bacterium
TTCCTTGTCCCCTCATAGGTTTCCCCCTCGTATTTTGTCTGATAAATTCTAATTTCTCGCTCTGAACTGCCGCTGCGTTTTCTTGGAAAGCAGTCATTGACAAATAAAGATGCTGTGTGATATAATGTAATTTATAGGAAATATCATTGTTTTTGAAAGGAATTTGCATATGATACAGCAGCTTAACGGAGAGTGGTCGCTCTCACGGGAAGGTTATATCAGCAATATGAAAGTAACTGTCCCGGGGTCTGTTTACAGTGCGCTGCTTGAAGCAGGCAAAATGGATGACCCGTATTACCGTGAAAATCAGTACAACGCAAGGGAGCTTTCCGACGGTGACTATATTTTTGAACGCAGCTTCACTGCAAATGAAGAATTTTCAGGGTGCAGCAAGGTTTACCTCAGATTTTACGGAATAGACACTCTTGCTGAAATCGAGCTTAACAGAACTGTTGTCGGCAAAGCTGAAAATATGCACCGTACATACGAATATGATGTTACGAATGTTCTTTTGCAGGGTGAAAATACTCTTCGTGTCAAGCTGTTTTCCCCTATCGCATATATACGGGAAAAACAGCGTCTTAACCCTGCATGGGGCGTAGAATCTACAATGGACGGTTTTCCTCAGATACGCAAAGCACACTATATGTATGGCTGGGACTGGGGTCCGCAGCTTCCGGATATGGGAATATGGCGCGGCGTTGAGCTTGTGGGCGTAAGAGGCGGACGTATCGAAAGCGTTTATGTAAAGCAATTTCACCGCCAGAACAGCGTTCGTCTTGTTTTTGATACAAAAATCGCAGATAAGGTATCCGACAAGCTTCACGTTGATATCTGCCTGACTTCGCCCAACGGTGAAGAATCGCTGCTTTCGCTTCCCGTAAAAGATGACGCCGTTGCTCCGGAATGTATGATAACTTCCCCAATGCTGTGGAATGTCCGAGGCTACGGCAAACAGAATTTATATATGGTAAAGGTCATGCTTTTCGACGGTAAGGAGCCTGTGGATATTCAGGAATTCAACATAGGTCTCAGAGTCGTTGAAGTATGCCGCAATCCCGACGAAGACGGCAGCGGCGAGGAATTCTGCTTCAGAGTAAACGGCGTGAAAATCTTTGCCATGGGCGCAAATTACATTCCCGAAGACCATATACTGTCACGCTGTTCCGCAGAACGCACAAGAGAGCTTCTCAAAAGCTGTGCCGCAGCCAATTACAATATGATAAGAGTCTGGGGCGGAGGATTTTATCCCGATGATTATTTCTACGATACCTGCGACCGTCTTGGTCTTCTGGTTTGGCAGGACTTTGCATTTGCCTGCGCAGTCTACAATGCCGATATAGATTTCTGCCGCAATATTAAGCAGGAGTTTATTGACAACATTAAACGCATAAGAAACCACGCTTCACTTGGAATGTGGTGCGGAAATAATGAGATAGAATCGGCAATTCAGTATTGGTGCAAGCCTGTTACCGAGGAACAGAAGCAGGGTTATATCCGCATTTTTGAAAAACTTATTCCTAACGTCCTGAAACACTACGACCCTCAGACCTTTTACTGGCCGTCATCGCCGTCCTCCGGCGGAGGCTTTGACGAGTCAAGCGCAAACAACAGAGGAGATTCACACTACTGGGACGTATGGCACAACCTCAAACCTTTTACCGATTTCAAAAAATATACCTTCCGCTTCTGTTCGGAATACGGCTTTGAATCGCTGCCTTGTATGAAAACTATCCGTGCCTTTGCCGAAGAAAAGGATCTGAACCTTTGCTCTCCCGTTATGGAAGCTCATCAGAAATGCGATGCAGGAAACGAAAAGCTTCTGTATTATCTTGCTCAGATGGTTCATTATCCTTACAGCTTTGAAGGACTTGTCTATGCAACGCAAATCGTTCAGGCCGAGGCTATACGCACTAATGTGGAGCATATGCGCCGAAACAGCGGAAAATGTATGGGTTCGCTTTACTGGCAGGTGAATGACAGCAATCCTGTTATTTCATGGTCGTCCATTGACTATTTCGGCAGATGGAAAGCGCTGCATTACTATGCGAAAAAGTTTTATGCGCCTGTACTTTGTTCAATTGACGACAGCGACAAGGATAATCCTGTTATCAATATATCAAACGAGCGCATGACTGAGTTTTCCGGAAAGGTTCGCTGGAGAATACGCAGAAACGATACCACGATAATTTCCCACGGAACGATTGACGTTACCGTACCTCCGCTGACGTCTGCCAATGTGCTTACGCTTACTCCGGAGCTGACCAAACTCAACGGAAATATGCACCGTAATCATTATATCGAATACTCACTTATACAGAACAATGCGGTAGTTTCAAACGGTACGCATATGCTGGTTCTTCCAAAACAATTTGAATTTCTCGATCCGGAAATAAGCGTTCATGTTGATCTTATCGGTGAAATGTACCGCTTTGAGCTTTGCAGTAAAAACTTTGCAAAAGGCGTATATCTTGACTTTGACGAATTTGACTGTATATTCGGCGACAATTGGTTCGACCTTCACGGTCAGAAATATTCGGTTCTTGCAAACAGAATGAATTTCCCGCCGCATATTATGCCCAAAGACCTTGAAGAACAAATAAAGATCAAAAGCTATTACGATATTACAAAGTGAATGTAATTTAAGGAGAACACGATATGGATCTGAAACAGGAGTTTTTGGATATTTACCGTACAAATATTACCAGAGAAGGCTCTGACAAGCTGCTTGAATACCTGCTTTCCGACAAGAGCGATTTTTTCACCGCACCTGCAAGCACCCGTTTTCACGGCTCTTACGAAGGCGGTCTGCTGGAACACAGTCTGAACGTTTACCATTGCCTGAAGGATTATCTTTCTCGTGACCGTGCAAAAACGGTTTACGGAATGAATTACTCGGAAGAAACTATTGCAATTTCAGCGCTTCTGCACGATATATGCAAGGTAAATTTCTACAAGGTAGACTACCGCAACGCAAAAAATGAAATGGGTCAGTGGGAAAAAGTACCGTACTACACCATCGACGACAGACTTCCCTACGGTCACGGAGAAAAATCGGTTTACATAATAACAGGCTTTATGCGGCTCACCCGTGAAGAAGCGTTTGCCATAAGATATCACATGGGCTTTTCGGGAAATGATGATGTAAATCAAGTTGGAAAATCCTTTGAAATGTTTCCGCTGGCGTTCGCCCTCAGCACCGCCGACATGGAAGCTTCATACTTCCTTGAAGGAAAAGAATATAAGTAATACACAAAATGCGGTATCCTGATTGCAGGATACCGCATTGTTTTTATTAATATTTATGCATTTCAAATGTTGTTTTTAATTGTATCGCAGATGATATTGTATGTTTCTTCAACGCTGTCCGAATCTGCTTCAAATCCGTCATAATTACTGCTGCGAACCTTGTCAACGATTTTTGCGGCTTTACCCGAAAGTTCATTCATTCCAAGATTTGCAGAAACGCCCTTGAGCTTGTGCGCCGCCTGCAGAAGCCTGTCATAATCCTTTGCAGCGATTGCATCCTTTATCGGCGTAAGTCTGTCTTCATCCGGAAAGCGTTTAAGAAATTTAATGTAGATTTCAGAGTTGTCAACGAACCTTGATATGGTGCCGTCCACATCAACACCAAGGTTTTTTAATGCTGTAAAAAGATTGTTTGAAGAATTATCCATATACTGACACCCTTTGTAATATTGTTGTAAAATAGCAGCAAAAAATAAAAATATGTTCCCCGAGCAATTGTTTAAAATAATTATACTAAATATTTTCATAAATGTCAAGTATTGTTATTAATTTGCACATTAATGTATAAAAACGGCTTTTTTGCAGAATTATTAATATCATTTTACATAAAATTTCATAATATATAAATACGTGTAATGGTAAATCTGCACAAAAAAATCGGTTAAAAATGTTTGCAAAGTGTATTGAAAAAAACTGAAATGTATAGTATAATGGTTAATGTAATAATGCGGTACTGTATTTCCGCAAATTTGTATTTTTATTATTTTAGTATGTTGAGGGAAAGGGTGTACTTAATGTCTGCATTAAAAGTTATGGTTTGCGACGACTCTATGTTTGTACGCAAAAAGATGAAGGACGCAGTCGCAGCGGCCGGAGTTACTGAAATTATTGAGGCGGCAGACGGACAGCAGGCAATTGACAAATATAAGGCTGAAAAGCCTGATCTGGTTTTTATGGATATTATTATGCCGGTAAAAAGCGGTGTAGAAGCTCTTACCGAGATAAAGTCTTTTGACAGTTCCGCAAAAATTGTTATGGCATCGTCAGTCGGAACACAGGAAAATCTTAAAGAAGCTATTCTTGCCGGCGCGTATGACTTCCTGCAGAAACCTATCGCAAACGACGATGTTGCAAAGATCATTTCCAAGGCGTCAAAATAATATTTCAGGAGGGAACGATTACATATGTTTACACAATTTTTCGGTAACTATCTGCTTCATCAGCAGCTTGTTTCTCCCGAACACCTTTCGGAAGTTCTTCAGTCCATGAAAAGCACCCGACTGAAGCTTGGCGTTCTTGCGATAAATGCAGGTCTTATGACGGCTGCTCAGGTTGAAAAAGCCCATGATGAACAGCAAAGAGTCGATAAAAGGATCGGCGACGTTATGGTCGATATGGGTTTCCTTACAAAGGATCAAGTTGAAAATCTTCTCAGGACCCAGCCTGCCGGTCACCTGCTGCTTGGTCAGGCTCTTGTTGATAACGGTTATATGACGACTACACAGTTCGAGCAGGCACTCAATTCCTATAAGCAGGAAAACAGCCTTTCGGATGCTGATTCCGCCAATGTAAGCGATGATACCGCACGCAAGCTGGTAACTCATTTCTACAATTTCAGTGCCGGAAGCAATACGTCTTATATGACCGGATATGTTTCTCTGCTTTTTAAGAATCTTATCCGTTTTATAGGCGACGATTTTACTCCTATGGACGCACGTGCCGTATCAGGAACACTTTCCGACTGTATTGCACAGCGCATTGAGGGCGGATTAAGCGCAATTACCATTATTGATGCAGACGCTTCCACAATGATCGAGTTTGCTTCCCGTTTTGCCAAGGAACAGCTTACAGACGCCGATGAGTACACACAGGCCTGCGTAAGCGAGTTCATCAACCTGCATAACGGACTTTTTGCAGTCAACGTTTCAAATGACACCGGCGTTGAACTCAAGCTTGAACCGCAGTGCTATTATGATAATCTGGATATCAGCGAGCTTTCAAACGCTTGTGTTATTCCGGTATGCTTCTCTTTCGGAACAGTCAATTTTATTATATCAATGTAATCTGCTTAATTAATATTTAAGGGTATCGTATCTCAGTAAAATGATGAGCCGGTACCCTTTTATTTCATATTTATAAGTATTTTCTCATATTTTACGGATTTTTGATGGAAACAAAAACCGTATTTAAAAATTAATTATTAAACCCATCTCCTATCTAAAAAATTATCTACAAAGGATTATAAATTTTTCAGACGTTTTTGTATAAAACAGCGAAAAAGTAAAAAATGAAAAAAATGTGTTTTAAATTTATATATAATATGTTATAATGTTTGTGTATTATTTATATGTTAAAAATTACGTTAATTTCATATCTTAGGCTTTTTGAAGGGGCTTTAATTTTATGTCTAAAAATAATAATTCCGGCAGTAAAAATTTCACAAAACGAATTGTTGCTAATTTCCTTTTGCTCGTGTTTGTACTGCTCATTTTTTTCGGGATATTTTCCTACATACTTACACGAATGAATGTCTCATCAAGCACTGTGCAGATGATGAATAATACAGGAAGTCTTGTATCGGGACTTCTTGACGACCATGTGAAACTGTTTGCAGAGCAGCTTGACGTTATTACTTCAAATCCGAATCTGAAGAATTTTATCACAAATATCAACTCCGAAGAAAAAAATATTCTGTCAGATACAAAAAGCCCCGAATGGAAAGAAATAACAAACTCGCTTAATGCTGTTTGCAGCCACGATGATGATATTGTTTCCGCATGGATAATATCAGAGCAGACCGGTATACTTGTCGGAAACGGCGGCGCAACGCTTACCGAAGAAGATTACAGCCTCAACGAACGCGAGTGGTACAAAAAATATATTGCAGGCGGAACATCCTCGTTCAAATACATATGCTCACCTGCTTCATCGGGAATTTTTAATCCTGACGAAAATGTAGTAACTATAATTGTTCCGGCAATGGCTGACGGAAATGTCTATGCTTTCTGCGGACTTGAGATCAAAGCTTCAAGCATATTTTCTGTTCTGTCAAAATATACTTTCAACACAGGCAGCTACCCTATTGTTACATATAATTCTTCAATAATTTATTCGCCGTCCGACAGTGATTTTCTGGATAAGTTTTCTCTTACCGAACAGCCGATTTTAAACATCATTTCACAGAACACCGCTGCGACCGGCACTATTGACCATTATGTTTCCGATAAAAGCGGCACAGTTTATTATTATATGGAAACAAGCAAAATTACCGGCTGGAATGTTATAGTTCTTTTCAACAGCAGCGAAATTAACGGAAATGTCTATATAACTTTTATACAGCAAATTGCTGTACTTATCTGCCTTTGCGCACTTATGACAGTTTGGGGAATAAATATTCTTAAAAAAGAAAGCAGAAGTATCAATGATATACTTAAATGTACCGAAGAGCTTGCTGCCGGAAACCTCAACTACCGTATCCAAAAAATCGAACGCACAGAAATCGGAAAGATCTCTTCAAATATTAACCGTATCGCAGAAACTATTCAGGCAAAAAATGCTATCATCAACAACTTTAATACTACTGATACTCTTACAGGTCTCAGCAACCGCATAAAGCTTTATGAGTACATGGATGATATTATCCGCACTCGTGAGGAAGGCCGCAGCCGCTTTGCAGTAATGTTCATAGACATTGACAACTTCAAATGGCTTAATGAAACTCTCGGACATAATTTCGGCGACGCTGTACTCAGCGCATTTGCAGCGGAACTAAAGGAACTTATTGCGCATAATTCCGTTTTCCGCTTCAGCGGAGACGAATTTATCATTATACATGAATTCGACGAGGATTATTCCTCGGTTTACAGCGTTATAGAAAAGCTCCATAATTGCTTCAATAAACCGCTGGAGATACTCAATGATAATATCTATGTAAAATTTTCAATCGGTATTTCAATTTATCCGGAGGACGACCTCACACCGGATCTGCTCCTGCGTGACGCTGAAATGGCTCTGCATCGCGCTAAGGATTCCGGTAAGGACAGAGTTGCATTCTATTCAAATTCTCACAACAGCAAAAGTGTTTACAGCAAAGCGGCAATTGCACGCAGCCTTAACGAAGCACTTCAGAACGGAGAATTATTCCTGCACTATCAGCCTATCGTTTCTACCAAGACATGCGATATCCACGGATTTGAAGTTCTCCTGCGCTGGATAAGCCCCGAATTCGGAGTAGTTCCGCCTGCGGAATTTATAAACGTTGCCGAAGAAAGCGGCGCAATAGTTCAAATAGGTACATGGATATTTGAAAGCGCCTGCCGCACTTTAAAGCAAATTAACGAAAACCTTAATCCTGACGTTATTATGTCTATCAACGTTTCACCGGTTCAGCTCAGACGTGACAATTACATCGAGCATATAAAACGGGTCATCGACATTACTCAGGTTAATCCGAAAAATATCCAGCTTGAAATCACTGAAAGCACACTTATTGACTTTACCGACTCAAAGAGCAGCGTTATTAATGAGATAAACGATTTGGGGATTGCTCTTGCTCTTGATGATTTCGGTACGGGATATTCATCGCTTAACTACCTTAAAAACTTCCCGATCAAATGTCTTAAAATTGATAAATCATTTATTGATGAGATCAACAATAATCAGCGCGACTATGCCATCACCGATTCTATTATTGATTTGGTGCATAACCTCGGTATACACACAGTTGCCGAAGGAATCGAAACGGTCGGACAGTATAACTTCCTTACGGATATGAAGTGTGATTACATTCAGGGATTCCTGATGAGCAAGCCTCTTGACGAATCTGACGCAATAGAATTTGTCGAAAAATATGATGCGCTTCACAAGCCCGACAAGCACAAGCTTGAGGAAAATGAGCGCAAACTTGCCGATGAAAGAAAACAGCGTGACCTTGAAAAACAGGAAAACGATACGGTAAATAATACTACTGTTCTTACCGAAGATTTCATTATTTCAAAGTGATCCACAAAAAACCTCCTGTAAAAATTACAGGAGGTTTTTTAAATAATATGTCCCCGGTCAAAAGGCCGAGGACATAATTTATGTTACAATACAATATTAGCCGAAATATCTCTTGAGCAGACCTGCAAAGCCGCAGCCGTGTCTTGCTTCGTCCTTAGCCATCTCATGAACAGTATCGTGGATAGCGTCGAGGTTCATCTGCTTAGCCTTTGCAGCAAGCTTAAGCTTACCTTCGCAAGCGCCGTTTTCAGCCATAACTCTCATCTCAAGGTTCTTCTTTGTAGAAGGTGTTACTACATCGCCGAGAAGCTCTGCAAACTTAGCAGCGTGTTCAGCCTCTTCGTAAGCAGCCTTTTCATAGTACATACCGATTTCGGGATAGCCCTCACGGTGAGCAACTCTTGCCATAGCAAGATACATACCAACCTCTGTGCATTCACCCATGAAATTCTGGTTAAGACCCTCGATGATCTCAGCATCCGCACCCTCTTTACCGATACCTACGATATGCTCGCAAGCCCAGTTGAGCTTGTTTTCAACGACCTCGTTGAACTTTGAAGCAGGTGCCTTACACTGCGGACATTTGTAATCGGCGGGAAGATTTTCACCCTCATAAACATAACCACAGATTGAACATACAAATTTTTTCATTGAATTATCCTCCTCAAATAAAATTTGATATACTAATTATAACATCTGAATTTTAAAGAGTCAAGCAGTTTTTGACTATGATTAAAGTATACCAAATAGGTACACTTTTGTCAAGCGTCTAAAGCATACTAATTGTTACTTTTTAATGAAATAAATAATAAAATTGGATAATTCTTACTGCATTTGTGTTAATTTAAGGTAAATATTATTATTATCTGCCATTACAACAGCTTTGTCGCCTTTTTTTACCGTACCGTCCAGAATGTTCTTGGAAAGCATACTTTCAACGGTAGAAGTGATTTTTCTCCGCAGCTTGCGTGCGCCCGTGCGGTCAAGCCCGTCTGAAACAAGCGCAGATATTGCTTCGTCGCTGAATTCAACCGATATTTCAAGCGCCTCGGCACGCTTCTGAAGTCCCGAAAGCATTTTTCGTGCAATATCTGAAAGCTCGTTTTTGCCAAGCTTTTTGAACACGATTATCTCGTCCATTCTTCCCACAAGTTCGGGACGAAATTTGCTGCGCACCGCTTTAAGCACGTCCGACTTTACTCCGCTTTCGTCTCCGGACGCACTTGCGAAACCAAGCGCATTTTTTTCGGTAACAAGCTCTGCTCCTACATTTGATGTGAGAATCACCACCGTACTTCGGAAGCTGACCTTTCTGCCCCTGTTATCAGTAAGAATACCGTCCTCCATAATTTGCAGAAGAATGTTGTTTATATCGCTGTGCGCTTTTTCAATTTCGTCAAACAAAATTACACTGTATGGCTTTTTCCGAACCTTTTCGGTAAGCTGTCCGCCCTCCTCGCAGCCGACATATCCCGGAGGTGCCCCGATAAGCTTGCTTACACTGTGCTTTTCCATATATTCGGACATATCAAAGCGTATGAGCGCATTTTCAGTACCGAAAAGACATTCTGCAAGCGCCTTTGAAAGCTCAGTCTTTCCTGCTCCTGACGGTCCCGTAAAAAGAAAGCACCCCATAGGACGTGCAGGGTCTTTAAGTCCTGCGCGGCTTCGGCGAATAGCATCCGCAACTGCCGCAACTGCCTCGTCCTGACCTATTACACGCCGTTTCAGTTCGCTTTCAAGCTCCAGCAGACGTTTTCCCTCGCCGTCGGTAATTTTCGTTACCGGAATACCCGTTGAAGCCGAAATTACCTCGGCAATATTTTCTTCGGTAATGACCACCGGCTTCGCCTCGCTGTCGCTGTACCAGCTTGTATCGCCTGTTTTACGGCTTGAACGTGTGCGGCTCTCGGTCTGCTTTTCCAGCATTCTGCGCAGACTTTCCGCAAGCTCGCTTAATGTCTGCGGCGACTCCGAAGCTTTCATTCTCGCCCGTGAGGAAGCCTCGTCAATAAGGTCGATAGCCTTGTCCGGAAGAAACCTGTCGGGCAGATAGCGTACCGACATTTCAACCGCCGCCTTGACCGCACTGTCGGTTATAGTTACCCTGTGAAAATCCTCATAACAGTGCTTCAGACCTGAAATTATGCGAACAGCCTCCTGCTCGTCAGGCTCTTTTATAAGCACCTGCTGAAAACGGCGTTCAAGAGCGCTGTCCTTTTCAATTATTCTGCGGTATTCATCAAGAGTGGTCGCTCCGATTATCTGCAATTCGCCCCGTGCAAGCTGTGGCTTGAGAATGTTTGCTGCGTCAATTGCACCCTCCGCTGCTCCTGCTCCGACAATAGTGTGAAGCTCGTCTATAAAAAGGATAATATTTCCGTTTGCCGCAACCTCGTCAAGACACTGCTTTATGCGTTCCTCGAAATCGCCTCGGTACTTTGCTCCCGCAAGCATAGAAGTAAGGCTCAGCGAAAAAAGCTGCTTTCCCCTTATAGCGTCAGGGACCTTGCCCTCTGCAAGCATAACGGCAATACCCTCGGCAACAGCAGTTTTTCCAACGCCTGCTTCACCTACAAGGCAGGGATTGTTTTTTGTACGCCGCGATAAGATCTGTATGACCCGTTCAATTTCCTTTTCACGGCAAAATACAGGGTCAAAGCCCTTTTCACGGGCAGTTTTGGTCAGATCCCTGCCGTATTTTATAAGCGTGGGAGTTTTAGCAAATCCGCTTTGACTCCCCCCAGATGAAGCCGTACAAGCTACCGAAAGACGGCTCAGGCTTCCGCCTATCTCTTCAATAATGCGTACTGCTGTGCATTGTCCCTCCCTGAGAAGCGCCAGCAGAAGATGCTCCGTACCTGCAAGCCGTCCGCCGCTTTCCGATGAAATAATAAAAGCTTGCTCAATAATCTTTTTAACATACGGAGTAGCTGCATCCTGTTCTACAATGCAGGGCTCTCCACGTCCCACAAGCGCAGTTATCCTGCTGAGTACCGCTTCCTCTTTGATTCCGCACACCCTGAAAATCCCTGACGCAGTACAGCCCTGCTCGCTTATCAGCGAAAGCAGAAGATGTTCGCTTCCCATGTAGGTGTGACCAAGACGTCCAGCCTGAATAAATGCCTTGTTGATTACCGTATTTGCTTTTTTGGTAAAGCTTTCGAGATTATACATACGCTTTTCTGACCTTTCATTTAAACATATGTATATTATTGCACATCGGGACGGAAATATTTGTCGTATACGGTAAAATATTTTAAACAGCAAAATTTGTAACCAAATCCTGTATGATTCATAAAATGAACTATGAAAAGCCGAACGGAACGGCAAACGGCAGTTCTGAGGCTATTCAGAATAATTACATCATATTAAGGAGAGTATCTTTATGAACTGTGGATTTAACTTTGGCAATGGCAACTGCTGCTGGATCATCATCATCCTTCTCATTATCTGGTTCTGCTGCGGCAACGGTTCAAACAACAACGACTGCGGATGCAACTGCAACTGCAACAATATCTGCTGATTAAACAAAGCAAAATGTCCGAATAAAGTTTACTTTACGGACAAAAAGCGGAATTGATCCGTGAACGAAAGAGCGCTCCGGCGTACCAAGTACGGCGGAGCGCTTAATTTCATTTCGGACACCTCCCGAAAAAAAAATAGAAAATATCCTTTCTGTAACAACGCCATAATTCGTTGCTGAACAACTGTGCGCTGTTATTTATTTAATTATTTTTTGCTTTTGCCTGTTTCAAATATCGAGGTACGCTCATACTTCTTTTTAAGAGTCTGAAGCGCCTTTTTTTCTATTCTCGATACATATGAACGCGATATCCCCAGCGCATTGGCAACCTCTCTCTGAGTCAGCGGCTTGCAGCCGTAAAGTCCGTAACGGTGCTTGATAATGGTAATTTCACGTTCATCAAGACATTCATCAATAAAACGGTAAAGCTGTTCAGATTTTATGCTAAGGTCAATTTTTTCAACAATACCGTCATCCTCGGCAATGATATCTATAAGGGCGAGCTGGTTACCTTCTTTGTCAGTGTCAATAGGCTCGTCAAAATAGACATCTCCTGCGGACTTTTTCAGCGAACGGAAGTGCATTAAAATTTCATTTTCGATACAGCGGGAAGCATAGGTAGCGAAACGCGTCTTCTTGGTATAATCAAAGGTCGAAACTGCCTTGATGAGCCCGATAGTACCTATTGAAATAAGATCCTCCTGGTCGGTGGTAACGTTGTAATACTTTTTTATGATATGCGCCACAAGCCTAAGATTATGCTCAATAAGCTTGTTTCTCGCCGCAGAATCACCCTCCTGCATTTTGTGGAAGCATTCCTCTTCTTCGGCAGCTGAAAGCGGCTTTGGGAATACTCCGCCCGATTCAAGATGAAGCGCAAAAAAAAGCAGATTATCCAGTGCAAGATTTATCAGATCGGTAAACATTTCTATAACCATTTTCCCGACGGAAAATGCACTCCTTTCCGACATTCTGTAAGCCTCCGCTGTTATCTCAGGGAAACCTTTTATGTTTAAACTTATGCCGGAGCAGGAATGTCCTATGCAGCGCCATACAAATATTGTACATAAAATAATCACAAGCTGTATAAAAACATATGCTATAATTTTTTATAGATTTTATTTAATGTCGGAAGGACAGCTATAAAATGAAAAAAGATGTGATAATAAAATCTTTTAAAGCGGCTTTCCCTTATACGCTGCCGATATTTGCAGGCTTTTGGTTTCTGGGGCTTACCTATGGAATTTACATGAACGTTTCCGGATTCAGCTTCTGGTATCCTATGCTGATGAGTCTTACTATTTTTGCAGGCTCGGCTGAATTTGTTGCAGTAAATATGCTGATGGGTGCGTTTGATCCGCTTCAGGCGCTTGCCATGACGCTTATGATAAACGCAAGACATCTTTTCTACGGCATATCAATGCTGGACAAGTACCGCGGCACAGGTAAATTTAAACCGTACCTAATTTTCGGTATGTGCGACGAAAGCTTTTCTATCAACTGTACTGCCGAAGTTCCCGAAGGAGCCGACAAGGGCTGGTTTATGTTTTTTGTAACCCTGATCAATCATTTTTACTGGTTTTCCGGTTCGACTCTCGGCGGAATTTTCGGTTCACTGATAAAGTTTGATACCGAAGGTCTTGAGTTTGTTATGACGGCAATGTTCGTGGTAATTTTTCTGGAACAATGGCTCAAAGAAAAAAATCATACAAGCTCGCTCATCGGGTTAGGAATATCGCTTCTCTGCCTGATAGCATTCGGCTCGGACGGCTTTATAATACCTGCAATGCTTGCTATCCTTGCGGTACTTACACTTGTTCGCAAGCCGCTTGAAAAGGACGGTGACGCCGCATGACTCTTACTCAGGAAATAATTACGATACTTATGGTGATTCTGGGTACAGTTACGACCCGTTTTCTGCCGTTCATAGTTTTTCCGTCAGGTAAACCCGTGCCGAAATATGTAAAATATCTGGGCAAGATCCTGCCTGCCGCAGTATTCGGGCTTCTTGTCGTGTACAGCCTTAAAAACGTCGATATATTATCCGGAGGTCATGGAATTCCCGAACTTATATCAATTACAGTCGTTGTTCTGCTTCATCTTTGGAAAAGACAAATGCTGCTTTCGATTGCAGGCGGAACGGTCTGCTATATGCTTCTTGTTCAATTTGTATTTTAATGCGGAAAGGAGTACATTTTTCTTATGAAACGTTTTGCTGATATTTTTCTGCGCGCCCTGCTGACCGGATTTGCAATAGGCATCGGCGGCGTTGTATACCTGTCCTGTGAAAACAAATATATAGGCTCTTTTCTTTTCGGAACAGGTCTGTTTGTGATATTGTCATTCGGCTTTAACCTCTTTACGGGAAAAGTCGGCTACGCCGTTGAAAACAAGCTGTCATACCTGCTTGACCTCGCCGTCATATGGCTCGGAAATCTTGCAGGCACATATATTATGGGTATTATGATTCTATGTACAAGAATATCTCCCGCAATTTCGGAAAAAGCCGCTGCCATCTGCGAAGCTAAGCTTTCAGACTCGCTGCCAAGCATTTTCATTCTTGCTTTTTTCTGCGGAATGTTAATGTTCATTGCAGCTGACGGCTATAAAAATATTACTTCGTCAATAGGAAAAATGCTTGCGGTTTTCCTGCCTGTTATGGTGTTTATTCTCAGCGGATATGAACACTGCGTTGCAAATATGTTTTACTTTACGGCAGCAAAGGTATGGTCACCGAACACATTGTTTTATCTTATTGTAATGACGTTAGGAAACGCCGCAGGCGGTATATTTATTCCGCTGGTAAGAAAAGCGTTCAGAAATTAAATAAAAAGCTGTTCAGAGTTTTAATGCTCCGAACAGCCTTTTTTATTTGCAGTAAACATTGGTATAAATCACATTACGCTTAGGAATAATTCCGCATTTTTCAAAAAGCTCCGATACGGTCACAAGCTCGTATCCGTCAGCTTTAAGCTTTGGAATAAGCATATCCAGCGCGTCGACTGTGCGGAAATTCCCCTCCATGTCATGCAGAAGAATAACCGTGCCGTCGCTGACCTGCTCCATAATTCTTTTACAGCGTTCCTCGGCGGAAACCTCATCATTGTAGTCCTCAGCACCTACTCCGCATATAAACGTCAGGTCAATAGTATCAAACATAGTTTGATTATAGGCAATATACGGCGGTCGGAAAAACTTCGGACGTCTGCCGACAACAGCTTCGATTTTATCGGATGTAAATTTTATTTCCTCGGAAATATCATCGGGATCCATTTCCGTCATAACGGAATGTGTTTGCGAATGGTTTTCAATTTCACATCCCATTTCCACAGCACGGCGCATTGAACCTTCGCTTTCGGGAGTAATATTATTTCCGACCACAAAAAAGCTTGCAGTTACACCGTGCTTTTTCAGAATATCAAGTACCTGCAAAGTGGTCGTAGTGTTAGGTCCGTCATCAAATGTAAGTGCAGCAAGCTTTTTCGTGTTCATAAAAATACTTCCTTTTTATTTTAAAATAATTTGTTCTGTTGCGCTGATAGTAAAAATACCTTTTTAATTATACAACATAAAAACATTTTCTGCAACGGTTACACAAAATTTTCATTTTTCCACTGAATGTTACAGTTTGGTTTTATGGTATTACAAAATGGTTAATTATATTGAAATTGTTTTTTAACAGTGATATACTTTCAGTAACATCAACGGAAAGGGGTACGACCTATGAAAAAATACAAATTGCTTGTTACTGCGCTTTTGCTTACATCAATGCTTGCAGGATGTGCAAAGAATACGGAAAATGAAAATACGGACAGCATAGCCAGCACAGCCGATACTTCTGCTGCCGAAGTTACTACAGCAGCGCTTACTGAAGCTCCTGCCGAATCCACAGCAGAAACTACCGTTACCGAAACTGAAACAGTTTTACCCGAAGAAGAAACGTTCAGCCTGAAAAATCTTACCTCCGAGGAAAAACGTGAAATCGTCAAAAAGCTTCTTGAAAAGAAAAACGGCAGCGGAAAATACATATTTAATCAAAACGCCAGTGCCTCTTTGTTCCGCGTTGTGTCTTCCGACGAATTTTCTGTAAGCACCGCCTTTGAAGCGGACCTTTACAGAGAATCAACAAATCTTCTCTGCACAGAAGATGAGGACCGAAATTCGTTCAATTCCGCAATTGCCGCCACGAAATGGGGCAGGTATGCAGACGATATGTCAGCATATGATATTTGGGAATCAAATGTCAAAATAAAGGTCAAGGCAGACGAAAAGCTTGACCCCGAAATCGTCAGCATCACGCAAAGCTATACAATTAACGATCTGAGCTTCAACGCCTTTGTAAGCAAAAACAAATCGGGTAATTTCGATGTTATCATAGACCCTGCTTATATGTACGAAATTCCTGTGCCGATCTACATAAAAAATTTTGAATACAACATCAACGGCATTGACGCTCTGATGGACTCGGTTTCATTTACCGCCGACAAGCTTAACGGCGAATTCAATTACAGCGACTATGTCTACGCCGCCGTAACCGTTGACAGCCTTACCGTTTCCTGCGACAGTCTCGGCAATAATTATTCTCATGCGCCGAAGATAACTTCCTTTGAGGTACTTTATGAAAATGCAGCGGAAGCCATAAGCAGCACCGAGCTTCTGAAAAAGTTTGACGCAAAAAATGACGGTTCAGCAGCAGTTTATAATACTCTCACTGACAACATTAAGCTGTTCATGGGTGAGGATATCATGGGCGTAAACCTTATCGACCTTGACTTTGACGGCACGCCCGAACTTCTTGTTACGAGAACCGTTCAGGACGAAATTGGCGACGGTATTGGCGAATGTGCAGATGTTGACATATACTCCATAAATGACGGCAAGCTAAACCTTATCGACACGCTTTACAACTCTAAGACAAACATTTATCAGACCGGAAATATCATAGGCTTAAAGACTAACGACAAGCTTGAAAAAGAATGGTTTACCATGTCCCGAAAGAATGTCAAAACGGGTGAAAATCAAGCCGTTGACTACCTGTTTAAGCTTAAAGACGGCAAGCTTGAATACACAGAGGTATTCAGAAGCGAGGTCGTTTCATACAAACCTGAGAGCGATGCTCCCGGAGAGATAAACTACTACTTCTACGGAGAAAAGCTTGAATTTGATTCCTATGAAGGTCCGCACCCGTACGATTCGGACGACCCTTGGACGTATTATTCATGGAACGGCATAACCGCCACATTCGGCGAGTGGGAGCTGTGGGGCTTTATCCGCCAGAAATACTGCGAGGGTATTGAGCAGTCATTCAACCTTTACAGCAGCTGGCTTTCTGTATTCAATGCTTATGAAGACTGCGAAAAACTCACATTAAACGAGCGGACGATGAAGTACAAGCTTGCATATCTTGTGGACTCGTTCTATTACGGCGAATACAACCCTGCCAAAATGGAGTATAAATACTGGTTTTTGGGCGATTACGCAAAGCCCGTTATTTACCTTTACCCCGAAGAAAAGACGGACATTTCGGTAAAAGTTGAACTTGATGGCGGCGCGCTCACCTGCACATATCCCGACTACCGCGACGGCTGGAACGTTACCGCTTATCCCGACGGAACAATTATAGACAATACCGATGGAGAAGAATACTACTGTCTCTACTGGGAGGGCGTAGGCAAGTCCGACTGGGATATGTCAAAGGGCTTTGTTGTCAAGCGTGAGGACACCGCCGATTTCCTGCGGAGCAAGCTTAAAGAGATAGGTCTTACTCCGAGAGAAAGCAACGAATTCATCATTTATTGGCTGCCGGAGCTTATGAAAAACGAATGCAACCTTATCACATTCCAGACAACGCAGTATGAAAAAAATGCTGTCCTGGACATTGACCCTGTCCCTGACAGCATACTAAGAATTTTTATGGTTTATGAGCCGTGCAGTGAAGATACCGAAATTGAGCCGCAGGAGTTTGAACCCTTTGAAAGAAACGGCTTTACGGTAATTGAATGGGGAGGAAGCCGCGGAAACTCTTAACCGCGGCTTTCAGCCTTAATTCCTATCATTCAATAGTATATGTGACCGTGTTGCTTATCGGAACATACTGTCCCGAAACGTAGGCGCTCAGGTAAATTTCATATGTACCGGGACTATCAAGAAAATATTGATAGCTCAGTTCGTCTTCGGCATTGCGGTGAAGCACCTGCTCGCCGTTGTAAAAAACCATCCAGCCGAGATTGTGATACCCCTCAACTTCGGGACGAGTCACGGTATGGTTTTCGTCTATCGTTATTTCAACAGGGTCTTCAATAACAATTTCACTTTTCTCCTTTTCGTTCCATGAGATAAAGTCAAATTTCTCACCGTTCACGATAACGTCAGCGGTACAGTCTTTTATCGAACAGTTCGCCTCATAGCCGAGCATAGAGCCTGCTGTTCTTCCGTGAACCTCGCCGCTGACATGACAGTTTTCATATGAACCGCATATCGCCTGTCCTGTAATTATACCCACATCGTTTCCGCCGTCTATAAAAGCATTTTCAAAGGTAATATTCCCTACATAGCAAAAGGTTTCCCAACCAATAAAGCCCACATCGGTCCCGTCACTGCTGATCTTCATATTCTTTATTGTACACCCGTTTCCGTCAACAAGGCAGGTAAACGGGTGATCGTTTTGTCCGTCCGACCATCCCATCGGCACCCACTCATACCCTTCAAGGTCAATATCATTCTGAAGCTGCATAAGCAGATACTGCCCTTCGGGCGATGTATTTACATAGTAATTGAAGCTTGCAAGTTCCTCGGGAGTGCTTACAAGAAATACACCTTGTTCAACGGAACTTTCTATGTAAGCTGCGTCCGCAAGAGTCGGAATATCTCCGTAATCACGGTATTTCATCCAGCCATCGTTATCGGGATATTTTTCAAAAAGATCCGCATTTGTTTCTTCAAATTTAAGAAGTCTCCTTGCCTCTTTGACTTCATCGCTTCCCTCGGGATAAAGAGTGATCTTTTCTCCGTCTTTTTCAAGCTCAATGCAGTCGTCATAGATATAATACTTAAAAACAGTATATTCATTGATACCGTCAATAGTAAGCCGTATATCATAATCATTATAACCATTGTATAATGCAGTAAAGCTGTGCTCTTCCCCTGCAATTTTAACGATACCGTCACTATTGAATATCCACTGCTCATATGGACTGTCAATATTTATCCAGTACCCTTTAAGCTTGCCGGAAGCGTCATACAGTCTTTCTTCTGTTTGTGCTTCAAGGCTTTCAGCATTTTTGTTATCGTCTTTATCTGTGCCGCTGTCTAAAACAGCTGGCTCTGTAATATCCTCCGAAAGCTGCTCGGAAAGCACCTCGTCGCCGCTGCTTTTACTATCATTACAGCCGCTGAAAAGCAATCCGCAAGCCAGAAATGCTGCAATAAATTTCAGTTTATCCATAAAGCCGGTCACTCCATATCTGCAATGTTTATTCGTTCTGTTCGTCCTGTCCGTTTTCGCCCCTGCTCATACGCTTGTAGCTGAGAGGACTTATTCCAACATATTTTTTAAACTTGTTGTGGAAGTAGTTTATATTTGTATATCCGACCATCTCCGCAACCTCGTAAACCTTGTATTCGTCCATTTCAAGCAGACGCTTTGCCTCGGTAATCCTTATGCGGTCAAGATAGTTATTGAAGTTCTCGCCGGTGTACTGATGAAAAACCTTACCGAGATATGCGCTGTTATAGCCGAAAATATTTGCCAGCTGTTCAAGTCTCAGCTCACGGCTGTAATTTGAACAGATATACTGCACAACACGCTCCATAGTGCTTTTGGTTGTACGTCCGAAATGTGTGCAGGACAGATCTGTAAGCGTTGTTTTGAGCAGTTCAATAATATCAAACAGGCTTGACCTTTCTCCGATTTTTGCGATAAACTCATCGTTGATGAACTGCTCTGTCTTCTTTTCGCCGATATTTTTCACAAGACGGGATTTGATTTCCATAACAGCAGTAATGCAGGTAACTTTAATTCTTTCCGCAGTATAAGCATTATTGCAAAGCGCCTGACGGAGTCTTTCAAGAGCTATGCCAAGCTTTTCGGTATCGTTTATCTCAACATATGCGTATATCTGACCGATGATCTCGCCGATTTCACCGTCGCCGCCGCTTTCCTCGCTGAGTGTATCGCTGGTAACAACTCCGCAGTGCAGATACATAAAACGGTTTTTAAGCAGCGAATCTGCCTCAAGGTACGATTGCTTTATATCATACGGATTTGTTACAGTATCTCCAACGGTAACAAAAATTTTTCCGAAATAATCCTTATTCAGCTTAGAAAGAAACTCAATAATTTTTGAACGGCTCCAGCCCTTGAACAGAACCGCAGTTATACCGCTTAACTCAGGAGTTATTACATCAACATCGCTGCACATTTCAAGACGCCGCTTTACGGTTTCAAGCATCAGCGATTTTTCATCAGGCTCCATATCCTCGGTCGAGCTGATAATTGCTGCATCGTAGCTTTTATAATTATACGCGTCAAGAGAACTTTTCCCGATAATATTGTCGTCACCCAGAAGCAGCGCACGAACAAGCTGCTCGTTCATGTACTCGCTGCCCTTGCGCATAGTTACCTCATCCTTGCGCTCCTCGTGAATTTCGTCACGGAGGGCTTTCAGCGCTTCAACCAGTTCGTCCTCGTCCACCGGCTTGAGAATAAATCCCTTTACACCCAATGACATAGCCTCTTTAGCGTATGTAAAATCGGAATATCCCGAAAGGATAAGACACTTTCCGTCAAAGCCCTTGCTTTTAGCAGCCTCGATCATTTTTATTCCGGTCATACCGGGCATTTTAACGTCAGCAATGACAATATCGGGATCAAGTGAAATTATTTTAGCCAGACCGTCATCACCGTCCTCGCCCTCGCCTATTACCTCAAGCCCCAGCTCATTCCACGGGATCATCATTTTTACACCCTGACGAACGTTAGGCTCATCGTCCACAAGCAAAACCTTCAGCATAATTTATACCAATCCTTTTTTAAGAGTTCAGCTTTGCAGAAATATTTCCGCTTATTTCGCTGTATTTTTCGGGAAGCCGTTTCATAACATTCTCATCGACCTCTCTCGGCAGAGTAATTCTTATAGTTGTACCTCTGCCATGAACAGTTTCAACCGTCATACCGTACTGCTCGCCGTGATACATTTTTATACGTTTATTTACGTTTGTCAAGCCGATACTCTTACCGGAAGAAGTATCGTTCTTTTCAAGTTTTTTGAGAAGTTCCCGCAGTCTGTCCGGTGCGATACCGCTTCCGTTATCGGAAACCTCGATCATAACCGTTTCACCGCGGTAAAAAACCTTAACATTTATCTTACCGTTATTTTTTGCACTTTCGATACCGTGTACAAACGCATTTTCAACGATTGGCTGAATAATCAGCGGCAGAATTTTATAATTGCGGTCAACCTCGCAGTAAATCGAATATGAAACCCTGTCTCCGAAGCGTGCCGACTGAAGCTCAAGATAGCTTTTGGTAAATTCCAGTTCGGATTCAAGCGTTACCATTCCGTCTTTTACTTCAAGGCAGCGCCGCATAAATTTTCCAAGCTTTTTGACCAGATCAGCAGTTTCCTTGTCGTTGTTGCAATATGCCTTCATGCGGATAGTTTCAAGAGTATTATAAAGAAAGTGTGGATTTATCTGGCTTGCCAGTGCTTTGAACTCCGCCTCTACCTGATTCAGCTTGAAGCTTTCCGACTGGATCTTTGCTTTGTATGCATCGTTGATAAGCGTCTGCATACTGTCGACCATCTTTTTCAAGTCTTGATAAAGGTCAAAGATCTCATCTGTTCCCTTGATTTCATCGGTCAGTTCAAAGTTACCTTCAGAAACGCTGTGCATTTGATTTTTGAGAAGCTGAATACGCCTTGAAAACACACTTGAAAACAGAATGGTAATAAGTACCGAAAGAAGGATGCAAAGCAAAATATACCATATATATACAAATACAACACCTTTTATCTCATCATCGAAAAAAGTGTACGGCTTTACAACATATACCTGAAACAGATTTCCGCTGTTATCATAGTCAAAGTACGAAACAACGGTAGTACCCAGCTTTTCAAGCTGGTTTTTATCGTCGTTCAGCAGCTTTGAATCGCTTATTCCGAAAGAAAAACCGCTTCCGGTATTATTGAGAACTGTACCCGCATTGCTTCCCGGAACATTACTGTAAAAAACTGCACCCTGTCCTACGCACATAACCACGCTGAAATCGTAGTCCTTAACAAGCTCGGTATAAATATCGCTGCTTACAGTTACTCTCATTACGCCAAGAAAGCTGCCGTCCCTTCCGTTAAGCGGACTTATCTGACAAAGAGAGTAGGTTCCGATACCGTCAATTTCATCGTAAATCAGCTGCCACTTGACTGAATTGGTTTCTGCCGTTTCCCTGTACCAGTAAGTCTGCTTTATTTTTTCATCGGCATAACAAAACGAAGAATCAGGAACAAAATCTTCAATATTAACATAAAATTTTATATCATCGACCTGCGAATAAGCGTTAAGATATTCCGGCACAACCTGATTCTGCAAATAATAATCATAATATTCGTCGCGGTTGACAAAATCATTATTGATAAGCTCCTGTATTTTTTCGTTTCCGATGACCCTCTCGCTGATATTTGAAACGGTAACAAGAACGTCTTTCAGTCTTGTTTTAAGGCTGTCGGCAGCAGAAACAGTTTCGTTTACTGCATTTTCCTTTATAGTATCGGCAAGGTTATAAAGCAGAAAAACTCCTGCAAGCGTAACAGGAACGACCGCAGTTATACACATTATAATAAGCTTATTGCGGAATTTAGTATTAAGCAGTTTTTGGACAGGATTAAACATATGCCTGCGACCTCCGCCAAAAAAATCATTCAAATTGTTTTCATATTTATTTTACCATATTAAACGGGGAAATGTATGAATATTTAATGAACCGTAAAAAATAAGACTCCCCGAGAGGGGGAGTCCAAATTCCATCAGCATCAGAATGCAACTGTAATTTTTGTTCCAACATTTACCTTGCTTTCCAGCTTTAAGTCCGCATTATGAAAAGCCGCTGCGTGTTTTACTATGGAAAGACCGAGTCCCGTGCCGCCTATCCGTCTGGAATGACTTTTGTCAACACGGTAAAATCTCTCGAAAACACGCTTCTGAGCTTCATCGGGAATTCCTATTCCCGTATCCTCCACAATAACCACAGGTCTGCCGTTAACAGCTTCGGCAGTAATGATAACCTTTCCGTTTTCACAGTTATATTTAATGGCGTTTTCCGTAAGATTATAGATCATTTCCTCAAGAATTGCAGGTGCGCCGTATACAAAGCAGCTTTCGCCCTTTACCGAAACAGATACGCCTGCTTTTTCAGCTGTATGCGCAAGCCGTCCGGCAACAGCCTTTGCGGTTTCAAAAATATCAACATCGCACTTCTCTATGCCGCTGCCGTTTTCGTCAAGTCTCGAAAGCTTGATAATATCGTCAATAAGCGTTATCATGCGGCTTGCTTCGCTTCGTATCGTCTCGCTGAAGCCTTTTACATCGTCCGCTTTGACAATTCCGCCTGCCAGCATATCGGAAATGCCGTAAATAGTAGTCAGCGGAGTTTTCAGCTCATGTGAAACATTTGACGTAAACTCACGTCTCAGCTGTTCACGCTGCTCTTTTTCGGTAACATCAAGGATAATTATGATAACACCCGTCACATTTCCGTCATGAAATACCGGATTGGAAACTATGTGGGAGCAGGATTCCCCTATGCTCATAGGCTGTTCATTGTGCTTTCCGTCAAGAGCAAGCTCCACCGCCGTACGGAAGCTTTCGCTTCTGTTGATAGCCAAAACGCTCCTGCTTTTGGCGGCGTCCTCGGCGCTGACTCCAAGAAGTCTCAAAGCCGCAGAATTGTAGGAAAGTATCTCCGTTTTATCATCAATAATAAGAAAACCCTCGCTCATATTTTCCGTAATAATGCTGAACTCGGTCTGCTTGCGCTTCAGTTCATGCATCTGACTTTTTATCCGGCTGTTCTGAACTCGTATTTTTTTCAGCAGCGGAGCAAGTTCCTCATAAGGCTCGTCAAGTTCAGGATTGTTAAGGTCGATACTGTTTACCGGACGGAGAATATGCTTTGCAATTGCACTTGAAAGCAGTCCTGCGGCAATGATAGCAAGAACAAGAACAACAGTCATAGGCTGCAATACGCCGAGAACCAGCGACCATACAGAGTTGACCTTGCCCGAAACACGCAGGACTCTGCCGTCATCCATTTTTAAAGCATAGTAAAGATTTCTTGTTCCAAGAGTGTCGGAATAACGGGAACTGCTTCCCTCTCCGGTTGCAAACGCTTCCTTTACCTCCTCGCGGAGACTGTGGTTGTCCATGCTTTGAGCGTCGCCGCTGCTGTCGTAAAACACACTGCCGTCAGTGTTTATAACCGTAATACGGTTTCTGAAATCCGTTATTTCGTTAAGATATTCGTCACCTTCTGCGGAAATTCCCTTTGAAATAAAGTACGCCTCGTTTTTCAGCTCGGCAGAAACAATATTGCCGAAATACTCATAAAGTATCCCGATCAGAAAAGCGCTGCAAAGGCACATTACAAGTACCGCAACTGAAATTATACCGGTAAATATTTTTCTGGTCACAGCTTATACCTCCGGGAGTTATTCCGATTTTCCGCCGAAGCGGTAGCCTATGCCTCTGACAGTTTCAATAAACTTTCCGCATTCGCCCAGCTTTGAACGCAGAGTTCTCACATGAACGTCAACCGTCCTGCTTTCACCGTCAAAGCCGTAATCCCAGATTTTCGTCAACAGCTCGTCACGGGTAAATACTCTGCCGTCATTTTTCATCAGCAGCAGAAGAAGCTCATATTCCTTTAAGGTAAGCGGCACATCATTCCCGTTGACTTTAATTATATGCTTTGACGGACAAACATACAGACTTCCGCAAATGTATTCGTTCTTTTCGGATTCGGGTCTTGTTCTCCTGAGCAGCGCACGGATACGGGAGATAAGCTCCATAGTGCCGAAAGGCTTTGCTATGTAATCGTCAGCGCCGCTGTCAAGACCGATGACCTTGTCGTACTCGGTCGTCTTTGCGGTAAGCAGGATTATCGGCAGATTTTTCGTGTCGCTTCTTTTCCTGAGCTTTGCAAGGACTGTTAAGCCGTCCTCGTCGGGAAGCATTATATCCAGCAGCAAAAGCTCGGGAATAGCGCTGTCAAGAGCGTTCCAAAAGTCCTTCGGGTGAGCAAAACCCGTTGCCTCAAGCCCAGAATTGTTAAGCGCATAGATAACAAAGCTGCGGATATTGTTGTCGTCCTCAAGCAGATAAATCATATCAATCGTTCCTTTTTTCGTTTTTGTGCGTACCCGTAATAGAATATTCCACCCACTCGGCAATATTTGTCGCATGGTCGCCTATTCTTTCAAGGTACTTGGCTATCATCATAATATCAATGCAGTATTCGCCCTTTTTCGGGTCCTCAGCAATAAGAGCGATAAGCTCATCCTTGACCTTGATAAAAAGCTCGTCAACTGTATCATCTTCTATTATAACACATTTTGCAGCGTTTAGGTCACTTTTTACAAAAGAATTTACACTGTCGGTAACCATTTTTACCGCCGCCTCAGCCATATCCTTGATATGGGTCTTTCCAAAGGAGTTGTCACCGCTTATAAATTTGGTGATTTCTGCAATATCAGACGCCTGATCGCCTATTCTTTCCATATCGCTTATCATTTTCAGCGCCGACGAAACCGTCCGAAGATCCTTTGCAACAGGCTGCTGCCGCAAAAGCAGCTTCATGCACAGCGCCTCTATTTCACGTTCCTTGTCGTCGATAGCCTTTTCAGCAGCATATGCCTTTTCCGCCATTTCGGAATTTCCGTCAAGAAGAGCCTTTACGGCGCAGGTAATAGCGTCCTCGCAGAGTGCGCCCATTTTTATCAGTTCAACGTTAAGATGCTCAAGCATTTCCTCGAAAACTATTCTCATAGCAAAATTTCCTTTCAGTAATATCGGGCATATTATCCGAAACGTCCCGTGATATAATCCTCGGTGCGCTTATCCTTAGGCACTGAGAAAAGTTCCTCGGTAGCGCTGAACTCTACGACCTCTCCAAGCAGGAAAAACGCCGTCATATCGGAAATTCTCGCTGCCTGCTGCATATTGTGGGTAACCATTACAATTGTGTACTTGTCTTTCAGTTCAACCGCAAGGTCCTCAATTTTTGAAGTAGATATAGGGTCAAGCGCCGAGGTAGGTTCGTCCATGAGAAGGACTTCGGGTTCTACTGCAAGGGCACGGGCAATGCAAAGTCTCTGCTGCTGTCCGCCCGATAAACCGAGAGCGCTTTTTTTGAGACGGTCTTTGAGTTCGTCCCAGATAGCGGCATTGCGAAGAGATTTTTCAACTATCTCGTCAAGCTTTGCCTTTGAGCGTATACCGTGCGTCCTCGGACCGTATGCGATATTGTCATAAACGCTCATTGGAAAAGGATTCGGCTTCTGGAAAACCATTCCCACACGCTTCCGCAGGTTGTTTATATCCATATTCCCGTAAATATCTTCTCCGTCAAGGAGTACCTCGCCGGTAATGCGGCAGCCTTCAACAAGGTCGTTCATCCTGTTCAGCGACTTCAGCAGCGTGGATTTGCCGCAGCCTGACGGTCCTATAAAAGCTGTTATCTTTCCTGACGGAATATTCAGGTTTATTCCCTTGAGAGCCTTAAAATCGCCGTAGTAAAGCTCCATATTTTTTATAGTAAATTTATCCATTTATATTCTCCTTATAAAGCAAAGCGGATCAGCAGCTTTTGTTTCCGATTTTCTTTGCGATAAATCCCGAAAGCAGATTTATTCCCACAACGACCGCAAGCAGAACTACTGCCGAAGCGTGAGCCTGACCTGTGTAAAGTCCCTCGGAAAGCAGCGCATACATATGTACCGAAAGTGTTCTCGCAGAGTCCGTAAGATGAGTCGGTACCGCCGCATATGTTCCTGCTGTAAAGATAAGCGCCGCACTTTCGCCTACTATACGTCCTATCGCAAGTATCACGCCTGCAAGTATTCCCGGAACAGCGCTTGGAAGAACTATTCTGAAAACCGTGCGGAGACGTCCTGCACCAAGTCCGAAGCTGCCCTCACGGTAGGAATCGGGCACGGACAGCAAAGCTTCCTCGGTAGTGCGGATAATCAGCGGCAGTATCATTACCGCAAGAGTTACCGCACCGGAAATCAAGGAATAGCTCAGACCGAGAGTTATAACAAAGAGGATATATCCGAAAAGTCCGTAAACTATGGATGGTATTCCCGAAAGGGTCTCGGCGGTAATCCTAATTACCTTTACAAGCTTGCTGCCTCTTTTTGCATACTCCACAAGATAGATAGCCGCAAAGATGCCGACAGGAACCGCCATTACCAGCGAAAGCACCGTCATAATAACGGTATTTATAACCGCAGGAGTCATGGATACATTTTCACTTGTGTACTTCCACGCAAAAATGCCGGGAAAATATTCTATCAGCGCAGGTATACCTTTAATCAGTATGTACCCCGTCAGGAGTACCAGCACGCCTGCCGTCACCGCTGCCGAAAAGAGCATAAGCAGCTTTAAAATAAGCGAGGACGGTCTGCCCTTATATTCACGGAGCCGCTGTTTCCATGTACGGAAGTTTATACCCTCAGCCTGATTTTCCGCAGATTTTACAGGCATGACAGCTGTTTCAGTATAATCCATAAAAAATCCTCCCTACTCCTTATTGTTTTTTATTATTGAAAACAGCGTATTGATGATAAGTATGAACACAAACAGCACAACAGCTGTTGCAATAAGCGCGTCGCGGTGCAGGTCTGCTGCATATCCCATTTCAAGAACAATATTTGCCGTAAGCGTTCTTACGCCCGAGGTTATACTGTTCGGCAGTACGCTCTGGTTACCGCATATCATTACTACCGCCATCGTTTCGCCTATCGCACGTCCTATGCCGAGAATAACTCCTGCCATGATACCCGTCTTTGCCGCAGGAAGCATAGCGCAGAAAACGCTTCTTTCGCTTGTTGCTCCAAGAGCGAGCGAGCCCTCATAATAGCTTTCGGGAACGGCTCTCACAGCAGATTCCGCAACGCCGATTATCGTAGGCAATATCATAATTCCCAGCAGCACCGAAGCCGTAAGCATACTTTTTCCGCTGCCCCCGAAAATATCCTGCATAACCGGAACAATTACCATAAGTCCGAAAAAGCCATACACAATTGACGGTATTCCCGCAAGAAGCTCAATAGCAGGCTTCAGTATCTTATAAAGTCCCTGAGGACAGAATTTTGCCATGAATACGGCGCAGAATATCCCGACAGGTACGCCGATTATTATTGCTCCTGCCGTAACGTAAATGCTTCCCACTATCATGGGGAAAATACCGAACTTGTTTTCAAGTGGCTTCCACGACTTTCCAAGAAGAAATTCGGAAGGACCTATTTTTGCAATAGCAGGAACGCCGTTTGCAAAAAGAAATACGCATATAGTCACAACTGCAATAACCGAAACGCACGCCGAGATAAGGAATACGCCCTTCATAAAGCTTTCCTTGTATTTATTTGCCGATACGGATAACAAACAAATCCTCCGCCTTTCCATACAGGAATATTCCGCAGGCAAATACACCCTACGGAATATCCCGGAAGAATTTTAAGAAATCTTATTTAACTTCGCTCCAGTTGGTAATTGTGCCTGTGTAAATGCCTTTGATCTGCTCGCTTGTAAGATTTTCAACATCGTTTTTGTTGTTTACGATAACTGCGATGCCATCCATAGCAATTACAGTGGGAGAAATACCTGCCGAAAGCTCGCTGTCTTTAAGCTCACGGGAAGCCATACCGATGTCGCAGGCACCCTCGATGGTGCTTGTCATACCTGCACTTGAACCTGTCTGCTGAATTTCAATAGTAACGCTCGGGTTGATCTCCTTGTACTTGTCAGCAAGCTTTTCCATTACGGGCGCAACCGATGTAGAACCTGCAACAACGATAGTACCTTCAAGTCCGGACGGAGCATATGCACCGTTATCGGAAGCCTTGATGTAACCCTTTTCCTCAATAATTGCCTGACCGTCAGCGCTCATTATAAAGGATACAAAATCTGCCGCAAGTGGGCTGATGTCGTCTCTCGTTGCAATGTTAAACGGTCTTGAAACCTTGTATGTACCGTTATTGATGTTGTCTACCGTAGCCTCAACGCCGTCAACCTTTACAGCTTTTACCTCACTGCTTAGCGAACCGAGCGAAATGTATCCTATTGCGCTTTCGTTACCTGCAACAGACTGGATAACGACCGATGTGCTGTTTGATATCTCCGCAGTTGCAACAGTGTTGTCAACCTCATTTTCAAGTATTCCCATAAGCTCTGTGAAAGCTCCTCTTGTTCCCGAACCGTCCTCACGGGAGATAACCGTAATTGCGTTTCCTGCTCCACCGCAGCCTGTAAGAAGCGCCGCAGAAAGAACCGCAGCAATACCTGCCGATATAAGCTTTTTCATAAGTAAACCATCCTTTTAAGTTTAATTGATTCGTACTTTTCTTTGGTACGCTTTTAATTATAAACCGCAAAGGTAAAGTCCGAAATCACAGTTATGTTAAATCTGTGTAAAGTCGTTAAATCAAATGTAAAGCTTATTTCCGAATGAATTTTACACAAAAAAGGAAACGCTCCGCTTGGGAACGTTTCCTAAAAAGCATATTTTATTTTGTATCGAACTGGCTTTCATGCCTTTTGAAGAAGTCAACACGAGGTTCAAGGAACTTTATTTCATGGTCTGTTTCGCCTTTGAGAATATTGTCTGCAAGAGGCTCAAAAATATTATCCCAGTTCCACATTGAGTCATCAAGCTTCATGTACTCCTGAACCATTTTTGTTCCGTCGGGAGCTATCGGGTGCAGAAGAACAGCAGCAGTCTTTATCATGTGGAATACGTTTGTCATCCACTTTCTGCGAAGCGCATTGTCGTCCGCCTTGTCAGCATCAGCCTTTGCCTTTGCCATATACTTGCTTGCCTTGCGGATATAAGAATCCAGCACATATGTGACCTGATGGAACTCAAATTTATACATGAATCGTTCGTATTCCAGAACCGCTTTTTCCGACTCAGCAAGAATATCGGCGTCAACCTCTCCAACAGGCATTTTGCCGTCAAGATACTTCTGCGCATCGTAGAAGCAAGTACGGATAATTCTGTTGAACACGTTTGAAAGCAGGAAGCCTTCCTTTGTAACGGGGTCGCCCTCGTCCTGCTTAGCCATGGGGTTAAGGGGCTTTGGCTGGAAGCTTACGCTTCTCATTCCAAGACCGAGACTAAGGAAGTGCATACGCAGCTGCTCTGCCGTGTAATAATCAAGCAGGTCGGCAGCCATAGGAGGCTTTACCGCACCGCTGCTGGAAGCCTTCTTGTCAAGGAAAAGAATGTGATGATTTGCCACAAGTATCGGAAGCTGAAGTTCTCCGTCATCGGGGTCGCAGGAAAGATTATCCTTGCCCTGAAGCGCCATGAACATAGCCATTTCCGCAACGCCGTAGAAATAGATGTTGTCCTGACCGATAAACTGATAAACCTGAGCGTCCTTTGAACACCAATAGTTCTTCCACTCATCACGGTCGTGACCAATGGATTCAAGATAAGCCTGAGTAAAGGAGATAGGCGCCCAAAGTGACTCAGGCCAAACCCATACAGTCAGCGGGTCTTCACCCTCCAGAACAGGAGCAGGCACACCCCACTCGATATTGCCCGTAAGACGGAACGGTACAAGAGTCTTTCCTGTGCGGAAACGAATACCCTCTGCCGAAAGCACCTCGCAGGACTTTTCACGCTCTTCAAGTGTCTTGAACACAATGGTGAACGAGGTTTTCTTAGGCTCTTCAACAAGCTCGTGAGCTTCAAGTCTGTCCTTTACCGCATCGTATTTATCTCTGAAATCATTCATTATATAAATAACGGGAGGTTCAAGAAACTCGCTTATCGTTTTGTGTACGACAGCTCTTACGTTGTCCTGCTGTCTTATTTCGGCAGCATATTCCCTAAGGATATCATAGTGGTCGGTAAGCTTGAAGTACCAGTTATCAACATTTTTCATAACAGGCTTTTCACCGGTAAGGGTACTCTTAGGGTCGATAAGGTCCTGCGGCATATACTGATGACCGAGGTCGCACTCGTCAGCATAGCCCTTTTCGGACTGACATCCCTGCACGGGACATTTACCAACGACCTGTCTGCCGTTGAGAAAGGTACCAACCTTTTCGTCATAGAACTGAGCCGTAGATATCTTGCGGAGATGACCGTTCTCATAAAGCTTTCTGATGAACCAATCAGAGACCTCGTTGTGTACCTCGGCTGTCCTGCCCAGACCCGAAGCGCCGAAAAGGTTAAGGCTTATGCCGTAGTCGTCAAGAGTTTTCTTCTGAGCCTCGTGGTTTTCGGCAACAAAATCTTCTATCGTACCTTTATATCCCTGCTCCTCGGTAAGCTTGCGGTAGCTTTCCGCGATCGGTGAGCCATAGCAGTCCGTACCGGAAACAAAAATAACATTTTCTGCACCTATCCTGTCACGGAGGAAACGTGCGTAAACGTCAGCAAAAACGAACACGCCTCCCACATGACCGAAGTGCAGCTTTTTGTTTCCGTATGGCATACCGCCTGTAATAACAGCTCTTTTCGGGAACTGCGGACGGTTATCCCTTGAAATTTTCTTTTTAAAATCCCTGCCGTTATTGTTGTTATCCATAATCACAAATCATTCCTTTCACAAAAGCGCAAGGCTTTATCCGAAAAACACGGCGAACACCCGAAATCCGCTGCGCTGCGGCATATCGTTTGTCCGCCTGTAAAAATAAACCGAATCAGCTGAGAGTAAGAACCGCAAGGTCGCCGTTGTTGTTCTGACCTGCATTCTTCACAGCAAAAATAACCTTTCTCATAAGCTGCTTGTCCGAAGCTCTGAGGGCAGTATCAAAAGCGCTTATCGCCTTTGCAAAATCATCGTCGTCCTTTCCTGGCATATAACAGGTAATAAGCACCTTGACCGCATTGTAAAGCGAACAATAAAATACGAAATGATCCCAGAAATTGAACTCAGGGTCCGCAAACGGAATAGAATAAGACCAAAGATAATTTATCATTACGTTTTCGACGTAATTGGACTTCTCCCCTGCCGTAAGCTCCGAGAAAGCCTTTCTCATTTCGATATATTTCTTCATATCGGTCATTTTCAGCGTTTCCGGACCGGATACTCCGAGATTTTTATAAATAGTATTAAGCACTTCCTTATACGCCGCATTAGGCTTATTGAGAGACTTCAGCAAAGAAATACCGTCTGCAAGAGCGTAACCCGGATTTGGACGTACTTCTTTGAAATATTCGATAACATTTGTATAGTCCATTTCAGGAGCTGTAAACTCTTCAATAAACTTAGGGATAAGATTCGGCTGACCCTTGTCGATCATGCCCTGGATCGTTTTTACAGCGTAGTTAAGAAGAAGCATACGCTTTTCAAAGTTAACGTTTCTGTTCTGAAGAACGCTCATAAAAAGGGTACGCATCTGCCAGTAATACTGTGCTGTCGGGTGAGCCTTGAGGATAGCCTGACTCTGTCTTATAAACTGCTCGCTCTGCTCATCGGGCAGATTGACCATGTTATATGCGAGAATATCCTTTTCCTCCATAAGCTTTTTGACTACTTCGATATTGCTGAGGTGAGGAACATACTCAACAGCGGAAACAGTTACGATAATATCGCAGAAATCGTCAGAAGGCTGAGGCTTCAGACGTTCATTCAGATCCTTTAAAATTGCGGGTGAAACAATAGGAAATCCCATAAAAAAACTCCATTCCCGACGGCATATGTCATGATATCGGACCAAAGCCTCCGCTGCCGCCGTAGCCGAAGGCAAATACTGATAATTATTATACCACAAACTTTTTTAAAATGCAATAGAAAATTCCGAAAACAGCGCATTTACAGCAAATTAAAGTAAAAAAGGCGATTATATTTATCTATATATACGCTTGAAGTAAGTCTGATTATCGGGTATAATAATAGTAATATTTTATCGAAAGGACGCTGTCTTATGCTTGAAAATGCGCTTTCAAACAAAAATAAATCCTTCGACTATAAAGACCTTACCAAAGAGCTGGAAAAAAATCTTTCTTCTCTTCAGCAGAAAATCCGCGATAAAAAGCTTCCCGTAATAATTCTACTTGAGGGCTGGGGCGCTTCGGGAAAAGGTTCTCTCATTGCAGATATGATAAAGATGCTCGACCCGAGATTTTTCAAGGTTTATTCAACGATGACTGCCACCGAAGCGGAACGCCGCTATCCATTGATGAAACGCTTCTGGGAAAATATTCCCGAATACGGCACTATCTCCGTCCTTGACAGAAGCTGGTATCAGGAGCTTGCCATTGCCAAAATGGAGGAAGGTATAACCGACGAGGAATACTCACGCCGAATCAACAGCGTAAATACCTTTGAACGTCAGCTTTCCGACGATGGATACCTTATTATAAAGTTTTTCCTGCACATTTCACAAAAAGAGCAGAAAAAGCGTTTTCTCAAGCTTAAAGAGGACAGCACTACCAAGTGGCGTGTTACCGAACTGGACAAAAAGCGCAACAAGAATTACGATGTATATTACCGCCAGTTTGACGATATGCTCACTAAAACAAATACTCCCCATTGCCCGTGGAGGATCATTGACACTACCGACCGCAGCTTTACCCGTTTTCAGGTGTTCAATATTCTGGTAAGCCAGATCACCAATGCGGTAAATACCGAAAAAACAGCGGCTCCCGTTCTTGAAGAGACCGCTCACCATTTCAAACTTTCGCCCTGTCCGAAGCTTTCGGAAGTAAAGCTTGAAAATAAAACTTTACAGCCTACAAAGTATGCCGACGAGCTGAAAAAAGCACAAAAGGAGCTTGCCAGACTGCACGGAAAAATTTACAAGAGAAAAATTCCCGTGGTCATGGTTTTTGAGGGCTGGGACGCAGCAGGCAAGGGCGGTGCGATAAAACGTATTTCATATGCCCTTGACCCAAGAGGCTATGAAGCTGTACCTATTGCCGCACCCGATAAGCACGAACTTAACCGTCATTATCTGTGGAGATTCTGGAATAATCTTCCCAAAAGCGGACACATTACCATATTTGACCGTTCATGGTACGGCAGAGTAATGGTTGAACGCATCGAAGGGTTTACTGCTCCCGAACGCTGTGCAATGGCTTACCGTGAGATAAACGAATTTGAAGAAGAGCTTGTCAGCGAGGGCGCTGTCGTACTTAAATTCTGGCTGCAAATCGACAAGGAGGAACAGCTCCGCCGCTTCAACGACCGTATGAATACACCCGAAAAGCGCTGGAAAATTACCGACGAGGACTGGCGCAACCGTGAAAAATGGGACGCATACGAAGCAGCTGTTGATGAAATGCTTATGAAAACTTCAACAGCCGCAGCTCCGTGGAACGTTATCGAAGCAAACAGCAAGCTGTACGCAAGAATAAAAATAATGAATATCGTTATTGACAGACTTTCCGAATATATTAAAAATTCCGGGAAATAAACTTGTGTTTTACTTTGTGACACATGAAAAGCAACAGCTGACCGATTTATACGGTCAGCTGTTTTGTTTTATCATGTTAAGATATCATTTCCGACGAATTATTCGGAAAGCTTAATGCTGTCGCTGTCAACCTCTCCGTAATCGCCGTCATTGGAAAAATCAAATGCGCCGTCATCCTCGGCAAATTCCGATTCGGTATCGAAGTAATCGAGATTATCCATACTTAACGATGACGTGTCAAGACCGTCCATATCGCTCACAGAAACAGAAAATGATTCTTCAGCGTTGGAAAGCTCTTCTCCCGAAGCTGAAACATATTCCGATTCAGACTTTGCCGCAGAAGCCGGCTCTGCCATCTTTGCTTCGGGTTCAGACTTCTGAACCGGATTTCTCACGGGTCTTGCAAAAAATTCATCCGGCTGCACAGGCTGAGGAATATCGGGTATAGGCTGTGGCGGCGGAGGAGTAAAGGTCTCTGCAAAGCCTGCCGCTGCGTTGTTATTCTGCAAAACAGGCGACCCATTGAAGCCGGAATCGGCAGCGTTATAATTTGCAGGTGCGCTGTAATTCGCCTGAACCGGTTCATTCTGCGCTCTGAGCTTTTTGTAAGCAAGCACGCCAACGACCGCAAAAACGGCAATAATGGCAAGTCCGCCGACAAGATTATAATAAGGCGTATTGGGATTATAAATTTTCAGTTCATAAGGAAGAATATGCTTTTCGATTTCCGAAGCATTCGTACCGTAAATCTCGGTTTTCTGAAACCATTCTATAAGATAGCCTTTAAGTTCGGGGTCAAGATTTTTAACTTTAGTCAAAACAGCCATATCCGGAAAAGCCACATCTGTGTTCCCGTCAAGATACTCCCATGTTGCGTCGCAGATATCATAAAGCATTTTGCGGTCGTCAATTTTTGCCGCAGATATCGTTATATAAAGCTCCTTTGATAATCCTTCTTCATTAACCAGCGGCATAATAAAATATTCTTCGGACGTTCTCGATGAGGTTTCAATACCCATAGTTGTATTGGTAGTCGTTTCATTTGCATAGCAGTCGTAAATATTTGCAACGTATCCGCCTGTAAAATCCCCTTTTTTGATACCGTATATGCTGTCATAGTTAAAATCGGGAACATTACCGTTAAGCTTGATTATATCGGTTATGCCCGACGCTGTAAGCATAATTCCCATTATTAACAGGAATATAAGAACTATTGCTATTCTTATCTTGTTCATTAAAAATTAACCCCTTAATACCAATATTTAAAAATATGTTTACATTTTAACATGCTAAAGTTATCAAGTCAAGTCTTTTTCTAAAAAAAGTTGACACATACTGAATAATCTGATATAATATTGAGTGGCGTTCGGACAGACACGTCCGTATAATTGCTTTGGAAAGGAGCTTACCTTGCTGTGTACACGGGGTACAAAGCAGGGTATGATTAAAAATATGGCTGCAAATATTGTTATTGGTACTCAGTGGGGCGATGAGGGAAAAGGAAAGGTCATCGACATTCTTGCTTCAAGAGCCGATGTCGTTGTACGTTCACAGGGCGGAAACAACGCAGGTCATACAGTTGCAAGCGGCGGCGAGGTCTACAAGCTGCACCTTATCCCGTCCGGAATCCTTTATAAAGACACTCTCTGCATGATAGGCGCAGGCGTCGTTGTCGACCCTAAGGTCATTCTGGAAGAAATCGACGGACTTTCATCAAGAGGTGTAACTTTTGATAATTTCAAGATCGACCCTCGTGCTCACGTTATTATGCCGTGGCACATCATTCTTGACGGTCTTTCCGAAAAGTTCAGAGGCAACATGGATATCGGTACTACAAAGCGCGGTATCGGTCCCTGCTATATGGACAAGTACGAAAGAAGCGGAATCCGTATATACGACCTTGTTCATCCCGATATCTTCGCAGAAAAAGCGAGAGCTACAGGAAAGCTCCGCAACAGCATTATAACCAACGTTTTCGGCGGCGAAGCTGTTGACATCGAAGCTGTTATAAAAGAATATACCGAATACGGCAAGCGCCTTGCAAAGTATGTTGACGATGTTTCCGTGCTTACATATGAAGCAAATAAGGCAGGCAAGGAGATACTTTTCGAGGGCGCACAGGCTACTCTGCTGGACATTGATTTCGGTACTTACCCTTACGTTACAAGCTCACATCCGATCTCGGCAGGCGTATGTATCGGCACCGGCGTAGGTCCTACCGTTATTGACAAGGTTTACGGCGTTGCAAAGGCTTATACTACAAGAGTAGGCAAGGGACCTTTCCCAACCGAGCTTGACAATGAAACAGGCGATTATATCAGAAACAACGGCGGCGAATTCGGTACAACAACAGGCAGACCCAGAAGAACAGGCTGGTTCGATGCAGTAATTGTCCGTCATGCGGTAAGAGTCAACGGACTTAACTGCCTTGTAGTAAACAAGCTTGACACACTGGCAGGTCTTGATACTCTGAAAATCTGTGTTGCATATAAAAAACCTGACGGAACTGTTGTCAAGGACTTCCCTGCTACTCTGGAGGAACTTGAAGGCTGCGAGCCTGTTTATGAAGAGCATCCCGGTTTCAAGGACGACATTTCCAAGTGCAGAAGCTTTGACGAGCTTCCTGAGATATGCAAGAGCTACATCAAGCGCCTTGAAGAGCTTTGCGAATGTAAGATCGCAATGATTGGTGTAGGTCCCGACAGAGAACAGCAGATCGAAAGATAAGCGAACAATACTTATGTCCCCCGTCTATAATACTAAAAACCAATTAAACTGTAGACAAAAAGCCTTCGCATAATCCATATACGCAAGATTATGCTCGATTTTTTGTACAGTTTTTAAATGGTTTTTAGTATAAGGCGTGGGACATAATTTTTCAGATATACTTTTTATCGTACAAAAAACCGCTGTATCGTTTGATACAGCGGTTTTTATGTAATATGATCATTCTTCAAGACCCTTCATCAGACCTTCGACAATTTTAGGGAACTCCCATGTGCAGGTCGCACGGTTGAGAAGCCCGAAATTCTCGCCTGTTCCGTTGAATGCCCCGTTATCCCACCAAATGCAGGGAACGCCTATTTCCTTTGCTTTACTTACATAGTATGTTGCCCATTCAGCACGGATATCCTCGTTTGCCTTGCTTCTTGCGCCGAATTCGCCGATTATTACAGCAATATTTTTATCAATGAAATTGGTTTTTAATGTATCCATAAGCGACACTACTTCGCTTGCGCTTCCCTCATCGGGAATGAACTCACGTTTTGCAATATCTCCGCCAAGAGCGAACTCATACGGCAGATATGCGTGAACAGAAACGATTATTTTATCGTCACCCTCGGGAATTACCAGATCTCTGAGCGCACCGCCGTTTGAACTTGCCGCATAAGACGGGATCATAAGGTGACGCTTTTCATTGTTTCCTCCAAGACCTCTTATCGTGGAAACAAAAGCCGCATTCATCTGATTTACAACGTCGTGACCTTCCTTGTCGCCGCCGTTCCATTCCATGCCTGTGTTTCTCTTTCTCGGTTCGTTAAGACCCTCAAATATCAGATGCTCGTCATAGCCTGCAAAACGTGTGCCTATCTGAGTCCAAAGCGCTGTAAGCTTTTCAATGGAAGCGTCCGCAGTATCGTAGTAAGGGTCATGCCAGTCCTCATGGTGAATATTAAGTATAACAAACATATCCTGGCTGTAAGCATAATCAACTATCTCCTGAACGCGATCCATCCAAGCCTCATCGACCTTGTTTTCTGCGTCCATATGTATGCCCCATGTTACAGGTATTCTTACAATATTGAAGCCTGCGTCTTTTACAGCAGTGATCATTTCTTTAGTAGTTTTAATATTTCCCCAGCTTGTCTCGCTCGAAACACCGCTGCCGCCGTTTGCGTCAAGAGTATTTCCCAAGCTCCAGCCGATTTTGATTTCCTTGACAAGCTCTACCGAAGGGATATCGCGTATCTCATCGTTAACTTCCACTTTTGTCGCCTCTGTCACCGCATCATTGTTTTCCGGCTTATCAGCATCCTGCTTTGTACAGCCTGAAAAAGAAGAAAGAAGCATTGCTGCCGCAAGAACTGCTCCTATTCGTTTAACGAACTTTTTCATAGTCGACCTTACCTCCGAAAATGTGTAATACTGTTGTTATTTTAACATATGTTTTTGTAATATTCAATAACATTTAATTAACATTTCAGCATATTGACAATTATACGAAAGTATGATAACATGTAAAAGTAATATCAATAGGGGAGCTGCGCATAAAGCGGCTGAGAGGGAATTTTCAGTTCCGACCCTTGACCTGATTCGGATAATGCCGGCGTAGGGAATTGTTTGTACCAATATGATATGAACGGGCTTGCCTATGCGGATTTTTCTGCATAGGCTTTTTATTTGTCCAGAAAAGGAGCTTGTTATGAGAGAATACAAAACACAGATGGAAGCTGCAAAGCTTGGGATAATCACTCCCGAAATGAAAACTGTTGCGGAAAAGGAATATACAGACCCCGAAAAGATTCGTGAGCTTGTGGCTCTCGGACAGATCGCTATTCCTGCAAATGTTAATCACAAGTCACTTTCAGCCGAGGGTATCGGAAAAGGTCTGCGTACTAAGATAAACGTTAATCTTGGTATTTCGGGCGACTGCAAGAACTACGAAAGCGAAATGGAAAAGGTCAGAACAGCGATAAAATTCGGCGCAGAAGCTATTATGGACTTGTCAAATTACGGCAAGACAAATACATTCCGTAAACAGCTTATTGAAATGTCTCCCGCTATGATAGGTACTGTTCCTATGTATGACGCGATCGGCTATCTTGAAAAGGATCTGCTTGAAATTACCGCCGAGGACTTCCTCAAGGTCGTAAAAGCCCATGCCGAAGAGGGCGTGGACTTCATGACTATCCACGCAGGAATAAACCGCCGTGCAATTGAGGCGTTCAGACGTGAAGGCAGAAAAATGAATATCGTTTCACGAGGCGGCTCGCTGCTGTTTGCGTGGATGGAAATGACAGGAAATGAAAATCCTTTTTATGAGCATTACGATGAGGTACTGGAAATTCTCCGTGAATATGACGTAACCATCAGTCTCGGCGATGCACTTCGTCCAGGCTGTATCGACGACAGCACCGACGCAGGTCAGATTTCCGAGCTTATCGAGCTTGGCGCTCTTACAAAGCGTGCATGGGAAAAGGACGTTCAGGTTATGATCGAAGGTCCCGGACATATGGCTATGAATGAAATTGCCGCTAATATGCAGCTTGAAAAGCGTATCTGCCACGAAGCACCCTTTTACGTTCTCGGACCTCTTGTTACAGATATTTTCCCCGGCTACGACCACATCACATCGGCTATCGGCGGAGCTATCGCCGCTGCAAACGGCGCTGATTTTCTCTGCTATGTAACACCTGCGGAGCATCTCCGTCTGCCCGACGCCGACGATGTTAAAGAGGGCATAATGGCTTCAAAAATTGCCGCACACGCTGCCGATATCGCAAAGGGAGTACCCCACGCACGCGACCTCGACAATAAAATGGCTGAGGCTCGCCATAAGGTAGACTGGGAAGAAATGTTCAAGATCGCCGCAGACCCCGACAAGGCACGCGCTTATTTTGAAAGCACCCCGCCTGCCGACAGACATACCTGCTCAATGTGCGGAAAAATGTGTGCAGTCAGAACTACAAACATGATATTAGAGGGCAAAAAGGTAGAGTTCTGTACCGAAAAATAAAGTGTATTTCAATGCTTTCAGGCATTTTGAAATAACGGAGCTGCGGAGGAGCGTCCGGGGCTTTGAAAATAATATGCGAGGGAACTTGTGTTTCAAGGTGAGAGGAGACTAATGAGTCTCGACCGTCCGGTTTTTCGGGCGGAGTCTGCCTTGATGAGACTCTTCCGAAAGCCAAGAAAGGAAGGGTCTTATGACTAAAAAAACAGCTTTACTCAAAATGACAGTGCTTGCAATGCTTGTAGCACTGGGCGTTGTAATTTCGCCCATACTCCGGGTCGAGGGAATGTGTCCTATGGCGCATCTCATCAACATCGTCTGCGCCGTTCTTCTGGGGCCGTGGTATTCCCTGCTGTGCGCATTTCTTATCGGAATCATACGCATGGCATTTATGGGTATCCCTCCGCTTGCCCTGACGGGTGCAATTTTCGGAGCGTTTCTTTCCGGCGTACTTTACCGCGTTTCTAACGGCAAGCTGATTTTTGCCGTTATAGGCGAGATAATCGGTACAGGCATTATCGGCGCTATCGTAAGCTACCCCGTTATGGCATTTATATGGGGAAGAACAGGTCTTACATGGCTTTTCTATGTACCGTCCTTTATCGGCGGAACTCTCATCGGCGGCTCAATAGCATTTATTTTCCTGACAGCACTCAGCAAAACGGGTATGCTTGCAAAATTCCAGCATTCATTGGGAGCAAAGGTTTATGATAAGCAAAGAAAATCTGTATCAGCTTCGGCAGAAAATTAAAGCCGAGCGTCCGCTTATACACTGCATAACCAATCATATTTCCATAAACGACTGCGCAAATGCGCTGCTCGCTCTCGGGGCAAAACCGATAATGGCTGAACACAGAGACGAGGTCGCCGATGTAACCGCTTCAGCAAAGGCTCTTGCAGTGAATCTCGGAAACATTTCCGACAGCAGACTCGCAGCGATATCCGTTTCGGGAGACACCGCCAAAAGGCTTGGCATTCCCTGCATAATCGATCTTGTTGGAGTAGGGTGCAGTAAGCTTAGGCTTGATTTTGCATCAGATTTTATCGGCAGATGCTGTCCTGCCGTGATAAAGGGCAACGAATCCGAAATTCGAGCCATATGCAGACTTCCGCACCATGCCGAGGGCATAGATAACGGTGAAAAAAGTCCGCTTTGCGATGCGGTCTATGCAGCAGAAACAGCAGCGGAAAAGTTCTGCTGTACCGTTCTTATGTCGGGCAAAAATGACGTTATCGCCGACAAAAACGGCGTGTACATCTGCGAAAACGGACACGAACTGATGAGCTTTGTCACAGGTACAGGCTGTATGCTCAACGCAGTTGCGGGAGCGTTTCTTTCGGTTGGAACACCCCTTGAAGCCGCTGCCGCTGCGGCGGTATTTATGGGACTTTCAGGAGAATACGCTGCTGCCGTATTTGAACAGAAAAAAAGCATAAGCCGTTTCCACGGCACACTTATCGACGGGCTTTTCAACATAGACGAAAAATTTTACAGCGAAAAAGCGAGGATATTCAAATATGAAAAAGCTTGACCTTACATTGTATTTTATTACCGACAGCACAGGCGTGACCGTTGAAAAGCTGCTTGATACCGTTGACAAAGCGTGTGCAGGAGGAGCAACGATAGTTCAGCTCCGTGAGAAAAACCGCAGCGGCAGAGAATACCTTGAACTTGCCCGTGCTGTGAAAAACGTTACAGATAAATATTATGTTCCGCTTATTATCGACGACCGCGCAGACGTTGCTCTTGCCTGCGATGCGGCAGGAGTTCACGTCGGAAATGACGATCTGCCCGTTTCCGAAGCAAGAAAGCTTATGGGTCCAGATAAAATTGTGGGAGCAACCGCAAAAACCGTTGAACGTGCCCTTCAGGCGCAGTCGGACGGCGCAGACTACCTTGGAGTAGGAGCAATTTTCCCTACAACTACAAAGGTGAAAACTGTTATCACAGAGGTTTCAACGCTGAAGGATATTTGCAGCACTGTTGAAATTCCGGTATGCGCTATCGGAGGACTCAACCTTAAAAACTGCGGAGTCCTTTCAGACAGCGGAATATCGGGCGTTGCCGTAGTCTCGGCAATCATGAAAAGCAGCGAACCCGAAGAAGCCGCACGCAGGCTTAAAGAAAAGGTGCTGACTCTGATATGAAAACGGCTCTGACAATTGCAGGCTCCGACCCATGCGGCGGTGCCGGAATACAAGCGGACATGAAAACCTTTGCCGCACACGGAATTTACGGAATGAGCGTTATTTCCGCACTTACTGTACAAAATACGCTTGGCGTAAAGGACGTTTTCAATGTACCGGAAAACTTTTTCGCCGCACAGCTTGAAGCTGTTCTTGAAGATATTCCTCCCGATGCGGTAAAAATCGGAATGATGCCCGAGTGCGGAATTATCACAAAAACTGCGGAGCTGCTGAAAAAATACAGCGTAAAAAATATCGTTGCGGATACGATCATGATATCCACAAGCGGCAGGCGGCTCATTGACGAAAAAGCCGTTTCACTTCTTAAATCGGAGCTTTTTCCGCTTGCTTCGGTCATCACTCCGAATATTCCCGAAGCTGAGGTTCTGTGCGGATTCCCCATCCGTAACGAAGACGATATGCGCAGGGCAGCAAAGTCCCTCTCTGAGGAAACAGGTGCTGCAGTGCTTGTAAAAGGCGGGCACGGAAACGGCGCGGCAGTTGATATTCTTTACTGCGGCGAATTTCACCGTTTTGAGTCCCCAAGGCTTGACAATCCGGATACCCACGGAACAGGCTGTACTCTTTCATCGGCAATTGCCTGCGGACTTGCCAGCGGAAAAACCATACCCGAAAGTGTTGCCGCAGCAAAGGAGTACATTACCGCTGCGATAGGATACGGACTTCACATCGGTCACGGTATCGGACCTCTTAACCATATGGTAAAAACAGAGCTCTGAAAGAATAACGCAAAAGCTACAAATCACAATCAAATGTGATTTGCAGCTTTAATTATTTCACGGGACGGACAGCTTTCAGCTCAATATATCCGCGGCCGCCGCGAGGTTCAAGCTGAATCCTCGGATTTGTATCATCCCACTCATAACCAATCACAGACGGGTCATATCTGTTCATCGACTGCTGAACTGCCGTTATCGCCTCGCAGTACCCTAAAGGATGTCTCCCTTTGGCAGTCCGTAATAAAAAACAGGATACCGAGAGTTTTCTGCTCGGTATCCTTATACTAAAAACCATTTAAAAACTGTACAAAAAATCGAGCATAATCTTGCGTATATGGATTATGCGAAAATTATTTGTCTACAGTTTAATTGGTTTTTAGTATTACATACTTCTATACGTTCATTTTTCTAAACAGCCGCCGTTAATTATTTTGTCTCATTCTTCATATAGATCTCCGCTGTTTTCTTTGTTAAGAGTACCCTCCATCTCTATCATAAGAAACTTGGACAGTTCGTTTACAACAGGACGATGCCTTGTTCCCTTCGGAACAATAATAAATTCCCCCGAATTAACAGGTATAAGTCCGTCATCGGTTTCAAGCTGAAAGCTTCCCTCGATAACATAAAAAAGCTCGTCGGAATTTTCATGCACATGAAAATCAAGAGTGCGGTTTGCCACATTTACAACACTGAGGACATTTCCGTTAAATCTGCCGATTTTCTCATAAACGTAAAGCTTATCAACAGCGTTTACCTTATTCAGAATATTCACCGGTTTCAGCATTTCCAATGTCCTCCCTCCTTGAAATTTCCGCACCGTAACGGAATATCATAGAAATAATTATAAGCGCAATTCCGAAAACAACGGATGTTTCATTTGAATAATCTTTCGTGGGATCAATCCCGTAGCACTCACAGATTATTCCGCAGATACTTATCGAGACAATCGGCAGGACAATAATTCTTATGCCAAGCTTTTTGATCTCTGCTGCACCTCTTTCGGTGAAGGGAGTTCCGTCCGCGATCTCATGCTTCAGATAACTGTGTGTAAAGGCAAGAAGAATGCCGTCAGTAATCACCGTAACAAAAGCACACCAAATTACGGCAATATTTTCATTATAGCCCATAAGTTTCGCAAAGCTGAAATCAGATTTGTCAATAATACCGACTTCATTTACACCGTGCCATATACCTATTCCCGTAAGCAGAAGAAGTCCCGTTACAAACGAAAGGATCATAGCTACGAGAGTCAGCACTTTAAATACATTTACCGTTTTCTGGATTTTGTTAAGTGTTTCCATGTTAATTCTCCTGTCTTTTAATAAATTGTCTTTTCAAGTACCCATTTGCCGTTTTCAAGAACAGCAGCTCCGTCAACGGGATATTCCTCTTTTACGGGGACTTCAGCAGGTTCTTCAATGCTGCCGACAGCAGTAAATTCACATCTGTCATCACTTACGGAATTAATAATGATTTTACAATCCGACCAGTCAGCGTAATATCCCTTTGCGCCTGCAAGATTGATATCTATGCAAAGCTCACCGTCTATGTCCAGATACATCTGCGAGCCCTCATAAGGATAATTATACATCAGCCTGTCAGCTTCAGCAGCACAGTAAATGCTGCTGACATAATTTTCAAATTCCGCGTAGTCTGCAAATATATCGCTTGCAACTCTGTAAATGTTGTCACCCTGAACAGGCTCTCCGGTATAGCCGAGATTGCCCGACCCGAAAATACTGCTCATGCAGAAAAAATTCCCGTCTAAAAGTTCACGGATAACAGCCTCGTCAATATCAGCATTGCTTTCTTCGAGAAGCTGTGTTTCCGAATCAGCCGTATCATCATTGCTTTCATTACTCTGTTCCGTAGCCTGCATTTCCGAAACTGTTGTGTCTGCTGCGCTTTCATTGTTCTTTTCTGTAATTTGTGTTTCCGAAGCGGAAGTATCAATAACATTGTAATCTTCGCTGCCGGTATTGATTTCCTTACAGCCGCACAGCATAACAGCTGCAAGTGCAGCTAAAAATATCTTCTTTTTCATTTTTGATTTCATTTGCCTTTCAAAAATTATTTTCACTTTTCACAGCAGGGATTTTCCTGCCGCAATTTTACCTCCGATTCAAATTCAGCGTGAACGGCTTCAACCTTATCGCGGATATCGAGAAAAATTTCCGCTATCAAAGGGTCAAAATCCTGACCGCTTCCATGCTCTATGATATCAAAGCATTTGTCAAGAGGCATAGCGTCCCTGTAACAACGCTTTTCCGAAACAGCGTCAAACACGTCCGCAACTGCCATTATTCTTGCGCACAGCGGTATTTCATTTCTCTTCAAGCCATCGGGATACCCCTTGCCGTTCCACTTTTCATGATGGTATCTTGCAACCTCAAAAGCCATTTTGCGGTATTCTTCATTACCAAGGTTGCGGAAAGTTTCTCTGATAATATTTCCGCCGTTTTCAGCGTGAAGCTTCATTGCGGCATATTCCTCATCGGTAAGCCTGCCCGGCTTTTGCAGAATAGCGTCCGGAACCGAAATTTTTCCGATATCGTGCATAGGCGCCGATTTGAGCAGATTTGTGATGTAATCTTTAGTCAGCACCTCGCTGTAATAGCCCCTGTCCCGAAGCTCTTCGGCAATAAGCTGTACATAGCGGCTCGTCCGCTTAATGTGACCTCCCGTACTGTTGTCCCGGTTTTCGATAAGGTTTGCAAAGCTCATTACCGTTTCGCTGTGCAGACGGGAAAGCTCCCTTAAAGCAGGGTCCTCGGAATTCAAATAAACGCTTATGATAAAAATTGTTACTCCTATACTTGAAATAAGAGTCTCAGGGAAAATCATCTGTATTCCCGTTACCGTTGCCAGTACCAGAAGATATGTGAATATACCGACTCGTTTGTGACGTTCAATATAATTCCACCGTTTGAAAAATGCGGCTATGGTCATAATAATGTATATCGCCGCCATAATAAAGCAGGTGTAAACCGATACCCCCCATGGAATAATTTGTAATCGTACCATTTATATACTCAAGAGAACCAATATTGCAAATAACTATAAGCAGATTTATTACGAACGGTAAAAAAATAAGAGCTTTATCTCGTTTTCCTTTCGGATATGCACCGGTAATAAACAGCATATACAGAAATAACACAAAAATTACAGAGTCAATGCTGATAAGGAAAAGTGCGTGCAGTATCATATTCAGAACAGGCGGAACAGTATCAAGGTGATTTACCGTGTAAGCAGTTGCACCGTCAAGAAGCACACTTGCGATACCAAGTCCAAGCATTGCGTTAAAAGGTGTTTCATTAAATTTGCGGTTATGTTTTTTACACTCTCGCAGATATATGAACGTTATGTACAAAAGCACCAAAAGGCATCCGATTTGCATTTTGCAGTGTTCCATTATTCTTCTCCCAATACTTCTCCCATATTTCCATAGATATGCTTAAAAATACAGCTTGCCCCTCACATAATGCTTTCCGAAGCAAGCCATTCCTTTGCTTTTTCAAAATCATTTATGAAGTTAAGCGCAAAAGCCGCCTGCGTAAGCGCCGATTTGATTTTTCGTTTTGCAGCTCGGTCTGTTCCGACAAAAACCACTCTCGTAAAACGCTTTCCGCCGTTAAGAAGCTTTTCTGCAATAGCGGCTATCAGCCTGTCACTGACTTCAGTCTCATCAAGATTTATCGCGATCAGCGACGGCATTGACGGCTTTTTGAATGTCAAATAATCATTTTCAAGCTTTTCAACAGCTATGTCCGTATAACCGTAAATACCGTCCAGATGCTCAAACCATATTTCGCTGCCGCCGAAATACATACTGAATGATTTTTTCTTAACGCCCGGAAGCTCTTCTGCCGGAATCATATTCATTACAATACTTCCTTTGAAATGTCACTGTGTAAGCTTTTCAAGTTCAACAGCCATGGTTTTGATATTCTTGACCATTTCACCAAGAGTTTCGGTACCTGCGCTGTTTTCCTCAATAGCCGCAGCCATATGCTGAACGGCTCCGCAGTTATTTTCAATATTTCCGCTTACGCTGATAAGCTTTTGCGAAACGGTTTCACCGCTTTCTGCAACGCTTGCCATAACGTTGTTCATCTCGGAAATATTCTTTGAAATTTCACCGTTTGAAACGCTTATCTGTCCTGCGGAAACCTTCATCTGCTCCATACTTTTCATACCCTCACGGGTAAGAACTGCATTTTTCTCCATAGCGGAAACTGTTCCGGAAATATTGTCCGTGACCTGTGAAATTATTCCGCCGATATCAGCAGCAGCTTCCTTTGTCTGCTCGGAAAGCTTTTTTATCTCGGAAGCAACAACTGCAAAGCCCTTGCCGTGTTCGCCTGCGTGAGCAGCCTCAACGGAAGCGTTAAGCGCAAGGATATTTGTCTGCATTGAAATATCGGTAATGACATCTGCAATTTCAACGATTTTCTTAGACTGCTCCGAAAGTCTTGAAATTATCTCCTTGCTCTCGTCAGTACCCTTGCATATTTCATTCATGCTGGACACCGCAAGAGACATATTTCTGTCGTTGTCTGCGGTAATTTCATCCGCACGCTTGGTAAGTTCCGCAATTTTTCCGCTCATTTCCGAAAGATTTTTCAGATTTTCGGAAATAACGTTCATATTTTCCTCAACAGATTTAATGTGATCAAAATTTTCCTCACTGTCGCTCATAACATTTTCCGATTCGTCAGCAATACTGCGGTTAGCCTCTGCGGAAGCCGCGGAAATTTTATCAAGCTCAGTAACAGTCTCAAGAAGCTTGTGCGACATTTCAAGAGATTTTTCACGCATGATTCTCTGCTGCTCCGCACCCATAAGGCTTCCGAGCATTGAAGCGGTACGTTTGCAAAGCATGGTAAAGATAGCAGATACCGCAAACAGCACCATTGCCCTCGGAAGAATTCCAAACAGTAATGCTTCACTTGCTGTCTCAAAGTTATCGTCTGATACAAAATTGAGTTTAAACGCTGCAAATTGTCCGATAGAAACGCCGATGATCGTAAACAATGTTACAATATTATTCAGCTTGCTCGAGAAATACAGGCTTGCAATTGCTATCGGATAAACATACAGCAATACAGCATGATATGATAATGTTACCGTAATAATAACGGTAAAGATAACAGCGCAAAAAACTATTACATATTTCAGCCAACCGCCGTCAGCTTTCAATATATTTGTCAGCAGCGTAGGAATTAAAAGCAGAACTGTTCCAATGATAAAAGCGGTTATCATCGTACCAATTTCGACAACAAAAATTCCGATAAAATCCAGAATCAGCACTGCCGCAAAAACGATAACAGTTATCCGCATTACTTTTGCCGCCGCAAGATTTGCACTTTTTTCATTTTCTTTTAAAAGTTCCATATGTATTACCATCCTTTCTAAATTCATCTGTATTTTCAGTAAAGTAACAACCTTGACAATATTCTAAATCAAACGTTTTATATCATTTGATTTATTATATCAAACAACGCGCATTTTGTCAAGACCTGCCATGATTCATTTGTAAAAACAGCAAAATAAAAAAACGGCATTACAGTATACCTGCCGTAACGCCGTTTCGGTTTGTTTATTTACTTTCTGAAAAGCATCATAACAGCGCCCTCGAACCACTGCGGGAACTGTTCGCTGTACATCTCATAAAGCTGCTCATATTCCTCAGGAGAATATTGCTTAATAAATTCCATGACTTCAGCACCGTTGGTAAGAAGCATTGCTACCACAAAAATCAGAAGTGCAATAGGAATAAGCAAACCAAGTGAAGATGTAATGATACCTGCCGTAGACAAGCCCTTTCCTACCGGAAGATGCTTACACTTGAACACAATACCCAGAATAAGTCCTATGATAGGAACAAGGAAAAGTACGGGCAGTGCAAACATAAGTATACCCATAACAATTGAAACAATGCCAAGAACGAGCGAAGCAACAGCCATTCCGGTTGACGGCTGCTGATAAGGCGCTGCATAGCCCTGCGGAGCACAGTATCCCTGCTGCGGAATATTCTGCGCATTGTATGTATAATTCTGCTGATTATAAGGCTGGTTGTAAGGGTTCATATCCGTTACCCACATTCATAGAAGTCTGCACAACTCCGTCTGCGGCAGCATAAACGGGAGTACCCTCCGGTACCGCAAAATCAATGCCGTTGTGAAAATCCTCCGCACCGTCTGCCGTGCGTTCACCGTAAGGCTCGGATATTTTCCCCTCAACAGGATATTTCAGAAGCTTTGAGGACTGCAAACTTAAGTGCTGCCTGCTTCTTTCCTGTTCTCTTTTTGAGCATTCGTTAATTTCACTTATATAAGTCCAAAGCTCGTCGGGAGTGCAGTTTGCCACAACAAGTATCTCAAAGTCCTCAATGCTGATGTAAAAACGGTAAAAGGACATATCGCCGTCGATTTTAAAGCGTGCAAGCCCGTCAAGCTTATCCCTCGTCAGTTCGTCAAGGCTGACGAGAGGCATAGCGTGTTCCTCGTTGTAATCCTCTTCTTCAACGTTGTATTTGCGATAATATGCATTAATATTCCTCTTTATCTCATAATTTTCCATACAGCAGTATTCAATAAGGACCTCATGATATTGCATTTCGCCATTTTTACAAAATGTAGTATAGCTGCGCTCTGAAAATTCCATATCGCCTATGCGTTCAAGCTGCGGAATATACCCTGCAAACGGCTCTATCTCATTTGCCTCTGCAAGAGTCACCGCCCTGCTTTCCGTCCTGCACTCGGTACCCTTTAAAAGGTCAAAGCTATCCGCAGAAAAGCCGCTTAAAATCAACCTGTCGATAACACCGATTGCCTCTTCATATGTCATATTGACCATATAGAGAGTATAATATTTTCCGTCCGATTTAAAATATGCGCCAAGTGTCTTTTTCTCGGATTTATTGGTCATGTCGCAGCCGTAAATGTCAACACCCATTCGCTGAACAGGCTCAAGTCCCTTAAACGTAAACAAAAAACACTTGCTGTTTACTACAATATTCATATACTTTGAATCATCTTTTACGTCATAGCTGTCAACGAAGTCCAATCTGACATTTAAGGGTACATTATTTTCATCAACGCAAACCGAGCCGTAAACATTCGGGAACTCGCTTACGTCAAAAGGAATAATGCTTTCAAGATACGTCTCGTCAAATTCGAAATAATCATCGGTAAAATCGCAATCCTCATTTACTTGTTCAAATTCATCGCTGTTGAAATATACACTGTAATCAAAATTCTCGTCATAATCAACGGGAATATTCTCCTTGAAAACAGCCTCGGGAAACACATCTCCAACCGGCTCAAAATCACTTAAAACAGTCTCCATTGTGATGACCTGCAAATCGTCAAGCCTTTCAGAACCGTCTCCAGAAAGCATTCCGCCTATAAACACAGTCAGCGCAACAGCAGCCGCTGCCGTAACAAACCATACTGAAATATGCCTATTTTTGTTATGAAGCTTCTGCTCGAAAAGCTCACCTATGTATCGTTCATCCGCAAGCGAAACCATACGTTCAATTTCTCTTTTTGTCATTGTTTTACTCCTTTCTCTTCAAGGTACTTTTTCAGCTTTTTCCTTGTGCGGAACAGCATTGATTCTGTCTTACTCCTGCTTATTCCGCACCGTTCGGCAATATCGTTTACGGACGAAAAATACCAGTATCTAAGCATAAAAACTTTGCGGCTTTCATCATTGAGCGTTTCAAGAAAACCGTTGATGATCTCCGCAAGCTCGTTATCGCCGTACCGCAAACCGTCGCCCTCATCGGAAGCGCATTCCGCAAGCTCTTCAAGCGATACCGTAACATTCGGATTTCGCTTTTCGGCGTTAAGAAAACGGTATTTTTTCAAAGCCTGATTTCGTGCAATTTTCAGCAGAAACGCCTTGAAATTCATCGGTCTCTGGGGCGGTATCACCGACCACACCGACATATATGTATCATTTTCACATTCCTCTGCGTCCGACTCATTCCGCAGGATGTGCATTATCATGCCCAGCACAAACCGTCCGTACTTGCGCTTGGTTTCGCAAATTGCTTCCTCGGAGCGTTCAAAAAACAGCGAAATAATGCCGCTGTCCTCCATATACTTCCCCCCTTTAACTTTTTTCAACCGGTTTCACTTAATAAGTACCTTTTTGAAAGAAAAATCTTGCATTTTACAGAAAAAATATAAAAACTGCCAACATGAAACGACCCGAAAAGAAACACTCCTTCCGGGCCGCTTTCGATTATTTGATCCCGATCCAGACGTTATCTGTTCTGATTGTTGTTCTGCTGGTTGTTATTCTGCTGTCTGTTGTTCTGCTGGTTGTTATTCTGCTGTC